>JBGSUV010000034.1:0-27821 GCA_041753315.1 Pirellulaceae bacterium | reverse complement strand
CGCGTAGTCGCTCAGCACGCGGATCTCACCGTTGTGCGTGTTGGTGATGTGGCCAGTCAAATCAACATAGCCACCGCTGACTCGCAGCTCTTCGACAACGATGCGATCGCGATCGACGTCGTAGCGGGCCAACAGATCGCTAGACTGAACCGTGTTTAATTCCACCAGGCCGCTGAGGCTTGAGTTGCTTCGTAGCGAAGTGATTTCGGCGGCGGTCGTTGGTGTGATGGTAAGTTTGTATTCGGGTTTGCCGCTTTGGATGATGCCGTTGACGTTGACGTACTGCGCGGAGATGAAGATCGAACTACCGATCAGACTGGGAACAGTTGGCGTGGTTGCTAGATAGGCGGTGACATCTGGATTGTTACCAATAAATAGATCAGTCAGCGCAAAACCGGGTTCGGCACGTCCGGTTCCGGCCGCACCGACTGGTAATCCGAATAATCGTGGCCGTGTGAACCCGCCCCAACGCGCGTGCTCTGCTCCGCTGGCTTCGTAGATGCTGCCCAGTTCAGGCAGGTTGATCACGACATTTCCGTTGTTGCCTGCAAGAATCTGCTGAGTCAGGCCGTTGACTGGGGCGTTGATCGTGATACTGCCAGCACCGCTGGGACGCGTCTGCAACAGAATACTTCCGCCAAGATTGGTGACAGGTCCGGAGACGGTGATATTGGGCCATGAGAAGGTCGTGTTGTCACTCAGGACGACGAAGCGATTGTCCACGATGATTTGCTTGCCGGTCGAACCACCTTCTCCACCAGAATGTAACTGTCCGTTCAAAAATACGCCGCCCGCATCTTCGGTCACCTCGATGCCGCGCAGTATCAGATTGGCAGGCGTTTGATTCACAATTTCAACTGCCGAGTCGCCCGGCGCGTTCAGCGCGCCTTCACTGTGGATGAACGAACCAGCCCGCACATCAATACGTCCTGCCTTGGCGTAAACGGGATCCACGTCAAGGCTCAACGACCTACGGACAACCCTCTGTTGTATGCTCCGGCCTTGATCATCTACGAGAGTCTGTAGCAGTCCCAGTTCTTCCAGTTCTGCTTTCAGTCGCGTCACCTCCGCTTCGTAAAAAGTTCGCAATGCTGGAACGTCCCAGTAAAGATCCAGTTGGCGTTCGGCTTCGGTCAGCGACAGATCGAGGGCCGAATTGACGGGCAACAAGCGTTTCTCGAACGTGATGTCGCCGGTGGAGCGAGAGTCGACGAAGACGGTGAACAAGTCAGCCGTATCGGGCAGCGGATCACCGTTTTCATCCACTCCCGGATCGGCGCGCTCGATCTCCGTGATCTCGAGAATACGCTTGCGAGCGATGCCGGTTTCTGCGACGCCATTGACGTTGACGATGCCACTCGCGTTGCTCGTCGCCGTGCCACCGAACTGTTCCACGCCGCCAGCGCCGAACAGTCCGTCGATTGCACCGGCAACTCCTGTCGTCCAGTTCACCGCTTTTACTTGAGCGATGACATTGTTGTCGCCGAACTGTTCGGCGTGCATCCTTAGATCGCCCCCGCTGCGAACCGCCGCACCCGAGTTTATGATGATGCTGTTGTCTTGGTCGAGCGTCGCGATAGCATCCATCAAGTCGATAGGAATCAGGCTGCCGGCAAACGTGTCGACTCGGGCGCCGATATTGTATATGTCTTGATTGAAGTTGGTGTCCGTTCCAGCGGACAGATTAACGTCCCGTTGCGCGACAATCTCGGCTCCACTTTCCAAGGCCACAAGATTTTGCGGCGTGATCGCAATCGTAGCCACGCCTGCGCCGACGGTTGCCGCACCATACGTTTCGGAGTTGGACTGAATTTTGAGGTCGCCGCTGCCGCCAGCACAAATGTCGATGCCACCCGCCGCAGTGATCGACGCTCCGTCGGTCAAGCGAACGGTCGCGTTGTTCAAGGGAGTGCGAAGCGTGCTATTGTTGATGCCGCCAGCGGCAATACCACCGCTGCGAAGCGTGGTTTCTTCGAGGGCCTGGATCTCATTGCTGGCCGAGATGCTGGCGTTGGGCTGACCAAGGTTATCGAGCGTAATGTCAGCACCCATGGTGACTTCCGATGTTAAATATAGATCGGTCGTGCTGCTGACACCGACCCCGGCGATCAAGCCTCCCGTCGTGGCGTCGACGGTGCCAGTGCTTAGCCTATTGGACTTGTCGACCAAGTTGGCGGCATTCGCTAACAAGTTGCCTGCAACGATCGTCGCAGCGCCAAGCTTGATCTGTGAATTCGCATCCACTGTGTTTGAGAGACTGCCACCGCCGCCAGATAGCAACCCACCAGCTGCGGCCAGCAGCGTCGCATCAAACTGCGATTCCGTGGTCGTTCGCATCTGAAAGTGGTCGGTGACTTCGAATACGCTGCGATCACCAATCTCGATCGTCGCGTTCATGGTGATGTTCGTGCTTGGTACCGCCACCGCGCCGCTGATGCCGCCTGCCGCGCCGGAGACTGTGTGAGCCTGGGATGCAGTCTCGGGACGAGCGATAAACTCAGCGTTGTCGGCAATAATTTGAACACCCTCGCCGATTTGGACACCCGTCGACACATTCACGTCGACCGTCGATAAAGTCACCCCGGCTGCTATCAAGCTCGCCGCAAAGCTGCTGGCAACGCCGATATCCGCTGAACTTGCCTGAGAACTAAGCCCTAGGTAATCCACTTCGATCCGAGAGCCATCGGCAACCTCTATGTACCCGACGCGCGCAGACTCCATCGAAGTCACGGTGGCATTAACTCCGATCAGTAAGCCGCCGGCCGAGCCCTGCGCGGTAGCCTGAGTCTTCAGGTTTTCGTCTGTTGTGAGCGGGTTGATGCCGTGTGTAGAAATGGTCATGGCTGCAGATCGAATGACATGGTCGCCGCTATCAATCCAGTGACGCATTTGGCCCTTCGTTTCCGTGCGAGCCTGAGAGACACCGACGGCAAATCCAGTACTGATCGTCAAACCAGCGGCATCGGCTTGTGCGTTGGTATCGTCACGGAGGTCAGCTCGAATCTCTTGTACATCCACTGCGTTGTTGGTGAACCAACTGTTCAACTGGGGACTCGCAACAGCTCGAGCCGAAGAACCGCTCAGCCCGATACCGATGATGCCGGCGCTGATCGCGACCGCTCGAGTTTGCGCCACGGCATTGCCGGAACTCCAGCCTTCGGACCACAGCCCGAGACCTTGCAAGGTGCTTGAAAAGAACTCGGTATCTAGTGTAGGAATCACCTCGCTGGTGGCGAACACTCCGCCTCCGGAAATAGTCGCGCCGAAGGGAGCCAGGGCGGCTGCGACGGCACTTGCATAAGCATCGGCACTCACATCGCTCCTATCGTAAGCTCCGAGAATCGTGCCATCGCCTGAATTGACGACCGAGCTTCGAATCACCGCTTGCAGTCTATTGTTCTGCTTCGCGCGGGCATCGCTGACTGCAACCGAGACACCTCCGGCGTAAGAACCTGCGGCGATCGCCAGCGTGGCCGCACCTACGAACGTCTCGATCGCCCTTTCGTTGGCGGTCGAGACGGTCGTCCGACCGCCTACATCGATGCCCTGAAAGTTACCCAGCACGTTACCTTCTGAATTGCTGTTAAGAATTGCAGCGATCAATTCCATTTCAACCTGATTGACCGACGAGACACCGGCACCTGCGACGGAAGCTCCGATACTGCCCGCTGCGGCAGCGGCGCTGCCCGCAAATACTGTGGCCGTGGCGCTGCCCGCTGCCTGCGAACGGACGTCCAGACTGCCGGGCGTAATCACACGACTGCGATCGACCGCCGCCATGACGCGCGCCGAACCCGCAGCACGCTCCGCCAGCGGATTATCGTGGTAGGTTGTTGCATCGCCGATTCGGTTTTCGGCCAACGAAATTCCAAACGCCGCAGCGGCTCCCACGTTACCAACAGCCAGCGAAATCGTAGCCGCTAGGATCGAAGCATCGATGATCGATTGATCCTCTGCCAGCACGCTGACATCGCCAACGGCACTGAGTGTACAGTCTTGGACCAGAGCAATCGTCTGGTTGTTGATCGCGTTGGTTGCCAAGGCTCCCGCGCCGGCAACCCCGAAGCCTAAGTTTGCTACTGCCAAGGCCGCGGACGCAGCCACGCTCATTGAGGTGATGCTGGCCAGTTGATCGCTGTTGATGGTGATTTCGCCCGCAGAACGTAGCGTTGAGCCGATGACCGATGCCGTGACGTGGTTGGCAATGGCGTTGTGCGCCACGGATACGCCAACTTGGATTGCGACACCCGTCGCACCGCTCGCGGCGGCTCCCAGCGAAGCACCGATCGAGTGCGCTACGATCGTCGAACTATCATTGGCCAGAACGCTGATCTCCTTGTTCCCATTGACTAGCAAGAGTACGCTGCCGCTGATGCTGGCGGTAACTTGGTTCGCGATTTCGTTAACGGCACCAGCGCCAGCTCCGGCCAATGCGACCGCCAGCCCTGCGCTTCCGGCGACTCCTGCCGAGGCGGCAATCGCCAATGCTTCGATCGACGTTTTTGCTTCAGCCTCCACCTCGATCGCAGCAATCAACGTTGCGAATGCCGAGGAATTTGAACCGATCGAGGCGGTCACCACGTTGGCGACATCGTTAAATGCGAGACTGATGCCCAATGCGCCACTGATACCATTGCCGGGGCCAGCCGTGACACCGATCCCGACGCCGCCCGCGTCCGCAAGAACTTGACTTTCATCGTACGCAGCGACTCGCAGCGTTCCTGTTGGCAAGGTCAGCCGACTGTTATCTGCGACTTCCGCGCGGACTTCCTTTGCAACCGCGTTCTGAGCTGCGGCGCCGGCTCCACCGAAGGAACCGTTGCCCAAGTTGGCCGCACCCCCACCAGCGATTGCCAAAGCGCGTGTGATCGACATCGATTCGGCAACCACGCTGAAATCGCCCTCTGCGTTTTCGTCTAAAGGTCCGTAAGACACACGCTCGACCGATGCCTCAACGGTTCCGCTGACATCATTCAATGCGACACTTACGCCAAAGGACAATGCGGCTCGAGACTGTGGCGACAGCGCAGCGACAAGGGCGAATCCACCCGCGTCTGCTTCCGTCGTCGAGCCATCGCTGGCTTGTACCGTTACTTTTGAGCCAAGCAGCCAGCTTGATGATAGTGAGGCGTGCACGTCTGTAACCACCGTGTTTACAGCCACGGCACCCGCACCGGCTAGGTTCAGCTTGCCCGCAGCAGCTCCTTCGCCGGCTTGAACGACAAAGGACGCTCCAATCGCAACTGCCTGTACGTCAATTTCTGACGCGGCGTTCACATCCAATTCTGCAACGGTAGCAAATTCGGTCTCGTTCCAGAGAGCATCCGCATACGCCTCGACTCGACTGTTCACCTGATTGATTGCCACGGGGACATTCAGCGAGATCGCTCCGGTCTGCTTGGTATTGGCTTTACCGCTGGATGCCCCGATGCCCTGCAGACCGCCGCTGATCACCCAAGAGTGAATATCACCATCGGCCTTAGCGACGACGCTGACGGCGCCCAAGTCGACGTTCATTCGGCGTGTTCCAAATAATCCGCGATCATCACGACCGATGAAGGCGGCCACCTGTTGATCGATGACATTGACTCCGATCGACGTCCCCACACCGATTTGTTTGCCTTTCAAAAAGGCACCTAGAATATTGACTCGGTCGAGCGTGTCGCTGGCGGCGATGTTGAGTGTCTCGGCGGCCAGCCGCGCCGCTGGCGGCACCGTTCCATCGGCATTGGCAACCCGCGTGGCGTCAACGCTCGCGCGGGTGTCGGTCTTGATGTTTGCAGCCGCAATCGCCGCGGAGAAGCCGAACTGCGACGAAGCGGTCCCGGTTTGTACCAACGCCAGATCGTAGATGTCGGAAGTCGCCGTCACATCCAAGCGATTGATTCTGCCGGTTGTGGGGCCTAGCGTGGGGCCGATCTGTACATCTTTGGCAATCTCAGCCACTGTGGTATGGTCGCCCAACGTCAGCAGCATTGCCCCGCCAGCGGCATTTTTACCTGAGACGCCCAGCGGGTCGGCAATGTCTTTTAGGAAATCCTGCAGGCTGCCATCTTCGCCACGTTTGCCGCTAAGCTGAAATGCTTCGGCAAAGCCTGGGATGCTCAGGTTCAACGAAGACATCTGCCCAGCGCCGACATTGAACGTATCCAGCACCGCGCCCACGGCGACGCGTTGATCAGCGGCTGGAAAGTAGGAATCTGTTTGCACCCAAGCGCCATCACCGATGCGCGATACGACTGCGTTGGTGGTATCGGTGACCATAATGCCCAGTGCCAGTGCTAACGCGTTGCGGCCTCCATCGGCGGTCGTGCGAGCGTACACATTGACCAGGCCAGCCAAGCCGTGGGTGCCATCCAGCAGCGATGAAAAGCCACCTAACCCAAATTGATCGATGGTCACTGCCGCGTTGACCCCGCCGTCCGTGTTGCCAAGAAACGGGTAGACAACTCGCGAGTCCACGATTACTGCGTTTCGCGCATCGAGTCTAGCACGTTGCGTTTCGCCCAACTCGTCAACGAACGCATCATCAATGATTGCGTGAGCTTCGTTGCGGTAGAGACCGTAACCGCCGCTGACCGCGAACTCTTTGCTACTTTGACTGCTGCCACTATCACCGCTACTCTCATTCAACCCCGCGCGAGTCGATTCGCTGATCGCGCCCAACCGCGTCCACTGAACGATCTCGGCATCGACTGTTATGTCCGTTTCGGAACGAAGTGTTGCGGTTGCACCAATGATTGCATGGACCTGATGATCAGACACGGAAAGCACGAACGAAGCGGCCGCATCCACTCCGCCTTGCTTGGATGAATTGGGGTCTTGCACCGGATCGGCGTCGACGGAGGTCAACTCGGTCGCCGTGCTGATTCCGTTTCCCTGAATGCCGGTCGTTAGTGCTCCGAAGAATCCGAGTGCTGCGCCGCCCACATTTTCGATATGCCCTTGCGCGACACCGCTGAGAACCGATGACCAGGGCTGTTCTCCGTCTGTAAAATTCGTACCAGCTTCGGCCTTGTTGGTCGCTTGCATCTCAGCGGTTACTGAGATGCCACCGGTTCCATGTCGCAGAAAAGAGTGAGTCGTCCCCAGCGCGCTGGTCAGATCAACAATTCGACTGGCCAAGGCGTCCGCCAGCGATCCGGCCAAACGCAAACGATTGGGAAGCACCCTGTCGACCACAGCATAATAACCATGATGGTTGTTCAGTCCATCGATCGGAGCATCAGGCAAAGTGATTTCGCCTAGGCGGCCGAGTACATTTCCCTGCTCATCGAAAGAATACATCTCACGAGTAACGGCTTTGGTCGGATCGGTGCCATACAGTAGGAAATCACCGGTTTTCAAGCCATGGCCCTCGGGCAGTGCAATCCAATTTCCATTCGAGTCGACGTCGCTGACGGGGCTGAACGACTGTACCTTCGCGTCGTATCGAAAGCCATGGGTTCCTGACGTTCCGGCTGGGAGCGAGAAGTTGATGAAGTTCGTTTCTCCCGGCAACCGAAGTTTGATGTCCGCGCCAAACGGAACTGCTTCGTAAGTCTGATTCTGCTCCAAACCCGTGATGGCATCTGGCAAATTGTCGTCGGCATCAGCTTCGGGTCCGAGGTAGGTTAGCCGCGTGACGCCGGCGGGCAGCGATAGCTCTATGCGGCCTTCGCCGCTGCCGTCGGGGGCGACCTGCGTCGCATCGAAACGCAGCACGCCCAAGCGTGTCAACGAGTGCTCGGCGTTTGGATCGACACCACTGTTGTCTAGATCAATGCTCTGTGCGCGCGTCAGTCGAATGGTTTGCCACAGCAGACCATCGGCCTGGGGCGTCTGCTCGGTGATCTCGTGTACGAAGTAGTCTTGACCATCGATCAAACCAAGTCGAGGCTGCGACGAATGATAACTCAAGCGATCGCCGACGCGGATGGGATTATCTGGATGGATTCCTTTGAGGATTAGACTTTCACGACCCGAGTAAAGCTCCCAGCCTTCGAGATCGACTTGAGCTCGCTCGCTTCCGCTGGACGTTAGGGTCCCATATACCTCCGCGCGGACGATGGCACGGTCCACGCCCACCGCGGCGGATGCTCCGAAAGTTCCATCGTTGAAGATTGCCGTTGTCGCTTTGGCATCGTTGTTGACGGTTCCGCTGGCCTGGATGTCAATGCTGCCGTCGGAGTAAATCGAGGAATCGACTGACACATCGATCGTGGATGTTTCACGGGTGAAAGCCATGGCTAAGTTAAAACCGTAGTCGACCTCTGCAGCACCAGGGGCACGGGCTCGCGAATCGGCTTCGTTGCGCGCAACGTTGACGGCGGTGCTCTTGGCATCGGTCAACAAATGGACTCGGCCACCCGCGATGATCTGCGTAGTTCCTGATACGTCAATGATCGCCTGCGTTTCGGAATGGCTCAGACCGACCGACAGGGTGGCGGGCGAACCTTCGGCATTCAACCCAGTTACTGCGATCGTATTAAGCGACGCATCGGCTTCCGCCTGTGCCCACACATCCACTGTGGTGGTGCTATTGATAATCGAATCATGCAACTGGATGGTTGCCGAAGCGGTGTACAACTTGGCCTGCGCAGTCAACGGCCCGATACTGGCCAAACCGATGCTGGTCAACCCAATCTCGTTAGGCCGACGCTCGAGTTCAGCGATCAGTTCTTGGCCCACGCCGCTTTGATGACCGCCCAGATCGCCCCACTCGGCGGTTGCTTCGCCAGACGCAACGATCGAAAACGAAGCCGCAGTCAAACTCGATCCCGTGATCACCACCGACTGCTCGCGGTCGTTGACCACCCCGCTCAGTACTGAGGGCAGAACGTTATCGACGAGGGAGCCCGGTTGATGCTCGGCAGTCAACATGACCGAACCAGTGGTCGTTAGTTCGGCATCGTAGAAATCGATGCGACCCGCTGAGACGATCAGCGAGTTGTCGTCAAGTTGGACGGCGGAATCGATTCGAACGGACCGTCCGATGATCTCAATTTGGCGGTCGATCTCTCCAATTGCCACCTCCCGCAGTACTAGTGAGTTATCGTTGGCATCAACGATCTGAATCTGGTCTCCCGCCCGCATCAACTCAAGATCTAGATTCGCGTTCTCGTAAAACAGGTCTGCAGCCAAAAGCTGTCGCGCTTCAAGCGTCTCGATGCGCAAAGCGCGGCCTAGCTTCGACCCGAAGGGGTGGTGGGCGCACGCACCCTGGGATTGGCAAAAGGACCGCATTTTGACTTCGGACCGGCGTGAAAGCCGTTTTGGTATCAATGACACGACAAAAATCCCAGCGAAAAGAGGGGCAAAACAACCGGACGGCATGGTCCGAACGCCTGCGAGGCAGCAGTGGCAGTCGGACCCATCTATTGGGTTTGTGATAAACTGGGAGCGTCATCCGCCACCAAATTGCCTTTTTCTTTCAGAAGAAATCAGATAGTGCACCGATCTGTTGTGACGGATCAACCCATGCATGCGCAATGAGCAGAATAGGGACTGCTGCCATTTGCTTCATTGAGGTTGCAGGCCGCTTCGTTCGCGGAGCGAACGACGGCAGTTGAGTCGTCGATCGCTCCGCGGATCGAAACGAACAGTAAAGCTTATGGTTTCGTTCGCGGAGCGAACGACGACTTTGGTTTCGTTCGCCGACCGAACGACGACTTTCAACGAATCAACAACCCGCACACCTAGCTGGGGCTCCCACCATGATTTCTCTCGAATCGATGCGACGAATCGAAGATATTTGCTCTGCCTTTGAACGAACGGGCGAGTTGGGGGGCGAAGTGGTCAACTCCCTGCTCGACCAAATCGACGCGGCCGAGCAAACCAACCTGGCAACCGAACTGATCTCACTGGACTCTGAGTTGCGCGTTAGAGCTGGACAGTCTCCATCGCCAGGCGATTATTGGAAAGTGCTGGAGCGACCTGGTGTTCAATTGACCGAGCCCCAACTTGAGCAGCTTGTCGAAACGGCGAAGTGTTGCCACGCCAACGCTTCGGACCAACCCGCAGAAACACCGCGTTACCAGTTCTTGGAGCGACTTGGTCGTGGGGCCTACGGCGATGTTTGGCGGGTGAATGACAAAGTCGGTGGTCGACCGCTAGCCGTTAAGGTGCTGCGCAAATCGCTGTTGGATGATCCCCACGCCGGCGTACGCTTGTTGCGCGAAGCGCAGCTCACCGGCCGTTTGCAGCACCCCGGCATTCCCCCCGTGTACGACTACGGCACCTTCGACGACGGAACGGCCTTCTACTCAATGAAGCTGGTGGGAGGGGCCACACTGGAGTCGTTGCTGAATGAACGCATGGCCGGGGACCACGAGCTGCAACGGTCCCTAACGATTTTTCACAGCGTGGTCCAAACGATGGCTTATGCCCATGCCAGCGGCATTATTCATCGCGATCTCAAGCCGCATAACATCATGGTCGGTGACTTTGGTGAAGTCCAAGTCATGGATTGGGGGATGGCCAAGTCGATCGACGACGCACGTGAAGAACCGGTTGTAGATCGGATGATTGCTGAGCTTGACGATCTGAAACGGAGCGCTGCACAACCACAGGCTACTTCGCAGGCTAAGCCCGTGTCGAAACAACTAGCGAGCGGCATCGATACCAGCACGAGCCTCACGACAGACGGAGATGTGCTGGGAACGCCTGCCTACATGTCCCCCGAACAAGCGCGAGGTGAAAAGCAAACTCTCGATGCCCGTAGCGACATCTTTTCACTGGGCGCAATCCTCTACCGCATTCTTAATAACAAGAGGTTGCACCACGAGGACTCGCCACTCGACGCCATCCGCCGAACCGCCGAGGGGGACTTCGCGAATGCCCTCTCCGAACTTAATGCCATGACGGCTCATCCCGACCTGACTGAACTTTGCCGGCGCTGCCTTTCCACTTCGCCCGAAGAACGTCCCGATGCGCGCGAAGTTAGTCGATCACTCGATAAGCACTTTGTCGGTGTCGAGCGGCGGGCTCGGCAGGCAGAGATCGAGCGACGTGAAGTGAGTGTGCGACAAGCCGAATTGACTCGTCGCCGTCGCATCCAGCTCGTTGCGGCGTGCGCAGTAGCCGTTGTGTCCCTCCTGGGGACGGCGGTCGCGTATTGGCAACGAGGCCGAGCGGTTGCGGCCGAGAAACAAGCTGTCCAAGCCGAGCAACAAGCCGTTACCGCGCAACAACTAGAAGCCCAGGCCAAGGCAGTTGCCATTCGCGAAGCCGAGACGGCCGCAGAGATCAACGACTTTCTCTTGGATCTACTTGCCTCCGCGCGTCCCGAGGAACATGGCGTGGATGTCACGGTTCGTGAAATTCTCGACGCGATGCTGCCACGGATCGGCGAGAGTTTTCAAGACAATCCACTCGTGGAGGGAACGATTCGCAGGACCTTTGGGACGACCTATCGCCGCTTGGGAGTGGATGACACCGCGCTCGAGCAGCTCCGCTTGGCCGTGGAAGCTTTCGAAAGAGTCGTTCCACTCAACGAGGAAAAGCTCTTGGATGCACAGGATCGTTTGGCTGGAATATTGCGTTCGCGTGGCTCGCGCGAAGAAGTTGACGAAGCGTTACTCTTGCGACAACAAGTCTTACGTCGGCGAACTGAATTGTTTGGCGAAACCGACGCTCGCACCATTCAAGCCATGGATAATTTGGGATTAGTCTACAAAGAACGTAAGGACTATGCCCAGGCGTTTCCGTTGATTCAACGTTCCATCGAACTGCAAGAAGCCAACGGAAATGTCGATCCTATTTCGCTTGATTTCTCTCGATACAGTTTAGCCGCATTTGCCTTCGAAACCAAAGACTATCAAACTGCCGAGAGGATGCTGTTGAACCTGTTGAACCGTCATAGGTCAAACCCAGCAGGGATACGATTGTACATGCAGGTGCCAACTACTCTAGCGTTGGTCTATCAGGAGCAAGGACGCGAACAAGAAGCGCTGAGTTACTTCAACGAAGCAGTCGAATCGCGAAAGGTCCACTTGGGAGTCCTGCACGCTTCAACGCTTTCCGCAATGCGAAAATTAGGCCGCCATCTGATTGCTATGGGAGAGTATCGGCAAGCGACAGAATTGCTCGAAGAGACACTGCCATATCACAATGAGACCCATGGTCGGGCGGTTCAGCTTACATTCAGTGTCCGCGAGAGTCTCGCTCAGGCGTTGGTCGGATTGGGCCGCCGCGATGAAGCCGAACGGGTTCTACGCGAAACTGTCGAGATCTTGTCCAGCGAGCGAGGTGAAGACTACCCAAACACCGCCAAAGCACGACAACAGCTAGAAAACTTTCTATTGATTCAAGCCGATAGGGAGACTTCGAAGTGAGTCGTTCCTAAATCTGGTATAAAGGGATGTTGACGTAAACTCCTGGCGATACGCGCAGCGTCGGGAATGCTTGCCCACTGGAATCCCAATGCCCACACCAGGTTTTCCCGACGACATTACGCTGCTGATTCGGAAGGTGGAAGCTGGAGATGCCGAGTCAGCGTCGGAGCTTTGGAACTTTTGTTTCTCGCGACTCCAATCCTACTGTCGGCGAAAGCTTCCGGGCAATCTGCGCCGCATCCTGGATGAGGAAGATGTCGCACTTTCTGCCTTTAAGAGCTTTTGTCTCGGCGCGCAAGACGGCAAATTTGGTCCCATCGACGGTCGCGACGAGTTTTGGAAGTTGTTGTATTGCATCGCCGCCCGCAAGGCCGGTGTGTCGCTGCGGTATCAACAAGCCATCAAGCGTGGTGGCGGACAGGTAACGGGTGAATCGGCATTTCTTGTTACAAATCCGTCTCAGCACGGGGAATCAGTCCCTCGACCGATCGAACAAGTGGCCGAATCAAACGTGAGTCCGGTGTCGATCGAAGCTTTTCTCACGGACTGTGAAGAGCTGTTCGAACTACTGGACACCGACGAGTTGCGGATCATCGCCATGATGCGAGTCGAGGGGTATGCTGTCGAGGAAATCGCCGAACGGATCGGCTGCGCCAAGCGATCGGTTGAACGTCGCCTCAATCTCATCCGTCAGATCTGGAAATCCGCTTTCGACGATTTGAACTGAGCATCAGGGACGATTTACGTAGGGAATCTTTTCAAGGATTCCTGAATTCCTATGGGGTCGAGCTTCGGGTGGAAACTGCCTTAGCACCTTTGTGATCGTTTCGCGACAATTCGGCCAATGTGCATTCGCTTCATTGGGTATAACCAACATCGCTTCGCCCCACTTTGACGCGCCCATGCGGAGCACCACTGTGGACTCGCTGGTAAATTGTCTCTTAAGCTGCTCGACCATCGCCTCATCGAGGAAAAGCAATTGCACTGCGAGGACAAGCGTTTTTTGATACGCTCGAGCAGGCCGTTTCGCAAGCACAGTCCTATCGCGGCAAAATCCTCTCCTTGGAGCACGCCGAGCACTCGTATACCGGAGAGTCGGCAGGAATTACAGTCCACCAACTTCGCCTCGTTGAACGCGACCAAGTGATCTTGCCGGAAGCGACTCTGACGCTTCTTGAGCGCAACGTGATTAACTTTGTCCGCAATCGCGCGCAACTCAAAGAATATGGAATGTCGACCAAAAAAGGCATTCTGTTCTATGGTCCACCAGGCACGGGAAAAACCCATACCATCCATTACCTTGCCCGGGCTCTCGAAGGGCACACCACGTTGCTGGTTTCCGCGGAGCAGGTAGGCTTGCTTGGTGAATACATGACGCTGGCGCGACTGCTTCAGCCCAGTATCGTAGTGATGGAAGATGTCGATCTCATCGCACGCGATCGAACCAACATGAACAGCCCGTGCGAAGAAGTCCTGCTGAATAAACTCCTCAACGAAATGGATGGATTGAAGGAAGCGGCGGACATTTTGTTCGTCCTTACCACCAATCGTCCCGAAGCGCTCGAAGCGGCGCTCGCTTCACGTCCTGGTCGTGTCAATCAAGCAATAGAGTTTCCAGTTCCAGACGCGGATGGTCGTCGCAAGCTGATACAGCTTTACGCTCCCAACGTTGGACTGGCAGCCCAAGATGTGGATGATCTCATCGCTCGTACCGACGGAGTCAGCGCAGCCTTCATCAAGGAGTTGATGCGGCGGACAGCGCAGTTCGCTATTGAACGCAATCCGCAGGAACCTTCGATTCAAAAAGTTGATATCGACAATGCGGTCAACGAAATGCTCTTCCTCGGCGGTAGTTTGAACCTGAGCATTCTCGGCGCCCATCAAACGGTGCCGGCAAGCTAGCGCTGGCGAGCCACGAGCCATCTGGCTTAGGTGTGGCGATATTGACACTCGACCAATTTTCAGGACTGACAGGTACATGCCTACACCGCCACAGGCTAAGATAAATGAGCTCGGCGATCCCGTAGTGGAGGTTGCTAAAGCTCCCTGACTTTGAACCATCCGATCGGATGCTTTGATCCATACTTGGTTCCCTGGAAGAACTGATGTCAGTAACCCAACTTCCCCAAATACTTCCCTACCAACCACTGCGAATGTCCGTGGAAAAATACCATGAACTGATTCGCGCCGGAGCGTTTAACGAGCACGATGCAGTAGAGCTTTTGGATGGGGTTGTAACCGAAAAAACGTCGAAGAATCCTCCTCATCGCCTTGCCACCCGCCAACTCGATCTAGCTTTGTCACAACTTGTTCCCATTGGTTGGCACGTGCGGAATCAAGAACCGATCACACTCGCAACCAGCGAGCCGGAGCCAGACATCGCAATAGTGAGAGGGGAGTTGACCGACTACGGGAATCGGCATCCCTATGCGGAGGAAGTCGCCTTGGTCGTCGAAGTAGCAGATACGACCTTGGTGACCGACCGTTACAAAGCCGAGTTGTAGGCTCAAGCAGGCATCCCATTTTTTTGGTTAGTCAATTTGGGCGAGCGATGCATCGAAGTCATGTCCTCTGTCGGCGAAGTAACGCCTGATCGTCGTCAGTATCGCCAACTCGACATCTGCGCGCGGGAAGCCAACATCCCCATCTACGTCGTCGGACAGCTTATCGCCGAACTTCTCGTCGCGGCGTTGCTGCCGTAAGGCCGCGTAGAGTTGCTTTGGCTCTGGTGGGATATCAGGTTTAGACAGCAGTTCCTATGACAACCAAGCGACGAGTCAAGCTTGGCGGACACGTAACTCCCTCAGCCCAAAATTGAATCGACCTCGAACCGAATCTCTGGAAACGCAAGGGTAGCCAGCGATTGCCCGCATCCAAAATCAACTCGCGATTGATAGCTCCCTGAGAGTTGCGGTTGACGATAGACCTCCACCTTGGACTCGTTCAGATTCACGATCAAAAATTCCTGAATACCAGCCTCTGCGTACAACGGCAACTTAATTTCGCGGTCGTATGCGAGCGAACTGTCCGCGACCTCAATGACCAACAGCACTTCGCTTGATTTTGGATTCGATGACGCGTAAAAATCGTCGCGAGGAACGAGCAGTGCGAAATCAGGTTCAGGTTCACTGTCGCTTAGAATAATGGGGTCCTGAACGCTGACGAGAGCAGCCAACAGCTGGGTCGTCAATAAGCGATTCATCCGTTTGACGGCAGCGCTGTGAAGAGAGCCAACGACCATTTTTTCAACGATCTCCCCCCGGATCAACTCAACTCGCTCGTTCTCAGTGAGAATCCCATGTGCAATCATCTGCTCATAGTCGTCTACAGAAAAGCGATGATGAACGACGGTTACCATGTTGAAAAGACTCACGAGATGAAAATGATGAAGACTTTATTGCTCCGTTCATTTTAACAAAATCCAACAAGATTAACAAATCTGCCGACAGTGGAACGATTGTCTTAATCGTTCCCAAATGTAAAACGATTGTCTCAATCGCTCCCAGTGTAGAACGATTGTCCCAATCGTTTCCAAATGTAAAACGATTGTCTCAATCGTTCCCCAAGCGATTGGGGACAATCGCTCGACTCTGCCAGGCTGTCTCGCCACCGCGCTGGATGTGGGCTCGGAGAGCCGTTGCGAGTTCATTAAAGACCTGTGGGTTGGTGCCAGCCAAATCGTGCTGCTCGTACGGATCTTCCTTGAGATGGTACAACTCGAGTGGACTGTAAGGGTCGTTTTGCAGCAGTTTCCAGTCGCCGCGAATGATCGCTTGATAGCTCTTGCCACCATACACCAAGCCACCTTCGCGACGCACAAAGTAAAGGTCGCGAGTGGTGCCTGCAGCATGGCTCGAATCGCCACCAATCGCGCTACCGCTCAATAGCGGAGCAAGGCTCACTGCGTCCAGCTCTGCCGCCGGTTGAAGCCCAGCCAGTTCGACAAAAGTTGGAAAGAGATCGAAATTCAATCCGGCGTAATCGCAACGAGAACCAGGCTGAATGCGCTCGGGCCAGCGGATCATGAACGGCACTCGCAAGCCGCCGTCGTAGTGACTCTGCTTGCCAGCTCGCCAAGGATCGTTGTTTTGAGCATGGGGCAGCGAGCCGCCGTTGTCGGACGTGAAGACCACCACGGTGTTCTGTGCTAGCCCAGACTGTTCCAGCGCATCCAGTACTCGTCCGATGCGATCGTCCAAATGCTCGACAAAGGCCACGTTCTTGGCTCGTTTCTCGTTCAGTTGCGGTGCTCGCCGTTTGACCTTTGCCAGCCATTCTTCGGGTGGTTCGATCGGGAAATGCGGCGCGTTGAAGGCCAAGTAGAGAAAAAACGGCTCATCAGGTACCGTGGCCCGCTCACGCAGGTAGTCGATGGCCCAGTCGGAAAACAGGTCGGTAGCATGCCCTGCGGGCTCGATGACTTCGGCATTCAGGCGCATGTAGTTGTTATCATGCCGCAGATGCGTCAAGTAATCGTCCATCATATCGCCGAGGAACCCATGGAAGAAATCGAAGCCCCGTTCGTTGGGAGTGTTCGGCGACTGGAGACCCAGGTGCCATTTGCCAACAATGGCCGTGTGATAATTGACTTTTTTCAGTTCGTCGGCCAATGTCGGCACTTGCGGATCGAAGTAGCCCCATGAGTTTTCGGGATGAGTGCGAATCACACCTGGCACACCGACTCGATCTGCGTAACGTCCAGTCAGCAACGCCGCCCGTGACGGCGAACAAACCGTGCAATTGGCCCTCATGGTCGTGAACAACATGCCTTCGGAAGCGATGCGATCGATGTTGGGGGTTAGCACATCCGACTCGTGATAGGTCGAGACATCACCATAGCCTTGATCGTCGGTAAAGATAATCAGAAAGTTGGGACGGGCTCCGCGTTCCGCCGCAACCACGTGGACAGCAGCGCAAAGAAAGACGAGCACGCCGATTAGACTCTTCATGCTTTTGCCTCCGTTGTTTGGCAACGCGGTGTTCGATCTTGGTCAGCCGGTCACTGCGGCCGGCGCTGGTTGCGATAGGCTGGCTAGGATGATGGAGGCGTCGAGGCGTCGGAAGCTACAATGATACGAATCGATCTGACTGCGGTCTCATGCGATGGGCAATTGTCGGATGAGAATCGACCCGCAAACCTCGATGGTCAACGCTTTCTGACGGTCGTATGGCGTCAGCTATCTAATCCTCTGGGTACCAGCGTCTTTATTAAAGATACAGGTGTCAATCCCACTGACGACTTATCCATCTCCATCGTGCCGCGGAGTATCTGGTCGCTTCAGAAAAGCACTTAAGGCTGCATGGGGCAACATTGCGGCGTTTCAACGTGAAGCGAAACAAAAAGCACTCGATTCGGGGTTGTCGACGACGACGAACTGCATGCCTCCTGCATTCAATCTGGGGACAAATCTGACTTTGCGGTTACGACCAGCGTCTCGAACAAGGCAGGGTTTGGCCGCTTGGGGACACACCAGGCCGCTTGGGGACACACCATGCATCCGCACTTCTTGAGGACTCAACCGTCTTTCCGGTCTCTGTACGGTCTGACTCCGTGCGCTACGAGGGTCTGACTCCACGTTCTTCCGCGGGGTTCTCTGGGGGACACAGACTCGCATTACTCTGGGGACACACACACTGCGCCTCGAGCGTCCCGACAGATGATCAAGGGACACACACAGGCGGCCCTGGGCTACAACTCGCGCCGGGGGACATTCCCCAGGGCAAGTCGCTCACGCGATATCTCGGTAATTACTATTCCTCTAAAAACTTTGGAAAAATATTCTGCGCGCGAGTAAGGAATCGCGATTTCCTCCGTCAGTAGTAAGTAGGGAAATGATTTTTTCGGTTTCTGATGATGAGGAGTTTACGAGCGATGGGACGTAAGAATCGGTCAGAAGTGTTTGTGCCTACAGAAGTGGCTATCGTTCACACGATCTGCAAAGTCATCCGGCGGTGCATGTTGCTGGGTTTCGATCCAGTCACGCAGAAGAACTGCGATCACCGCAAAGTATGGATTGAAAACGAGTTACAACGTTTGGCCACGTTTTTTGGCATAGATTTGTTGGCATTTTCAATCTTGTCGACACATGTACACCAAGTGCTCCGATCCAGACCCGATATCGTGGCTACCTGGACCGATCGAGAAGTGGCTATCAAATGGCTGCAACTCTGCCCGACGCTGCAGCAAATCAATAAAGACAAACGCAAACAACTTGCCCAAGCTGCGCAGATGATCGCGGATATGGAAAACGTTCCAGAACCCGATAGTCAATCAGCGAACAGCAGTGGCGAGAATCCGCACAATGCCGCTGAACTTCCTGCAACGCCAACATCGTCAGCTCCATCAACTTCATCAACTTCGCCCGATGCAGCGGGAGAGTCAGTTTCCTCAGCAGCAAGCGTACCGTTCTCTGTTATCAAACCCACCGAAGCGGCCATCAACAAGCTCGCTAACAACGCCAAGGAACTGGCAGCGCTGCGGTTGAGCGACATCTCATGGTGGATGCGACTGATGTGCCAGCGCGTGGCGCAGTGGGCCAATATCGAAGAGGGTGAAGATGGGCGGTTTTGGCGTGGTCGGTTCCGAGCAATTCGACTGATGGATGAAACGGCCATCTTGGCCTGTACCGCTTATGTCGACTTGAATGTGCTCCGGGCCGCTTTGGAGGACACGTTGGAGAAGTGTAAGCATACTTCGATCAAATTGCGGATCGAAGAGTTGCAGGCGCAGGCGGCGGCACTTAATCCACTGTCGGCCAACGCGAATGCTGCTGGGGGCCGGGGCGGAGGAGGAGCAGATGGAGAGTGGGAGGAGAGTGCGATTGACAGCGCAAGAATGCAGTTGGTGGAGAATACGCCAAGTGATCCTGCGTTGCGCATTGAAAAGGCATTGCGGCTGCCGATTCACTTGTGGCTAGCTCCGGTGGAGATTCGGGAGGAGGATTGTTCTACGACTGATCCGCGACGCAAGGGGTTTCTGTCGATGACGACTGCCGAATACATTCTATTACTTGAATGGACGGCGCGGCAGCTCGCACCTGGCAAGAGTGGAGTGACGCCTGAGGATACTCCGCCGATACTTGAGCGTTTGAAGATCTCGCGTGAAATCTGGCTCGAGTTGATGACGGGGTTCGACGAGATCTTTTCGCATGCTGCAGGGCGTCCTGAAACGCTTGACAGCAGTGCAACTCCCGCCAACGGCCGCTACTACATGTCATGCAGCTCACGTGAGTTGTTGGCTGAGTCAGCGACATTGACTTAAGGCACATTGGGCTGCGAAGCGGCCGAGCGGATTAAATGCCACCAAGCTGCTCGATCGTCCGTTGCGGATTACCCAGGTTCACAATCCAAATGCTAACAGTGCATTGGACCACTCAGAATGGTTCAAGCAGCATCTGCTTGTAAAATTAGGTGGGTCAACTTCGCAAAATTTCTTGGCCATTCTGGCTGACATGGTTCGCTGCTGCGCGCTGCTCGAGAATCTTTTTGGTCGAGGGGACATTTCGTAGCCTGCCCAGCGCATTACCAGTGTACAAATCCCCGAAAACGCCAGCTGCACCACCTAAATTGCGACACTTGAACATCGCGCCCGTGCGGCTAATGCGAAACAACGAGCGAAACAACGAGGGACACACCCTCAACTTGCTCGTGGAACAGTGTGTGTCCCCTTGTCGACCGACGCTGCTCAAGGGCATGGTGATACCGGGGACTGTCCCTACTTGCTCTAAATGCTGAGACTTGGGATTGCCCATTGGGCCAGCTTGTTGGAGGTCGTGGGGAGTGGAGTTCGCTGCTGGAAAACCACACTACGGACAGGAGCCGGTTAGGAAGCGAAAATGGAGGCGGAAGCAAAAACGGAAGCGGCTGGAGGGCTGCTGTGGGCGGAGAAGTGCAAGCCAAGGCTTCCGCAATACCGATTCTCAATCAAGTAATTCGCTTCTGGAACATACATGTGGAAAGAGTGAGCGGCGGATGTGTAATTACCTTGAACCGTCGGCGTATTGCAACCGTGCTCGGAGTGAGCACGATAATTCTTCACATGCCTTAGGTAGCGTATCCGTCGATGAACTTTTAGCCCAAGGTCGATGGAATCCAATAGCCAGCCTGCGGGGCCTATACAAATTCCGCAAGCATGGCAGCGACTGAGAAGACGATTATCCACTGCTTAAGACCTGTTTCAAGATCGCTGCACAGGTGTGATGAATAACTGGCAGTTGGAACTTTCTGTTTTTAGCAAATTCATTGAGCTCGTAGGATCAATTATCGAGCAGCAAAAACGCATCGGAAAGCCCAGTCGCGCGACCTCGTCGGCATACATCCTTGGGTGGGGATGTTCACCGACTGGGCCTGCTTGGTGCGTTTTGTCCTGGAACTAGCGATTACCAGGCTCAGCAGGTGGTAGGATTAGCGAATGGTGGAGTAGTCGGTTGGAACTAGAAACTCCGACAAAACTCCACCCTCTTTTTCGGTCAATGAGCCGCCGGCTTTTTCTTCGGATGCTTTTCGAGCCGCAACCCACTGCGGGTCTTCTCGGAATGCCGCAAACGAAGCCTTGGCGGCTTCCGGCGACTTGTGGGCAATAATATAAACCAACGTGTTGTCCGCCCCCTCTTGCCCGTCTGTCAGAGTCCAATAGGCAACGTTAGTAATGCCATGCTTGGAGAAGAGGCCCACCGTATGATCGTGGAATCGCGCATGCAGAGCGTCCAGGTTGCCCGGAGTGGTCGTGTATGTCCGCATTTCAAACACGCGGTCACCCGACGCGTCGGATTTGATTTTAGGAGAATAGTCGGTGGCCTTAAAGAACTTCGATACGACTTTGTCGACCAACTTGCCATCGACCTCACTTGCCTTGTACGCTTTAACCCAATCAGCATCTCCCATAAAGGCCTTCCACGATTTGTCGCGGGCTGCTTGATCGGGATAGGCTAAGAAATAGACGAGCTTAGATTCAGGATTGTCTATCGGTGTCCAATAACCAATGTTCTCGATTCCATGCTTTTCAAACAGCTTACATGTGTGATCCCGGAATCGAGCATGCAACGCATCCAGTTTACCCTCGGCGGCGTAATAAACTCGCATCTCGTAGAGTCTTGTATCGGGTTCGTCAGCCACGGTTGGCAGGGCCATGCAAACTAAAGTGAGCATCCAAATGGCACGAACAAATCGAGACATGGTCATAGTGTACTTCCTTATAGGGGTTAAAACTGAAGGGGCAGGTTGAGAACAACGGAGCGATAGACGCTCGAATTTCAAATGAATCGTAGGTGAGATGTTGCTAGATGATTTCCTGCGTCGTAACGGTGCGACCATTAAGAGCAATGCGTTGACGCGACATCGCGCAAATGACCTCGGGCAACAACTGGCATTCGAGCTCGAAAACGCGACGTTGTAGCGACGCGACCGTGTCGCCAGGTAACACGGGGCAAGCGCGCTGTGCGATGATTGGCCCATGATCGTATTCGTTGTCGACAAAGTGCACGGTACAACCACTGAGTTTTACTCCAAACTCAAGCGCTGCTTGATGCACGCGCTCACCGTAGTAGCCCTTTCCCGAGAAACTTGGGATGAGCGACGGATGGATGTTGATCACTCGACCGATAAAGTCCTCGGGTATCCGTAGATGCTCGAGATATCCCGCCATCACAACGAGTTGCACGTTTCGCTGCCGGCAAATTGAAAAAACTGCTTCGCTATGCGCAGCGGCGCTATCAAACGACTTTCGACTGATGATTTCGGTTGGAATAGAAGCTTCCTGCGCAAAACAGAGACCCCGCGCAGCCGGTTTGCTACTGATGACCACGCGGAAACAAACATTCAACTCTCCCATCGCTTGCCACTGCAGGAGGTTATTGAGCGTCGTTCCGCCCCCCGAGATCAATACGGCAATCGAAAAGTTGTTCATATCGCCTCTAACCCTTCACGACTTCGATCCCAATTTGCACTTCCTGTCCAGCCAACAATGCGTTTTGCATTTCCACACCCACCGGGGCTTTAGAATACACTATTTCAACAGCCAATGTCTCGCCCACGATGTAACTCAAATTCTCTCGAATCGCTGTGGTTAGTTCTGAGTCATCAATACAAATGTAGATCCGGATGCGGGCAGTCCGTTCCAAGTCTTGTTGTTTACGCGTGTCCTGGACCAGACGCACCATGTCGCGCGCCAACCCTTCGCCAATCAACTCAGGGGTCAAGTCGGTTGACAATACCACCACACTGTATCTTCCTTGCGCGGCCGTCCAACCACTTTTGGCCTGCAATCGCACCTCGACCTCTTCGCTATCAAGTGTGACCGTTTGGGCCGCGCCATGGCCCGTTAGCTCCAAAACGATGCACCCATCGCTCTGCATTTCACTCATTAATCTGGCACCGTCGGCCGTGGCCAGCGCTTGCTTAACCAATGGAATGAGTTTACCTACTTTGGGGCCAAGTTTCTTGAAGTTCGGCACGATCTTGTATTCGATAAAGGGACTATTCCCTGCATTGTAGGCAATTTCCTTCACATTCAGCTCTTCTTTGATGATCGAATCATGTTCCGTAAGCCATGCCATGTGCTGGTCGCTTGCTAAGCTAACTTCGACGCGCGCCAGCGGTTGACGGACTTTAAGTTTCGCATCCATTCGCGCCGAACGTCCCAGCGAGGCGATTTCGC
Source organism: Pirellulaceae bacterium (assembly GCA_041753315.1). Classification (GTDB taxonomy): domain Bacteria; phylum Planctomycetota; class Planctomycetia; order Pirellulales; family Pirellulaceae; genus Aureliella. The sequence continues at coordinate 4,853 of JBGSUV010000034.1, read as the reverse complement.
GCAGGACCTGCATCCGCGCGGTCAACTGCACGTCGATTCGCCTTTCTTCTGCTTGGGGAAAGTCGCAAAGATGGACACTCTGCCGAACAACCTTTCGTACTGGTTCGCTAAGTGCCTGCCACATGGCTTCGGCGACGAAAGGAACAAAAGGTGCCACCAGTTTCGAAAGTTCGACTAACGCTTCGTAGAGCGTCCAGTAGGCGTCGGACTTGTCATCGCTTTGTGTCGCCAACGCTTCACCCCAATATCGGTCGCGACAGCGGCGAACATACCAGTTGCTTAGGGCATCCACAAAACCATTAATGCGCTGACAAGCGCCGTAGCTATCGTACCGGTCCATGCGTTCAATCACTTCAGCGGTCGTGCCGGCCAGTTCACTTAATATCCATCGATCCATTTCGCCCCGCTGCTCGATCGGCCGATACGACTTGGCTTGGGAAAGTTCCTTAGGACTGAGTTGATCGAGTTGGCCGACGATTTCTGCTGGACCAGCAAACTTGTCGATGTCGGCGTACAGCGTAAAAAAGCTCAACACATTCCACATCCGCAGCAAGAATTCGGGAATGCTATCTCGAATCGCGCGCTCAGAATAAATGATCGAACTCCACGGCGGCTGATTGGCAAAGAAATACCACCGCAACGCATCAGCTCCATGGTTATCAAAGATCTCTTGCGGACTTCGATAATTGCGCAAGCTCTTGGACATTTTTCCGGTCTTGGCCACATAGTCTGTTCCGAGTTGCTCACGAGCTTCTTCCTCGGTCAACACCCGCTGTTTACCATCTTTGCTTTCGAACCACTCGGCCAACATCAGACCAAGCACTATGCAGTTCTTGAATGGATGCGGATAAGCACGCAACTGGCTCGTCGCACTCGTCGCAGTCGTATTCTGTTCACCAAACAGCATCGTGCTGATAGCCAGTTGACTGTAGAACCAACCGCGAGTTTGATCGATGGCTTCGCTGATAAAATCTGCGGGAAAAGCGCCTTGAAATTGTTCGACTCCACGATGCGGGTAACCCCATTGTGCAAAGGGCATGGCGCCCGAATCGTACCAACAATCGATGACTTCGGTCACGCGCCGCATGCGAGCATCTGCGGCAAAGGGTGAGTCGTACATGACGGCATCGATGTACGGCTTATGAACTTTGAGGTCTTCCGCCAAATCGGGCTGAGCGCGCTTGGCGGACTCCCAGACCTCGGTGCCTGACAAACCAGGCTTGGCAAGTAGTTCAGCGTAACTTCCAACCGCTTCACGCTTCCCAGTCGCTTCGCATTCCCAGATCGGCATCGGTGTGCCCCAGTAGCGTTCGCGTGATAAAGCCCAATCGACATTGGTCTGCAAAAAGTTACCAAATCGACCATCGCGAATATTCTCTGGCAGCCAACCGATTTGCGCGTTGTTGGCAAGCATTTGATCCTTGAATTCGGTTGTGCGAATAAACCAACTTTCGCGCGGGTACTGGATCAACGGATCTTGTTCGGCCCGCCAGCAAAACGGATAGTCGTGCAAGTATTGGTCGAGCAACAGCAAACGCCCGTTTTCTCTCAGTTGACGACAGATCGCTTTATCTGCGTCCTTGACCCAAACACCTTGTTGCTCCGGAAAGTCGGCAGTAAATTTGCCATCGGGGCCAACGGCGCACAACAGGCCCGGCTTGGAATCCGCTTTAAAACGGGCTTGTTCGGTGACAAGGAGATCATAGTCGACTTCTCCAAACGCAGGTGCGATATGGACAAGCCCCGTACCGCTATCGAGCGTAACGAAGTCGGCCGCCACCACGCGCCAATAGAGCGATTCGACTTGGCCATCCAAGCGGGTTCCAGTGGCAGTTCGATACTTGCTAAAATAAGTGTCGGTGGGTGGTTGATAGCGGCGTCCAACCAGTTCACTGCCTTTCACAGTGCGCTCAATTTCCCATGTTCGTTTGGTTTTTTCGGCCAGCGGTTCAACCAACTGCGCGGCGACAATCAGCTTTTCTCCTGCTTCGGCATCCACGCAGACCGCATAGTCGATGTCGGGATGAACAGCGGCAAACGTGTTGCTTGGCAATGTCCAAGGTGTCGTCGTCCAGACAACCAGTGACGTCGTGGGCTCGTCTAATAGCGGAAATTTCACATAGACGCTTGGATCAGCGACTTGTCGGTAACCTTGGCCCACTTCGCCGCTCGAAAGCGCAGTCCCGCCTTGCGCCCACCACCACACAATCTTATGACCACGATAGAGTAGCCCGCGATCAAAGAGATTTTTTAGGGACCACCACACGCTCTCGACGTAGCTTTGGTGATAGGTAACGTAAGCGTCACTCAAGTCGATCCAAAAGCCGATCCGTTCCGTCAGACGCTCCCACTCCTGCATGTAGCGCCATACGCTCTGCTGACATTTTTGGATGAACGCCTCGATACCATAGGCTTCGATTTCATCTTTGCCGTGAATCCCCAACTCTTTACAAACCTCGACCTCGACGGGCAAGCCGTGTGTGTCCCAACCCGCTTTGCGATCGCAACGGTAGCCGCGCATCGTTTTGTAGCGGGGAAAGAGGTCTTTGATCGCTCGCGTCAAGCAGTGCCCCGGGTGTGGCATGCCGTTGGCCGTTGGCGGTCCTTCGTAGAATACAAACGGCTCAGCGTCGGCTCGCTGCTTCAAACTCTTGGAGTAAATTGCGTTGTCTTTCCAAAACTGCAGAATCTCTTCTTCCTGTTTGGGAAAGCGAACGCTAGTGCTGACAGTTTTGAACATGGGTTATCAAATAGTTGATTTGGTGGTGAAACAGATGCCGACTGGGAGCGTTTTAAGGAATGGCGATTTTCGCCGTAATTCGCGTCACCTCCAAGGGTACTTGAGGACGAATGTGGACAAACTGGTAGATTCATTCCCCCAGGATGGTCAAATATTTTCACTTCATCGCCATGCGCGATGAAAATCACGGGTTACAATTTTCGATTCGACCAATCTCTCCACTACGCCTGTAAGAACTCGATACGTGAATATCACGCCACTCGCATACGAATAGACTTGAAATATGCCAGACGAAGAAGACTTCAAAATCCACCCGGAAGCTAAAGGCGAAGATGTCAAGGAACGTCCGCAGCCCGCAGATGAACCCGCCGATGTGGATGTCGGTGCCATGCATGGCGATCTGCTCGATATGATGCAACGCACCATCCAACGGTTGGAGAAGGATGGCACCACCCGAGGCGATTTGAAGATTCTCAGTCGTACCCTGCGGGAGCTGCGCTATGCCTTCAAAGTATTCCAGCCGTATCGAAGAAGACGCAAAGTAACGGTCTTTGGTTCGGCTCGCACGCCCGCGGATCAGCCAACCTACCAGCAGGCAGTTGAATTCAGTCGCGCGATGGCTCGCCACGGTTGGATGACCATCACCGGTGCTGGCGAAGGCATCATGGAAGCTGGCCACGTGGGAGCCGGCAAAGAACTCTCCATGGGATTGAATATCCAACTCCCCTTCGAACAAAGCGCCAATCATGTCATCGAAGGTGATCCCAAACTGGTGACGATGAAATACTTTTTCACTCGAAAATTGATGTTCGTCAAGGAATGCAGTGCCGTGGTTTCGCTACCCGGCGGCTTCGGAACGCTCGACGAAACCGTCGAAGTACTCACCTTGCTTCAAACCGGCAAACAAACCATGTTGCCAGTCGTATTGCTCGATCAACCGGGCGGCGATTTCTGGCACCATTTTGGTGATTTCGTTCGCAGTACACTGCTGGCCGATGGCATGATTAGCCCTGAAGATGAGTCGCTGTTCAGAATTACCGATAGCGTCGAAGAAGCCGTTGAAGAAACGCTCCGGTTCTATCGCGTTTATCATAGCCTGCGGTATGTGGGCGATACCTTGGTCCTACGAATCTGTCAGAAGCTCACCGACGAACAGCTCGATAGTCTAAATGACAACTTCTCAGACATTTTAGTCGAAGGGAAAATCGAACAGGTCCCAGCGCTCGCGGAAGAAAACAACGAACCGGAATTGGTAGAGCTGCCGCGACTCAAGCTGCGTTTCAATCGCAAGCAACTAGGGAAACTACGGATGCTCATCGACCAAATCAACGGCACTTGCCCAACTTGTACCGTCTCGTCGAACTGCTAAGCGGGCCGTCAGCAAGGGGCTCGCGTTCATAACGGGAAATTAGCTAGGGTTCCGAAGTGCCTTGCCTACCGTAGATAGGCAAGGTGGACTTTCTCATTCCGAGCATCCTTGTTTTGCTCGACAATCTATACGCGGCTTTAAGCCCAACGCCGCACTTTCGATGGCGCAATCATAGGATTTAGTGTTTAGCGCTTCCGAGGACCTGGTTTGAGTAGCATGCGGCTGGCCTCTTCCTTGTCCCTCTCGCTTCTAGCAAGCCCCCGCGTCACCGAATGTACTTGCCAGTTGACCAGATTCCAATGACCAGGGTCTGTCCCCGTGCGTCCAAGAGATGACCAGGGTCTGTCCCCATGCCAGGATGTGTCCCCATGCCAGGATGACCAGGGTCTGTCCCAGTGCGTCCAAGATGACCAGGGTCTGTCCCCACAGATGGCCAGGGTCTGTCCCCATGCGCTCCAATGCGCTATGCCCATATGATGACCAGGGGCTGTCCCTGTTTGACCAGGGTCTGTCCCCGAGCTCTCATGCTTCCTCGCGCCCTGACCAGGGTCTGTCCCCGCGCACCCGCGTGACCAGGGTCTGTCCCCGCATACCCGCGCATATCGGTGCCGCGAGATCAGGAGATGTTTGCCTAGGTCGCGTACTTCAACTAAGTCGCCACTCTTGTGTGCACTAACAGAACGGAGGCAGGCACGTGGAGCAAGGCAGTCGCTTGCCTGAAACCTCCAGTCGGCGCCTTTCTCG
>JBGSUV010000033.1:0-2624 GCA_041753315.1 Pirellulaceae bacterium | reverse complement strand
GCGCAACTAGCTTGGTGAGCATTGCCACGATGCGCCATAGTTGCAATTTGCCGGTCAGATTGTCATCAACATCGATCGCACGGCAGACCGTCAGTATGTCATGGATGGCAGCGCATTCTAATGCAGAGCCACGAGCAATGTCAAAGAATCGGCTGCGATCTTTTAAGCTATGCTTGCCATTTCCTTCGGTGATGTTCAGCGGGATCGATTGAGCGGCGCGAAGCCATTGATCGCGGGCATGACGATTGTTGCCAATCAGACGAGAGGCGATGGCGCACGAAAAAGCAACGTAGTCAATCGAGAGTCGATACACATCGAGTTTCTCGTGATCGAAGGTTGGTTCGTTCAACAAAGTCCTTTCGAGCACGAGCACCGCTGCGCTGAGCACGAGCAGGAAGAAGAGGAGTTACAGTTTTGTCTTCATTGCCAGAACGCTGGGGTTCAACGAGCCCGAGCGATTGACTCAACGCAAGTCAAAACAGTTGATCGAGGGCTTCGACTGCAACCCATTGTTCGTCCGAATCTGCTATGATTTTCGCGTGTCACAATGGGCAATTCAAGGAGTGTTCTCTGAACATGGGCAAGAAGAAGCAGTCGAGCATCGCGGTTAGCTCAAAGGAAATTGAAGCATCTATTCACGTTGTCCGCGGAACTAGGGTAATGCTGGACAAGGATCTTGCACGACTCTACGGCGTAACTACGTCAGCCTTGAATCAGGCGGTAAAAAGGAATGTAGAACGATTTCCAGCCGATTTTGCCTTCCAATTAACCGCAGAAGAAGACGAAGCTTTGAGATCACAGATTGTGATGTCAAAGACCAACCGAGGTGGCAGGCGATACTTACCTTGGGTGTTCACAGAACAGGGTGTTGCCATGCTTTCAAGCGTATTAAGCTCGAATACTGCAGCAAGAGTGAATGTCGAAATTATGCGATCGTTCGTCAGGTTACGGCGTCTGCTGGCGACACCAGGTGAACTTGTCGAACAGCTAACCAAGTTGGCGGAGACAGTGCAGTGGCACGACGAACAGATCGGGGCAATTCGTCAAGTGCTACAACAAATGCTGGAACGGCCACCGTCGACGAAACGGCCCATTGGCTTTCGACGCGACGAGTAGCTCTGGCTCAATCGGACGAACGGTAGCGTTAACGCGGCGGGCGCGTTGGACTATGATTTAAATTGCGGCGTGACCGCCCGCTCGCGGCGAGTAGTTTAGATTCTCTCGAGTTTAGGCATGAGGTTTGTTTTCTCGGTTTGCCGCCTAGTTTCCTGGCGGTGCCACATTATATCAGCCTTGCTCAATTGAGTGTCCGCACCCTCTCAGAACCGCCCAGATTTGTAAGACGAATGGGCGCAGTTAACGCATCCGGCTCCCAGCTATCACTTGTCTACCGTTGCACGGCTGAAGCCAGTCGGCGCCCTCGGGAAATCAGGTCGGTTAGTCGAATTGGATCGGCAAGCGGATTGCGTGACAAGTAGGCACCATAGGCACACAAACTGATTCGGCCTTTCTGGCTACGACGACATATCCAGCGGTAGGCGAATCGCTTCGCCGCTTGTTGGTACTTGATCAGACTAGGCCAATTGTCATTGATCCCATAGTACTGATAATGACCGCGAAGCTTGCTGTTCAAGGTCTGCCAGACTTCACCGATCGGCTGCGTCAAGTTATGACGCAGCCACTCCTTCAGATCGCTAAACTTGCTACGCAACTTCTTGCTCGATGTCTTCCTCTTCAACTTGAATTTGCCCAAGCGGCTGTGGCCGCAGTAATGCGTGAAACCAAGGAAGTCAAACGTACCAGGACTCGTCCCTTCACCCAAACGCTTCGTATCACGCTCAGCAAAGCTCCTTTCTGCCAATAAGTCGTTATCGGGCTTCAACGTTGAACTTCGGATGGGCCACACCGCTTACTCCTTATAACAACGCTGCAACACTCGATACTGAGCCTCTGGCTAAGAGCTACTCAGACGGGAGTTGCACCCGCTTGTCTACAAACCATTTCCAGTACGCACGTGCATCGAATTGTTATGTCCCGCCAGTCATTTCAAATTGGAATTCAAATATGACACAAGAAAAGGAATTGAGTTTTGGCTCAGGGGTTTTCCGGGAGCAATCCGGAGCGTTGGTAATTCAGCCGACCGAAACAGACTTGCAATGTCCAGTTTTTCGCCGCGTGCTAGAATTTGTCCTATCTGGTCTTGTTTCTGCGGCGAAACATCGACTCGAAACACAAACCCCAAAAATGATTGCCGCGAGCAAAGTTCTGCGATCAGTTGATCAGTCGATGCGAATTCCAGTTCGCTTCCGTTTTGATTTGTCATCTATTGGCGGTCCTGATTCGGGTCTGATATCAGCCGACATTCCAGCCGGTGTTCTTGCTGAAATGTGCGAGAAAGGGACATAACGACACCGTTCACCGGGCCGCGGCGAGCAATACTGATTCTGGAAACCGCGCGACCCGCGGCTCCGGTGCAACGGTTGGTTCAAGAAAGCCGCTATCGCGGCGTAGGCTTGAACGTTGATTGATTAATCATAGTGGTTTCCTTTTCCCAGCATTCTGAAAAGGAAACAACACCATGCCGACTTACGAAAGTCTACCCGCTGAGTCGCAGTACTTCAACG
>JBGSUV010000032.1:0-47847 GCA_041753315.1 Pirellulaceae bacterium | reverse complement strand
CCTACTCCTACACCTACTCCTACTCCTACTCCTACTCCTACTCCTACTCCTACTCCTACTCCTACTCCTACTCCTACTCCTACTCCTACTCCTACTCCTACTCCTACTCCTACTCCTACTCCTACTCCTACTCGTGCCCCGGCTCTGCCTGGGCATGGCCGCATGGAGGCTCCCGCCTCCCTTAAACGCTCTACCGTCACCGCCGGGGCGGCAGAAACTGGAGAGCAGTCGGGACTGCGTCACAGGTAAAGGGAGGCAGGAGCCTCCGTGCAGTGCGTTCCGAGGCTGAGCCCCGGAACGAGCGGTTGGACTACTTCACAGTCTAAAGGGAGGAAGGAGCCTCCGTGCAGCGCGTTCCGAGGCTGAGCCCCGGAACGAGCGGAAATTTACTCGGTCGTCGACCGGGCGGCTTTTTTCATCTCACTGATCAATGAGACCGAGCCAAGCAGTTTCTCTGCCTGCTCCAGCGAGTTGAGCGCTGCGTCCGCCTGGCCAGTGCGCAGTTGAAGAGAGGCCAAGGCTATCCAATTCAACCCACTCTGTGGCTCGCGTTCAGCCACCAAGCTCAGCAAACGCGACAGGTGTTGAAGTTCTTCCGCGTCGATCACCTCGGGTGAAAGCACTTGATTGCGCCATAGTACCGTTCTGGAGATGATGAAACAACTCCCATGACCAGGCTGCAACAACTCGAGTTCGCGTGCCACCGCTTCAGTCTCTCCCTGAATTGCAGCACTTAGCACCGCCACCGATTGTCTGAACAGCGGATTATTGCCGTGCGCCAAATTGCGTACCACATCTGGCGCAATGGCCGTTGTCGGTGCAGAAGCTTGATCTTCCGCTGAATTCGCAAGTTGCCATTCCACGCATTCCCACATCAATTCAGCAAACTCCGGCAAATGGGAACCACGCTGCGCAACCAACATCAACGCCGAGTTGATATCCTGCGACCATTCGGGGCGAAGGTGGGCCAGCGGGGAGACCGCCAAACGACAGATGGTTCGACAGGCCCCAATCGTCAATGCAGGGTCTTCCTCAAGCTGGAAGCCGGCGAGTAAGTAATCCACCTCATTCCATTGACCGCTGAGACATGACGTTTGTATCGCGGCCTGACGTTGCTCCCAAGTCGGATTGTCAAGGCTGCTGAAATTGGGGGTTTCGCCCTGACTCGCTTGAGTTCCATCGCTGTAGGCATCCAAGAGTTGTCGCATCGCAGTCCACTCGAGGCTTCGCTCATCTTGGGGTAGAGTGGATAACAACTGCCGCGCTTGGTCGATTTGCGCCTGGTCACAAAGAAGTCTTCGAGCCGCATTGGCTTGCCAGGCCCCTTCCGTTTTTAACTGGACCATGAGCAACTGAGCTTCGCCACGTTCTTCGGGTGTAAGTAATGGTTCTTCAGCTTCTGCCGGATCACTGTTGGTTGCCGGAGTGAGCACTTCGGCCAATGCATCGGCAAGTTCCAGCGCTTTGGGCACTCCGTAAAAGGCGAGTCCGCTTCGGTATTTATCTCGCGTAACTCGGAGCAGTGCTTTGGCACGCAGGGGTGAGTCGCTGACGGCAAGTTGCTCGAGGATGTCTCTCGACTTATTTTCAAACAGTCCCACTTGAGCTTGCATGCGCTCTTGGAGTTGCTTTTGAATGCTAGCTGCTGGATCGTTGATACGAGCGCGAGTTTCGTTGGCGTGATCGATTAAGAACATGGCCCACTCCCAATAACGTTGTGGGCTGCCTTTTTCCAGTGAAGCCAAGCGACCGAAGATAACATCGCGTTCCCCCGCCAAATCGACAAAACGCGTATTGCCGAATACCCCCGAGAGCTTCTTCGCAGCGAGGTAATCTGCCTCGGATTGTTCAAGGTGGGCACGATAGTTTTCAGGCAGTTGCGGTGGAAGTGACCATCGCCCATACATGGCAATGATCAATGCCAAGCAGCCCACCGCCACCGCTGGTAACGCCGTAGTCCACTTCGCAGGTCGACCGAATGCTGACTCAATATTCACAATAATTTGTTGCTTTTCTTGCTGCTTTACTTCCACTTCACAAGCGTTCTTTTGCAGCGTTCCAGAGCTGTTGCCTCACCAATTTAAAACGCTCGATCGTTGCCTGGCGCTCTGCTTCCGGCAACGGCGCATAAGTCGTAGCAAATGCCTGTATCTGATAATTGGCCACACCAAATAACGCTCCACGAACGGCTGGCGTTAGCCGGCCGCGCAAACGTTCCTCCAGGATCGTCCAGTAACTAAATTCATTGGGCGGCTGCAGTGGTTTGCTCGACCTACCGATCAGCGCGAAAACCAAAAAGCCATGCTCTTTTTCGCGAGTCATCTCGACGGTAACGATTGGCCAACCATCAGCTTGATCCGCCTCAATGACGATGCGCCGCTGGGGCTTCCAGCCCGAGTTGCGATAGCAGCGAGTGAGCTCATGCCAGCCCGGAAACATTTGGTCAAACGATACGGTGACATTCCCAAACGGGGCCTGGTAGGTCCACGTGTCACTTCTTTGCCCTAAATCGTCTCGATCATTGACACGCGTCGCCTGCGCATAGTCGACCAACTTCCAACCGAGTAGCTCATCCGTTGCATCGCTACTCGACATCTCGATCATCGGTTCGTCGCGAAAGAAATCGATGACAGTGCGGTCTTGTCCCCATGACTCCGAAACGTCATACGATTGGATGCCAAAAGAGAATAAGAATAGCACAAATAGAGGCGACAACATAATGAGCCGCGGCGCGGAAATTTGCTGAGGTGCAGCGGGGTGTTCGCGCTCCGCAGCAACCCGTTGCTCAACGGACGCCTGCTCCACTTCATCGCCAGCCGGTAATGAAAACGGCAGAAGTTGTCGCAGGAGCAACAGTAATTCATCGGTGCTGAGCATCAGCCCCATCGCCAGAGCCATCGTGCAATAGCCGAGCAGGTCATGCAAGAAACCGTGCGATAGATCAATTCCAAAGGTTGCATAAGCTATAGGAATAGAAGTGATTCGAATCGTGTTCATGAGGATTGCCCAAAACGGACAAGTCGCCAACAACAGGATTGCATGAATGGCGTTGCGTCGAAAATAAGCAACCAGTAAAGCACCAAAGCACAACACGGCAAAAAACGACTGGATGCCGCTACAAGCTTCCGCGACACCAAAGCTTCGACCCGCGAACTCGAGGATCGTTCCCGGTTGATAGTGAGCGTAGCCCAGTATATCGAGCGATTGCGACGACAACCGAGAACTCAACGACTGCAACGTCTGAATCAGAATGGTGTCGGCAGTAACGATGGTGTTGTAGGGTGGCTGCCAAATCAACAGAATGGGAATGGCCAAATACAGCAGACTTCCACCGGTTTCACGATCGCGGCAGTTCGCAAACCAGGCGGCCAGTGAAAACGCAAAACCAAAATAACCCATCCACGGCGAAGCAAAGAGTGTGGCACACAGCGTCCCGAATATACCAGCGGCAAGCAGCAGTTGTCGCAGAGCGCGGAATAGCAATCCACCTTCTAAATACCGGCCACCCCAGCGCTGGCGGCAAAGATAGATTACCGCCACCAACAGCAAGGGGAAGAACTGGTAGTGAGGCAGTTGCCAGAGATTCGCAAAATAGACAAACGTATAAGGCAACGCAGCCAATACCGCCCCCAACGGTACTGGTGGTCCGTAGTCGTTTAATAACTGTGTAAGTCTATTTTGCATGCGGAAAGTGGTTAGTGGTTAGTGGTTAGTGGTAAGCGGTTAGTGGTAAGCGGTAAGGGGTTAGTGGTTAGGAGCGAGTTGTTGGGGCTGGGGGTAACCGATCCGAGCTCCGGCCTTGCTATCCGTGCTGCAGAAATGGGCCTGGGTTCAGTGTAGCGGGTATTGAAAGGTGACAGTAGGTTGCCAAGGGAGGCAGGAGCCTCCGTGCAGTGCGTGCCCAGGCAGAGCCCAGGCACGAGGTTTGAGGTCTACAGTTGAGTTACCAAGGGAGACAGCAGCCTCCGTGCAGTGCGTGCCCAGGCAGAGCCCGGGCACGAGGTACAGCCTCAAGCCTCAAGTCTCAAGTCTCAAGCCAACCCGAGGGTTTCGCGGACGATCAGCGACTCGGGTACTGGCAAATCAGTGAACCACTTGGTGTAGCCCGTCCAGCCTGGAATTAAGACGGCAATGGCGGTGGCAACCATGATCTTCAGATCAGTCCAGGTGCTTTGATGGGCCACATACCATACTTCCAAGGCGCCCTTGTACGGCATAATGTCCTCGCGGTAACAAGCTCGCAGATCGCGGCCCTCTTTTTCTGCCCTGGCAATAATCGACTCTTCGTCACGAAAGACCAGCGACCCGATGCCAGTCAAGCCGGGTTTTACTTTGACGATCTCCTGCTGGACGTACGCTGGATAGTCGGCAAAGCCCTTGGGCATCAGTGGACGCCAGCCGACCAACGACATCTTGCCGACCAACACATCCCAAAACTGCGGCACTTCGTTCAACTTGGTCTTCCGTAGAAATTTGCCCACCGGAAGAACTCGAGGATCATTTCTCAGGGTGATATCCTGAGTACCGATGTTGGGACTGTCCTTGACCATCGTTACAAACTTCGTCACATAGAAAATTTCCCCAAGAAATCCCACTCGTTCTTGATAGTAGAACGCTTCGCGTTCGCCGGTGAACTTCAGAATAACAATCACCACCGCCAGCAGCGGAGAGACCAGGAGCAGGACTACTCCTGAGATACAAATGTCGAGCAAGCGTTTTAGCATGAATTACATCCGATTATCCAAGTTTTTTCCGGTTTCTTTGTGTGCGAAATTGGGCAACAAGAGCCCAAACGCGTCCAGAAGATCCCCCTTCGTCCAACTTTCGTTTGCCCGCAACTGATCGATCCGCGTCGCGAATTCAGTCAACTGCGCTGCGTCGGCCACTGCGTCATTTTGCACGACGCCCAACTCCGCATAGCGTTTCCAATCGACTTGTTCTGAGTCGGTGTAGAACTCTTCGAAATCTTTTTCACCCGTGGTATCGGTCGTAAAGTAGAAGCAGGGCCATTGCTTCTTGGCGGCCAATTCATCAACGCGTCGGCGGGCTTCGTCTTCGGACGCACATTCGACTGGCTCATAGCCGATCGACCGCAAGTAGCGATCGGCCATGGCAGCAAAAGTAATCAAGTGTAAGTTGGCGCTGAGCTTAGGGAAGTAGATTTCCCGATCAGCCCCCTGCAGGATCGAGAACAGGCAGAGGTGGGCACCTTCTTGGGCGGTCACAAAGTAACGGCGAATGTCGTTGGGAGCTGCGATGGGTTGACGTTTGTTAATCCGCTGAGTCCAAGCGAACGGCAGCGAACCATCGGAAAATGCCACGTTCGCAAAGCGGGCGGTGGAGACCGCAGTGGGACTTTCTTCGCCCAATAAGAACATTTCCATGATCCGTTTCGAACCACCCATCATATTCACTGGGTTAGCAGCTTTGTCGGTCGACACGCAGAAGAACTTCCGCGCACCTCCTTGTTTAGCGAAGTCAAGCAGTTTTTTGGTTAGGAACACATTGACGTCGATCAACCGCATCAAAGTAAAAGGATCTTTTTCGCTGCGCACATGTTTCAGCGCGGAAAAGTTCAACACATAGTCATACGGCTTGCCGGCGGCCAGTGCCTGTTTGGCAAACGCACCAAACTCGCGACCCAGGATATCAAAACAGTAAGCATGGAATTCACCATCGATGTATCCCAGAGAGGAGCGCAGGTCGCGAACCATCTCTGCCAGGTTGTTTTCCGAAGTATCGATCACATGCAACGCTTGCGGATTGCGTGCGAACAGTTCCTTGACCACCGCGCTGCCGATCGACCCAGCCCCACCGACTACCAGGAATCGGCTATTGCGGATCAGTTCATTCATCGCTGCGCCATGTTGCGCCAAGTCGTCGGTAAACAGAGCCGCCTCTCGTCCAATTAATTCAAGCATCATTTCTTTTTTAGTTCTTTGTTCTTTGTTCTTTATTCTTTGTGCTCGTGCCCATGGCTCTGCCTGGGCACGCACTGCACGGAGGCTCCTGCCTCCCTTGGGACCTCTGCTGTCTTTGCGTTGTCCGCGTTAGCAGCAGCGTAGGGTGGGTTCAGCGGGTTAGCAGGCCACGGCTGAGCATAACATTGTCCACAGCGGCCCACGCCAGCGAGGTTCGAGCGCATACCCACCGCATAAATGACATAATTCTTCGTTCTTTGTTCTTCGTGCTTTGATTTTCCTTCCTTATCCCCGGCATTTCTCGTTGCTGTCGGCTGTTCCAGTTGCGGAACCCCAAGTTCATTGCAAAAATCGGCACAGAGCCATGGGCACGAGGCACCACTGATGTGTCACCAACGCCCCTGCCTTGCCATCCGTGCTCCGGCCTTGCCATCCGTGCTAATCTTAAAAAACATATTTCAACGGCGGTGGGGATGCGCTCACACGGCTCTGGTTCCTACCGCCGCGAGCATCCCGACTCTCTTGTTCTGCGATCCGCGATTTGCTAACCCGCTGAACCCACCCTACGCTGCTAATGTTCACCGAGGACACAACCACGTGTATTTGACAATGCGGCTACCGGGCGCGAGGAAAAGGAACAGCACTCGTCCCAAGGGAGGCAGGAGCCTCCAAGCAGTGCGTGCCCAGGCAGAGCCATGGGCACGAGGCAACGTCGACTTCTCCAATGCCTCTGCCTATTCACCCGTGCTGCGGCCTTGCTAGCCGTGCTAATCAAAAAAATCACAGTTCAACGGCGGTGGGTATGCGCTCACAGGATCTGGTTCCTACTGCGGCGATCATCCCCATGCTCTCGTGTTTCAATCCGTGTTTTGCTAATAACTCGCTGAACACACCCTACGCTGATACGCTGTTTACTCTTCAGCTTGCCGAAGCGTGCGCGCCTTTTCGGCTAACTCCGCTACTGTGCGGTCTGTCCATTGATCCTGTCGCCAACGCGTATAGTCAAAAGACTCACGCAGAATTAGGGCGAAGAAACGTTCCGACTCGACGAGTCCCAGATGATTTCGCAATAGCTTCATTGCATCGCTTCTGAGTTCTATGTCCGTTTTCACTACTCTTCTGCCTCTACTTCGCGGATGAAGTCGACTGGGTCAAGCACCTTGATTTGTGGCTCGCTGGCCATTTTACGCAAAATTTGTTTATCTGTCGTCAGAAAGTATTCGCAAGTCCCGTAAATCGCAGAAGCCACGTGCAATGCGTCCATCGCCCTTAGTCCACGCCCCAGCAGTGTTCTTGCTAGGTCTTCAACTTCAGCAGTTGCCGCAACATCGGCTTGCGACAACTTTTTCCATTGAACAATCGCCTCCATCCTCTCGAGGTCAGGATTGTCGGCATTCTCCAAATCAAGAATTGCTGACCAAGTTAAACTGAATCGTCCATCACGAATCGCCTCTTGAATGGCCAACTTCGCTTCGGTTTGTAGACGAACCAATAACTGAGTTTGGTCATCAAATGGCCGATTGAAACAACAGAGATCGAGATACAACTTCATGAATGCTAGACGCTACTTGCTAACGACTTCCTCTCACCTCGCACACAGAAAAGTCCCCAGGGAGGCAGCATCAGCGTAGGGTGGTTTCAGTCTTTGTTCTTCGTTTCTGATGCCTGGCATTTCTCGTTGCTGCTCCGCTGTTCTAGTTGCGGAGCAACGACATTTGATAGCCTGGGGTGGAGCTTGCCGTGGGGCCGAAAGGGCCCCCGGCAAGCGGAACCCCAGGTACATTGGAAAACTCGGTAAGCGTATGAGCAGGTGTTTTTCTCGAAGCTTTTACGGTCACCGAGGACGCAACCACGGGTGTGTGCCAACGTGGCTAGTGTAGAACAATTGTCCCCAGTTGTTTTAAGTTTCATCAGTGTAGAACAATTGTCCCCAATTGTTTCATGTTTTTAATTCCCAGCGTTGCCTCAAACAAGACTTAAAGAGGCAAAACAATTGGGGACAATTGTTCTACACTCAAGTCTGCTGAGCTTGGGATATTCACGACGCGTTGATACAACGAATCGGTCATCCGCAGCTCACCGGCAGGACAATTTTTATACATTGGCAATTGATGCATCGGCTTCCACAGCGGCCTGGCTTGATAGCCAGCGTCGTTGAGCGCCTGTAACACTGGTTGACGTTGGTCGGCGCAATCTGGATGTAAAATGAACGCATTAAGCCAATAGTTGCTGCGGCAGTTTTCGGGTTCTTGCAAGAAGGTCACTTCGTCGATCGACTCGAAGGCTCGCGCATAGCGTTCGGCCACCCGTCGCTTGGCGGTTAGGAGATCGTCGAGGATTTCCAACTGGGCGAATCCCAGTGCCGCGTTGATATTTGGCATGCGGTAGTTCCAAGCGACTGCGTCGTGTTCAAATTCCCAAGCGTGAGGCTTTTTTGCAGTAGTGGTCAAATGTTTTGCCTGGTTGGCCAACTCTACGTCGTTGGTCAAGATGGCGCCACCACCGCCGGTCGTGAGGATTTTATTTCCGTTAAAGCTCACCGCCGACATCAGTCCAAACTGTCCAGTGTGTTTTCCGTGGTAGAAAGAGCCCAGCGATTCAGCTGCATCTTCGATAAACACGATGTTATAGAGTGCACAGATTTCGGCGATTTCCGCGATTTCACCTGGGTGTCCGAAGCAATGCATCAGTACCAAGGCTTTAATGCGTCGTCCCGTCTCACGATTGATGGTTTCATTTGCCTTGCGTTCAGCGATTTGTTCGAGCCGCCCGCGGAGTGCTTGGGGGCAGAGGGACAGTCGCGTTTCGGTCGCATCGACGAAGTGCGGCGTGGCACCTGAGTGCGAGATGGCATTGGCGGTCGCTACAAAGGAGAGCGACGGGCACAGCACCTCGTCGCCGTTCTGCACACCGGCCAGGTGCAAGCAGACGTGCAGTGCGGCTGTACCATTCACGACCGCCACTGCCCGCGCGCAGCCTGCTCGTGCGGCCAATTCCTCTTCGAACTTGGTGACAAACGCGCCGGCAGAAGAGACCCAGCCCGTATCCAAGCATTCTTTGATGTAATCCCAAGCCGTAGGCGGCAACGTCGGACGATGCAGCAGCACCATTTCTTCTGTCGAGCCAATCGCCTGTTGCACTGCTGAAACTATTTTTTTGGAAATGTTCAAAGCTTTTTTGGTTCAGTTCTTAGTTATTGGTTCTTAGTTCTTAGTTCTTAGTTTTCCTCGTGCCCCGGCTCTGCCTGGTTTTCTCGTGCCCCGACTCTGCCTGGGCTGCATGGAGGCTCCGCCTCCCTTAGCCGCTCCTCAGCTAACCGCCTCTGGCTCGGCAGATGTTGAGCGGCTTCGCGGTCCGAAGCGAGGTAGGGATTGCAGATTTTTGTAAAGAGAGGCGGAGCCTCTGTGCAGCCCGTTCCGAGGCAGAGCCCCGGAACGAGCCTCACTTACCACTTACCGCTTGCTCAATCCAGCTTTGGTTTAAAAAAACGCGCGGGCGTACCACGTACAAAAGCTCCACCATCCACATTTTTCGCTACTGTCGCGCCCGCAGCAACGAAACACTCTTTGCCAAGTGTCATACCCTGAATTACGGAAGCACCTGTGCCAACATGTGAGCCTTCTCCGATCAGCACATTTCCCGATAGCGTAACGCCAGGTCCAATGTGGCAGAAGGGACCAATGATTCCATCGTGATCAATCGAAGCACGCGTATTGATAATGCAGTGTTCCCCAATCATGGCGCCAGTTTGAACGATCGCTCCCGCGTGAATTTGGGCTGTCGGTGCAACAGTTGCAAAAGGTGAAATCCATGCCGTTGGATGTCGACATCCTGTAAAACGGTATCCCAGGGCAAGGAAGGCGTCCACGACACGTCGTCGTATGGAGCAAGCATCGACAGGCCAAATGGAACCTAACCCCAGAGCGAGTTCAATCGAGTCGGGGGTAAAGCGGCGCAATACCTCGTCGTCACTTATTATTTCAACTTGCATTTGCGAAGGTGCACATTGCTCTGGTGATAACTCTGTGACGGCGAGCAATTCACGTCCAGAGGCCAGCAATGCATCTGCGACAACGCGCCCGTGTCCACCGAATCCAATCACAACAACTGGTAGGCAAGTTATTTCTTGCATGGACATCGATGGCGTTTGATCACTCATTCGTTTCGAAGATCCGCGCGGCGCAGCGGTTTGGGATGTCTCGGCGAAATGATAAATCCATCCGGTAAGTCCTGATGGACGTAGGCGAGTGCATCGACTCGGCAGTTATCACCTACTGTCTTACCAGCCGCCACAAACGCATTGCTACCTACGAGTGCGCGATCGCCAATTCGCACGTTGCCGCTGATGCGCGCACCCGGTAGGATCGCGCTGTAACTTCCGATCGTGCTGTTATGGCCGACGGATGCATGGATGTGAACGATCGAATGATCACAAATAATTGCTTCGCTGGATACAACAGCCAAAGGACCGACGAACACGCCATCACCCACTTGAGCCGAACGCGAGATAACGGCGGAAGGATGGATCACGGTGAATGGCTTCCAGCCGACTTGCTCACACGCAAGCACGATGGTTTGCTTGAGTCCATCGGTCGCCACGCCGACATGAAAGAAGACTGAATCGGACAGTGCGTTAATTCGCACGGAGTCCTCTGACGAGAACTTCTGTGGTTCGTAGTAACATTTTTCAATGTGCGAAAACTGATCGCCATAGGCCAATTGAGCTGCTTCAAGGATCTCTTGAGCGGTTCGATCACCAAGGATTACCAAGACTGGCATGTTCACAGAGTCCCTGCGTCCACAATGAAGTTCTGACCAGTCACTGAACCACTGTTCGGGCTTAACAGGTAATCGATGATCGCGGCCACCGAACTCAATGCAGTAGGCTGGCGCAATGCAGTTCTTTGGTAGATCCGATTTTTTTGTTCGTCAGTGAGCGACGCCGACATGTCGGTTTCCATAAAGCCGGGCACCACGCAGTTTGAGCGAATGCCCAAGCTCCCCCATTCACGGGCGACATTTTTGGAATAGGCCTCCAACGCGCCTTTGGTCGACGCATACATGGCCAGCCCTTTGTAGCCGGTATGCGCACAGACCGACGAAATGTGAACCAGCGAACCTTTGGTCTTGTGCAACAACATGTTGCGAATCACTAGTTTCGTTAAGAGCATGGGGGCATACACATTGACACGAAACATGGCTTCCAGAGTGTCTGTGTTCAGGTTCGTAGCCAAGTCGTCGTAGGCCATGGCAGCATTGTTGATCAGTCCATCAATGGGCGGCGCATCTGGAACAAATATCGGCTGCAAAGCATGCTGTAAGCCGTCGCAGTCGGCCAAGTCAGCAGAAATAAATTTCAAACGGTTGGGCGAAGCCAGTTGTAGCCTTTCAAACTCAGGCGTCGTCTGTCGATTGATGACGGTAAGCGCGTTGCCTTGCTGCAATTGGTAACGGACGATCTCTAGCCCCAGTCCCCGTGTTCCACCGGTCAGCAGGATATTCAATTCAATCGATCCTGTTTGCCCGAGTAGGTTGTGGGCAGTTTGTCGACAATGTTCACAATGCGCGGGATTTTGTAGGAAGCCATTTGCGGCGCCAATCGTTCGCGTAGCTGGAGCGTCGAGAGGCTCTGTTTAGGCTGGAGTACTAGATCGCAGGCAACCAGATAACCGGTCACTGAGTTGGCTCGTCCGTACACGCGGGCGCCTGCCACTTCGTCCATGGCCAACAAGAGTTCTTCGACTTCCAGTGGATTCACTTTGAAGCCACCCACATTGATTTCATCCTGTCGTCTTCCCAAGAAGCGGAACCGCAGCGGATTATTGCCAATCGGCTGTTCGGCGTCCGTGTGAGCGCTATTAATAACGTCGATCAGCTCGACTCGATCGCCCGTGAGAAAGTAATCGCCATCGCCCAGTAGAGTCGCATTGGTTTGGATTGATTTGGCTAGCAGCGATTGGTGGACCGCCAATTCACCGTCAATAATTTTGATTCTGCCCTGGAGCTCGAGTGGTACCGTAAAGGTCTCGCCGTCAGCCACCAGCAATGAACCAGTTTCGGTCGAGGCGTAGATATTGGTTAGTTTGGCGTTGGGAAACAGAGCGGTAATGCGGTGGATCAGCGCCGTTGGCAGTCGTTCTCCGCCGGTGGTAATGCGTTTCACCGATGCGTGCGAGTTGCTTTTATTGCCACTGCACAGCAGATTCAGAAAGGTGGGTGTAGCGCTAAGATGTGTTACATGATGTTGATCAATGGCGCGGTGGATGGCGTCCGCTTCCAAGCCAAACAGTCGCACCAGACTATTCTGATTGGCCAAAGCTTGGAAGAAGACCTGCAGTCCTGCGAAGTGCGCCGGATGGTAGGCCAAGCCCCAGACATCATTCGTGTGCTCATCGCCGAGGCGAACACCGCGAGTTAACGAGTCCATTCCATGCCACACCAACTTCGGTGCGCCCGTCGAGCCCGAGGTCATGACCCCTAACTCCGCTTCCGACTCCCTCAGCCACTCTATTGTCGCCCTCAAACTTAAACCTAAACCCGAACTTAAACCTAAACCCGAACTCGAACCTGAACCTAAACTCGCGTCTCTATTTACGCCAGACCTTTCACCCAAACTCCTCCCATCCCACCTCAAACACTCACCTACTTCTCCATTCGGCATCAGCGCCACGCTCACATCCCTCGCGATTGCCGCCAAGAGCGCCACGAAAAAATCATAACAATCCACAAATTCAATTGTGGGCGTTAGCTCGGCATGCTTTTCCACATCGCGCCACAGTTGTTCGTAGCTATCAGCGACGTCAGCAGCATCATCGATAAAAAGCAGTTTTGCCATGGTTAATTGGAAAACGCGACTACGCGTAGTAGCTCTTGCCAAAGATCCTTTGTTTAAGGCGCTTTAGCAAGCTCCAGTTCCTTTCGCATCTAGCTTCGCTTGCAACTCGCCAATGGTGTCAACCAATCCGTCTGCAAAGACGTCCACGCCAAACTCCGCCTCAATGCGGACCGTCAGCACCGCTAGCTCAAGTGAGTCAAATCCAAGCTGTTTTCTGAGAGTCGTCGCTGGTGTTAATTCGGAAGCTGGCGCGCGTCCCGCTTCCGCCATAACCTGTTCGATAATTGCATAGAGTTCCGTCACGGTCATCTTCCTCACACCGGGCGATGTTCAAGTTGAGTGGAAATCGTTCCGTTGATGTCCTGAATGGTTAAGCAAGGTACCTGAGTTCGCTCGCCGTAATAAAGAGATTCCCAGCACTGGTCCAAGTCGAATTGCACACTCGACTCGGTCATTAAGCGGAGGCAGAAGGTTCCGTCATTAACCTTAGCAGAAACTTCGAGTGGACCGGTTTGTTGCCATTGCCAATCTGGATTCAAACGCCAATGGAGTGAGAAGCTGTCCACACCTGCCACGCTATCATTTATGATGTAAGAATCGCCATCTCTGGAAATCCTCCGAGAGTGCGTATAAGGCTTTTTTCCATGGAAATGGGCATGACAAGCCAGCTTTCCATCCGCATCAAAAGTTGCTTCTACCGTGGGCCAATCGAGCCACAAAAAATTTGGCCCCTTGGTCATTTGTTCGGCCCCGGCAACGCTCACAGTATTGTGCGCGGATGTGGAATAGAAGTAGTCCTTCACCGCCTTGTTTTCGTGATAATATCGAAAACTTCCCGCATCGCGTAACACGTTGTGCTGCTGATACCACAAATCGATATGCAGTGTATCGCATTGCCCAGGCCGATCTCGGTAATTTGTCGCCCGCGTCATGAGCTGACTGTTCGGACCTCGCAAAATGAAATAGCCTCCATCGCGGGCATGCCAACGATCACTCCGAACGGCTGAGGACTGCGAGCCATCGGCGTTACCGGTCAGCCACAAGGTTTTTTCACTCCATACTCCAGCTGGAATGGAACTCGCAATACCGCAAACCGTCGATGCAAGTTGATAGGTGGCTCGGTAATCCAAATAGTCTGTGCAGGACAGCGGTAGCACGTTGGCCCCATCATTTGCACCGTAGTTAGGCACACGACCTGTCTCTGGTTCAATAAACTCCGACAACCAACGCGTCGCCGATGTTACGCGGTCGACTGTTTGTCTTGAGAATTCTTGTTGATTGCGACGCCCCAGTTGAATGGCCCAGCACATATCGTCGAGCATGACGCGGTGGTAAGACATCGAGTGTTGGACGTAAGAGCCATCCTCGTAAATTTGTCGAGCAGTTTCATGTTCAAGAATGGTTCGCCCGCGCTGAATCCAACTTTCGGACTGTGGAAAGTTGCTAAACAACAGTCCAACTGTCCATAACCCAGCAGCTTCACTTAGGGCGTGGTTGTTTTTCTGGCTTTGTGCGTAATTGATGTTTGCATCAATCCTCAGCGCGGATTGATAACAGAACAACTCCAAATCAATCAAACGCGAGGGTGTCGCCGCTTCGCTGTCGAGGGTAGCAAATGCACCGAAGAGCGCTGCCATCAACCGAAACGCAACTTCTTGCCCACAGCCCCAAGCTACCGACTCGTTGACTGGATTTTGTTGGCGCCACGACTCAAACATATTCCAATACGCATCCGCCCACTTCTCGTCTCCGGTGTAGATATAGTGCCGGGCCAATGTGAAGGCGAGGCTTAGCCGCGATGCTTCCCAAACCAGCTTGATGTCGTTTCGAGGTGGACCGGAGCGAGCGGTGTCGAGCCAATGCTGGCCAACTGGCCATTGGATATCGTTTACCGGGTCGAGATTAAAGTTGGGAGGCCAGCCCAGTTCACCTTTCCAGCGACTGAAAAATGGGTAGCGTCCGTTGAGGGCATCCTCACATTCTTTCGCAACTGATGCTTCCCAGACAGGTTGGTCGACGAGCTTATGAAGCTGAGCTGCAGTGGGGATGGGGAAGAACTTTTCCGCTCGTTTCTTCCAGTCGCCAAGCGCCGTGTCTGCATTGGACAAGCATGCGAGCTGTCCTTGTGCGACAAAGCGCGAGGGCTGCATTTGTCGTCGTAAAGTTCCCGTTCGAATCCTGGCTGATTGATAGATTCTACGCGGTACGTTATCCCAGCCGACGCCTTTGCCGATCCAATATATTTTTTGTAACGGATTCATTAACAAGTTAGTGCTCGTTCCAAGGCTCTCACTGCTCGTTCCAAGGCTCTCACCGCTCGTTCCAAAGCTCCAGCTCGTTCCAAGGCTCTGCCTGGAACGCATTGCCCGGAGGCTCCGCCTCCCTTAACGATTTTCTGCACTTCTTGCCCATCTACCCATCTACCCTTCTGCCCATCTGTTCGACGCTTGCGCTTTGTAGCACGGATGGCAAGGCCGGAGCACGGATGAAACGACGTGAGATCTAAGTGTAGAGCTTGTTTGAGGCTGTGTTGGGCCGCGAGAATTTGCCAGACTGGCTTGTGAACGTTACTTGGCGGCCCGCAAAAGCTCGGCAGGAGCCTCGCTCTCCCGACTGTATATTCCACTGGTTAAATCCTCGTTTTGAAGCGGTGGCGTCGCCCGCACGTGAGGAGTTCTTGTGTAATTAAATGGTGTCACCGCCGGAGAGATCTACTTCGTCAACTATCTTGCTGCGTTCTCGAGCACTTTCACAAGTCGGTCAGCTAGTTGATTGCGGTCAAACTGAGTCTCAGCTAACTTGCGGGACGCAATGCGCATCGTCTGACACTGCTCGGGATGATCGGCCAAGTCAATCAAGGCTTCGGCAAATGCGGATGGATTATCCGGCGGAACCGCTTTTCCACATCGATGAGATTCAATCAATTCAGCCACCCAACCTGGATAATTGTTGAGCACGGGCAGGCCGGCTGCCAGGTAATCAAAAAACTTGTTTGGCGACGTTCCGTAATAGAATGCCGGGACATTTGCCAGAATTTGCATGCCCACGTCGGCACCTGCGAGTAGACCAGGCATTTTGTCTTTGCGAACGTTGTCATGAAAAACAACGTTGTCAAGTTCTTGTTTGGCTGCCCGAGCCATCAATGCCTCTTTTTGCTTGCCGTCGCCGACCAACAGCAACTTGATATCCACACGTCCGCGTCTCTTTAGCTCTTGAGCAGCATCCAGAACCGCATCAAGCCCATTGGCCTGGCCATGGGTGCCTGCGAAGACAGCTACAAAATCAGTATCTTTGACCGTCGCTGGACGCCATGCTGTGGCCTTGGCTGGATCTAGAAAATCCAGATCGCAACCGTTGGGGACCAATGTCACACGGTCTTTGGGGATGTGTTTCGAAATTCCGTTTACGATTCCAGGCGCCAATCCAATGCAATGTTTGGCGGCTTTATAAGCGCGGCGTTCAAGCCACCCCATGGCGGCGAGAATGATAGGGTTCTTGATAACCCCCATCGCTTTCGGCAATTCAGGCCAAAGATCGCGCACTTCGAACACAAAACGTTTACCTCCCAGCCAACGGGCAACCAGGCCGGGGATCGCTGCCGTCAACGGGGTTGAGGTGGCAAACACCAAATCAGCCTTGTTGAACAGCGCAATCCAACTGCTGCGCAACGAGTATTTCAGAAATATCCAGGTGCGTTTCAGGAGACCATCATGATTGGAGCTTGCAAGCTCCAATTCGATTACTTCAATACCGTCGACCACTCCTTGGCGTCGTCCGTTCGCAAAGGACGTTGTAAGTCCCGTGTTGGAGGGTCCATAGCTGCCGCACACCATGGTGACCTTGTGCCCAGCCTGGATCAGCTTTTGAGCCATTTCGTACGAACGCGTACCCGTGGAACCGAGACGTGTTGAAAAATATTGGTGAAAGTAGAGTACGTGCATGTGTTGTCGAGTTAAATCCGGACCGTTCGTTCCTCATGGGCGGCAGTCACCGCGGCGATCGCCGCCAACGCAACATTCTCAAGCTCGGAGTAAGGGATCAGCCATTCACCACCCGTTACGATGCGATCGAAAAAGGTTTTAAACTGCTGTTGGTGCCCTTTCTCTTGGCGAGACGTCTTAAGCGACTTGAAGTTCTTAAAGCCAAATCCGGTCGTTCGCCGAAAATTGTCGACTGCCAGCACACGGTTATCTGAGAATATATGCAACGTCTCTTTCGGAAAACTTTTACTACCATTGGCAAAGTAACAGATGCTGCAGACTGAGCCGTCTTGCATTAACAGGGTGATAGCCATTTTGTCGTCGCGAACGCCCGACGCAGCGCCGAGGCGCTGTGCGGTTACGGACTGAACCAGACTGCCGCTGAGAAACACCATCAAGTCGATGAAGTGACAAGCTTCTCCAATAATTCTTCCGCCACCAACCAATGGATCGTGGACCCAGTGCTCGGCAGGAATCTCGCCTGCGTTGATCAGCATATTCACTGTGATGGCGGAGGATCGACCGCGCAACAGTTGTTGACAGCGGGCCATGTGTGGGCTGAAGCGACGATTGAAGCCAACGGCCAATTGTTGTTCGGGATGTTCGGTAACAGCCGCCGCAACCACTTTCAACTGCTCTTCCGTCAAGGCGAGCGGCTTTTCAACAAAAACATGTTTTTTTGCGGCCAGCGTTTGACTGACCAGTTGCGCGTGCGAATCATGGTTCGTCGTGATGAGTAGCGCATTGACCTCGGCATCGTTGAGCACTCGCGAGAAGTCGGTAGTCGCCATCTCCACCGCGAACTTCTTGGCGAGGTGTTGAACCGTGGCGCCGCCTGTTCTACCGACGATGTACTTCAACCGCGCAGGCAGTTTTTGGATAGCGGGCATCAAAGTCGCTCGCGTGTAGTTGCCAGCCCCGACGACGGCGGCCACTACGTTGTCAGTTTGCCTGCTGTTAGTGGTGGCGATCCGAATCGTTTGAGTTGGATCAACCGATTCCGCATAGTTTAATAAGACGCCCAGCGAGTTTGCATCGGACTGGATGGTTGCGTAGGCCGTTGGCGCGTCGTCCAGTTCAAATCGATGAGTGATGAGCCGCTCAAAACTGATACTGCGCGAGGCCAGCAGACCCAAGACAGCTTCAAAATTTCGTTGTTCGGTCCACCGCACGAAACCGAGTGGATAATCGTTTCCGGCGACCTCGTAAGTTGGATCATATCGCCCGGGACCGTAAGAGCATGAGACCTGGAACGACAGCTCCTTTTCATAAAAGTCGCTTCGATTCAATTGTAGGCCAACCACTCCTACCAAGACGATGCGACCGCGCTTGCGACACATTTTTGCCGAATCGGCAACGATTGCGTCCGACTTGGTCGACGCGGTGATCAGCACTGCATCGGCGCCGCGGCCGGCTGTTTGATGTTGAACGACCGCAGCGATGTCTGGGCATTCTCCACCGTGGATGACTTCTGCGCCAAATTCGGCGGCCAAGTCCAATCGGCTGCGGCTGATATCAATTCCAATCACGCGACAACCAGAGGCTCGCAGTAGCTGGACCGTGACCAGTCCGATCAAGCCGAGTCCATAGACAACGATCGTCTCACCAAGCGTTGGTTGTACTAGTCGAATTCCTTGCAGGCCGATACTTGCCAAGACGGTAAAGGATGCCTCGTCGTCGGATACGCTATCAGGAATTTTCGCACAAAGTAGCGGAGGGACTGAGACAATCTCAGCGTGGGCACCGTTGGAAACAACGCGGTCGCCGACTTCGAATCCGGTAATGTTGCGACCGACGTCAGTAACAACACCTGCGCTGCAATATCCAAGTGGTAGCGGTTCCCCCAATTTTGAGAAGACCGCATCCAGCGTGGGCATCAAGCCGTCGGTTCGAATCTTGTCCAGAACTTGTTTAACTTTCTCGGGTTGAGCTTTGGCTTTGCCAATCCAGCTAGCCTGTCCAAACTCGACCAGCATTTTCTCCGTTCCAGCCGATATTAACGTCTTGCGAGTCGCAATGGTCAAACGTGAATTTGAGGGCGATGGTGCGGGAACCTCCGTAACACGCGTCTCACCGTTGGATAGATTTTGTAGGACTTGTTTCAACTTTTTTAGTTCTTAGTTCTTAGTTCTTAGTTCTTAGTTCGCTCTAGCCTTCCGCCTCCAGCCTCCAGCCTCCAGCCTGTTCAAGCCCAACAGCCTCGTGTATCGATAACAACGCGTTGATCGAGGACTCTTTTGGACAGTCGTTTGAACGGGCGGTGGTCGACTAACAGCACCACGATGTCCGCTCGTTTGATTGCGTCTTCTGCCGCTTCCAATGTTGCTTTACCGTCGAAGCATTTCGGCAGTTGCGTGACGTGTGGTTCGGCGATAATCACATCACCAGGGTATAACTCTGCCAGATGTTTAGCGATATCGAGAGCTGGACTTTCGCGCAAGTCGTCCACGTTAGCCTTAAATGCAAGTCCTAGGCAAGCGATCACGGGCTTTCTGAATCGTTCTGCACGCTGTTGAACTTGAGCAATCACGTGATGTGGTTTAGCGTCATTCACCTCGCGTGACGCGCGAATGAGTTTCGCATGTTCAGGGCAGGCTGAAACGATAAACCATGGATCGACAGCAATGCAGTGTCCACCGACGCCGGGACCGGGTTGCAGGATGTTCACCCGTGGATGTCGATTGGCTAGGCGAATCAGCTCCCAGACATCGATACCGAGATGATCGCAAATCATCGACATTTCGTTGGCAAAAGCGATGTTCACGTCGCGGTAGGAGTTTTCGGTAAGCTTTGCCAGTTCAGCGGTGCGCGCGTCGGTCAAGAAGATCTCGGCGGTGCAGAAGGATTCGTACAGTTCTTTTGCTCTCACCGCAGCTTCGGGTGTCAAACCACCAGCAATGCGGTCATTGGTGACGAGTTCTTTGAGCATTTGTCCAGGCAAGATTCGTTCTGGGCAATGGGCGAAATGAAAATCTGTCTCCGAGAATTTTTGCCCCACTTCTTCGAGCAGCCAGTCCCGCATTTTTTCGGTAGTGCCAACTGGGCTCGTCGATTCCAGGATGATTAAGTCGCCTGATTTAACGACCGTAGCGATCGACCGCACGGCGGCTTCGATATAGCACAGTTCTGGGACGAGGGCACCATTTTCTTCGCGGAAAGGCGTCGGGACGGCGATGATAAAAGTATCCGCCCCTTCTGGCTTGGTGGCCGCTTTTAGATTACCGCTTTGTACTGCTGCGCGAACCAGGATATCCAGATCGGGCTCTTCAATATGTATCCGACCGTCGTTGATGGTCTCCACAACATGCGGAACGACATCGACTCCAAGCACCTTTTTACCTTTGGTGGCAAAAATGGATGCCGTTGGAAGCCCAATATATCCCAGGCCGATTACGCAAATTTCATATTGAGTAGAAATCATATTCATTTCGTGAGGATGCGTTGCTATACGGGTTTAAATGCCGCAAAATGAGTTTTCGCACTTTAGGTTGATTGAAGGCCTGCCGTTAAGTCTCTTTCAAGGATTTCTATAATGCGTTTGGAGGTCTGTCCGTCGCCGTACGGATTTTGCAACGTCGACCGCTTGCGGTATTCATTTTCGTCATCCAACAATTGTGAGGCTTCGAATAGGATCTTGTCGCGGTCCGTGCCGACCAAACGACATGTTCCAGCTTCAACACCTTCGGGGCGTTCGGTCGTTTCTCGCATAACCAGTACCGGTTTGCCGAGGCTTGGAGCTTCTTCTTGAACACCACCGGAATCGCTTAGCAAGAAATAGCATCGATCCATCAGCCAGACGAAATCTTCGTAGCCTACCGGTTCGATGAGGCAGATCTGGGGATGATTGCAGAGCAAACGGTTGACTGGCTCGCGGACGTGGGGATTTAAATGGACCGGGTAGAGGATCCCAAGATTGGGATACTTCTTTGTCAATTCCAGCAGCGATTGGCAAATCTGTTCAAAACCACCGCCAAACGACTCACGACGGTGCCCCGTTACGAGGATCCATTTCTTAAGGCATGGATCGACGAGGAATTCGGCAGCAAATCGTGAGTTAAGTCCTAGGCGCATCGCAGTGGCATGGGCAGATTCCACACGTTGCGCGACTTTGGTGCGCATCCATAGCAAAGCATCGATTACTGAGTTGCCGACAACGTGGATGCTGCTCGGAGCGATACCTTCGCTCAACAGGTTCTGCTTGCTCGTATTGGTAGGCACGAAATTCCAGCGAGCTAGTGGTGAAACGAGTCGTCGGTTCATTTCTTCTGGAAAGGGATGTTGCATGTTATAAGTTCGGAGGCCCGCTTCGACATGCCCTATAGGAATCTGAGCATACGCCGCAGCAATAGCGCCTGCAAAAACTGTCGTCGTGTCTCCTTGGAGCAAGATCGCATCAGGCTTGTGTTCGGCCAGGAACACTGAAACCGCATTGATGACCCGCCCAGTCAACTCCGGCAGTGTCTGCCCTGGCTGCATCAAACCTAAATCATAATCTGAGTGAAGCTCAAAAGCAGCCAAAGCTTGGTCAAGCATCTGTCGATGCTGACCTGTCGATAAGAAGGAACCTTGGAATCTGCTGTTCCGTCTCATTTGTCTTATAACAGGCGCTAGCTTAATTATCTCTGGCCTGGTTCCTGCTACGATAACCACCTTCATTTCGAGTCATCCCTTGCTGGTGTATGCGATACCGCTGAAGTAGCGAACGCACATGTTTTGAACAACTTCTTTATTTCCATCGCGACGGCGTGATCAGAAAATTTTGTCACTTGATACGAAGCGTTTTTTCTCAACCGTTCGCTAGTTGAAGGGTTCTGAAAAATATCTTGCAACACGTCAGCAATGCTATTCACACAATATGGATCAAAGTAAATCCCCGCGTCACCGACCACTTCGTGAGCATACGGAAGGTCTGACAATGCAAGAGGACAACCAACACGCATGGACTCAACGAGCGGTAGACCGAAAGACTCCGCCAACGATGTAAAAAGGTGCACATCGCTTTGTCTCAATAGCTCCATCACCTCACTTCTATTGCACGGCCCCAAGAAAACGACCTTGCCTTCGCCGCGACACCTTTGGATAAGTTGCATAATGCCTTTTTCTTGCTCTATTGTCAGGAGAAGTCGCGCGTTTGAATTGTTCTTGAAGGCGGACAAAAATCCGGCTACACACCGGAAGTTATTCTTGTGACTACCTTTTGACGTTACGTAGCACACTTTGAATCCTTGGAACTCACTGACGTGTTCTGCAAATTCCGGGCGAAGGCAGTCAGAACTTGAGTCAGTTTCCACTATCGGCGAAATTACGTGAACTTTTGGTGCGGAACGTGGAATTGAGTCTACCAACAGAGATTTCATCGCGTCAGTTTGCACAACAACAGCACAAGATTTCCTTATACTCCAAAATACAAACTGTCGCATCAACCACAGTCGAACTCGTTCAGCAAATGGGCTGCCATACAAAAAATGACTGTCTAGGACCTTCATTTGGTGTAAATACAAAACCATTGGAGCTGAACAACGGAATGGACCAAAATTTGCTAGGCACAGTAGTAGATCTACTTTACGATCTACAACAAATTTATCCAATGAATACAACCACCATTTCGCACGGCTATCAGCGACGAAAGTGAAACTTACGTTTCCCATGGACTCACAGTCTAGGGCGAGTTTCTTGGTCCCCTCGAACTCCCGCACGAGGAACTCCCATTTCCATTCTTCCGTATGTGTTGGCAGGCTTCTTGAGAAAGACCTTAGAATCTGAAGGCCACCGCCACCGACGAGTCCCAGAGCATCGACTACAATTTTCACAATACTATATGCCAACCGGTAGTTTCGAAATCTCCCATAACCCGAGCGATTTGTCGCACCACGCGGATTTCGGGTGAACTTCATTAATCAATAGTTGAGGCTCCGGAAAAGAAAACGGTGGAGCTTGCAAATTTAAAGGTCGCCACTGTCCAACAGCGATGTCCACATTTTCCTTTCGATCAACGAAAGTTGTCGTTAGTAGCCACTTGCTAGACGAGCGTGCAATATTCTCAATCGCGAGTCTAATTTCTTTGAAAGGCAAATGCACAAGGCAATCCCGCGAAAAAATCAGATCGACTTGAGGAAGTTGATCAACTACGAGATCTGCAACACGAAATTGGCAAGACGTAGTCGCAAATTTTTTGTTTTGTGCAATAATGCGTTCTACAATGTCACATCCAAGATAGTCCACTTTACTTAAGTCAACATGCTTCATCCAGTAAAAGTCACCGCATGGTATGTCGAGCATTGATCGAATTTCGTAATTTGTAATCAATGAAGGCAGCGCTGCTCGAACGGCTTTTGATTCAATTAAATTCGACCCCTCTCCAGACCTAGAGTCGGCATCGCCCCATTGATTGCTTCTGTAAATTTCGTCGAAGACCTGGCCGTAAGTCATGCCGCGCTGCTGGAATTTCCTCCAACGCGTGCGTAGAGCTCGATAGACGCGAGAAATTGTCGGTATACTCACTTTTGTAGCCCTTTAAATCGTGACGAGCGGAGACCTGTACCTAGAAGTCCAGAAACTGATGCGCAATCGAACTCCAGCTTGAATGCAACTCTACATCCGCACGGCCCGCTGCCCCCATCGCAAGCCTTCGTTCTGGAGCGTCTAGCAAAACAAGCATTTGTTTCAATAACGAACTAACGCTATTGTCGGAAAACCTAAGCCCTGATTCGATCGTAACTCTATCGCGCAAAATTGGACTGTCAGCCACTATAAGAGGTAGCGAACACGCCTGCGCTTCAAAAGTACCAATCGATACCCGCTTTGGCCAAACGCTAACATCCGACGCAGAATAGTACTCTGGGAGATGAGAGTTCTCGACGAACCCACACCATACAAAGTATTTTCTCAGTGAACTTGGAACGCGCTCGATGAGTTTACTCTTAAACTGAATGTCCCCCCCACCCACCAAAAGAAATGCGACATCCTTATTAAGTTCAATCAGTTGCACAGCGGCATCAATAAAAATCTCAATCCCTTTCCCAGCCTCGATCTTTCCAGCATAAGTAAAGACAACTGCAGTAGCAGGGATTTCCAATTTTGTTCGCAGATTCGTGCGCGCTTGTTCGCACCGCTGAAATAAGTGAGTGTCG
Source organism: Pirellulaceae bacterium (assembly GCA_041753315.1). Lineage (GTDB taxonomy): Bacteria > Planctomycetota > Planctomycetia > Pirellulales > Pirellulaceae > Aureliella. The sequence goes on along the minus strand of JBGSUV010000032.1, from coordinate 23,981 downwards.
GCACCGAGACCAATTACTGAAATTTCCTCACTTTTAAACCCGCATTGTTCTTCGAGAAAGCTTTTGCTCCCGACATCTACTGCGACAATCCCATCAGCAACGGATCGTATAAGAGGCATCAGCGATCTGCGGTAGAGCGAATAAAACCCCGAACGAAGACGGTGTTGGCTGTTAATGGCATTTGCATGGCTATCAAAAACGATGGTGGGTCTGCGACGATGATCGACTTTACGGTAATAACAAGCAATTCTCATCGGGCCAAACAATGACATTCCGTGCACTATCAAATAGTCTGGCTGAAGAGAAGCGATTTTCGCTGCGCAACTAACGTGCCAAGGGCGAGTTCGTACTTCGAAACGCGTGCGTAATCGGTGAATTGTTACGCCTTCAAACAACTCAGTACCTTTCTGGCGATTCCTATCACCCAAGATCGGTTTCCAGATATCGTCATAGTCTGGATGTGGCCTATAGACATTACCGGTAATCACATGTACTTCGTGGCCCATCTCTGCATGTAACCTTGTCAGAAAGGTTTCTTGGTAACCGAGCTTGGGCTGGAAGTAATCACAATAATGCACTATCCGCATGATGCAGTACTCGCAACAGTATTCTTGTTTCGATTGTGTCCTCTGCGAAATGTTCCAGGCCGAATTTCGACGTATTGCAGGAATACAATGGCTGGAATAGCTGCGAGTAAGGTTACAACCATCCCGTTCCGCATGAGCGAGAATCCTACAACCGCGAGTGCGGCACGAACTAAATCGTTCGACATCCCCAAGTTTTTATCCGACGACTTGATTGTAGAGAGCAACTTACTGTAGAGAAAAAGATACACAGGAACGAAAAGCACTCCGGCGACACCAAAGTTTGCATAGCACTCGCCAAAAAACGTTGAATTCAATGAAACGCCCTCTCCAACGAAGGACTCGCCAATTATTGACTGGAACGCGAATGGCTTAGCCGGCCAAATTTGTCTCGGAATCCAGAACACAAATGGACGAACCAGAGTATGCCCGAGCAAATAACCTTGCTGGTCCGGAAAAACACGAACTATGGTTACGAATACATTGAGGTTCGAACTCTCGCTGACTCCTGACAAATAGCCGGTCAAACCAAGTCCATCGCCATACGTAACTCGTGCTGAGTCTACTGCGCGGCTTAGGGCGTTTAAAGCACCACTCAGACTGTATTCAGACCAGCTGTGCATTCGCGATCGAACAGCGGAAAACAGTAACATTGCGTATCCGAAAGGACCCGCAACTAGTGCCAAAGGTACTAAAAACCTAAGATAGCGATGGTATAAAGCAGTTGTGCTAAGTGCAACTAGTAGTTGCAGAATAAAAATTCTATTTCCGGTTGCGTAAAGATCGACGGCTGCGGCCAGCATCGCTGGCAGAAGGGAAATGTAGGCTAGTTTTTCGCGGACCCAATGCGCACACGTTGCAATAATAAGTAAAAACCTTCCCGCTGACAATAGATTCATGAGCGTCAGAGCGACAACGTTGCTTTCAGTTGCGAACTCTCTCTTGGTAGTTGCCCAGTGTGAGTCTGCTAGACCTAGGCCGGACGCCATGAAAAGAATACATGCGAATGCGATGTGCAAAGCGCAAAGTATCCAAATATTTACTGCTAAATTCCCTGCTCGACGTCGCCTTACCTTCTTGACCTGCGCACTTTGAAGACTCGAATCGATTTTGCTACCAAAAATTAGCGAGAACAATTCGTATGCTAAAAGCATAGACAGAATGACACTGACTTCCGCGCGGGCGGAACTCCATGAAATCCCATGAATCAACGTGCCGGCGATACTGGGGCTCTGTCGAACGAGAAGTAGCCATAGTGGTATTAATGAAAAATACACAACACCTAGTTCGAAGCCCAAAAAAATCCCGAAAGACTTACGCGAGATCTTGTCGTATAGTGACAATCCCATGACAACTGTAAGGAAGAATAGAAGAACTTCATTCATGGTTGCTCTTTTTCTGCAAACTGGCCTTAGTTGAGGCAAATCTCAAAACGGGAATCGTCGAAATAGTGAGAATGCTTCCTGCGGCAAGAAATGGCACTACCCAACAAGAGCCGTCATTAAACACCCACATCCAAGTCAGTGACGTGACTACTACTCCCTTTACTATGGCCAGAAAATAGCTTGTCGATGCAAGCTCTTTGGTACCAAAGGCCAGACCAATAGTAACAACTAAATGATCTAAGGTTAGCGCAAACAAGAGAGAGACTGCGGCGACAGCAACAAGAAATGATACCTCACAGTTTTCGTTCCATGCATACCAGCACAAGTAACACCCAGCGAACGCAACCAGTATACAGCTAGCTACAAGTGTCGCTAATCGCTGAAGCTTCACGCAAGAAAAAGACCAAGATGCCGCACCTTTGTCACTTTTTAGTCGCGAGGTAAGAGCAGGGATTGCTGGTACAACCAAAATTGACATTAGCCCGAAGAACTGCAACGTAAACTGAAGGGCAATGACAGTTATGTGAACATCTGGTGTTGATTCACCAATCCCCATTACAATTAAGAGGGGACTTTGAACGAGCAAAAAAGCTACTAGACCGGACATCAACGTATTTTTAGCAGCATCTAATGAAAGGCTTTCTACGAAGGAAGGTTTGACGGGTTTCGTCGAGAAAACAAATGAATACCGCCTCCAAAGATAAATTGCAAAAAGCACGCGTGCAATCAAGGGAATTCCGTGTAGTACGCCCACCAGTGCAAGACAGGTCGGGAAAATTGGAATCAACAGCAGTGTACCACAGCAACTTATGACACTCGCCAGGCTATTGCGCCCAGCAGCCAAATGGGTTTCGTTCATTCCAACTTGGAGATTCTCGAAAACGAGCAAAAAAGTCTGAACAAAATTGATAAACATTAACAAAAAGAGACTAAATTTCACCTCTTTCGATTTCGCGAAAACAGACGCGAATCCGAATTGTTCCGAAATAGCCAGGAAGATAACGGCAATAATCGCGAATATGCATGCACCATAAATGGACAACAAGCAACCCTGGCGAACTAACCATGCTATTCCAGAGTAATTGTTGTTTGAATTACAATGAGCGATGTAGCCAATGAACCGTGGTCCAAGCCTCACAAGGACCATGCCAGGTATTGCGCTTAATGCAACAACAAATGAAAAAAGAGCGAATTCTTCCACGCCACAATAGTATAGAGCCAACGGAAGTGATATGAGACGTCCAATGTACGCAATTCCCTTTGAGAACAACAGTGCGCAAACTGCAAGGAAATAGCGATTCGAGGGCATAGTCGCTAGAAGTCCGATGATCGATGCGGGATTTTTCACCAAATTCCACTTACAATCGCAAAATTTCTAGCTTAAGTGCGATACGCCTACGATTTGGTTTTGGTCCGTAATTGCTGCGTAACGTTCTTGCGTTGCACTACAAACAGCAATGCCGTTCTGATCAAAAACTAGTTTTTCTCCGAAACGGCTTATCCATCCTGCGACGCGAGCTGGAACACCTACAACAAGCGCGTAGTCCGGAATGTCCTTAGTTACCACAGCACCCGCACCGACAAAGCAGTAGCATCCGAGCGTCGTGCCGCACACGATTGTAGCGTTCGCTCCAACGGTAGCTCCACGTTTGATGTGCGTTACTTCATACATTCCGCGACGATTTACTTCCGAACGCGGATTAATTACGTTCGTTAATACACAAGAGGGGCCTAAGAATACATTGTCGTCAATCGTTGTTCCAGAATAAACGGAGACATTGTTCTGGATCTTCACATTCGACCCAATTTTCACGCCGCTAGCTACAAACACATTTTGCCCGATATTGCAGTTCTCGCCCAATTCTGCGTTGTCACTTACGTGTGAAAAATGCCAAACCTTGGTTCCAGCTCCAATATTGGCGTGTGGATCGATCACTGCTGTCGCGTGAGCAAAATAGTCTTTCTTAGAATTGACATTGATGGGATCAATGCCGCGACCATTATTGTCAAGACTCTTCTGCGCGGCTTTCAACACTTGCAACACTCTCAACCCTTCCGCACCGTCCGTCTTTGGGCGATTACGGTCTGAACAAACCGATAAGAAATGTGCACATTCATTTTGCAAAGGTTCTGTCTGGGGAACGATGATCGGTTCGCCATGTTGTTTCTTTACATTCGGGAAGTTACCCTCAGTCCACGTCAAGTAGTCGCGAAACAAAATGAGCTTTTCATCCCACGACTTAGTATCGTCAAATACGGCCATCCCATTTGAACCTACGACGGTTAGCTTCTGTTCCTTGAACGGATTCAGCCAACTGACATATACATGTGCCCTTAATCCACTGGCAAATTTCAGTTGAGTTAGAGTCGTATCTGCGATGCCAATCGTCAAATAGCTTGCGCCATGACAGACGACTTCTTCCGGCAAGCCACCCGCAAGTCCCAGTATCACGGAAACATCGTGCGGAGCGAAACTCCACAAAGCATTCTCTTCCTGCCGAACCTTACCTAGGTTAAGCCGATTCGATGTGATATAGTGCAAGCGGCCAAGTTGTCCTTCATGTACCAACTCGATCAGTTTTTCTACGTGAGGGTGGTATTGAAGCAAGTGGCCAACCATTAAAATTCGTCCACTCGTCCTGGCAAGCCGGATCAACTCCTCTGCTTCGGAAGTGTCAACGCATAGCGGCTTTTCCACGTAGACATCTTTCCCTGCGATTAATGCTGAATGGGCTATGTTGAAATGCGTTAGCGCCGGCGTAGCGATAGCGACCTTTGTGATCTCGGGATCGTTGAGAACGGATTCGATGTTATTAGAGCGTTTAACCGCGATATACTCTGAATTGTAGCTTGCTAGAGTTTCCTCACTCACGTCGCAAACTGTATGTAATGCCCCGAGTTGAAGGAAGTTACGAGCTAAGTTCTTACCCCAATATCCACCGCCGATGAGCGCTAAATCTGCCATAATGTTTAACTCCATATAGTTTTTCAATCGATTGCCAGTTTTCTCAACGCTACGATGGCGGAGTCATATCGCGGAAAGAACCGCCGCAACGACATGGTCTTGATCGGCAGTGGTCAAGAATGGATGCATTGGAAGACTAATGACTTCACGGGACGCTTTTTCCGCAACTGGAAAGTCTCCCCACGTATAACCGAGGTTCGCAAAAACCGGTTGTTCGTGCATACACTTAGGATAGTAGACGGCAGTTGGAATTCCTGCATCCTTGAGCCTGTTGCCCAATTCATCTCGATTAGGAACGCGAATGGTGTACTGCGCGTAAACATGCGTATTGCCGGGCTGTACTTCCGGAACTCCACATTTACCTCTAAGCATTTCTGTATAACGACCGCCAATTGAATTTCGCTGTTCAACTTCCCATGCGAAATGCGGCAACTTGCCGAGTATTACCGCGGCTTGCAAGGTATCCATCCGACCGTTCATCCCGACATATGGATGAAAGTGCCGTTTGAGTCCTCCGTGAGTACGAATCGCCGACATTTTCTCGGCTAGTTCGCTATCGTCCGTGAACAGCGCGCCTCCGTCTCCGAAGCAGCCTAACGGCTTGGCCGGGAAAAAGCTTGTGCTTCCGATCTGCGTAACTCCACAACTTTGTTTACCCAGCTGCGTCGCACCAAAACTTTGTGCGGCGTCTTCAATCACCGCGACACCGTGCCGTTCAGCGATTTCGTTGATCCTCTTATAATCTGGCATTTGGCCAAAAAGACTCACCGGTAGAATCGCCCTGGTTTTCGGAGTAATCGCGGATTCTAATTGATCAATGTCGATATTAAACGAAACGGGTTCGATATCGACAAAAACCGGTGTTGCTCCAACTAAGCAAATGACCTCCGCGGAACTGATCCATGTAAACGGAACGGTGATTACTTCGTCACCCACTCCAATGTCGAGCGCCCTAAGTGCTATTTCGAGGCTATCAGTGCCACTCGCCACAGATAGACAATGCTTTACGCCAACAAATTTTGCCAAAGCGAGCTCCATTTGAGCAATTTCTGGGCCCATGATGAATTTTCCATGGTCCAAGACGGCGCGCATGTTGGCATCAATCTCGGTTTGGTATTTAAGATATTGCGTTTTTAGATCGATGAATTCCATAGTGGCTCGTACACTTAGGTTCGTGCTGTTAGAGTGAAAAGATTCAAGGCTGTTGTGCAATTCCAAACCTCGATCAAGCTTTAATGACCGGTGTGGAGGACAACAAGCCATTCACAGCGTTCCGCGAGTCAACTACGATCTGTGACCAGTCAAGTAACTCTTGGTAGTTGATGCAAGCATGTGCTGTTGAAATAAGTGTCACATCATAAGAACTCACAGTCGCTTGATCCCACTCAGTGCTTTTTGTTGCCGTCCATTGAGCGTGTTCGCGCGTCGGCGTAATCACAGGTATGTAAGGATCATAGTATGCAACTGCAGCGCCTGCGTCTTTGAGCAAGTCGAGCAAAAGAAAGGTCGGCGATTCACGCATGTCATCAACATCAGCTTTATAGGCCAACCCAACTACTAACACGCGGCTGCCATTCAGAGACTTTTTGACCGCATTCAATGCTTCCATCACTTTGCGGACGACATACTGTGGCATCGAAGTATTGATTTCCCCTGCCAATTCAATGAAACGCGTCGCTTGCCCGTATTCTCGCGCTTTCCACGTCAAGTAGAAAGGGTCGATTGGAATACAATGCCCGCCAAGCCCTGGGCCAGGATAAAAGGGCATGTAGCCAAAAGGTTTCGTTTTAGCCGCGTTGATGACTTCCCACACGTCGATGCCCATGGCTGAGTAGACAACTTTCAACTCATTCACCAACGCAATATTGACGCTACGGAAAATATTCTCGAGTAACTTGGTCGCTTCGGCCGCGCGACAACTTGATACGGGCACGACGCGTTCAACTGCTTGCTGGTAGAGTGCCGTTGCCTTCGCCAAACAAGCTGGTGTCAGACCGCCGACTACCTTCGGAATTTTCGCCACCTTGCTGTCCGGATTGCCGGGATCTTCTCGTTCCGGCGAAAACGCCAAATGAAAATTTTTACCCGCCGTCAAACCAGAACCGCTCTCTAGGACGGCGCGCAGGTCTTCATCGGTTGTGCCCGGATAGGTCGTCGATTCCAACACCACCAGAATCCCTTCATGGAGGTGGGGAGCGATTGCTTGGCCCGTCTTAATGATGTAGGAAATATCCGGTTCACGGTTTTTGCTCAACGGAGTTGGCACGCAGATGACAACAGCCGCACATTCGGCAATGCGGGAAAAATCTGTACTGGCTGCTAGCCGACCGCTCAAAACCTGCTCAGCCACGGTCTCTGACGGGATGTGGTGGATGTACGACTTGCCTGCCGAGATCGCGTCGACCTTCGACTGGTCGATGTCCAGGCCAAGCACGGAAACCCCGTTTTTGGCAAATTGCAGTCCTAATGGCAAACCGACATAGCCGAGTCCGATGATTGCAATCATAAAATACAGTTCAGCGAATGATAGAGATGCGGGAGGAGAGCTAGAGATATTGGTAGTAATAATGATGATGGCGCCAGCGCGGACTTCGTTCCTGTGGGTGGACAGGCATCCCATTTAAATCCGACGCATGACTTAATCATGAAAGCCCGACGATTTTAATGGCCAAGCGCGAAATGCGGTATAGTCAGCGCCGATCGAACCTTAGTTATATGACGGAGTTTAATTCGGACTTCCCGTGTTGGCAGAGCCTTGGGAACCGATGTCTCCAACAAGGGTCAGTTCGTTGGCAAAGTATGACGATTGCGCAGATTGGTTGCGAAGGTGGAGTTGCGCTATCCGCCTTCTCGTGTTGCTATTTGCCAATAGAAACAGGACCTTGGAAAATGAAGATCTGTGCAACAGATCCGCTGAACAGTCGTGGCCCGTGAAAATGCAAGGCATGAAACGTCGTCTCGTACTACGCCGTTAAGCTGAGGACGTGGTAGCGTTCATGTTGCAGAGGATTCGGCGAAATTTGGTGCGTTGGTTGAATTCTGCTTGTCGGCGGTAACTGAAATACTCATCAAACCAGCAGATATTGAATCTTCCGCTTGGAGTGGCCTGAGTAGGGCTTCAACCTGCGGAGTAAGATCCTCCAACAACAACACCAACTTAGAAATACTGGCCAATGTGTGTCCGTTTGTGGCAGGGCCAGAAATATCGAGCCGGCCGGCAATGCGGCCACTGGCATGGATGGGAAGCGACGTGGACCAGCGTTCCATTCGGTCCGGCTGGCGACGTTGTTGCCAGGTTCCATGAAACCCCTCCTCCAGCCAAGGTACATTTAAATCCATGTGTACCTTGCACAAGCTCTCGGCTTCTGCAAACTCAACCAGTGTCTGCCAAACGGTTTCCCACTGACGCGTTCCCTGCAAACGGACCGCTTGCATCCGAGCTACACCAGAGTCTTTGCGGGCAGGCTCTAGCAGACTGAGTGCAAAATGGGTTGCTCGTCGAGCGACTAGCACCATCTCGGCATAACCAAAAGCTTTAGTCATTATCAACATTCCAAACACTACCATCACGCTGACCGGTGCAATCCAATCGCGCCCCAACGCTTGACTGGCCAATGCCCCCGCGGCAGTAATGAGCGATAACAGGGTGATGATCAAGAGCAAACCGCGATCACCGAGTCCTTTACTACGCAGCGTGTGATGCAAGTGGGCGCGGTCGGTCGTGTAAATTGACCGACCTGTTAATTTTCGCCTGACAATAGCCATACAAGAATCCAGGAGCGGCAGGAACAAAATTGCCAGTGGAGCCATAAACGCCACACTGGCCGGACCTTTTAGCGAGCAGCGAATCGAGAGAGCGCCAACGACCATTCCAATCAATAGCGAACCGGAGTCACCTAGAAAAATACTGGCCGGTGGGAAGTTGAACACAAGAAATCCCAGTAGAGCTCCACACATGGCAAAGGCTATGGCCGCCTCAGCAAAGTGGTTGTTCACGGAGGCCAGGACTCCTAACGCTCCACATATGATAGCGCCCAGCGTCGAGCAGAGACCATCCGCTCCATCAATCAAATTGAGCGCATTAGTGGTAAACAACAGCCAGATCAACGAAATGGGTATCGTCAATATTCCAACATCTAAGGTCATTCCGAAAAATACGAGATGACGGACCTGGAAGCCGCTGGCGATCAATACTAACGCCACCAGGATTTGACCAATGAGTTTCTGTCTGCCTCGCAACGTCCAAATGTCGTCTGCCAGACCAATCAGCCAGATACCAACCATGGCGGTCACAAGTCCTAGATACGGAATCACCTTGGTTGGCGTAGCAATGAGGCTAAAGTCAAAAGAAAAAACTGCTACCAACGAAACTAACAACACGGCACCTAGAACAGCCGTGCCGCCCGCCCTGGCTACCACACGCGAATGCAGTTTGCGATGGAGATCAGGTTGGTCGACAATGTTGAGCCGTATGGCAACCGCCCGCACAAGCGGGGTAATGGCGACCGCCGCCAGAAAACTGGCGATCAAAATTAGCGAGTGTTCCAGTAGGTACATGATGTCTAGGAGCAGTTCACTGGTGTGGGAACAAAGGGGTGAGGCATTTGATCCTGATTGGGAAAGGTCAAACGTCTAGTCCGATTTTAAACGAAATGCGCGCAGGGACTCGTCTGCGTATCCAGTTTACGCGGATTTTGTCGAATGAACAGGCGCGGGGGAGAGGCTGGAGGCTGGAGGCTGGAGGCTGGAGGCGGGAGGCGTAGGGGGCGAGTGTGAGATTAGGACGAGTAGTCGGTTAGGGCAAAACTTGGGAATTTGCGATGGGTTGGAGGAAAGGAAAGAATGGGGCGGCCTTCGGGTGCGGGTTCGAGGGGGAAGCCGGGATGGCGATGTGGGAGCGGTAGAATGGATATGGTGTGGTTTTATTGGGTTCCGAACTGTTGGTTTTCGTTGAAAAAGAACCGCGATGCGATGACATCCGAGCATTGAGGTTAATCGGCGAAAGTTTGTAGGTAGTCATGTGCGAACCAGAGTCGACGACCCCCGACTGTTGGTTGTCGTCGCAATTAATCGCGAAGCTTTGACTTCCGAGCAGTGAGGATAGTGGCGTGTTCCGCGCCAGATCGACGACCCTCGACCGTTGGATTTCGTTGAAAAACAATCGCGAAGCGATGGCAGCCGAGCATCGACGATAACGGCGTGTTCCGTGCCAGAATCGACGGATCCTCGACCGTTGGTTTTCGTTGAAAAACAATCGCAAAGCGATGGCAGCCAGTTAGCCTGGGGTGGAGTTTGGTTGCGACGTTTTGGAAAAAACGTCGCAGCCAAACGGAACCCCAGGTGCAATGGAAAATGCACAAAGCGTCCGAGTAGGTGATGTTGCCGAAGGTTGGTTTTCCCCGAGGACGCACCAACGCTGGACGTTCCAATATGTGTTCCGGTCGGTGGTTGGGACCGAATGTAATGCGTTAATGCGCGATTACGATCATTTGTAATGGCGGCAATGATGAACGATGCATCGCATGTGACGCCGCCGGATTGGTTTACATGGATTGCGACCTCGGTTGGGCGTTTTCGTATTGGGGAGTCACCTGCTCGGTCGCGGTTGCGCGGGCGACTATTCCTGGGGTTCCGCTTGCCGGGGGCCCTATCGGACCCCGACAAGCTACACCCCAGGCTAGCGGATGTCGTTGCTACGCAACTGGGTAATGCGGGCTTGGATCGGTACATCGGAGACGGTAGCTGGGACCTACTTGGTCACTCCTGGCAGGAGTGACCTACCTGGGTCACTCTCGGCTCGAGCGACCTACCTGGTTACTCCTGGCAGTGACCTACAACGAAAAACGGCGAGGAAGCTGGTGCTTACTCGCCGTGGTGATGACTTTTAGGTTGTCGCAATGAGTTCTAGCGTAACAACTCGCGTAGTCCAAAGGTGAAGAAGGTGCCAATACCAAAATTAATGGCTTCTTCACCTGGCTTGTACTGTAGGATCAGCGTATCGCCAGGCTGAATAATCGGCCGTTGACTTGGATCGTTAAGCGATGCCGCCAGGTCCACCTCGATGGCAATCTGACCGTTGCATGGAGTTGGTCGCAGGATGTACAAACGACCAGGTGGGATCACTTGAGCACTTCCGCCAATACCAGCCAAACCGCCACCGCCACGCGCTTGGCTTGAGATGCCGTAGCCGGACAACGCCATGGCACCTAACGCATCCAGATCATAATCTCGAGGAATCGGCCATTGTCCACCCGGGAGCAAACCACCAGTGAAGAAGAACTCGGTGTCGCGAGTCTCAATCAAGACGATGTCACCCTCTTCCAACTCAACATCTTCCGGACGAATACTTGGTAACACACCTGGCGGTAAGCGAAGTGGAATTTTCAGGATAGTCGGGTCTTCAGGCATCGGCGGCGGGCAACTGCACGGGTCGGTGTAATGGGCGATGACCTGTGCATATTGCTGCATGAACTGCATCCGAGCCTGCTTGTCCGCTTTCGTATTGCGCAAGATCTTGATCTCATTTTTTGCTGCCACACCAGGTAAGCCACCGGTTTCCATGAGCGCGTTGAGAATGTCGTTGCGGTCGGCATCTAGCTTGAGTGTCTGACCGGTAGCGCTGTAGTCGACGCCCAATCGTCCCGTGGAGCCTGCTCTGACTCCTATTTGGTTGACGGGGCCGGCTTGCCCGTCTTGGCGAATCACGACGATGTTAATCTGCCGCTTTCGAATGATCGTCACAACAGGACTGACTTTTTGTTGCTCATCCTCTTTGAGAATTCGTGAATCGAGATATTCCTGCCGAATCTTGTCACGAGTCTGATCGGTGGTAAGGCCCTCGACTTCAATCGGTTTCAGTAACGGCAGGGAGATTGTTCCATCTTCCAAAACCGTGATTGGAAAACCAGTCGATGGAGGTAGCGTGCTACCTTGCTCTGGAAAATTCACCGGTGGCAGTTGCGGCACCTGGTCCGGTTCCACAAACGGCAGGATACGATCGACCGCGATACCCAGAATGTCACCCGGCCCCAGCGTGTAGTCTCGCTCTTCGGTTTTGGAGAGCAGACTAATGTCAATCGGTATCAAGTCGTTCTTTTCCGATTGAAAGAACTCGCGGGGTAGCCGACGAGCTGGTATGCCGTCGATTGGCTGCGTTAAGGCAGTACAACCGGTGAGCCCCATGGCACTCACACAGGCAGAGGTAGACAGGACCAGCCAGCGGCCGAGTCGAAATTTTGTTGATTTGGCAGTCTGTTTGGCAACCATGGTCTTCTTCCGTGAGTTCATGGCAAGAACCTTATCTTCTGAGCTCGTTGGTTTATTGGCTTACACGCCAGGGCGTGCACTAGCAGCAAATGCAAGGATTCGATCTGTAATTTGTTGTTTCGTCCCGAGCGGCTAATTTTGTTCGAGAGTACTTGGCGATGACGTCAGTCTTCACTGTTCGCTCACTTAACGCATCGCGAACAGAAATCAGCTGTCGCGAGGACTTAAGGAGTCCCAATGATCTCGGCCCCTGGTGGCAGCCCCAAGTTGGTTCCCGGCGGTAGTCCTAAGCCGGTTGCCATCGGCAGCGGTTGAGCTTGCGTGGGCATACCCATCTGTGTCGAGTAGATTGGCGTTTGCCCAGTTGGAAGCGGCGGCATTACACCCGGTTGTGAACTGTGTTGGTATTGCGACTGCAAGGCTGGTCCCATCTGCAGCTGGCTCCAGTTGGTCACCCCATCCTCTTCGGCAGCTCGGGCACCATGCGGATAACCAGCCATCCAAGCGGATGTGCGGCCATGCCCTTCAGCCGACTGGAATTCCCAGCTCCAATATTCCTTGGGTGGAAAAGCTGGAGTGCAACCGTCAGAACCGTTGGCAGCGTCTTCATAACCAGCTCGGAAGCCAGCACAGAAGTCCTTGTTGAACTTTTCGTCGCAGAAATGATGCTTGCGTCGGTGCCAGGCTTTCGCCGAGAACGAACGGTTGCGAAGAACAACCACCGTGTCGTTCCACGTACCGTTGCTCGTCATCGCCTTCCATCCGTTATGGGCGGTTATGCAACCTGAAAACCCGGTTACGAACAGCACCAGCGTGACCGCAGTCAGTGCCCAGCGCCCTGCGGCACCAGTCGGAATTGTAGGACTATCAGGACGTGTGGCAGGCATCGTGCCAGGCCGTCCAGAAACTCGCGATGTTGGCAACATCGTGTTGACCCCCCAAAAATCTCAAAAGACATCGAACGCACCAAAGTGCACTGCTTGCGCTTCGCCCCTAGATGGTGGGCGATGATTCAATGATCGAGCGTTAAGCTATGCCGAGTTGAGGAATTTTCGCGTTTATCCGCATCACGACACATTTGAGGCCGGTGGTAAGTGGTAAGTGGTAAGTGGTAAGTGGTAAGCGGGAAGTGGTAAGCGGTAAGCGGGAAGCGGTAAGCGGTAAGGAGTAAGGAGTAAGGAGTAAGGAGCAAGGGGTAAGCGGGAAGTAGAAGAGAAGTGGCAAGACGGGGTAGATGCGATAGTTTTTAGCAATTCAGCCCGCGAATTGCCAAACAACGTGGTTTGTAGGAATTGCGAGAATCATTGAATTGCGAGATCTCGTACTCGTACTCGTGCTCCTGCTCCTGCTCGTGATCGTTTCATTGGGGGCAATGATGAACGATGCATTGGGCTCCCGCCTAACGCCACGAATTGCGACCTCGGTTGGGCGATTTGGTGTTGGGAAATCACCTGCTCGGTCGCGTGCCGAGTTTAGCAATGTACCTGGGGTTCCGCTTGCCGGGGGCCCTTTCGGACCCCGGCAAGCTCCACCCCAGGCTATCAAATGTCGTTGCTCCGCAACTGGGTGATGCGAGCTTGAGTTGGTACATCGGAGCGGGAAGTTGCGCGGTGGTTGGTTGGTTTGGATGCAAATGGTGTGGCAATGTAATCGGTGAATTGCGAGTTTGCGTGCTCGTACTCCTGCTCCTGCTCCTGATCGTGATCGTGATCGTTTCATTGGGTACATGGGTCACTCTCGGCTCGAGTGACCTACTTGACCAACTGGAGTGACCTACTTGGCTGCAGCGATTAACATAGAGTACTCAATAGTCACGGCGAATGATCTTAGAATTGGATACTTATGGCACGCGAAAAGGAAATCGGCAAGAATCTGCAGCCTCTTACAGCGCGGCGAAGCTTGGAGCTGGGCATGCTGTGGCTGGGACGAATTCTCGCTTTAACGCTGCTCGCGGCATCGCCTTGGTATTACGGGATGGTTACGTGGAACGCTCAAATGTGGCTGGTACCATGCGTGGCCACCATTTTTGTTTTAGCCATGGGAGCGTTGGGGCTCGGGAATTCGCCTGGAAAAATCGCTCGAAAACTGCTCAATCCGCTCTCGTTTACATTGGTCGCGTTGTTAGCGATCGCGTTGCTGCAAACCATGGTGCTACCAAGCTCGCTCTGGGAATCGATTGCGCCATTGGCAGCTTTCGAACGACGCGTTGAAGAAAAAGCGAAGTCCTTTGACCTCGAATCCTTGCAAGTCACCAGTCCTTTGATCGAGCTACCCGCCAGTGCGTTGCCAAACGAGGCGTTAAATCGCCCAACCGAGGCGCCTCATACCCTGAGCATTCATCCGCTCCAAACGCGCGCAAGTGCTTCGGTCTGGGGAGCGGCAGTGGCCATGCTGTTGGCGTGCGGCGTATTGTTCCGAGGTCGGTTGGGAAACGTTTTACTCTTGGCGGTGATCGGTTTAACGGCAATGGCCAATACGTTGCTGGGCCTGTTCCAAAATCTCGCTTGGGACGATTGGACACTGTTGGACTCGATGCGGTCGACTTCGTTCTCAACCTTCATTTCTCCCAATTCAGCGCCACAATTTATTGCCATGGGGATTGGCGCGATGGCCGGAATTTTGGTGTGGTGGAACAAGAAGTTGCGGAAAAAAGAACGCAGCTATCAAGTGCGTTATCCCTCAGTCAATGTCCTGGCGCGGATGGCACGGCGACTGCAAGACATGTTGGAAGAAATTGACAAATTTTCAATCGTGCTGTTGTTTGCTTTGTGTTTGCTTGTCGTTGGGAGTTTAGGGACGTTCAGTCGCGGTGGGATATTGTCAACGATGTTTGCCGGACTGGTGACGCTAGGGCTGACCTTTAGCAAAGGTCCGGACGCATGGTTCCGCGCGTCAGGCATACTGATCGTCGTTGGCTTTGCCGTAGCGCTGTTGCTCAGCTCCCTTGGAATCGAGCAACGCGTACTCGGCGAACTGGATACGATCAACGAAGAATCACATCAGCTAAGCGATGTGCGGTTTGAAATTTGGAAAGCGTCGATCGCCGAACCCGCTTATTGGTTGGCTGGGTGTGGACTAGGGACCTACCACTTTGGCATCTTGCCGAACTTCAGCGAGCTTCAAGCCGCTTGGTTCTATCATGCTGAGAATATTTACGTAGAACTATTTACCGAACTTGGAGTTGTTGGTTTTCTGCTTGGAATTACCGGAGTTGTGTGGCTGGTTGTGCGGCTATTGCAGCTCCGCGGTAACAAGCGACGCAATGAGGTGTTATATCCAGCCGTCGTTTTCGCGGTGTCAGCGCTGGGCCTGCATGCCCTGGTCGACTTTAGCCTGATCATTCCCGGGATTTTTTTACCGTTGGCGGCAATCGTCGGCTGCTTCTTGACGGATGGCGAATTCGACGTCCGCAAACCGAGCAAACCACGCGATGCCAGGCAAGATGCGTTGCGGAGGTTGAAAGGTGAGACAAAGGGCACGGTCGATGAAAGAGAGGAAGCGGAAGTGCCGACCGAGCGTACCAAAACGCTTCGAGTTTGGTCTGGTGGCATGGCGCTCGGGTTTTGCATCTTGCCGTTAATCGCCATGGGGCAAGGTTATGGTTCGCTGCGTGGCTTTGGCGTTGCCGAAAAGCTGGAGCGAGGGGTAAAGCAGTTCGAGGAAATAGCGGCACAGGTGAATTCAATGGACGCCGTTGTCGCCGAATGGACGGAGTTGGCGGCTTCGCATTATGACCATCCGGAGGTGCTTTTGCAGCTTGCACGCCTACAACAAAAACAGATTGAAAGAAAAATGCTCGCTTCGACAGCTTGGCCAGCGGAAGTGAAGAATGACCAAGATTTAAAAGATTCACTTGCACTACCAGAAACCATTTCCGCTGCCATACGAGGTGGGGCAGAGGGCAGGCTTGCAGAACTGAAGTCACTATTTGAAGCGGAAATGCCATCGATAGCCGCTTTGGAAGGAACCGCGGTGTCGATGCAGTTTGCGCTCGATGCCTGCCCGTTGGACTGGCGGGCCAGTTGGGGGCTTTTGCGGTCGGATACCGGTCGATGTTCGCCGGAAGTGCGCGCAAACAACTACGCACGTCTGTCGTTGACGACTTCCCATCATCCTCGCTTGACCAAAGCGATTGGTAGTAATGCGCTATGGGCGCGCGAAGCGGATGTAGCCTTGGTATTTCTAGAGCCAGCATTAAAGTTGACTCCTTTGTACTGGAGCAAGGTCATCCCATTGTTGGATGGATTAAGGACGACCGAAGAGGTTATTTCGATGTTGCCGAAGCAACCGTTGGAAAGGACTTTAATTGCGCAGGGTGTGGAAAAGACTGCGCAGAGGCATCCTGTGGCTACGGAACTCTTGGCGTCGGCCGATTTAGCAGAGTTGCTGGAAGTGGCAGATAATCGGCGGGAATGGTTGCACGTAGAGTGGGTTGCCGCCTATCGCAGTGAACCGCGTTACGGAATTGACGCGTTAAAGAAGGTAGTCGCGTGGAACCCTACTGACCACACTGCCCGTTTCCGATTGGCCAAACTTTACGATTCAATCGATAATTTCACGCTGGCAAAAGAAGAAATAATTAGAGCGTTGGGCTACGACGCAGAAAATAAAGCCTATTTGCGGTTCTTAGATCAACTGGAGAAGCGGCGGGCAGTGCTTCAATTCGGAATTAGTGGCCCTCCCCAAGCCCCCCACATCGGAGGAAATACAGGATTGGAAAATAATTAATAGGGGGGGCCGCCAGTGTAGAACGATAGTCTCAATCGTTCGAGATTATTAGGGAAACGATTGAGACAATCGTTCTACACTAATCGGCACACGATTGAGACAATCGTTCTACACTACACCTCTAGGGGGAACGCAAGACTGGCGTTTCAAATTTGCCCGCGCAGCTCATGTTGACGCAGCAGCAGCCCACGAATGTCCTTTCAATTTCGAATCTGGTAAACTCTAACAGTTGTGCCGGAAGTGCTGGTGCGAACATGAGTTGCGGAACTTCCTGCAGAAACATTTCAGGCAATCTGTAGCGCAGTTTACAACACTTACCTATACTTGGCTGATAATCGGAGATCTTTCGGAGTCCCGGTTTTGATTCCGCAGTTCGACTATTGGCTGGAAGCGCGCTGAGAATAAAATAAATCGGCGCGTCGCCTCTTCAAGCTACCACTCCTTTGTCCCCAATAAGAGTTGCTATGTCTCAGGTAATGGAAAGTCCATCGGTAAACGGAAACTCGGTAGTCCGACCGTCAGAACCAGCTCAGTTTGTTGAACCGCAGCAGGGTTTTGACATCGTAAAAGTCCTATGGCGATGGAAGTGGCTACCAATTCTCGGTTCCATCATGGGAACGATTTTTGGATATCTTTTCTACGCGAAACAGCCAGCTCAATATCAGGCAATGGCACTGGTACAGGTCATTGATACGGCGCCAATTTCTTCGGAGACTTTTGATCGTAATCTTCAGTCCGAAATTACGCGGATGGATGAATCGCTGGTGATTCGCAGTGAAGCGGTCATGAAATTGGCGGTTGACCTTGGGCAATTGACCGAGCTTTCCGCAATGAAGGCTGAACAATTGAATGCGAAAGGCGTCATGATCGAGTTGTTAAACTCCGACGATTTAGTCATTCAGCCCGCTGCTAAAGATGCCAAGACGACGCTGATAGAAATCAGCTACATTTGCAATAGTGAAGATGAAGCGGCGCGCGTGGTGAACTCGATTGTCACCGGCTACAAGACTTACTTGGCGAATGAGTACTCCACTGTCGGCACGGAAGTTCGCGAATTGATCACCGGAGCACAAGGTAAAGTTGAGGAGGCATTTCGAAAACTCTATCAAGAGCGAGATGAATTCCGAAAAAATGCACCCCAGGACATCATTTGGAGCGGCAACGATGCGACGGACCCGTACTACGAACTCTACAGCAGCGTCAAACTTGACTTAACGGCCATACAAACTCAACGCGAAAAGTTGCAGGCAACCATTGCTCACGTTGACAAGGGTATTCAAGAGGGCCGCGCTCCAGACCAGTTACTGCTGTGGCTAAGCGAAAATGATGAACGGGAATTGTACGATCCACGAATTAATTCTCGCCTTGCTGGACGATCCGAAATCGTTTCATCAGCGATTCGAGTCAATTCGGAATCTGCTCGACTTGCCCGTAGTGCTCTGTTTGAAGCGGAGCTCAGTTTGGCTGAACGAAAAGATAATCTCGGTGATGGCCATCCCTCCGTCGTCAACTTGGAGCGAAAAATCGAGTCGATGAAGACGATGGTGGCGACCTTGGCCGAAATGGAAAGGAAGGAAGATGAAGAGATTAGGCGCATCCAAGAAGAAGCGGAAAAGGAATTAGCGGCTTTAACGGGTGGGATTGACATCGGTAAGCGATTGGAAATTCGCGTCAGTGCATTGAAGGAGAAGTTTGTTGAGCTTGTAGGACAAGAACAGAACCTTCAGAAATTGGCTGAGGAAAACTTGAAGCAATCCCGCGAGTTGCAAGACGTCATGTTCCAGAATCAGATGCACAACGAGAAATTGGTTCAGATTCAAAAGCTGGTTGACTTCTACACCGAAAAAGTAAATGCCATCTCGCTGTTGCCTCCACCCGGGCAGCGCACGCTGAAGGAATTGAACACGCCCGATGTTGGGCTATTTTATGGACCAACGCTCCCACCTTACATTTTGGGCGGTGCAGCGCTTGGCTTCATGCTGCTTTCAGGCTTGGCTGTGTTGATGGATCTGGCCGACCGCAGTTACCGCAGTCCAGACGAAATTGCCGCCGACTTGGGTATTCCAGTTTTGGGACACATTCCCATTATCGAAACACAGAAGTTCAAGAAGGTGATCGAAGCCGTGGACTTGTCGGTGACCACAGTACACCACAGTCGTGGTCGGGCCAGCGAAGCTTTCCGTGCCGTACGCACCGGATTGTTCTTCAGCAATCGCGGTAGTGAGCTGCGAGTCATTCAAATCACTAGCCCGGTGCCAGGTGACGGCAAGTCGACGCTATCTTCGAACTTGGCGGTTACCATGGCCCAGTCGGGACGGCGCGTTCTGCTCATCGATGCCGACTTCCGCCGCCCGCGTATCGCCAAGATTTTTGGTATCGATTCCAAAATCGGCATGGCGCAAGTTGTGGCAGGCAAAGCAGAGTTGGATGACGCGACATTCGCTAGTGGTGTCGCCAACCTTTCGATCATGCCTGGTGGAAAGCAGCCCAAGAACCCAGCAGAATTACTGAGCAGCAGTCGGTTTGCAGAACTGGTCGATGTTCTTCGCGAGAAGTACGACATGATCATTATCGATACTCCACCGCTGCTGGCTGTTTCCGAACCAAGTGCGGTCGCGGCAATCGTCGACGGCGTTGTACTAACCATGCGACTACGTCGTAATGTTAAGCCGCTAGCAACGCGGGCTGCCAGGATCCTAGAGTCAGTCGATGCAAAACTGCTGGGCGTCGTTGTCAACGGTGTGTCGGGTGAAGCCGGTTACGGCTACAGCTATGGCTATAACGACTACCGCTACGCCTATCGCTACGGCGGCAACTACCGCTACGGTTACAAGTACGGTTACAAATATGGCTATGGTGGCAAGTACGGCAACTATTCGGCTGGCTACATCGACGATTCGGAACAAGTGATCGAACCTGCCGATCGCGATCAAGCTGGAACATAGTTCACAAAAACCACCAGTCCTGCTGTTATGGTGATGGCTAGCATAGTAGGATAATCAATCCGCAGATGTCGCAAGACGTCTGCGGATTTTGTTTTTTTCGCATGGCCCGCGTCTCGCGATCACTCCTCATTACTTCCTACCACCATGGATTCCATGTCGAGCGACATTGTGGAACAGCCTGCTGCGGAAAAGTCATCTGCAGTTGCGGTCGATAGGCGCCCACCCAGTGATTACCACTGGTTGTGCAATTGGTCGTTGTTCGCAGGACTCTTGCCGCTGCTTGGGCTCATACCCATGTTAGCGATTCATGCAATTGGGATGTCGCAACGAACCTACATGGTTTTTGTTCCACTCGTACTGCTCATTGTTGGGATTTTTGCGTTTCGGCGGAATCGGGATGCCTTATGCAAGAATCCGCATCGATTGCGAGTTGCCTTCTTTGCGTTGATGGCGTCAGTCGCCATAGCATTGTTTTCGGTGTGGGACTATTCGCCGATGCTGGCGCACATCGCTGCCGTGGGTGTTTTTTTTGCTTGGGGCTTGGGTCGCTGGGGAGGTGTTGCTTGGTCGCATGTGGCCGCCGTCACTTTACTACTGGCCACAACGCTACCTTGGCCGAGTGGCTTGGATTACGCCTTCGGTTCCTGGCTGAATTTACAGTCGGCTGGTTATGCGGCGGCCGTCCTGGATGCGTTCTCCGTTCCGAATTTGATGACCGACAATACCTTGAGAACGGAGTTTACGAATATTGAATTTTCCGAATTGGGGAAGTACACGAGCGTTTTTGCGTTGATTGCCCTTGGTGGACTGCTGGCCTTGATTCTTCATCGCAGTTTCTCGCATGCGCTTTTACTCGTGCTAACTGCTCCGATTTGGTTTGTGGCCAGTCTGAGTCTTGTGATGCTTGCGTTTGTTTATCTCCAACGCGAGCTAACTAACGCGCACGAGTGGAGTTGGTTCTTACTGGCCGTGCTAACACTTGTACTATTTGACCAGTTCTTGGGTTCGATGTTGAAGCCCGTTCCCCTGACCGAACCCGAGTTTGGACCGCTGTTTTTTGTTGTCAATCGAGCCATGTGTTGGCCACACGAAGACGTGCTCGAGGATACGCCACCGGATGATCCGGAAGAGCTTGCGATTTACGAGCAAATCATGCGACAAAAACCACAACCGGTGGAACAACCTGAAGTGAACTGGTTTGATCTTAAACATGCAAAATGGCTGGTCGGGGTGCCCGCAGTGCTGGCTTTATTATCTGCCGTCGCACCGGCAATTTTGCTTGCCAAAGGCAATGTAGCCCGAACAGCCGCCCGTTTTCGACCGGTTCCCGAGAGCGAACTAGCTACGTTTGCGAATGTAGAATTAGGCTCGCCCAGTGGACTGCCAAGGCAGTTGCAGGCTTGGATTGGCGTAGCGTACAAGGCAATGCCAACCGATGAGGATCAGCCGGCTGGGTTTGAGTGGCAATACAATTGGCGTGGACAAGTTGTTACCGCAAATGTCACCTTTCCACATGCTAAATGGAATGGGCGGGTAGAAGTATCCAAGGAGCGGGATTGGAGTCGCCTTGTCGAGAACATTGTGCAACTGCCCCAGAGCGAGTGGTTTTTGGGGTTCGCTGAATTTGAGAATCCGTTTGGGGGCCGATCTTACGTGGTGCAGTCCGCCATGAATGATGCACTTGCACCCGTTTCGCTCGATGCGGATGAACGCATCGCGAAGCTTGAAAGTGAACGTCCACCGATCATGCGGATGTTGAGTCCACAAACGTCTGGCGACGACAGGATTTTCTATCGCTTAACGGCGGTTTGCGAAACAGGTGTAAGTCTGTCGGAAAAAGAGCAGCTTGAATTCCAGCGTTGCTTTGAATTATTTTGCAATGCCGTTAAAACAAAGTTGAATGCTGGAAAATTGCAGGGCTTGGCGTTGTGAGTGTAGAACGATTGTCCCCGATCGCTTGGGGAACGATAATGATGAAACGATTGGGACAACGGTTCGACACTGAGCGCTGCCAATCACAACCCGACGCGTTAGCGAGGGACACTCGCTAGCTAGCGAGGGTCACGCGTGTCCCTCGCTAACGCGTCGGGTTGTGGCCGAAAAACTACCAACAGCTGACTGAACAACGACCAACCCGCGGCTAGCGCCGTCGGCTCAGATACATGCCCGCGGCGAGCGCCGTCGGCTCAGATACATACCCGCGGCTAGCGCCGTCGGCTCACTTACAACTCGACAATCGATCATGATAAATCCACACGAACAATCGATTTTTGCATTGATCAGCAATCCTGGACGACTAGTGTTTGGAGTTTGGGAGTTCGGAATTTCGTGGTTGTTCTCGCGTCGTTGGTCGGCGATCGCCTTTGTATTGATTCCGCTGGCGGCTTTACTATTTGTGGTACTTGGCGCGGCCTACGGGAACTACCGCGATCGCGAACAGATGTTGCTCGGCTATTGGGAGAGGATTGAAAAAGAACTTGGCTCCGAAGCGTTAGAGATTGGCGAATCACGTCCAAAATCTTCAAACGACGGGTCGGCTACAAATGAGGACCAAGAAAAAAATTCGACCGAGGATGTGAAAGCTGAATCAGCCACAGAGGCGAAAGATACAAAAGACCTTTCTGAGTTCAGCGATTTGTTATTGCAGCGAGTGCTCGCTTTGGACACGTCAAATTTGCGGGCCAATTACTGGGTTGCTCGACACCTGGGGACACAAGGCCGCTTGGGACAATCGCGTTGGATGATGCGCAAAATTGCCAGTGACAAAACGCGGGGCTTTGCACCCGCACACGCTTGGCTGGCTCAGGACCATATCGTTCAGTACAAGCAAGGCGTGGTTGAGCTTAACGAAAATCAACTAAGACACGATTTAGAGATCGCGACCCGATGGTCTGGAGCGCACCCGCTGCTGATGACAACCTATGCCGAATTGCTGTTGAAGTCGGGTAAAGTCGGGGACGCTCTTCGTGTGTATGAGTTGGCGGTGCAGCGCGAACCACTACTGAGTTTGCAGTTCGCCAGCTTTGCCAAGTCAATCAAAAATGCTGACGGCACTCCCAATGCAATTGCGATGAAGACTTTTGACGAAGTTGCTCAACGGATGCATAACGAAGCAAAAGATAAAATTGCCGCAAAAACGGCGACCGGAGATGAAGTGGCCGCCATAGCGCAGTTGGCGTTGCTAGGCGATGACTGGCAGAAGGCGATCACCATCGCTGAACGAGCTTTCTCTTTTGGCCAGCCCACAGCGTTTGTTCGCCGCACACTCTCGGATGCTCACCTGCTCAAATATGTATCGACAGCAGACCTGAGTGCTCGCAAGTTTGATCTGGTCGCACTGGATGCGGCCCTCAAGGCCGATGGTTCCAATCAGCGCGTTACCGAAGAGGTCGCCCGCCTGATCTCTATGGGCGAAAGCGCTTCTCCGGAATTGACTGCCATATTGGAAGAAAAGCTCGCAAGTGGACAAGCCAATGCGGTCACTCATTTGTTTATTGGAAATCAAAAAATGGTGAGCGATCGGTTGCAAGAAGCAGTGGGACATTTTGAAGTTGCCATGCGACTGGCGCCAACATCGCCCGTCATCCTGAATAACTTCGCACTGGCCACGACCCGCTTCAAACCTAATGATCCCGAAGTTTTGAAACGGGCCGAAATATGTATGCAGAATGCTCTGCGTTTTAGCGATCCCAAGTTGCGCGCTGAGCTGTTGGATTCGCTTGGTGAAATCCGCATGACGGCGGGCGATTTGGCAGGAGCCATTGCCAGTTTCGAGGATTCTATCAAGCTCGGAGGCCAAGTGCGGACGAGCACGCGCCGCAAACTGATTAAGGCTTATCGTGCCAATGGAATGGAAAGCATGGCCGTCGCTCAAGAGAGAGAAATTGCTCAAGGCAATTGACGGCGCAATGTAGAACGATTGTCCTCAATTGTTTTATGTAGAACAATCGTCCTCAATTGTTTCAATGTAGAACAATTGTCCTCAATAAACCCTGTAAAGCTGTCATTAGGCTCCCGGGTAACATAGAGGTAGTCCTCTAGCTTACACGAAGGAGCCGATCATGTTGTCTGATATTGTAGAACAGTTTGCCAAGGGCGCTCCAGTGGC
>JBGSUV010000031.1:0-4278 GCA_041753315.1 Pirellulaceae bacterium | reverse complement strand
AGCGTAGGAAACACGCGAATAAGCGGGTAGAAACGAAAAACGCCCGGCGGTCGATCTCTCGACGCCGGGCGTTAAGTCTTTTGGTCGTCAAAGTTAGAACTTTGACGAAAGCTCCTCCGGTAGGACTCGAACCTACGACCCGGCGGTTAACAGCCGCCTGCTCTACCAACTGAGCTACAGAGGATTATGTCAGCAATTTTCAACTACCAAAGTATGTAGCTGCGCACAGAGTTCCAACGAAAATTCTGCCAACTTGGTCACACCAGATTGGGGGAGACTTTGTGCTGGTTGATTTTCGGCAACTCAAGTGCTCAAGGTTACATCGGGCATGGGGGATCTGCAAGGCCAGTATCGACCTGGGACAGTCGCTAATTTCCTCCGACTTGCCGATTATAACGGCGAGTGGAGAATTTTAGCGGTGACGTGTAAACTAGGTGCAGCAGTAACAAATTCGACGAGTGGTTTTATCGAAACTTGTGCCAATTTGTTCTGTGCAAAACCAACTGAATGAACTGCTCGGAAACGATGAAACTTGTTCAATCAGAACATTAAATCAGAACATTAATCGAAGGGTTCCTGCCGGCTCGGGATTTCTCGCGTTTCTAAAAATTGAAAATTGCCGATCCTCGTTTTTCGTCTACCATTTTTTCCGCATGGTCCACTCACTTACAGCGATTCATCCACTCGGTTGCTGCTGTTCAACCTCTTGAAGTTTTATCTGCTATTTTACTTGTCTATCAACTTCCCAACTCGGTTCATCAACCCAACTCGGTTCATCAACCCAACTCAGTTCATCAACACGGAGAATTTTCCATGGTGGCTTTTGATCGTCGAAATTTGTTGCGAGGTGCGGCATTGGCTGCTGCAGGCTTAACTGCCGTCCGGCCAACTTGGGCTCAAGATTCGGCTAAGTCGTTTTCAATCTCATTGGCACAGTGGTCGCTGCACCGCCAGTTCTTTGGACAACGAGGTGTGGATAAGCTGGACCCGCTAGATTTTGCCATGATCGCCAAAGAAAAATGTGGAATCGAGGCAATCGAATATGTCAATCAGTTTTACAAAGATGCCGTTGGACAGCCGGGCTATATCAATGACCTGAAAAAGCGGGCGGACGACGCTGGCGTCAAGAGTTTGCTGATTATGTGCGATGGTGAAGGCAACTTGGGCGACCCGGACGATAAGCGACGAGTGACGGCGGTGCGAAACCACATCAAGTGGCTGGAATGGGCCAAGGCACTGGGCTGCCACTCGATCCGAGTGAATGCCGCTTCGGACGGCAAGCTCTCGTATGACGAACAGCAAAAATTGGCTGTTGATGGCCTACGCCGCTTGTGCGAAATCGCAGACACTTATGAACTGAACGTGATCGTCGAGAATCACGGTGGGTTGTCAAGTCACGGTCGCTGGCTCCGCAGTGTGATGGAAATGGTCGCACATCCAAGAGTCGGAACACTCCCTGACTTCGGCAATTTCTTCATCCAACGCGGTGAATCGCCGATGGAGTACGACCGCTATCTGGGAACTTATGAACTGATGCCTTTTGCCAAAGGTGTCAGCGCAAAATCGCACGACTTCGATGAAAATGGCAATGAAAAGCATACGGATTTCAAGCGGATGCTCAAGATCGTGCTCGACTCCGGCTTCAACGGTTACGTCGGAGTTGAATTTGAAGGTGGTGGTGATTCTATGGAAGGTATCGCTGCAACGAAAAAGCTGCTTGAAAAAGTTCGTTCAGAGTTGACATAACCTTGGCATTCCCAACGTGCGGTTAGAGTTGTCCGGGGATCGTGGATCGCACCACACTCCCTGGACAGCGACCGCAACATCAAAGGACATTGCGTGGAACCCTTCACGATTCAATGCACGACGTGCCAAAGCAAGATTCGCGTTCGCGATCCCAATTTGATCCACCAGATCGTCAAATGTCCCAAATGCGACTCGATGCTGCAGGTAGAACCGCCACAGCGTCGCGTCGAAGTTAACTCGCCGCAACATCCCGACGTTGACTCGATGGCTGTGACCAAAGATGGCATGGCGCCTGCCTACCTGCCTGCGGACCAACTCTCGGACACAAAGAGTTTTGCAACCGGCGGTGCCGAGCTTGGAGACTCGCCGTTGAAGCAACGCGTTGGACTGGGGGACTCCGATCCGTCGACGACGATTCGCCCCAACGAAGTTGGTGATGGGGATGACGACGAATTCCGTCTTGCCGCGGTTGAAGAACCTTCCAAACCACCGGTGAGCGATCACAACTACTGGCAATCCAGTGCCCCTCCGCTGATGCCTACCGAAGAATGGACAAGTTCAAACGCTGCCAAATCGAGGCAGTATTTGATGATCGCATTTGTCGGTATTAGTGGTATTGCACTTGCTGGTTTGTTGTTCGTGCTTTTCCTTCGCTGGTACAGCACCGCATCTGTTCCGATGGCTGCTGGAACAGCCAATCAAGTTCAATTAAGCAATGAGGAGCAAGCCGACAATAGTGGCGATGAGCTCTCCGGTGACAACGCTCCCGACAACGTTCCGGCCAACACTGGGCTGGGTGGAGATAAAGTTAGCGAAGTAGAAAGCGGCCTAGAGAATGATATCGCCGCTATTGATACTGACAATACGGAAGGGAACGCTGCTGATTCGAACATTTCTCTAGATTCGGACACATCGAGTGCAAATGGGATTGGCACTACGCCTCTTGTACCCAGTAACAACGACGACGCCACCGCAGTTGATAGCGACCCAGTGAATGAGTTGGTTGACGGCTCGGAGCAAGTGCAAGTGACGGAAACCGCGTTGCCGAAGCAACTAGCTGAGTACGCCCCACTAATATCTTTTAATATGCAGTTTGTGATCCCCGACACGCCCGTCATCCCTTCGCAAGCACCCCTAACTGCGGAGGAAATGGGGCTGGAACCGAATCCTGGTGACGCCAACTTACCGACTGTGGATCTCCAGGAGCGGATGCGCGCGGAGTTGCCTGGGTTGATTTTCGGAAGCCGCACATTGTCCCAGGCGGTCAACCTTTGGACCCACTTAAGTGGTATTCCAACCATTATTGATTTTGAATCGTTAGCGGCGGCGGGCATCGATCGCAATAGCAAAGTGCGCGTTCAACAGGTTGAAGCAAAGTCGCTTGCTGAGCTTGCTCGACAATTGGCTCAGTCGATCGGTGCCGAGTTGCTGGTGGTCGAAAATCGTTACCTGAGTATTGAAGCGCCAACCAACGCCATGCTTGCTGCGCTGCCGCGAACTATATCGCTCGAAGGCCTGTTGAACACGGAGGACGCTGAAGTTAGTCCATGGATTGAAGAAGCCATGACGGAACTGTTTCCGGAATTATCGATGCGATGGAAGCTGGACGGTGGTTCGCTTCACGTTGACTGGGAAGAAGAAAACCTCACGTCGTCGGAACTGAAATCCTGGTTTGCTGCGGTGCGCATGTTCGACGATTGGAGAAGTCTGAAAGCGAGCGGGAATCAAGGCGAGTCGCAGGCGTTATTGGTACAGTCGTTGGCGGATTCGCGGTTGTTACCGGAACTCGAGATGGAGTTGCCTGGCGCCATTCCTCAGCCGCAGCCAGTGGGTCAAGCTTTATCGCGTCTCTGTTCGCAAGCTGGATTGGAGTGCTGGATTGACTGGGCGAACGTTGACCAAGGTGGATTGGGACCGGATTCTGTTTATGCAGTCGTAACGCACAAAAGGCAATTGCGTCAGGCGCTTTCCGACTATGTCGAAAATTTTCGATTGGTGGTCGCCTTGCTCGACGAGAAGTCGTTGTGGTTGACTTCGCCTGCGGCCTATCGGCTCGATTCCCAACTCTACGTCCTTGACCGCGGTGGCAAAACGGTTGAGCAGTGGCAACAACAGTTAAGGTTGTTGACGCCCTTGGACGAAGCGGGGATTGGAAGGCTCCTTGTACTACCATCGCCAGACGGCAGTACGATTATCGTTCGTTGTTGTCGACCCAGCCTTCGATTTTGAGTTGCCATTCACGCATGTCATGGAAAAACGCATCGCATTGCCCACAATGAGAGGTCGCAAAAAACACTGAAGAACCGCTGGCACTGATGTTAAGCATTCGATACAATACTCGTGTACGCACCCGTGGCGCAACTGGATAGCGCATCGGTCTTCGGAACCGAGGGTTGCAGGTTCGAATCCTGCCGGGCGTACTTTGTTTTGTAAGGACTTTTGACGATTCGGCAACTTTCAAAATCGGCTCTGTCCGAAAAGTCCGGCTAAATAGTCAATTTTGCTCCGGTGGCAGCCGGCGCCAAATTGCGA
>JBGSUV010000030.1:0-13549 GCA_041753315.1 Pirellulaceae bacterium | reverse complement strand
GCGCTTTTTCAGATATTGATCTCGACCAGGTCCTGCCGCTTTGTTGATCGGGCTCAATAGCTCCAGGACAGTGACAACTTGCAAGTCATGATAACGATCAAGAATCTCGATATAGGGCTCGCGAATCGGATCGCTGGAGAGTTCCATTAGCAACGGCTCTTCCATCACCACGTTTGCCGCTGGGGGCTTGGGAAGATTGTTGCTAGCGCTCTTCTGTATCCATAAGTCGGGCACGCGCTGCTGCGGGAGCGCATCGATCACCACCCGCTCTTCGATCGAAACCACATATCGCGGGCGCAAGGCGGGTGCAATTTGGCTACTGATGCTGTTAATCAATCGGGAATGCACACCGGTCCATAACGTGGGATGTTCGAGGTACGGGTCCATTCCAGGAAACGGCATTGCCATGTTGGCGCTCCGATTTGAACCGTTCGAATATAGGGCAGCCCATTCTAAAATCAAGCTGCGATAGAGTTAGCATACTTCAAGTCGTTGCACCGCGCGCAGCGTCGTGAGAAATGGCAAGGGAATGGAAACCGCGCTCACG
Organism: Pirellulaceae bacterium; assembly: GCA_041753315.1. Taxonomy (GTDB): domain Bacteria; phylum Planctomycetota; class Planctomycetia; order Pirellulales; family Pirellulaceae; genus Aureliella. Next base: position 13,002 of record JBGSUV010000030.1, on the reverse strand, counting down.
AATTTTCTTACCCTCAATCTTCCTACCTACATAATGACGGATTAAGCGCCGGCGGACGGCATAGATGCTCAGATAGGAAAATTTGTGGTAAGAAGATGAAAGTACTCGTTAAGGCCCGCGATTGTGTCGCTATCGTGGAAGGGATGATCGGCTATTCGTTGGGACGGCGGCGGCGTTTTTCTTTGCGTGAGCCGCGCTGGGTGGATGACTTAACGGCTGGCTTCTCGAGCATCTGCACCATTTCCTGAAAACGACTTTTGGGCTTTTCGGGAATCGGATCGCGATTTTTGCGTCCCGGATTACCCTTCGGCTTCTCCGGTTCATTGCCACTGGACCCACCTCCGCCACTGCCTCCGCCACCGCCTTCGCTGGCAATGGATGGCTTAACCGGCGTGATGCGCTTGATTAGCTTTCGTTCGACCAACGACCACAGGCTGGACGTAATAAAATAGATGCACAATCCACTCGGAACCTTGAAGAACAAGACCCCCATGAACACGGTCATGATTTGCATCATGTTTTGTGTCATGCGAGTTTGTTCGTCTGTAGCTTTAGGCATCAGCATTTTCTGCTGGAGTAAAAACAAGCCGACGGTAACCATCGGCAGAATGTTGAAATAAGGCCCCAGCCAGCCCGTTCCGCGTCCGGCGAGGAACTCAGGCATCCAACCACTCCAGTCGATCAACTGGTCGGGCCCCGCCAGATTGGAACACCACGATACACCAGGGATCAACGGAGCTTGACGCAATGAGATATCGACGCTCAAGCAGCGGTACAAGCCGATAAAAATTGGCAATTGAATGAACATCGGCAAACAGCCCGCCAACGGCTTGAAATTGTGCTTGGCGTATAACTCCTGCATCGCCTTGGCACGCTTCTCCATGTTGTCTTTGTATTTTTCGTTGATCTTGGCGAGTTCCGGTTGCAGTTCCGACATGCGCTGCGCATTCATGGCCGCCTTGCGTCCAAGTGGGAACATCGCCCCACGCACGCAAACGGTCAACATGATGATGGCCAGCCCGTAGTTGCGCGAGATTTGATAAAAAAAGTGGAGAATATAACCCAGCGGCTTTGCAATGGCCGGAAACCAACCGTATTCAATCGCTTCGCCCAGGCCGTGTGAGGCAAGCACGTCAGTGTCCTTGGGACCGATAAAAACATAATACCGTTGGCTCAATTCCCCGCCCTCGGGAACGGCCTGATCTTGCGTATCGAACCAAAACGATGTGTTAGTCGCCTGGCTCTTCGACTTTTCGATGTCATCCACATCCGCGACGGCCGAGGCTGCCGCTTGACGCAAGTTGCCGAGCGCCTGTGGTTGATCTGGGTGTGGCAAAATCGATGAATTAAAGTACTGCGCATCGAGACCGATGTACTTGAGGTTACGAGTCTCAATCGGCTCGTTTTCGGAGAGCACCACGAGGTCGGGCTGAGTCGGGTTCTTTTGCGCCTGGCTGTAAATCTGTCGGGTTGTTTTAAGCGCGTGGCTATCTGGAATTTCATTCGCATAAGCTACGTCGCGGCTTCCTGCTCCGTTGAAAAACGAAGGGCTGATCTTGACCGAATACCACCACCCCTCGAGTGTCAAACCAGCCAAGCCCTCCTGACGGAAGGAAACGTTCACCGGCTTGTCGTTTCTATTTACGACAACGGTTTCGACGTCCAGAATGAAACCATCTGACCGGCCGCCCGCAGGCAATAATCGATACCGCTTGACCAAATCGAGCTTAGGTGGTCGTCCACTATTGACGAGAAAACTGTCGAGTGGCAAACGAAACTCCACGCCTTCTCCACCATCAACGTTAAGTGGCTGCACTTCCCAGTCGATCTCAAGCGTATCCCGCAGGGCTGGCAGCGCATGCAGTCCTGTGGGTATACGCGTTCCTTCGAGTGAAGCGAGACTTGTTCGTAAGCTAGGTCGCGCTAGATTTCCAACAACAACCTCCGAATCGAACGGTCGCATGCGGACCACATCCAGGGGCGCTTCGTCGAGCGTCAGCGTGTAGGTCAACTGTTGCGGCTGTCCGTTGACTTGCCGCTCGATCCGCAATTCAACCTTTTGTCCAGGCTTACTTTCGCGGAGGGCTACATCGAGTGCTCGGCGCGAATCGAGAGAGCGTCCAGCAAACTCAACTAAAATGTCACCGACCTGCAGGCCTCCTTGTGCGTCGGCGGAGACTCCCATGGCCGCAGGTGAGCCGTCAGGAACCGAGCGGATGCGCAGGCCGTTGACGGCTTCGGTTGCGCCGAGGTATCCCAGGTAGGCACCGTCGTGCTCAAGTGCGCGATACTTGAAACCTCCCGACGGCAAGCGCCCCACCAACTCAGCTCGTTCGACGCCAGCGCCACGGGTCGTTAATGTCACCAATAAGTTGAAACCTTTCGTCGGGTCCATGGAGCCCAGCGTAATTGCTTGACTCGGATTGGACGGTCGGACTGGTTGCGCGTTTGCGTCTTGCTCTGCGTCGACGACGTTTGTTGCGTCGGGATTGTCCGCATCGGGAGCCGCTCCAATCTCAGCTTGACCGGGTGGCCCCAAATCATCTCGAAGCAGAGGATCGGCATTGGGTGCCACCACGCGACCGGCATTGGGATCTTGCGGAGGCGGAGGCTGCTGTCGGAAGCTCATCCATAGAAAAAAGAGCGCTGTGGTGAGCATCAGCCACGTTAAGAATCGTCGATCCACTGAATCGGTCTCGCGTTTGGCGGGAGTATTGGCAATATTTCAGATTGTAATTCTGGCGCTCAGCGACAATCTTGGCTAGGCCAACCGCACGCAGTTCCGAACAGACGCCTGCTCCCAACTGAATTGGAGTCAAAAATGGGAGCAGATAAGGCGCCCCAAATAGCCCCTCCGCTACTTCGCTCCACGATTCACAACCAATGTGATTCCGAAGACTAGCACAACAAAGCCAGCCAAAACTAGGTTCAAGACCACTCCTTGCACTAAAGTAGTTGCCAAAATCTGTCCAAAGCCAGCCGTCCCGGCACCCATATTGTGGGCTTCCATCAGCGAGACCGAAGACACAAACTCGACGACCGAGATCGAAAACAACCCGCAAGTCATGTCGAGCAGTCCACCAACAGGAAAAATAACAGAAATCGCCAGTCGCGTGAGGTAGCCGATTTTAAGTGCCAGCCGTAGTGATTTATTGCGACGCCAACTTGAACCTTGCGTAAGTTGATCCGCAAAAACGTAACCAGCGATAAAAATCACGACTCCGACGATCATCGCTGCGGCTTGCTGTGTAGCGACGGTACCAATCCCCCAAACAAAGCTCGGGATCGCACTGATTATGCAAACCAGACTCCAAACAGCGATCGATGCCGGCCAACTCCTTTTTTTGGCATCCGTGCTGGCATCCGCATCACCATCTGAGGGCGCAAGCTCGACGGCACCTACTGGTTGAGCGTACGGGTTCTGAATATGCGAATCGCTCAAAAATCGCCTCAAGCCTTCAGGAAATCGGTGTCCGAGACCGGAAATAGCGAGCGACCTGTCAATTTGACACTTGCCCGCCAAAGGCAGAACGCATCGAGAACTGCAGTGCAAAATAGCATCCGGCGCCGCCAACCAACATATTTAAAACAAGCCAAATCAAGAACGACAACTCAGCAAAACAAGGCGGTCAAATCGCCCGCCTTTCGCCCTGGCACACCCTTTGCATAGCCGAGACGTCAAGCGTCTAAACTGCCAGAGTGGCTCGAACTCTGTCAGTTTACTCGTTTTTTGTGTAACTCGCATGGCGAGCCATTTTTTTACATAGATGTTGTTGTAGCTCTCGCGTCGGTACCCGGCATTGATGCTACGAACATTGCATGGCACCCATTTGAAAGCGCACATTTTGACACGCATTCTAAAAACGAGTGCCTTCGCAAAGACCAAATTACAAGACCAATTAACAGATGAGCTGAGCACTACAGCTATCAGGCCTCAGAATTAAAAGATTACCCGAATTCTCTTGTTGATAGAATTCTCAATCCACACCGGAGGATATTGAACGTGGCAAAGCAGATGGTATTTAATGATGACGCGCGGCAACCGCTGCTCGCAGGCGTCTCGAAGTTGGCTCGAGCCGTGCGCAGCACACTTGGACCACGTGGTCGTAACGCCGTACTTGACAAAGGTTGGGGATCGCCCAAAGTCACCAAAGACGGCGTGACAGTTGCCGAAGACATCGAACTGGATGACCCGTTTGAGAACCTTGGAGCTCAACTTGTTAAAGAGGCCGCTAGCAAGACAAACGACGTTGCCGGTGATGGCACGACGACGGCGACCGTCTTGGCGGAAGCCATCTTTCGCGAAGGCCTGAAGATGATTGCCGCGGGTGCTGACCCCATGGCTTTGGCACGCGGTATTTCTAAGGCTGTCGATACGGTCTCAGAGACGCTGACGAAGATGGCGATCAAGATCGACGAAAAAAGCAAGAAAGAGATCAAACAAGTTGCCACAATCGCTGGCAACAACGATCCCACGATCGGCGATGTGCTGAGCGACGCTTTCTTGAAAGTTGGTAAAGATGGTGTGATCACGGTTGAAGAAGGCCGCAGCAGCGAAACGACTGTCGAAGTTGTTGAAGGCATGCAGTTCGACCGCGGCTTCCTCTCGCCGCACTTTGTCACCAACCCTGACGAAGTTGCAGTTGAATTGGACGATTGCCATATTCTGTTGTTCGAAGAGAAGATCAGCTCCAACAAGAAGCTAATTCCGCTGCTCGAAGCGACTAGCAAGGCCAAGAAGCCGCTGTTGATCATTGCTGAAGATATCGATGGAGAAGCTTTGGCAACGTTGGTCGTTAATAAGATGCGTGGCATCCTCAGCGTCTGCGCCGTGAAGGCTCCTGGATACGGTGATCGCCGCAAAGCAATCATGGGTGACCTCGCCGCGCTCACCGGTGGACAAGCAATCTTCAAGGACTTGGGGATCGATTTGGAAAGCGTCAAGCTTTCGGATCTCGGACGCGCAAAGAAGGTCCGGATTACCAGCGAACAAACCGTCATCGTGGGCGGTGCTGGCAAGAAGGATGCGATCGTGGGACGCGCCGATCAAATCCGTCGTGAGATCGAAAACACTGATAGCGATTACGATCGCGAAAAGCTGCAAGAACGTCTCGCCAAGTTGGCGGGTGGTGTGGCACAAATTTCTGTGGGTGCTGCCACAGAAACTGAAATGAAAGAGCGTAAAGCATTGCTTGACGACGCCAAGGCTGCGACGCAGGCTGCGTTGCATGAAGGCATCGTTCCAGGCGGTGGTGTCGCCCTCATCCGTTGCGAACCAGCGCTGCGCAAAATGCAGCTTGAAGGTGACGAGCGACTAGGTGCCAACATCATCATCAACGTGCTTGACTATCCGTTGCGAGCCATCGCCAACAACGCAGGGGTCGACGGAGCCGTGGTTGTTAATCGTGTTCGGCAGCAGAAGAGCAAGACCGAAGGTTACGATGCCAATACCGACACCTACACCGATATGGTTTCCGCTGGCATTATCGATCCTGCCAAGGTAGTTCGCACAGCACTTCAAAATGCCGCCAGCGTCGCATCGTTGTTGCTCACAACCGAGTCGCTTATCACCGACATTCCCAAGGAAGAAGAAGAGGGTGGACACGACCACCATGACCACGGCATGGGTGGCATGGGCGGAATGGACCCGATGGGTGGCATGGGAGGAATGGGTGGCATGGGCGGCATGATGTAGTCGCCGAGAAACCGTCTCCCCTTCTCCGCGATCGCTTTCTGCGTTCCAGCGATACGACAATCCTGGGGCGCAGCTTTCAACCAAAACGAACACTTCATCTCACACACATAGGATTTACAAACATGGCTAAGCTCAAAATTCGTCCACTTGATGACCGTATCGTTGTTAAGCCTGAAGAAGCGGAAGAGACCACTGCGGGAGGTATCGTCCTGCCTGATTCCGCCAAGGAAAAGCCACAACGTGGTACCGTCGTTGCCGTAGGCCCTGGACGATTGCTCGATAGTGGCAATCGCGGTGCATTATCCGTCGCCGTTGGTGACGTTGTAATCTATGGCAAATACGGCGGAAACGAATTGGAAGTCGACGGCGAAGAAGTCAAGATTCTGCGCGAAAGCGACATCTTGGCTAAGATCCTCGCCTAGTCTATCCCGGGTGCGAATCGCGAGAGCTACTCTTGCGAGCACAACCAATCCAACACATACATCACCATATAAAGGATCAATAGCGTGGCTAAACAGCTGATGTTTGAAGATCACGCACGCTCGCGCATGCTGCAGGGCGTCGAAAAACTGGCCAATGCCGTGGCAGTAACCATGGGGCCAACCGGTCGCAACGTGATCATTGACAAGAGTTTTGGTGGTCCGACCGTTACCAAAGACGGAGTTACGGTCGCCAAAGAAATCGAGCTCGAAGACCGCTTCGAAAACATGGGTGCAAAGCTGGTCGTAGAAGTCGCTCAGAAGACGAGCGACCTGGCGGGTGACGGCACCACGACAGCAACCGTGCTAGCCCGAGCGATATTCAAAGAAGGCTTGCGGAACATTGTTGCAGGCAGCAATCCTGCTGCGATTCGCCGCGGAATCGAAAAGGCGATTGAAGCGGCTGTTGTCAAATTGCATGAAATTGGCAAGCCGGTGAGCGATCGCCAACAAGTTGCTCACGTTGGGGCGATCAGCGCCAACAGCGACATGGTCATTGGCGATCTGTTGGCAGAAGCACTTGAGCGCGTTGGCAAAGACGGCGTCATCACAGTCGAAGAAGGCAAGACTGCCGATACAACGGTTGAATATGTCGACGGCATGCAATTCGACAAAGGCTACATCTCGCCATACTTCATCACCGATCCAGGCAATATGACCTGCACCTTCGATGACGCGCTGGTATTGCTTTACGAAAAGAAGATCAGCAATATTCGCGACTTGGTGCCAGTACTCGAAAAGGCGGCTCAAAGTGGTCGTCCACTGCTGATCATCGCCGAAGATGTCGACGCCGAAGCACTCACTCTGCTTGTCGTGAACAAATTGCGTGGAACGCTGAACGTTTGCGCCGTCAAAGCGCCTGGGTTTGGTGATCGCCGCAAGGCAATGATGGGCGATATCGCAACCTTGACCGGTGGTCAGTTCATCAGCGAAGACCTGGGCATTCAACTCGAGAAGATCACTTTGGAACAACTCGGCCGCGCCAAGAAATTGGTTGTCGAGAAGGGTCATACGACCATCGTGGAAGGTGGCGGAGATCGCAAGACGATTGATCAACGCGTTGCACAAATCCGCGCCCAGATCGAGCAAACCGATTCGGAGTACGATCGCGAGAAGCTGCAAGAGCGTTTGGCCAAGTTGGCTGGCGGTGTTGCTGTGATCAGCGTTGGCGCGGAAACGGAAGCCGACATGAAGCAGAAGAAGGCTCGCGTTGAAGATGCATTGCATGCCACGCGTGCGGCGATGGAAGAAGGTATTGTCCCCGGTGGCGGTGTCGCTCTAATCCGTTGCTCCGACGCCGTTGAAGAGTCGATCAAACAATGCAAGGGTGATGAGAAAATCGGCGCACAAATTGTGCTCCGCTCACTTTCCGCGCCACTGCGTCAGATCGCCGACAACGCGGGTATCGACGGTTCGGTAGTTGCCGATGAAGTGCGTCAAAAGCCGCTTTCGATCGGTTATGACGCCAATAAGGGCGAATACGTCGATATGCTCAAGTCGGGTATTATCGATCCGGTCAAGGTTACCAGAACTGCTTTAGCCAACGCGGGAAGTATTGCTGGATTGTTGCTGACTACCGAAGCGTTAGTGACGACATTTGACAAAGAGGACAAGGCCAAGCAGCGTGCCGAAGGTTCGGTCTCGTAACTCAGCACTTGATGGCTCATTTCGCAGCATCCCACAAAGGCCGCTCTCGCAAGAGGGTGGCCTTTTTTCCAGATAGTCAATGGCGGTGGATTGCGTTACGTCAATTTATCGCCACTTTAAGAGCTCATAGCCATGGCAGCCACAAAACGCGACTACTACGAAGTACTCGGCGTCAGCCGCACGGCAACGTCCGCCGAGGTCTCGAAGGCCTATCGACGTTTGGCCATTAAATATCATCCCGATAGCAATCGCGATGACGAAGAGGCTATTACCAAATTCAAAGAATGCGCTGAAGCTTACGAAGTGATCAACGATGAACAAAAGCGAGCTCGTTACGATAAGTACGGCCATGCGGGTGTAGATGGCCAAGCGGGAGGATTCCAAGATGTTGGTGACATCTTCGAAGCCTTTGGCGATATTTTTGGTGGCACGATATTCGAAGATTTTTTTGGCGGCCGTTCGCAGCGGACCCGCGTTCGCCGAGGAGCCGATGTCCGTTGCGACGTCACCCTCGACTTGGAGGAAGCGGCCGCCGGTTGTTTGAAAAAGGTTTCGCTCACACGCCACGATCGTTGCCAGACCTGCCAAGGTTCCGGCGCAAAACCGGGCTCCGAACCACAGGTGTGTGGTCGTTGTCGAGGTCATGGCCAAGTTGTCCAAGCGACGGGCATCTTGCGAGTCCAAACGACTTGTCCCCAGTGCCGTGGGAATGGCAAAGTCATTACCTCGCCTTGTAACGATTGTGACGGCTCGGGTGCCATTCCTAAAGAGGTCTTGCTCGAAGTCCAGATACCGGGAGGCGTCGATGATGGCATGCGAGTCCGCTTGGCCCAAGAAGGTCAACCCAGTCCTGATGGTGGACCGCGCGGCGATGCCTACTGCTTTATCCGCGTTCGACCACACAAAATTTTCAAACGCGAAGGAAGCGATCTAATCGTCCAGGTACCCCTCAGCTATTCACAGGCTGTATTAGGCACCGAAATTGAAATCCCAACCCTCAGTGGCAAGCGGACCATCGACATTCCTCGTGGTACCCAGAGCGGGGAAGTTTTTCAGCTGCGTGGACAAGGAATGCCCGACCCGAGAAGTGGTATGCGGGGCGACTTGCTGGTTCACACCTATGTTGAAATTCCCAAGAAAGTCAACGCACAACAAGAAGAAATCCTGCGGCAATTAGCCGAACTTGAGGATGAACACGTCACGCCACACCGCAAGTCGTTTCTGGAACGTGTCTTGCACTATTTTCGTAGCGACGATTCCAACAGTCACGAACAGGGCGAACCGACCAAGGAGCCGAATTGAAGATGAGCGACAAATCAAAGCACAAAGATTTCGCCGATGAGACACCACAAGAGCCGATGACAGATTACGGACTCGAGGAAACCGTGGATCTGGAAGAGCTTTACAACAAAACTCGGTCGGCTGCTGCACCACCCCCGCCTCCTCCTCTTCCGCCAAGCAACGATGAGCGAGTGCAAGATGCCGAGCGCAAAGTGCTGCTTGCCCATGCTGAACTCGAAAACTTTCGCAAGCGCATGCAACGCGAAGCCGATCAACAGCTCAAGTACTCCAATTTGCCACTGCTCCGCGATCTGCTTGATGTCGTCGATAACTTAAATCGTGCCGCCGATGCAGCTCGCGCTGATACTTCAGATACCAACGCTCTGCTATCGGGTGTTGAGATGGTTGGGCAACAACTTCAAAACGTCCTGTCCAAGTATGGTTGCAAGCCTGTGAATGCGGTCGGTACCGAATTTGATCCGAATATTCATGAAGCGATCGCACAAATGCCTAGCCCTGACCATGCTGCGGGTTTGGTTGCCCAAGAAGTTGCGGTCGGCTATCTGCTGCACGATCGCGTAGTGCGCCCCAGTAGCGTGATCGTCAGCACAGGTCCTGCGGCTGGCTAACCTGGCCTGCACAGACCAGCACCCGCTCAGTTCGTTGTTATAATTTGCTACAGTTTGTTACGTACAACATGTTCATTCTCGGAGCACGAGCTACATGCCAACCTATGACTATCAGTGTGATGCTTGTGAACACTTGTTCGAAATCTACCAAGGCATTAACGACGAGAAACTGACCAAGTGCCCCAAATGTAAAAAGAAAAAACTCCGCCGGCTATTAGGGACGGGCGCAGCGGTCGTCTTTAAAGGCTCCGGCTTCTATCAAACGGACTATCGTAGCGAATCCTATAAGAAAGCTGCCGCTGCAGACAAACCAGCAGACAAGAGCGAAAAGAAGTCTTCGGGAGACGGTTCATCCAGCAAGCCTTCCGGTGGTAGCTCAAGCGGTTCGACCGGTGGTTCATCCAGTAGCTCAGCCAGCGGTTCGTCTGGCGGCGGCTCCAAGGGAGATTAAAAGTGTGTCGAGCGATTGTCCTCAATCGCTTATGAGACGATTGAGATAATGTAGAACAATTGTTCCCGATTGTTCTGTTCCTTGCGATGGTTGCCTTAAGCTGGGTACAAAACAACTGGGGACAATTGTTCTAAACTGCCTATGACCATTTTTGTAACACCGTCTGGACCTTCCGATCCCTGCTGAACTTTCACGAACCGATCATTACCCAGTGGGGCAACGCATATGAATCAAAAGCTGCTTCATCGGCAGTTTGATAACGGACTTGTATTGCTCGGCGAGCATATGCCGTGGCTCCGTTCGTCGGCATTTTCATTTCTCTTGCCGGCGGGAACATGCTTTGAACCCACCGGGCTCGATGGCCTCGCCGGAATGACGAGCGAGATGGTTCAACGTGGTTGCGGGCATCTCGACAGTCGACAATTTCTGGAGCAACTGGATTATCACGGCATCGAGCGTTCGAGTGCGATTACTACGACTCACAGTTCGTTCAGTTGTGCCATGCCAACGGAAGTTCTTTGCCATGCTTTGAAACTCTATTCGGACTTGGTACGTAAACCCCATCTTCCGTCTGATCAACTGGACGACGCGCGTGCCTTGGGTATGCAGGACCTTCGCGCGCTGGATGACGAGCCCTCCCACCGCTGTTTCAGTGAACTTAAACGCTTTCGCTATTCACAACCGTTTGGTCGGATTTCTCAGGGATCCGAAGAGGGACTGGCGGCGATTGACATCGATGCGGTGCGCAATTTCTATCAGGCAAATTACAAGCCGACGGGTTCCATCATGGCCGTCGCGGGCAGTTTTTGCTGGGACGATGTGTGCGCGGTTGTTGAACGCGAACTAGGGGATTGGACGGGCGAACCCGCCTGCGATTTGCCAGCCTTGCATTCAACTTACGGGAGTCGGCATGTCGATCACTCCTCCAATCAGACGCATCTAGCGTTGGCATACGACAGCGCTTCTTACGAAAGCCCAGAATATTACGAAGCTCGGGCGCTAGTCGGTGTTCTTAGCGATGGCATGAGCTCGCGATTGTTCTCAGAGGTGCGTGAAAAACGCGGATTGGTCTATTCTGTGTTCGCCAACTGCTTTTCGCTGGCCGGACAAGGGAGTGTGCTTTGTTACGCAGGCACGACCACCAACCGCGCCGAAGAGACATTGCATGTCCTGATCGAAACGATTCAATCGCTTGGTGAAGGTGTTTCGCTGGACGAGCTAAACCGACTGAAAAATCGCATCAAGAGTTCGTTGGTTTTTGAACAAGAATCGTCGGCGGCGCGCAGTGGTCAAATCGCCAGCGATTGGTTTTACTTGGGGCGTGTGCCTGACCGAGAGGAAGTCTGCGCCAAGGTCAATGCGTTGTCGTGCGAGAGCCTGTTGGACCATTTCCAACGGAACTTGCCCAAAAATTTTTCGTTAGTGACGGTGGGATCTCAGCCGCTGGAGTTGCCAAGTGGAATTGTTGACGCACAAGCATGAAGATGGCCCAGAAATCGTCATTCTGCATGATCCATCCGCCTTTACCGCATCGTTTGGTTGGTTCGTAGCCACCGGCGCTCGCGATGAATTGACCGAGATCGCTGGAGTTAGCCACTTCCTCGAACACATGGTGTTTAAAGGTACCGAGCGACGATCCGGGGAGGATGTCAACCGCGAGCTCGATCACTTGGGAGCGCAGTCCAACGCTTTCACATCGGAGGATTCAACTGTTTTTTATGCCTCGGTGCTCCCCGAGTGCCAGGCGCAAGCTGTCGACTTGTTGACCGACATCATGCAGCCGTTATTGCGCGACGAGGACTTTGAAACCGAGAAGCAGGTGGTGCTCGAAGAGATTGCCATGTACGACGATCAACCACCCTATGGTGCGTTTGAACGGGCAAGCGAACTTTTTTTTGGCACTCATGCGCTGGCCACACGGGTCCTGGGGACGACCGAGAGCGTTGCCGATCTGACCGTGGCTCAGATGCGGGAATATCATCGACAACGTTATGCCAAAGACAACATGTTTCTCATCGCTTGCGGCAACATCAACGCGACGCAGTTAATCGACTACGTTGAAGAGCGGTGTTGCAACTGGCCCAAGCAGAAGACGATCGTACGTCCCCATATCAAACCGAAATACTATTTTGGTGAAGCATTGATCGAGCGCGAGTCGACTCATCAACATTACGCGGTGCAGGTCTGGCCGGGTGTCGACTGCAACCACCCTGAGCGATACGCGTTGCGGTTATTATGCTCGATCCTGGCGGACGATTCGGGAAGCCGATTATTTTGGGAACTCATCGATACCGGCCGCGCCGAGACGGCCGCGATCTGGCCACAGATGCTTGAAGATTGTGGCTGCCTGCTTGGATATCTATGTTGTGCACCTGAGGATGCTGAAGAGAACGAAGACATACAGCGTCGAGTCATCGAACAGACATTGCGCGAGGGGGTCACTGAAAAGGAGATTGAACTGGCGCGCAACAAAATTGTGAGCAGCTTGATACTTTCAGATGAAAGACCAAGTAATCGATTGTTTGCACTTGGCCAGTCTTGGTTGAATCGTCGCAGCTATGAACCGCTAGATGTGATCTTGAGTCGTTATGCGGCCGTGACGGCGGACGACATCATGAGCATCGCCGAACGCACCTTGCGCTCGCCATCCGCTATCGTCAAAGTCGTTGGCCCAAGCGAGCAGTAAACATTCGCCGAAGGTGTGGGCGCGACGATTTTGGTTGCTGGCTGGAATCGTTGCCAGCGGCAGGTTTTTCGTCTTGTTCGGCTTTGGTTTCGGCTAGGAACTATCGGGATTGGCGGCCAGAGTAGGACCGGATA
>JBGSUV010000029.1:0-13897 GCA_041753315.1 Pirellulaceae bacterium | reverse complement strand
ACTATGGGACGATGATTGGATCAAGGCCCGCAAAAAATCGCGAGCCGTCACAACACCACCCAAGAAAAAATCGGGGGCACACACATCTGTTTACCGCCAAATAAACGCTTACCGGAATGAAAAAGATGTTTAGAGCGGTGGAGCGACGCTCCTGCGGAACCTTCTCGGCCGCAACCTGCCGTTCACAAGCAAGGGGCTGTACTCTTTTGTCTTGTGGACGTTAGGACGCTGCCCGTAAAAGCTCGGCAGGAGCCACGCTCTCCCAACTGTATATTTTATTGGTCAAATCACAATCAAAGATGTTTAGAGCGGTGGCCTCGCTCTCCCGACGGATCGAGCAGTGCGTGCGTTCCAGGCAGAGCCTTGGAATGAGAGGGACGATCATTCAGTATCAGATGACTTCGTTATTCGATTGCTAAGAAACGGTGGGGCAGACATCAGGAGTTTCAATTGATCGCCCTTGGGGTATGCATCTGCGAAGTTGGGTTTATTTGCTGCTTTCCAAAATGCTTTCTCAAGCTCGGTTTCACTGATCACGATACTTTCTTTTCGTAAATATTCCCGCATCAGTTCGTTGCGACCATCCACCGCGATCCACAGTCCAAGGCTTCCCATACCAACTCGGCCACCATACCGCTCGTAGAGCGACTTGCAGACGAGCCAATCCATCAGCGAACCACGCATCATAAAATGCAGCATTCCCCGTCGTTGTTCCTCGCTCAGCGTTGAATCGGCATTGGTCGTCAGCTCGGTCGCATTGACGGCTTCCAGCAACTTAGCCGACATCTCAGGAGATATTTCAATCTTCTCGCGGCGAACATAATCTTCGACAGCCCGCCGAGAGATCCAACTAAGCAAGGCTTCACCTTCGTTTTCAAGGCGCTTTGCGGCCACTTGGTCTTGGGGCAGTTTGCTCAGTTTTGCTTTCGCGCTCTCCGATACCAACTGGTCACGATAGACGGTGGTACCAAAGATCGTCGCTACCAGTTCTCTCGGCCCTGTTGGAATTGGCGTCGCGGCGGCGGATAAAGTTGAATAGGGACTTGGTTGAGGTGAATTGGCCGGCGGAGTCAACGATGATGCGGTTGCTGGTGGCGCGAGCGGACTGATAGTCTTCAGGATCTGCTCGCGCTCGCGCGGTGGCAATGAGTCCAATACTCTTGTCAGAAAGAGCACTCCTTCGGCACTCTTCTGCGACTTAAGAATCGCAGCGCCGGTCGAACGGATGTGATCGACGCTACCTTTGGTTGTATAGTTGGTCATCTGCAACGCCAACATGATCACAGCCTCGTGGTCATCGGATTCTGCGATCTGCTTGATGGCATTGCCAATCACAGAACCTTCCTCTGCTGGATCAGAAGCACGCGATTGATAAATAATTTCGGACGCATCGAGCAGCGGTTTCGATATTGGATTGCCCTGCAGGGTTCGCCGAGCCGCGAAGATCCTGTTCAGCTCATGTAAGGAAGACGGTTTGGTAACATTGGTAAACAGTTCTTCAAGAATTGGGATAGCGTTTGTCAAACCGAGTTCGATAGATGCTTCCGTCGTTGCTTCGACACTCATACGATTCTTGAGCAGGTCAAGATAGACCAGCGCGGCCTCGCGGCGATATGGCTTGTGAATCAGTGCATACGCGGCGGCTCTTCGGATGTCTGCATCTTCGGACTGATAGAGTTGTATGAGAAGTTTGGTCGAAGCATCGGTCCGAATCCCCGCCAAGCTGCCGATCAGATGCCACAGTTCGTCCTCTGGCTTCTTCTCGCGAACGGCTTGTTCCACTGCGGTCACCGCACGATCACCGTATTTCATTAGAATCGCCGCGGCCGTATTGGCATCGGATCGCGGAGGCATATTCTTCGCGGAAATAAGCGACCGAACTAAGGTAGCAAGCATGTCATCACCACCCACCAGCCGCAAATTCTCCTTCAGTGCATGACAATCTTGTATCGGCGCTCGCACAAACCATGTGTAACCCAATCCATCTCCTAAACAGATGTCGTGAGTCGGCCAACGCGATTTCGGTGGCAACCAAACAATTTGCGATTTCAATTCAGCCACGGCCGCTGTGGGTTGGCTTGCGTATAACACGATTTCGATCTGCTCTGTGCGAATGCGAAATTTCTCCTCATTTGGCACGGCAGCGAATTGTTGCATCGTATTCGCCGACTCGCGGTAGTCTCTTGCTAACAGCAGATGATAAACTCCCGCTTTCGAAGCATCCGAGTTGTTGAGGATCTGCGGAGTTTTCACCTCTGGCTTGTCGCTGACCTCAACCAGTTGCCAAGATTCATTTGGCGAGTTTGCATTCCGTTCCGCCAATAGTTCGCCTACAACAGCACTGAGCGGATGATTCGCAGACAGCGTCACTGGGATAGCAGCCAGTCGTTTGTGAAAGCGGTTTCCGTTCCAGACCAACACATCTGATGCAAGAATTTGCAATTTGGCCTCAGTCTCTGAATTGTCAGAAGGCTGCATCGTAACCGACTTGAACTTTACCGCTATTTGTCCTCCTTCAAGCTTCCATGAGCCGCTGGCGAATCCAATATAGTCTTGTTTCTGTGTATAACTTTCGAACCTATCCGGCTCGGAGAACTTCAGTGTCATCGACTCAGCGTCTGGAACAAAACCGGCTGCTCCTGCCATCGTCGAGACATCCCACTGGCCAAGGATTTCCTGACTTGACTGTCCAACATCATCTTGCGTTTTCTTTGCAGAATCGGGCTGAGCGGCCTTCTGTTGCTTTTGCGGTTCAACGTTGACAGTCATGTCGCCTAGTTCAATGGGTTCCGATTGTTTGTCATCGGGGACCTCAAATTTAGTTTGAACGAGCTGAGCTTGAGTGCCAGCCGGTTGCAACACGTCGAGGCTTAACCTGTAATCACCCGGCGGCAGCGACGGAAAATGGAAACTGCCATCTTTAGCGAGCGATGTCTTGAAATTGCGGAGGTTGTAGTCGCGGAACTGTCTGCCTTTTTCGGTTTCCCAGTACACATTCCACCATGCTAAAGTCGCGGCACTGTCCAACTCTTGCGGAGGAACTGGATAACCTGGCCAGCTGCCCGACGCAACAGAAACCGACAGAGTTCGATCGGCGACCTCATCGCTGTTAGGCAACACGAATCGACCAACTACCGATCTTCCATCGGCGCCGAGCACAAGATCACGATTCTCACCCTCTTTCAACGCAAACGGCACGTACATCGCTGATGCAGTAGTGCTGTTGTCCGCGAATCGAACACGATGGACAAAGGTGTACCAGCCGGCTAGTAGCTTCGAGACGACAAGTCGTCCATCCTGATCCAACGTGATCAACTGAGCTCGACCATCGACCGTCTTTCGGTTTGCTTTCAACCGGTACATTTCCAGAGATTCATTGGCCTTGACCTGTGGCCGATAACTAACATTGATACTGGCGTACGGAGTGAGTTGAATCCTTCGTACGGATGACTTGGCTGTATCCGCTACGGGCAAATCTTTTCCTCGAACATCCACGTATCCCGCGGGATGTTCAATCCGATAGGTCGTCCAATTGGTAAATGCCGGCCGCGGGAAACGCACGCTGCCTCGCGCATCCGATATGACATTAAAATTCAGGAACTGATTGAGCTGTGAGCCGCCATTTTGTGCTATTGCTGCTCGCAATTCCTTGGCTTTGAGTGTCTCAAGTGTTGCGCCCGCGGCGGGCAAATCGGCATTTGTCATCAAGATGAACTCAACCGGCCGAGCCGGTTTTAACTGGACGTGCTTGACGATATGTTGCCCGCGCTCAGGTTGCTCGTTCAACTTCAACGTAACCGGTTCGAACCCCTTGGCAGCGATTAAGACATGAGCCATTCCGAGAATCGCTGGCGTTGCAGCTTGGTACGTTGGCTTTCCTTCTTCGACGATTCGAAATGGAATCCAGTCAGCTCCTGTTGCGTGATCTGAGGTTTCACCTTCATACCAAGTCGCTTCATCTTCTTTGTAGAGAATTGCAACGTTGTCGATGGGCTGTCCGTTGTCATCGACAACATCAAATTGCATGTCATAGGTGTTTGGCAATTTTGCAGTCGTTTGACTCGCATCATCTAAAAACAACTTCAATTTCGGTCCAAGGACAGTGAACGGTACATTGCCTGAATCGAGTTCCAATCGGAGGGCCGGGATTTCAGGGCGAAGAAGCGTGACTTCAAAAATCGCTGCATACGCTCCGCCTTCAGAAATCAGGGTTGCTTGAAGGCTGTCGCTGCTGTCGTGCCTCAGTTGCTTGGCTTCTTCCTTGGTCCCTACAATCTGAAATCTAGCTTTGGGCAAAGTCGTTGCGAAGGCTTCCTCCGTCGAAGCACTCGACATCGATGTCTTTACGCTTTCGCCTGTAATCGGCGCCATTTCGCCGGGAGCAAGGTGCAGATGGACGTACCGTTGCGGGCTGAAGAAATCCCGCGGCCAATGCCGCTCAAGCATGAGCGTGGAACCGGTATTGTCTTCCACGTTAAACAGCCAACCATCACCGGGATGTGGCAAAACTACAGAGCACTCAATCGGTTTATCGGTCACGTTGGCGATGAACAGGTCCGCTTCAACCGTTGCGCCGATTGCGAATTGCGTCGCATCGCCCAAATACTTGGCGCCGAGTTGTAGTCCGGCGATTGGCTGGCCCCAATGAATATCGTTCTTGGTAAGTTCAACGGTTTTGACCGTTGATTCGCCAACAATCATGAACGGAATGCTGCCACGATGGGGAATCTCGTGTGTTGCATTCGGATCGTTCAAGTCGGGGTAGAAAAACGCTGAACCCAAGGCCGCTTGATACTTACCGGGTTCCAGCCCTGTGGTGTCGATCGAAACAAGATGCTCCGTATCGATGAAAACGTCACCAGGTTGAATCGCAATTGTTACGGGCTCTCGGTGCCGATCGAACCCAAAACCACTGATGCGATTGCCATGTCCCAGCGAAGTGAACTGCATACCGTTGTTCAGGTAGCATTTCAACGTTTTAGTTTCCGTCGAAACATTGGCCAATCGATATTCGACTACCAGCGGTTGCCCGGAATTCAATCCGCCTCTAGGCAGAATCAATCGCGCTCCGGAAAGCAATCCATCTTTGGCGCCCCAACGCGACCACTGAATGCCATCGCCCAGTCGATCTGCGGTACCGCTTGGTGCAGTGGCCTCGTGGTCAAGTACTTCGTCTGGCGACTGCCATGCGGCGAGCAACGCACCGTGAGCCGCACCGCTGAATTCGCCCACGCTCACCCGACCAACGAGCGAAACGGTTAACAACGCGATCGTCGCCAAAGCAATTGCAGCGCTGCGGCGCGTCACTCCAACGCGAGTCGTCTCTTCGGCACCGATCAATCGTCGGATACGATAGCCGAAGTCAGTCGAATTTCCGCCGTCTGCTGACAAGGTTGCCAAAGCCTTTGAGCGTCGTCGGTCGTTTCCGATGCACAACTCGGCCATTTTCAGCAGTGCCCCCGCATATGACAATCGTCCCACGCTGGTCGCCGCCAGCTCATCACAGCAGTGCTCGCGTTCGATACTCACGTGATGGCTGATCCACCAAGTGATTGGGTGGAAAAAGAGCAACGCCTCCACGATGCGCTGCAACAAATTGACAATCAAGTCGAATCGCCGAATGTGAGCCATCTCGTGACTGACAACTGCAGCAACTTGATTCGGGTCGAGACCGCACAACAACGCAGGTGGCAACAGTATCAAGGGCTTTACGATACCAATCACAACGGGCACGGAAACACGTTGACTTATCGCCACGATAGGAATTCGTTTCAGCCCCAAGCGTGCACATTGTTCCGCAATGGTTTTCAGCAAAGTTGCATCCGCAATCGGTTGATTAGTGCGACGCAGCCGAGAACTGCCAATGATCGACAGGCAGAATCGAGCCAACATGACCGCAACTCCCACCATGTAAGCCAGCAATAGGTAGGGCGCAATCTTTTGAATTCGCTGCGTTAGTGAAGGCTCCGGCACCGTAAGACTTGTCAGGTCCGTCGGTTCAGCAGTTGGCACCTCCGCATCGATTGGCTTTTCGGACGGTGGAAGAACGCGAACGTCAGTATCGACAGTTGTCGCCATGACTTCATTTGCAGAAGCTACTGGATATGTTGGAGACTCCATCGAATTGCCAGCGGCCAGCAGGACTGGGCCGCGCGATTGATAGACCCATGCAAATGTGATGGCAACGCAGATCGGCAAGGCAAAGAAGGCGATGCAAGCGAGCGTATAGCGAACGTTTGCCCCACGTAGGTCAGTCTCTCCGAGACTAACATCGTAAGACCTATTACCACTACCACGCTGACGCACAATCTGCAGTTTTCTGAAAGACTCGCCTACGTATTGCAAAACGAACCAAACGATTCCGACCACACACGCTTGCCATAGGAAGTGCACAAACGTAACCATCACTTGCAACGATAGTTCAGACCAATTCAGCGCGGAAAAGCTCATGATTTGGTCTCCCTCATTTTCTTGTTGAGCAACTTGCGAAGGTTAGCTAGCTCTTCCTCGTCCAGTTCCTTCACGTCGAAGAGGCTCAACATCACTGCTTCCGCCGAGCCATCAAACACGCGGTGCACGATGTCACCCAGCATGCCACGCGAGACGTTGTCACGTTGAATAAGCGGCGAGAATCGAAACGCTTTACCTTGAAGCGGCTGCAGCTTCTCGATCTGCGCCTTATCAACCATCGTGCCCAGCATGGTGATCACCGTCGTATGCGCCAAGTCGCGTCCCCCGGCGGCCAGCACCTCACGCACTTCGCGAACCGTCATCGGCTCGGCATCCCAAAGCACTTTCAGGATTTGCAACTCGAGCTCTGTTGGATACTCCGAATTGGGTCTGGCCATCACGCACCTCTCAAGCTGTATTTCTAAACAACTAGAGTTTATGGGTGAAGCCAACCTGAGTCAAGACGTTATCTAAAGAAATAGAAATAAGGCCAAATCGTTTTCCGTGTCGTGCGATTGGAAAGCGTCGAACGGAGCAACGTAACTGTAATAAGAGAGGCGGGAGCCTCCGCGCAGCGCGTTCCAGGCAGAGCCACGGAACGAGCAGGTGAGCCTAGGTCGCAAGTTCAACTTGCGAGCAGAAAATACCGAGTTTGGCAACGGATCGCGACACGCCGTCAGAATAGGCGTGCAGCAGCCACCAAAGAGGGTGCTTAACGGGGCTCGAACCCGTGACATTCGGAACCACAATCCGACGCTCTACCAACTGAGCTATAAGCACCGTGAGGAACGACCGATTTTAGAATCAGCGCGGGAACGCGTCAATGTACCATCGCAATTGCTTTGAATTTTCAAAAATACTCGACCGCTCGGAATAATCGCTTTAATCGGTCGTCTTTAGCAATTCTTCCAGTCTCCCCCACATCACCGACGATACCAAAACCTGTACGGGAATGCCTGCATTGAAAGTGCCGCCCCGTTGTCGCGATTGCGCACGGGCTTGAAAGCCCCCAGGTCGTCGAGCTCCAAGCATCGCCTTTGGCGGTGGTCTTCGACGGTGCGCGTTTGTAGAACCATACGCTCGAAAGCTCAGGGCTGCTTGCTTCCCGAGCAAACCCAACAACCGTGAACTGAGAACTTATGTCTGATTTCAATGACGACCTGGATGAAGCAATCGAAGCCCAGGAAGAACTGAGGGTGAGCTCACGCAAACGGACCAAGGCCGAGTTAGGCGCTCAAGCGCAGTCGCCATTGGAAACGTATTTGCGCGAAATTAATGAGACACCGCTGCTGTCAGCCAAGGAGGAACGAGAGCTCGCCAGAGGAATCGGCCTCGGCGATGTCAGAGCCCGCGACCATATGGTCCGTGCCAACCTGCGGCTGGTGGTCAACATCGCTCGCGGGTACATCGGCAAAGGACTTGGGCTCCAAGATCTGATTGAAGAGGGCAACCTGGGACTATTGCGCGCCGTGGAAGGCTTTGATCCTGAAATGGGAACGCGTTTCAGTACCTACGCCAGCTACTGGATAAAACAGTCGATCAAGCGAGCGCTCATTAACTCCGCCAAAACAATCCGCATCCCAGCTTACATGGTCGAACTTTTGAGCAAGTGGCGTCGCGCCTCAGCTCGATTGACCGAAGAACTTGGTCGATCGCCCACGCAAGAAGAAGTCGGTCGCGTGCTGGGGCTGCCTCGCAAAAAGCTGCCGATCATCAAGAAGGCCATCCAGATCTATAACAGTACACCGCAAAGCGATCAAACCGATGCAGGTTGGTCACTCGGCGAAATGGTCATGGACGAACGCCTCAAGGCGCCGGACGAAGAATTGCTCGACCACGACGTATTGAGCACGGTGCTGGAATTGCTCGAACACCTCGATACACGCGAAGCCACTGTGCTCCGCCTGCGTTTCGGACTGGGCGACACCCAAGCCCATACGCTGAAAGAAATTGGCGCCGAATTGGGACTGACACGTGAACGCGTTCGGCAAATCGAAACCGAAGCACTCGCCAAACTTGCCGACGGACTTAAAGATCCTAAAGAACGAGCGGGATTGGTGTAACTCGCTTGCAGGGATACTAACTGCGGTCAACGATGTCGAGCAGTCGAGGTGCCACCGGGGGGAGGCTATCCTCGACTGCTAGACGTTGTTTTTAGCCGCCAATCAACACTGCAGCCTAATCGATCAGGTGCGAACCCGTTCGTACTCACGGATGTAGAGTTGTTCGTAACTGGCCACCATCTTTTCCAACGAAAAGTGCTCGGCGACCCGGGCGCGGGAATTGCTCCCAAACCGTGCAAGCCGCTCCGGATCGAGCAGCAAGTTGTTGGTCAGCCGCGTCAATTGTGAGGGTTCCCCCAACTGGAACAAGTGGCCCGTTTCGTCGGGAACGACCAAATCACGATTTCCCGGTATATCGCTGGCTACTACCGGAATTCCCTGCGCCATGGCTTCCAATATCGTATTGCTTTGACCTTCATAACGGCTGGCGTTCCATAGCACATCAAAGCCGCTCATCAGTTCGATCGCATCGGGTCGATGGCCCACAAATCGAACCGCGTTGTCGGCCCCATATTTGTCGCGCAGCTGTTGCAATCGTTGAAGTTCGGGACCGTCACCCAGAATCACCACCCACACATCGCGAAAAGCGACCCGCAACAACTCCGCCGCCCAAATCAGATCGGGATAGCCCTTCTGCTTCCAGAGTCGTCCGACGGCGCCAACCACTCGGCCTCGTGGCGGAAGTCGCAACTGCTCAAACAACTCACTTCGCGAGATTTTAGGAGCGTTGCTTGGAACAATTGCATTGGGAATTACGCAGAATCCGGCAGCATCCAACCCGTGTTGTTTATAAAAGTTGATGACCGCAGGCGTGTTCGTTGCAATGCGTGTCGTTATTTTTTGCAGCCAGCGGTCGATCCAGAAATGTGCCGACGTTTTCCATGGGTCGACGCACCGCTCACCCGCGATAATTACAGGCGTTCGATTGCGGTATGCAGCATACCGACCATAGCAGTTTGCAGCAAACAACCAAGTATGCACGACGTCAGGTGCCAACTGCCGAAGTTTTGCCTTCAGTCGCAAGTAGGCGCGAGGAGCCAGTTTTCCACTTTTTCCAATCAAGTGAACTGGCACTCCGCGATCTCGCAGCTCCTGTTCCAGTGGACCCGAGTGTGTCAGCACGATCACTTGCGAATCAAATCGAGCGGGATCCAGGTTTGCAGCCAATAAGGCCATCTGCTTTTCGGCGCCGCCTTGCACCAGCGTCGGAATGATCTGAACGACTTTTAAACGCATACGGCAAATCAATTGGGCTGAAGAACACGCGCGCGAAGTAAACTGGCCAATGTGTGTGAAGCTCCACCAGGGAGTGACTGGCTGACAAGCATTTCACGCGCGCTCGCGACGCTTTGCTCTAGAGATTTTGTGTTGCGAAGCCACCGCCGTATCCACAATTGCAACTCATTGGCATCGTTGGCCCTGAAACACAGTTGATTTGCTAGTTCGCCAAAAGTTGAACGGACCTCCGGCGAATCGGCAACCACGACCGGTATCGAGCTGGCGATGCAAGTGGGAAGAAGCCAACCGAGTCCACAGCCTACAGCGGGGAAGACACACAAGTCAGCCGCCTGCAGCACCTGTTCGACATCTGTGAAAGCACCTGGCATTACGACAATTCGGTGCAACCCGTAGTACTGCAGTGAATCATAAATGCGGGAACGTTCGATGCTATCGCCGAGTATCCAGAGTTTGAGCGATCGCTGTTCCTCCAGTAGCGGATTCAGCGCTTGAATCAACAAATCAATCTCCCAATCGCGAGTTAGTTCACCAGGGCACACCACCACTTTGTCCTGCGAACGTACGAACAAATCGTGGTTAATATTCGCCAAGATCATGCGCGCTGCAGTGCGGGCGGCCACCGAACGGTCAACTCTGACTCCCATCGAATCGGGTATGCGGTGGATCAGTGCAGGGTCGCATCCGGTGGCTAATAGTTGTTGATGTGCAAAAGAATTTGGCACGACGATGGCGGTTGCTCTGCGGCACACATCCATCGTCTTGGGTGATGGATGCCATCTGCCAATGCGTGGGAATGATGCGTTTTTTGCCAGTTCGCGAGGATCAAACCGCACCACGACCGGGACGCGGTTGTTCGGAAGTTGCGTAAGAATGGCATGCGCATCGCTACTGGCAGCGTCGCAATAAATAAAGTCGAGCTCGTTCAGCTCCTGGGATACCCAACTTGTCAGCGCCCGCCCATAACGATTGGTTCGCAATTCAGAGGTCGGCGGCGCATCGATACGAACAATCGGGGTCTCTTCGCAAGAAAGCTGATTGGGCCAAGTTGAATGCCAACGCGGTGTGACGACGGTGGGACGAAAGCCCTGCTGCTTAAGCTGCTTGACCCAACTCCGCAGACGCCAAGTTTGATCGGTTGTCGAGGGCCAAAAATGGCGAGTCACCACTAATACTCGCCGCTCCGTTCTCATGTTATTGCAGCCTCAATTTCGCTGGGCTCAAGAATGGCCAAGTACGGCAGATTGCGGTACAGGTCTTGATAGTCTAATCCATAGCCCACAACAAATTCATCCGGAATCTTAAAAGCGGTGAAATCCGGTACCATCGAAACCCGCTGACGCCCCTCTTTATGCAGCAAGACAGCCGTCGCAACGCTTGCTGGGGCCATCGTGCCCACGCACTGGACCACCGCTGCAAGCGTTCTACCGGTATCGAAAATATCATCGATGATCAGTACGTCGCGGTCGGTAACGTCGAGCATCATGTCTTCTCGAATCCACAACTCGCCCGATTCCGTTCCACCCCGATAGCTGCTCGCTTGGATCAGGCTGACGCGAACCGGCATGTTAAGCAGGCGTATTAAGTCGGCAAGCATGACCAGACTACCTGTCATGACGGCGACGATCGTCAACGGCTTGTCGCCATAGCGATCGGTGATGGCTGCCGCCATTTCATCAACCCCCTGACGAAGGCGTTCCTCGGTGAGCAGGATTTTCAAAGTAGAGCTCTCTCGGCGGGGGCGATTTCTAGTGTCATGCTTCTAGGCTACGAGTCTTGGGCAACGAACTTTAGGCAATTGTAGAACACATCGGTGGCAGCTTCGACGTCCACGGAGACCGCCACTTCCATGTTCGTCCGCCATTGCCTTGGAACGCGCTTGTCAAAAACCGTTGTTCCCCGAGTGAGTTCGCCGGTGGTTTCTACGTCCCCGGCCATCTCCTCCCAAGTAAATAACATCGGTTCGACCAACATCAAAATGGGCAAAACAGCTTGCATCGTGATGCTCTCTTGCCCCAGTTGCTGGCGCGTAGAACGGCAATAGTGTGGAACTATTTGCTGCAAGACCGAACCAACTTTGGTGTACTTGGGCGGAAGCTTTTCAACAAGTTCCCAGCCGAAACTGAGCTGTCGACATACTTCGAGTGGTATCAGACTTTTCGTCGTCGCTGACTGGAAGACCTGTCTGGCGCTTACCGGATCGAAATGGAAATTGAACTCGGCAGCAGGCGTCACGTTGCCGACGCCAATCACGGATCCACCTGCAATGACCACACGGTCGATCATCGGGACCAACGCCGGGTCGCGAGCCAGCGCTTTGGCGAACCCCGTGAGAGGACCGGTACAGACAATGGTCACTTCGCCCGGATCCGCGCGCAATCGATCTGCAATGAGCTTGTCGCTGGGCATCGAGTGCTGACGCGAGACGGGTATCCAATCCGAATTGCCTAATCCATCTTCGCCGTGCAACAAAGTTCCGTTCGCAACTGCGGCACCAAGCTCGGGATCCAACGCTGAACCAATTCTC
Source organism: Pirellulaceae bacterium (assembly GCA_041753315.1). GTDB lineage: Bacteria > Planctomycetota > Planctomycetia > Pirellulales > Pirellulaceae > Aureliella. Next base: position 1,621 of record JBGSUV010000029.1, on the reverse strand, counting down.
GGCATGCGCGGTGGATCGAGTCGCTCGATCAAAGCACGCACATTCTGCGTCGCTTGGTCGGCATCAATCGTTCCCGCACAGGCGGTGATCGCTACGACGTCCAGCCGAGGATCAAACAATGCCAGCGCAATTGCAACTGCATCGTCAATTCCCGGATCGCAGTCGAAAATAATTTTTCGTGTCATAAGTTCTTCCTGACGTGGAGCTTCCTCAAGAATCGGTCTCAAGCTGTACAATGGGCGCGTCAAAAAGTTGACCGTCGGTTACGCTCAATGAAATACACAGATCCGCTCTATGAAATACTAAGAGATGCATGATTTTAGCGACATTCTAACAATTCTCCAATCGCAGCAAGACGTAACTCGCGAGCAAATGCACGCTGCAATCAGCTGGCTACTCACCGGCCGCGCCCAGGAAGACCAGACCCGAGACCTGCTTACGGCTCTGGCGCGCAAGGGAGAGACCGTCGAGGAGCTCACCGGAGCTGCTTTGGCACTGCGCGAGTCGATGATTCGAATCGAGCCGTCAACACGACCCGTCGTCGACACGTGCGGAACCGGCGGAGATGGTTCAAAAACGTTTAATATTAGTACCGCAGCGGCCATTGCGTTGGCTTCCGCCGGGGTTTCCGTCGCCAAACATGGCAATCGCAAAATCACGAGCAGCACCGGCTCCGCCGACGTTTTGGCCGAACTGGGCGTCAATCTCGAAGCCCAACCGGCGATCGCTCAGCAGTGTCTGCGCGAACTGGGCATCTGCTTTTGCTTTGCCCCCTATTTTCACCCCGCCATGAAACACGTGGGAGAAGTCCGTCGATCGCTGAGTCACCCGACCATCTTTAATCGCCTCGGGCCACTCGCCAATCCCGCCTTGGCCGATTGCCAGGTCCTAGGTGTTGGCGCGGCGGAATTGCAGGAACCGATGGCCAAGGCACTGCAAAATCTCGGCACAAAACGCTCGATTGTAGTGCGCGGCGAGGATGGAGTGGATGAAATTTCAATTTCTGCGTCGACACGCGTCCTTGAGGTGACGGCCAACGAGATAGTCGAACATCACTGGCATCCGTCGATGTTCGGTATCCAAGTAGCCGAGCGCGAGGCACTTTTCGCCGACGATCCAATAGCCAGCGCCAACTGCATTCGCGAAGTGTTCGCGGGTGAACGCGGTCCGAAACGCGACGTGGTGGTGATGAACGCCGCCGCTGGTTTGTGGCTCACCGGCCGCTGCCATAACCTAGGTGAATGCACTGCTCATATCGAATTGGCCATCGACTCCGGTAGAACCCGCGAGTTGGTGGAACAACTTGGTGCGCAAACGTTTGTAGCGTAGAGCGATTGTCTCCAATATTGTCCCCAATCGCTTTGTGTATGATTGAGGCAATAGTGCAGAGCGATTGTCTCCAATCGATTGGAATTTAGTGTAGAGCGATTGTCCTCAATCGCTTGGAATGCGATTCAGACAATCACTATGAAACGCTTGGGGACAATAAACCCTGTAAAGCTGTCATTTCCTTTGCTCGAGAATTTTCTGAGTTGCCGCGTGCCTCGACCCATTAAACTTTCGTTTCGGCGGCGGTTTTTTGGGTGAGCGGTAGTGCTTCCGATAGTAACGCAACTTGGCA
>JBGSUV010000028.1:0-25167 GCA_041753315.1 Pirellulaceae bacterium | reverse complement strand
TCGCTATCAGCGAACGTACTTGTTCAGCCAGGGAAATCGGTTCAAGCAGCGAAGCATTCATCATGCCCCGCAATTAGAATATTTCGCCTCCCGTCGCTAGATCGCTATACTACTCCCCACACCTTCGGCGAATGTTTACTTGGCAGTGGTCCAGTGCTGTCGCGCAATTCAATCGTGGCAGCAGAAATCCCCACCACATCCTCCGCGAACTGGAGGTAGAGTCGATAGACTCCGCTCCACGGCAACGGCAACCCACCTGCCACGAGCTCAAACCCCAGTCCGTTGCCACCGCCAATGCCGCCGCCATCGATATTGTCGATGAATGCATCCGACCAATTCGACGCAGCGATCATGGTCCGGACAATCGTCGGGGCAACTGTATCTTGAACGGCTTCGTCGACAATCGTGACCATCAACTTGGCTGCCCCTTGCGAAAAGACGCTGAAGGTAACATCGCCAATGACTTCGTCGGGTTGCGACACCCAGCCACTGCCGATGTTCACGACGTCACCGGCATTGCGGCGGACGACCAGTGTATTGTTGTGCGAACTGAGGTTCAGGACTTCGCGAGCGGTCAGGTTCAGCGTATTGTTACCGCTGCCGGTGATGTCGATTTGTTCGATATCCACAATCCGATTGTTGGGAATCGTCGTTAGGTCGAGAATCAGACCGCTGCCGTCCAGTCGCAGTGTATCGGTGCCGCTGCCGCCGACCAGTCGGCGTGTGCCGCTGAAATCGACATCGGGGATGGCTAAGATATCGTCGCCCAGGCCGCCAATAAGCACATCGTCGCCACCGTCGCTGATCAGAATATCATCGCCGCGGCCGCCGATCAGGATGTCGATGGCACCGGCACCCTGATTGGCCGTCAGCGTGTCATTCCCATCGCCGCCCAGCTGTGTTTCCATACCACCCGTGAAGTTGCCACCGAACACCACGTAGCTCGAACCGGAATTACTGCCGTTGGGATCGGCCCTCCGGGCACCGACAATCAGATCATCAAAACCGTCCCCATTGACGTCCCCGGCGCTGCTAACGCTCCAGCCGGAAAAGTCACCTGCGGAGACTCCGTCGAGTCGGAAGCCCGTGGTGCCGTCGAGCGTGGAGAGGTTGCGCGTGGCGGCAAACCCGCCCGACTTGCCGAACACCACGTAACTCGAACCGGAATATCTGCCGTTGGGATCGGCTTCCCCGGCCCCAACAATCAGATCATCAAACCCGTCCCCATTGACGTCCCCGGCGCTGCTCACGCTGACGCCGGAATAGTCACCTGCGGCGACTCCGTCGAGTCGGAAGCCATTGGTGCCGTCGAGCGTGGAGAGATTGAGCGTAGCGGCAAACCCGCCCGACTTGCCGAACACCACGTAACTCGAACCGGAAGAACCGTAGTTGCGATAGGCTCTCCAGGCCCCAATAATCAGATCATCAAAGCCGTCCCCATTGACGTCACCAGCGCTGCTCACGCTCGAGCCGGACGAGTCATTTGCGGCAACTCCGTCGAGCCGAAAGCCATTGGTGCCGTCGAGCGTGGAGAGATTAAGCGTGGCGGAAAACCCGCTTGACTTGCCGAACACCACGTAACTCGAACCGGAAGAATTGCCGTTGGGATCGGCTTCCGCGGCCCCAACAATCAGATCATCAAAACCGTCCCCATTGACGTCACCTGCGCTGCTCACGCTGCGGCCGGAGCGGTCAAATGCGGCGACGCCGTCGAGTCGGAAGCCTGAGGTGCCGTCGAGCGTGGAGAGGTTGAGCACAGCGGCAAGTCCGCCCGGTTTGCCGAAAACCACGTAACTCGAACCAAAACCAAAGCCATTGCGATTGGCTCCAATGGCCCCGATTATCAGATCATCAAAACCGTCCCCATTGACGTCCCCGGCGCTGCTCACGCTCCAGCCGGACCAGTCACCTGCGGAGACTCCGTCGAGTCGGAAGCCATTGGTGCCGTCGAGCGTCGAGAAATTGAGCGTGGCGTCGAATCCGCCGGACTTGCCGAACACCAGGTAACTCGAACCGGAATCACTGCCGCTGGGATTGGCTCCAATGGCACCGACAATCAGATCATCAAATCCGTCCCCATTGACGTCACCGGCGCTGCTCACGCTGCGGCCGGACCAGTCATTTGCGGCGACTCCGTCGAGTCGGAAGCCATTGGAGCCGTCGAGAGTGGAGAGATTGAACGTGGCGGCAAATCCGCCCGGCTTGCCGAACACCACGTAACTCGAACCGGAATCATTGCCGTTGGGATCGGCTTCCGCGGCCCCAACAATCAGATCATCAAACCCGTCCCCATTGACGTCACCGGCGCTGCTCACGCTCCAGCCGGAATAGTCACCTGCTGCGACTCCGTCGAGTCGGAAGCCATTGGTGCCGTCGAGCGTCGAGAGCCTGACAACTGCGAACACGGTCGATAGCGTTGTCTGGATGTTGAGGGTTGCTGCGCCGTTGGTGTACTGGACGAAATCAGTTCCGGCGAGATTGACCGATACGGGAGCCGACCAGCCAGTGTCCGGAATCCGGATCACACTGCCGCTGCCGCGAATCGTCAGGATGTTGCTGTTCGATGAAAGATTGACGACTTCCCGCGCCGTTACAAAAACCTCATGCGACAACCCGCTGCCCAGATCAATTTGCTCGATGTCGACGATGCGATTGTTGGGAATCGTGGTCAGATCGAGTATCAATCCGCTGCCGTCCAGTCGTAGTGCATCGGTGCCGCTGCCGCCGACCAGTCGGCGCGTGCCGCTGAAATCGACATCGGGAATGGCTAAGATATCGTCGCCCTGGCCGCCAATGAGCACATCGTCGCCACCGTCGCTGATCAGAATGTCATCGCCGCTGCCGCCGATCAGAATGTCGATCGCACCGGGACCCTGGGTGGCCGTCAGCGTGTCATTCCCATCGCCGCCCAGCTGTGTTTCCATACCGCCCGTGAAGTTGCCACCGAACACCACGTAACTGGAACCGGAATAACTTCCGTTGGGATCGGCTCGATTGGCCCCGACGATCAGATCATCAAAACCGTCCCCATTGACGTCACCGGCGCTGCTCAGGCTGCGGCCGGAATTGTCAAATTCGGCGACTCCGTCCAGTCGGAAGCCATTGGTGCCGTTGAGCGTAGAGAGATTGAGAGTGGCCGAAAACTCGCCTGACTTGCCGAACACCACGTAACTCGAACCAGAATTACGATTGCCGTTGGAATCGGCGAGATAGCCCCCAACAATCAGATCATCAAAGCCATCCCCATTGACATCCCCGGCGCTGCTCACGCTAAAGCCGGAGCGGTCAAATGCGGCGACGCCGTCGAGTCGGAAACCATTGGTGCCGTCGAGCGTGGAGAGATTGAGCGTAGCGGCAAACCCGCCCGACTTGCCGAACACTACATAACTCGAACCAGAATAACTGCCGTTGGGATCGGCCCCAAAGGCCCCGATAATCAGATCATTAAAGCCGTCCCCATTGACATCCCCGGCGCTGCTCACGCTCAAGCCGGAGCGGTCAAATGCAGCGACTCCGTCGAGTCGGAAGCCATTGGTGCCGTCGAGCGAAGAGAGGTTGTACACAACGGCAAACCCGCCCGACTTGCCGAACAACACATAAGTCGAACCAGAATCACCGCCGTTGGGATCGGAGCCCACGGCCCCGATAATCAGATCATCAAACCCGTCCCCATTGACGTCACCGGCGCTGCTCACGCTGCGGCCGGAAAAGTCATCTGCGGCGACTCCCTCGAGCCGAAAGCCATTGATGCCGATGAGCAAGAAGAGATTGAGCGTGGCGTCAAACCCGTCCGGCTTGCCGAACAGCACGTAACTCGAACCGGAATCACCGCCGTTGGCATCGGCCCCAGCGGCCCCGATAATCAGATCATCAAAGCCGTCACCATTGACGTCGCCAGCGCTGCTCACGCTACCGCCGGAAAGGTCACCTGCAGCGCCTCCGTCGAGTCGGAAGCCATTGGTGCCGTCGAGCGTGGAGAGATCGAGCGTGGCGGGAAACCCGCTTGACTTGCCGAACACCACGTAACTCGAACCGGAAGAACTGCCATTGGAATCGGCTAGATAGCCCCCAACAATCAGATCATCAAAGCCGTCCCCATTGACGTCACCAGCGCTGCTCACGCTCGAGCCGGACAAGTCATTTGCGGCAACTCCGTCGAGCCGGAAGCCATCGGTGCCGTCGAGCATGGAGAAATTGAGCGTGGCGTCAAACCCGCCCAACTTGCCGAACACCACGTAACTCGAACCGGCGCGATCAATGCCGTTGGGATCGGCTTGCGCGGCCCCAATAATCAGATCATCAAAACCGTCCCCATTGACGTCACCGGCGCTGCTCACGCTAAAACCGGAATAGTCACCTGCGGCGACTCCGTCAAGTCGGAAGCCATTGGTACCATCGAGCGTGCGCAGCTCCACCACGTCGCCGGCCAACAAGTGGCGACCTTCCAACGGCTCGACTAACAATCGACGCAACGACCTACGCAACATCCGACAGCTTAGCCCACGCTCACGTTTCGCCGAAGACGATTTGTATGAAGGACAGAGTTTCGAAAGCGGCATCTGTCTTCTCTATATCTAGAAGCAAGTAGCGTTCCAGGAAACAAGTTATTGGGCTGCCCACAGATGGGCGAATGAGCTGAATATTTAGCTCAGGCGGGCAAAGGCTGCTCTGCAACGACCCGGCTGTAACACATATACTCTACACGCTTTCTACTTTGAGATCGATTGTTCGACGCCAATCCTTAACACACGACGGATTTCATCTGTCTTAAAACCAAGCGCCTGAGGTCGCACGATGTTTCTGAGGGCCACCACGTCGTAAAGCTCTGTCACCACGCCTTCGATTCGCACCCAGTGAACGACATCGCCACTTTTCAAATCGATCACCTGCAACCCGCAGCGGGCTTCTGCATCGCCACCCTTGAGGTTGTTGTCCAGTTCGAGACCACTGAACGTTTTGTTCTCTCGCGATTTCGATAATCCCACGATGGCAAAATCGCCGTGAAACGACAGACCTCGCAAATATCCAGGGCAAAACGCGACCGGCTCAAACTTGCCCATCGTGCGATCGATGTATCCGAAGTGGCCAGTCCCGGAGTTCAGCAACCACAGCTTGTCGCGATCGACACGCGGTGAATGAGGCATCGAAAGCCCTGATGCAACAATCTCGTTGGACTGCACATCGATAACGCAGCCACCATTGTGCCGCCGATCGCGCCAACCATCGGCCACATCCGATTGACTTACCGCCGTGACATATTTGGCCTGACCATTCTCTAATGCCAGCCCATTCAAGTGACAACGATCTTCCGCCGCCAACTTGCTGATAAATGGGGGCCGCCACAGCGGGACAAAGCTGTGCGTCTCGCTGAGCGTCGCAAGACAACCAAACAGCGTGTTGACAAACACCACGCGACCGCTTGCCTCGACGGCTACGTCGTGAATATCCAAGTCGCCCGTTGTGTAGCCCACCTGCGGCACATAGAGCCGATCGTAGCCTCCCGCATTTTGGCTAGGCTCCAGCACGTTTTCAAATCGCCATAGTTGATAGAGCGACGACATCCAGATCGTCTGGCCATCCGCCCACAATCCCAAGCAGCGATTGAAGGTCCGCTCGAATACGGACAATCGACCATCGGGTTGCAAGCCGAGCAGAAACAGCTTCCCCGCCTGATACGTGGTGAATGCCAAGCTTAATTGCTGCTCATGCATCCAGTTTGTGAACTGGCGCGAGGTGTTGATTTCGAGTAGGGGAGCGTTAGTGCTGTTCATATGGGGGGAGATCGACTACTCAGCGTATTGTGTTGCGCGGATACCTCCGCAGTCGCAAACACTCACTATACGCGTACCGTTGTCGTGCAGAAACCGCGGATAAAGAACACCCCTATGATAGGTGTATGACTTATGATTCTGGTTGTGCGGAGCGCCAAAAGCACCCCCCCAAAAAAACCAAACCCGCCAAGAAACCGGCTAACTTGCGATGCATCCGCTGTCCTGTTGAATCCAAGCCATGGTGGCACCTTTCGTTGAAAAGGTTGAACGTATGGAAATTCGCATCGTTCGTCACTCGACGAACTTCCAACGTCAATTCAACGCTGCCACTGATTTGCCACTGATGGCAATTTGATCAAGACTTGGCGAGTCCTGATCGAGGGTCGAAAAACTCAAAAAACCCTGAAGAAAAACCAAAATAGGGCTGACAGGAATCGAACCTGCACACCTTGCGGTACTAGAACCTAAATCTAGCGCGTCTGCCAGTTCCGCCACAGCCCCAAATCAAAGTTTAACTGCGCCCAGTGCCGGAGGCCGTGAAACTTCTTTGCATTACTTGCGATGAGTTACTACCGCTTCTAAAACCAAATCAACTCGTTCGCACCTACGTCTCACTCCGCCGATATCAAGTTGCGGTGGGTACAACCCAAACTTTGAGATCGCATTCGATTTCTTGGTGTAAGTGGATTTTGACGGTATAAAGCCCTAGTTCCTTGAGCGGTCCTTGCAGTCGGACTTGATCTTCGGTGATGACCAAGTCGGAAGACTTTAGGGCGGAGACAATTTCAGGTGCACCGACGCTGCCGTACAGGTGTCCTTCGTCGTTGGCATTGGCTTCAATGGTAATGGACTGTTGGGCAATGGTATCGGCAAGTGACTGGAGGCCACCAAGTCGCTTCTTTTCGATTTCTTTCAACTTTGCCTTGTGTTTTTCCACCATGCGTTTGTGGTGTTCATTGGCGACAATGGCAAGGCCCTGCGGCAGCAAGTAGTTGTTTGCATGGCCGGCGCGGACTTCGACTACGTCTCCTTGGCGACCTACGCTATCCACGTTTTGAATCAGCAGTAGTTCAATACCGCCGTTTTGGCCTTTGGGTAATCGCTTGAATGCTTGGCGTCGTGCGCGTGATTTGGCAGCAACCATCGTTTGACTCGCTGTAGCTAAAACAGTTGAATTCTAAGGAAATATTTTTTGCTGGAGCCGAGGGACTCCAGGTGTATTTGTTGCTCTAAGGCGTTTTGACCGTTAGTCGTTTTCTGTGACCGCAGTCATCGCCAGCGGTTGAGCTCTGTAACCGTGGCTAGCGCCGGGCGGCTGTACGGGTGTTCTAAAAGGGAATTTCATCGCCATGCGAGTGGCCCATGTCGCCACCAATGTTAGGTGACGGAGCATAATCCTCGCGTGGCGGTGGCGCATTGGTTCGGGCTCCGTGCGCTTCGCTTCGGTTTTGTCCACCAGGTGTTTCGCCACGGTTTTCGCGGTTTCCAAGCAGTTGCATGCGATCGCAGACAACTCGAAGTTTGTAGTTCTTCTGTCCGTCTTTTTCCCACGTGTCGAGTTTCAGTCGTCCTTCGATGAATACAGGCGCACCTTTGCTCAAGTATTCAGCGGCAACTTCTGCAGTTCTTCCCCAAAACGTTACATCGACAAAAGTCGTCTCGTCAATCCACTCACCGTTCTGACCCTTGCGTCGATCATTGACCGCCAAGCCCACTTCCGTGACAGGAGTGCCGCTAGGAGTGTAACGCAATTGGACATCCCTGGTTAGGTTGCCCATCAAAATAACTCGGTTGTAGCTGGCCATGGTGGTTCTCCTCGTTTACGCAGCGCCCTCAAAACGTCGGGCAGGGCTGAGCCTATGTAAACTATAGAGGATCCTGTCGGGTAATAAAACAGTTTACTCTTCTTGTGCTTACTCTTCTTCTTCTTCTTCTTCTTCGTCCACATTCAAGCCGGACAAATCGCGGGTCACGCCGACGGCGACTGGAGCACTGCCTTCAGTCGGAGTAATGGTGCGGCCCATCGTATGTGCAACCAGTGGTTCGACAAGCCGTGGATCCACTTTGATCACCAAGTGCCTGATGATGGTTTCGTCAAGTTGACAAGCTCGATTGAACTCGGTCAGCTTTGAGGTTTCCATCTTGAAGTAGGTGATCCAATAGGTGCCCTTGGAGTGTCCGTCGATTGGGTACGCAAGTTTGCGCTCTTCCCAGAGACGACTGGCGAGGATCTCACCGGTATGGCTCTCAATCATCTTATGAATGGCTGCAGCCACGCCACCTGGGTCGCGATTGTATTTGTTGCTGTCGAAGAGAAAAAAGCAGTCGTAGCATTGAGTAACCAAAGTCCCGAACTCCCGAACAGATTGACTTATGTTGCTTGTGGTTGATTCTTATAGGTATTAGTTGAAGCGATTCATGCAATACGCCAAATCGTGGGTACACCAGTCGATTACGGCGTTGGAAGCAGTCGCCACTGCTTCGTCGATTATTGGTTTTTCGTCTTTTGAGAATCGTCCCAACACGTAGTCCGCTGTCTCCCAGTGAGCAGGAGCGGCGTCAATTCCAATTCTCAAACGCGCGACCTCTTGCGTCCCTAGGAGACGCAAGATGTCGTTTAAGCCTTTTTGGCCTCCTGCAGATCCTTTGGCTCGCAACCGGAGTTTGCCGGTCGGAAGGCTCAAGTCATCGCAGACGATCATCAAGTCTTGCTGCACATCTATTTTGTAAAAGCTAGTTGCTGCTTTTACACAGCGACCACTGTCATTCATGTAAGTCAATGGCCAAACAACCATCAAATTCACCGACTCCACCGCAATGGAAGTCATTTGACCATCAAATTTTCCGCGTGGTAAAGGTGCGGCAAATTTTTTGCACAAAGTAGTTAGAACATCAAAGCCAACATTGTGGCGTGTTCCCTCATACTTCGCACCTGGATTGCCTAACCCCACGACCATCTTTGTTCTGGAGTCAGTACTGCTCAAGTTTTATCTATCCTTCAGAGCAGATGAACCGCATGTCACGATTCATGTTCTCTGACGATTGTATGTTCAAGCCCTTCGCAAGTGGATTAACGAACTACGATCTTGCTTGCGTTCGAGTCTAATCAGCTCGGGCTTACTCCGTTTCGGACTGCTGTTCCTTGCGGATTAACTCAGGTTCTGCACCACCGGTTGCCGCTTCATCTGCCGAACTTCCAGCGGGTCGATTGATCTGCACAACAACTTCCGACGCCGGAGTTATCATCGTTGCGCCGGTTGGCAGTTGAACGTCGCTGGCGTGAATCACGTCACCCAAGTGCAAGCCACCAATGTTGACATGCAGGTGATCAGGAATATTGGCGGCTGGGCAACGGATGGTTAGCTCGTGCGAGGTGAAAGTTAGCATACCACCTTCGCTCGAACCTGGAGCTTCTCCGTGAAGTTCAACCGGCAAAGTAACTTCGACCGCTTCGGCCTGCGAAACTCGCGCAAAGTCGACATGGATAACGTCGACGCCAAAAACATCCCACTGGACTTCGCGAAGGATGGCAGTATCGGTAACACCACCTGTCAAGGAAACAAGCTTCGTTCCGTGCTTGATGATCGTGTTCAGCGCATCGGCTTTTACGGCCAAGTTGACGTTGGCTTCGCCGTGGCCGTACAGGTTGGCTGGAATTTCGCCGTTCATGCGAAGCCGCTTGGAGGCCAGACTCCCTAATTCGTCACGTTTCTTAACTTCGAGTGTTTCGCTGCTCATCGCATAACCTAACGGCTACTTAACCAATAAAATCTATAGGGGCCCGCAACTTCACTTCGCAAAGCTGCGGATATACGTTTCAGTTTCTGTTCTACGTTTCAGTTCTTGTTCTGCTTACAACAAACAGGTGGCGGTCAGCACAGCGACAGCGTTCCCGGTGGCACCTGGATTGCTGCGGCACCCTGTTTGAGGGAGGTCGGTTGAGACTACCCACAGAATTAGAAGCGGGCAAGTATCGCAAAACATTCTTTTCTTTCAAGAGCAAGATGGACTTTGGGAACGAACTCTTTTCGGTTTAGATAGATGTTGAGCGAATTGAAGGCCCTAAAGCATGCTCTTGGCGACCCTTTGGCCAGTCGAGACGACTTGCCGATGTTATGTGCATCTAGTAATTTTGCCAGCAATTCAACGAATCTCGATCCCCAGTTAAGAACGAACATGGCCAAAATGAAGACGAGTTTGCAGTTTATTGAGCCGATAGGTCCACGCGTGCTCGTGCTCAAAGACGAGCCAAAGCGCGAAACAAAGGGGGGGATCGCCCTGCCAGATGCCGCGGAGATTCCAACAATTACCGGTCGGATCGTAACAATTAGCAAACAGGTCTCTCACAACGAGGACGTTCCGCTCCGACAATACGACAAAGTGCTGTTCCATCCCAAAAACGCGATTCCCGTCGATTTCGAGTCGGATAATCAGCTATTTGTCGTACCAGTCGACGATATTGTCGCGGTATTTAGGAAAGATAAACCGGAGAATTAATGTCGAAGAGAAGTCTTTTCTTAAGCGATTGGGGACAATCGCTCGACACTAGGTGTCTGGATTGTCGTCAGGTGGTGGGCGAAAGAGTTCGCTGATCGATTTGTGATGGTGGATGCGGCGAATCGCTTCCGCCAACAGCGGAGCTACCGACAAGACTTGGATGTTGTCGAGCTTTTTCTCGGGTGTCAACGGGATCGTATTCGTGATGCACAGTGACTTGATCGGTGCATTGCGGATTTTTTCGATGGCATCGTCGCACAGCACTCCATGCGTAGCTGCCAAGTGGATTTCTTTGGCTCCGGCCTCATGAACCATTTTTGCTGCGCCGCATATTGAACCAGCCGTGCTGATCATATCGTCGAACATTAAACAGATTTTGCCTTCGACGGGGCCGCCGATAATGTTCTTCTGAGTTGTTTCGACAGCACTGGAGCGTCGCTTGTCGACGATTGCCAGCCTTCCCCCAAGCCGTTTGGAATGTCCAATTGCGCGCTTAATGCTTCCCTCGTCAGGGCTGACCACCATGATCTCTTCGGGATCATGCCCCATCGCTTCAAAATAGTTGTTGAGTACTGGTGCGGCGTACAGGTGGTCGACAGGAACGTCAAAGAAGCCCTGGATTTGTGGAGCATGCAGGTCCATCGTGAGGACGCGGTCAGCACCAGCTCGGGCGATCATGTTGGCCACCAACTTGGCCGTAATTGGAACTCGACCTTCGTCCTTGCGATCCTGCCGTGCGTAGCCGTAATACGGAATGACGGCCGTAACCCGCGCGGCGCTGGCCCGCTTGCAGCTGTCGATCATGATCAACAGTTCCATCAGGTTGTCGTTAACCGGCGGGCAAGTCGGCTGGATCAGGAAGACATCTCTGCCACGCACATCTTCGTTGATCTTGCAGGAGTTCTCGCCGTCTGGAAATTTACCTAGCGAGACTGAGCCGAGGTTGAGGTGTAAGTTAAGGCAGATGTCCCGAGCAAGCTGGGGGTTAGCGCGCCCGCTCAGGATTTTTAGTTCTCGCATGCCACTCTCGTAAAGGCGGTTGGAAAGGATCGTCATATCGGATCAGCGTTCAGATTCCAGTCGGAATTTCTGCTTAAAGTCACTGAGGGTAGACCCGAATTAACTAGCAGCATAACCCATTTCGGTCATCTTGGCTTCAACGTCCTGGAGTTCCGTTGTTGTATTGATGCTAAGCGCTTCACAGGCTTGGAGTATGGGTAGCGCATCGACCTTGTGACCAGTCGCCAATAGTCGTGCGGGGCAGTCCGTCAAGTAGAATTCGCCTTGCGAATTGTTGTTTTCGAGCTGGGATAAGGCGACTAGCAGTTGTGGTCCACCAAATAAATATGTGCTCATGTTGACTTCCTCGATCAACAACTCGTCTGGCGTCGCATCTTTGTGTTCGACGATGCGCTCAAACTTTCCATCGCTACCCCTCACAATGCGACCGAGTCCGGTTGGGTCGTCTTTAAGCAATGTTCCGAGCAGGCAGGCGTAGTCGCCTGAAGCAAACTCAGCGAGCAGTTTCTTTACCGACGTGGCTTGAATCATCGGCGAATCGCCAGCAACCACCAGGATTGGGCCGGTGTGGGTTAGGAGTTGCTCACGGCACATCTCAACGGCGTGGCCGGTCCCAAGTTGCTCGGTCTGAAGGGCAAAATGGACATTCTGACGCTGTGACAACTCTTGCTTGACGTCATCAGCACGATAACCGACAACCACAATGGTTTTCGGGATTCCAGCTTGTTCCAATGCGTCCAAGACCCAGTGGATCATTGGGCGTCCCAGGACCGGAAAGAGCACTTTGGGTAGATCGCTTTTCATTCTGGTCCCTTTCCCGGCGGCCAGGACGATGGCAATAGGTGCAGTACTCAACGGATTTCTACCTTGGTTGGAGTCTAGGCGAGTCTAAATAGCGTTCTGCGGGGCAGAACTGGTTGATGCGTTGTTCAACCTGATTTGCAGACAATATCTTGCCAGACTGGTTAGTTTAATTCCAGGGCCATTGAATGCTCCTTTTGAGACATTGACCAACTTTGCCTCGGGCACTACGCTTAGCACTCTGATTGCAGAATTTACGAGGTAACTCGAAACGCCTCACCGCCAAAATAACAGCGAGAATTGATCAAAATGGGAACTGAAAGAACACGTGAACTTCGCCGCCGCCGCCACCGAACCAAGCAAGTCGCCAAGTTGGTTAAACGAGCCGAAAAGGGAAGTGCTGCCGACAAAGCACTTGTTTGTGACAAGCTGCGACGATTGACCCCCGGTGCGGCGGTAATCATCGAGAACCGTGGATTGGATAAGTAGCGGGGGAAGCGGTAAGGTGTAAGCGGTAAGCCCTGATTCCTGCCTCCTGCTACATTCCTCCGGGCGTCTGAAAACCGCCACCGTAGTTGTCGAATTCGGAGTGGCGTTCCGGAGCTCGGTCATAGAATCGCGTAAATTCTTTTTCCCACGTGAGTTGTATTTCGCCAACAGGGCCGTTTCGCTGTTTGGCAATAATGATTTCAGCTTGGCCAGCGTATTGTGCTGCGTCATCGCCGCGATGGTAATATTCTTCGCGGTGGACAAACATGACAACGTCGGCATCTTGTTCAATTGCCCCGGATTCGCGGAGGTGGCTCATGCGGGGGCGATGGTCCTTGCCCTCTTCAGCTTGGCGATTGAGTTGTGAGAGGCAGAGCACGGGAACCGATTGTTCCCGAGCGAGTCCTTTCAGCCGCCGGGCGATCTTGGCGACCTGCTCTTGCCGCGGGTCGCGCGAGTTGTCGGGTTCGATCAGTTGCAAATAGTCGATCACGATCAAACCGAGTCGTTTTTCGCGCTGTTTGATTCTCCGTGCTACGGCAGCAATCTCGCTAACGGAGCGACTTGGGGAATCGTCGACGTAGAGTGGTGCATGGCTCACTTCAACTGCTTTTTCCACCAAGCGTTTGCGGTCGTCTTGGCTAATCGAGCCGTTGCGAAGTTTGTGTCCGTTCACTTTCGCTAGTGAGCAAAGCAAGCGATCGGCGAGTTCAACACCGGACATTTCCAAGCTGACAAACAGCACCGGGGCGCGGCCCAAGATTGACACGTTTTCGGCGATATTGAGGGCCAGAGCGGTTTTACCCATCGATGGTCGGGCGGCCAAGATGATCAACTCTCCGTTGTGCATACCGCCGCATTGAGCATCGTAGGTCTCAAAGTGAGTATCGACGCCACCAACTGCATGCGTCCCTTTCATCCTCGCATCGATACGTTCCATGGCTTGCGTTAGCAGGTCACCGATCGAATCTGCCTGTTGACTGCTCCGCTCGTCCTGGATGCTGAAGACGCGTTGTTCCGCTTGGCTCAACAGTTCCTTGGCTTCAATGGTCTCATCGTAAGCGTCTCGCAGGATGGTCGTACTGGCCTCGATCAACTTGCGCAAGGTCGCTTTGCTACGCACAATTTCTGCGTAATAAACAGCGTGAGCGGCATTGGGGACGCTGTTGGCTAAGCGTGCCAGGTAGGCGCTTCCACCAATGGCTTCGTAATCGTCGCTCGACTTGAGGCGATTGACGAGCAGCGTAATGTCAATCTTCTGCCCCAACTCAACCATATTGATCATATGTTGGTACAGCTTGCGGTGCGCATCGTCGTAGAAGTCGTCGGGTTTGACGATCATGACCAGGTCATCGCACACGTCCGGCATTAGGATAACGCTTCCCAGCACAGCGATTTCGGCGGAGATGTCGCACGGTGGTGTGCGATCGAGAATCGGTTGCACTGGTCGCGATTCATCTTTGCGCCAATTCCTTGATTTTCCTTCTGCGGTTGCCATCCTGGAGAGCCTGTTTTCGAAAAGTGGGCGCGGCGCGTCGAAAGCCGTAGTGGACCGTGCCAATCAAAGGTCCGAATCCTGGGGGGACTCAAGGTTCCCCGTCTGTGGACCATGCTAATTAAAGGTCCGAATTCCCGGAGGAATAATTCCCTGGGGAATAGAGGAATAATTCCCTGGGGAATACACGTCGAGGGATTTTTTGCATTGCAAATCCACTACTGGACTCATTCTAACGAACATCGGTTTCTCGCCGAGGTGCACGCTAGATTTTGTGCGAGTACTGGTTTGTTCACCACTAGAAATTGAGCCAAGTCCCTGCAGCTAGGGAGTCACCTCGATCCAAATCGGTTCACCTTGAATCACTTTACCGCTGGCCAATTCAGCTTTGGGTTGCAATCGCACGGGGCCCATCCCAATTTTATCTAGGCGGACGACAAACTTGCCGTTTCCTCCTTTGGCAACACCTATTTGTTCGCTTTGATTCCACAACGACACACGCTCCACTTTGTCGCCATTGAGGTCTTTCGCTGATACGGAAGATTTCAACAACTCGGTCGCCAGTGAAGTTGTTGGCTTGCCATCCTGGTTTTGTTTCATGTCGCTGAGTTTCAGTTCGACTAGCTCTCGATCTCCCAACCAGATAGGAATCGTTGTATCGGAGCGTTGGGCGAGTGGATCGTCCGCGACAAAGCGAAGGCAGACTTCGTGATAGCCCGGCGTGGCGCCAGCGACGTTAAAATCGATCCTGGGCTTGATGGCTCCGGTCTTAGGATTTTGGTTGTCGAAGAGTTGTGAGATGGCGACGGAGGCCAGTGGGGTGGTGCGCTGCGCATGAGGCACGTCGGAGTCTTCCCAGTCGAGATAGTTGGGTCCATCCAAGTTGGGTTCCACTCGCAGCGGTTCGCGTGGCTTTAGGATGCGCAACGTTGCGTCGATTTTTGGATTAGGAGCATTGGAAAAGGGTTGGCAAAGTGGATCGCCGACGATGAGCAGTTGGTAGGGGCCGGTGACGCTCAGGTAGAAGGCTTCGACCAGCGTTGCGCCCCGAGCGTAGTGGACATACATTTGGGGGTGAGGGAACTTTTCTTGCAGGGCGTAGGGTTCTACCACCGTACCGCTACTGCCTGCGGCGCCGGCTTTGATGAGTTCTGTGAGTTTAGTATGCCCTGCGGGGCTCGACATGATGCCGCCGTAGCTGGTTAAGTTCTCGGCGATCGAACCCGGGACTAGCGTGCTTTTGCTTGTTGTCCAGTCAAAGTTTGCGCGGCCGATTTGGGCACCTAGCACGGCGGGGCGATTGGTAGGCATGACCTCTTTGACAACTTCAGCTTCGTAACCCATTTGCTGCAGTTCCGCGATTGCATCTGCGAAATTCGGTTCGCGAGTTGTGGTGCGTACATCTTTTGTGAGGCTGAAGTAAAATCCGCCTTGAGGGTGAGTCGAATCGGCGGAAGAGGCGCGAGTGAGGGCCGCGATCGCCTCGTCCAGCGTGGTGCCTCCGCCACGCGTTACGCCTAGAACAATGCTCAATACATATCGACTTCCGAATTGTGGATTGGCGACTGCGATGCCGTTGGGGGTCCATGGAATTCGCGAATTGAAGCCGACGGAAGGTTGGTAAGTTTTGATTTGGCTATCGAGAACTGACTCGAGAACTTGAAACTCCGAATTGTCGCGGAGGGAGTCAAAGCGTTTGTCATTAGCAAGGTAACCGCCGGCGTTCCAGCCGTTCGCTGTTGCTATTTTTAGTAGCCGCAAAGCGCGGGGAGTGTCGTTGGCAAGTGCAGCTTGAGCGGCGGCGAGGTAGGCGATGGGGAATTGGTGCGGATGCTCGCTGATCAATTTTTCGAGAGCGTCGGCAGCTTCGGAGTGTTTCGTTTCGCTGATCAATTTCTCGATGGTCGACCAGGACTCTTGAGTCGCAGCGCCGGCTGGAGAAGTGAAATAGCTGTCTGTGGTTCGACGCGCGTAGTAGTTGGAGTACAAGCTCAGGAGCTGTCGCGGGTTTTCCTCGAGCACGGATCGATAAAGAAATGTCAAGCCGTTAATGGATCCCGTAGTCGTTTCGAATAATTCCAGTTTTCCCAGTGGCTTCGTTTCAGCGCTCATGTTGATGGCGGTTGGAAAGTCCGCAGAGTAGGCGATGCACTGGATGTGCGTTAACTTCCGTTCTGCGATCGCCGCGAACAACGGCTTCAAAATCAGTTTCCGGAAATCGCCGATGGTGGTTGTTTCCCCTTCGGGCACGTTTTCTAAGACGATTACGTTGCTAGAGGGGATCTTTCGAAGCGCGACGTAATGGTTTGCCAGGGTGCGCGAATTTAGCGAATTTCCGTTAACGACCACCACGACGTCGGAACTGGCTAGTCCCCCCCAGGCAGGCGCTGCAATTGCAAGAAGCGCTGCATTCGCAAGAAATAGTAAAAGAGCTGATAAAGACTTGAAGAGTGGTTTGGCAAAAGCCGATCGAGAAAGTCTGGTCGATGGACTTTGGATGTTTTCAAAAACGGTGGTGACCCCACCTTTAGAACCTTGGGGGAAACGCTGGACGATATCGCTGAAGGGCTGATGGCGGGTAGCAAACCGTATGGTAAGCGGCAGCGAGGGTGTGATGTCCGAACGATGGCGGGTACGGAAAGGCTTAGAAAGCATGGAATTTCCCATTTTGACTCGTGACTTCGGCGTTCACCTGAAGATCATGACTTGCAACGTACATAACGGACCCTATAATCTCTCCCGAGTCGCAGTAAACGTTATAGTTTGTCTGGCGAACACGGCGTCGAACTAAACGCCGACGGTGGATTGGCATTCTAACAAAATTGCGGGCGTAGCTCAGTTGGTAGAGCACAACGTTGCCAACGTTGTTGTCGTGGGTTCGAATCCCATCGCCCGCTCTCTTGCCACTCACCGTTCACGCTTCTCGGGGTAACTCTTTCATCGACGATGAACATAGTCAATTAGAGTGGGCCGTCGAAGCAGGTTTGCATGATCGACTAACCGACATGAACGACTACCTAAGTAGTCTAGCATGTGGCGTCCTGAATTTCCCTCAAACAAGTCCTTGTTAACCACATCCCAGTTAGCGGGCACAGCCGGAGTATATTGAATGGCCACCACCGATATGGAAGCGGATGTTGCTGCAGAGCCCGAGAAGAAGCTTCTCGAAGTCGACGTAACCGTGGAAGAGAAGTCTGCTTGCGAGCGACATGTGGTAGTCAAAATTTCGCAGGCCGAAGTCGAGCGTTATCGTCGCGAAGCCTTTGATGATATCTGCCCCAAGGCAGAACTCCCTGGATTTCGTGCGGGCAAAGCGCCGCGAAAATTGATTGAATCGCGTTTTCGCGAGCAAGTGAACGAACAAGTGAAGAGTTCGTTGATTATGGATAGCTTGCAAATCGTGACCGATGGTGATCATTTTTCGGCGATTAGTGAGCCCAATTTTGATTATGAAGCGGTGCATTTGCCGGAAGAAGGCGATTTCAGGTACGAGTTTAGCATCGAAGTCAGACCGAACTTCGAAACGCCTAAGTGGGAAGGCCTAGCGCTCACTCGCCCAGTCTGTGAGCTGACCACCCAGCATATCGATGAGCACTTGTCACGGACTTTGACTCGCTTCATGGATGGCGAGGCCGTTGATGGCGCTTGCCAACTTGGCGACAAAGTGGTCCTCAACGCAACCTTCACGGTGGACGGAAAACAAGTTTCCAAGTTCGAAGAAGAATCGACACAGGTCCGCAAGAAGCTCTCGTTTGGTGACGCCGTGCTTGAGAATTTCGGCGAGTTGATCGTAGGTAAGGCAGAGGGTGATACGTTCACCTGCACGACGACGCTGTCAGAGTCTGCGGCCAACCAAGAACTGCGCGGCAAGGAAGTGCAGATCGAGTTCCAACTGCATGAGGTCAAACGGATCCAGGTCGACGAGATTAGTCCCGCCATGTTGGCTGAACTTGGTTTTGATGATACCGAAGAGTTGCGAGAATTCGTGCGTTCAGAGCTTGAGCGGCAATTCGAGTATCACCAGCAACAGGCACTGCGCAAGCAGGTGGTCGACGAGTTGACGAAGAACGCCAATTGGGAGATGCCCGAGTCGCTGGTACGTCGGCAGACAAACCGCGAATTGCAGAGAATGGTGCTCGAGTTGCAGCGAAGCGGATTCAATCAAGAGCAGACCAAAGCCTATTTGAATGCGGCACGTCTCAACGCTCGCGAATCAACCATTCGCGCATTGCGTGAGCACTTTGTGCTAGAGAAAATTGCTGAGGACATCAAGGTTGAGCCGACGCCCGAAGATTATGATAAAGAGATCGCGCTGATCGCCGAGCAAAACGAGAGCACGGTACGCAGCGTGCGCTCGAGGTTGGAAAAGACCGGGCAGATGGACGCGATTCGTAACCAAATCATTGAGCGGGAAGTGATTAAAAAGATCACCGAAGCTGGGAAAATCACGGATAAGGAAGACATGAGCTTCCTGAAGTCGGATCCGGAATCGAGCAATATTGACTTCACGATTGCGGGCGATTTCTACGATATTCCTGAAGCTAAGCATAACAATGAGCCGGCGCAAGTGCCTGGTGCATTGAAGCTTCCTGAGAAGCCCAAAGAAGACTAACGGCTTGTAAGCAAAGGATTGTCCGCGGCGAAATAGTCGCGGCAATCGGTTTCTGGTGATCAAGCTACTTAAACGGCCTGGATATCCTAGGTTCCGGCATTGAAGGCCGATTTGACCAACATTGGCAAATCGGCTTTTTTCGTTGGTTGAAAAGCGGGCAAAGTTCATCAAGTGACCTTGCCAAAACAACCCGAAGCGCGAACATTGTGCTTAAACCTAATCAATTCGAGCAAGTGCATTTGCGCTTGTTTCAACACGATCGAGATGCGCGATCTAAAAAGGAGTGCAAGTTGAATTCTGCTCTAAATTATGACTCGATAACCAATTCGTATGCTGCACAGAGCTATCAGCGACAACGGCAACTGACTCTCGGCGACTTGTTGCTCGAGAATCGCATCGTTTTCTTGCAAGGTGAGATTCACACCGGCAATGCGAACGAAGTGGTGATGAAACTTCTGTATTTGCAAAGCGAAAATCGACGCAAGGACATCCATTTTTATCTGAACAGTCCAGGTGGCGACGTGATTGCCACATTGGCCATTTTTGACACGATGAAAATTCTTTCCTGTCCAGTTGCAACTTATTGCGTGGGGCAAGCGGCGAGCGGTGCGGCGGTGTTGTTGGCCGGCGGAACAAGGGGCAAAAGATTTTGTTTGCCTCATAGCCGCGTCATGATTCACCAGCCGGCTGGTGGCGTTCAAGGCCAGATTTCTGATATCGAAATCCAGGCCAATGAAATTCTCCGTTATAGAACCTTGTTCAACGAAATCTTGGCCGAAGCGACGGGCAAGACTCCCGAGCAAATCGGCAAGGATTGCAATCGCGACTTCTTTCTCACTGCGGAAGGGGCCAAAGAGTATGGCGTGGTCGACGAAATCCTGACCAAACCGGTGGTAGAAGCTACTGACGACAAGAATTAAGCGATGCTCTCGCCACATCAAATCCAACTCTAAATTCGGAACAAAATAATGCCAACTATTCCCTATGTGATCGAAAAAAGTGGCCGTGAGGAGCGCGTCTATGACGTGTACAGTCGACTCCTTAAGGACCGTATCATATTCCTGGGCTCACAGGTCAACGATGAAGTGGCCAATGCGTTAGTCGCACAAATGTTGTTCTTGCAGTCGGATGATCCGAAGGCCGACATTCATTTGTACATTAACTCGCCGGGCGGCAGCGTGTCGGCCGGTTTGGCCATCTATGACACGATGCAGTTTGTCTCTTGCGACGTAGCGACCTACTGCATTGGACAAGCGGCCTCAATGGGGGCGGTCCTCTTGGCTGCCGGCGCACGTGGCAAACGCTATGCGCTTCCCAATGCGCGGATCATGATCCACCAACCCCTTGCCGGCATGCAAGGCACTGCTGAAGAAATTTTGATTCACGCCGAAGAATTCAAACGGATCAAGCGCAAGCTCAACGAAATTCTTCTCAAGCATACCGGTCAAACGCTTGAGGCCATCGAGCGCGATACCGATCGTGACCGCTTTATGTCGGCTGAAGAAGGTGTGGCCTACGGACTGATCGACAAAGCCATCGAATCGATGCCACGCACGAGCGAAAAGGCTGAGAGCTCGTCTTAGGGAGAGCAATTTCTCTCGCAACTTACTCCCTGCGGGAAGTTGACTTGCAGCTAACCTCCCTGCGGGGAGGTAGCTCCGTCGTTCAAGGCCAACCGAAGTGTTGGGCGAAGAGGCTAGGAAGTGGTTGCGCGTTTTTGATCTGAAGTAAATTGGCGATAAAGCACTTCGTATTTTGCCAATTGTAGGTCCAGATCAAACGCTTGCACCGCGCGGATGTGGTTTTCACGTCCGATGGACGCAGCCAACGTACGGTTTTCTGCGAGCTGTTGAACTGAGCTGATGAATGCGTCGATGTTCTCGGGTGCAATTGATTGTAGTTTGGTTCCGCTGTTTTCGCCCAGCAATTCGCTAACGCCTTCGACATTAAAAGCAACAACTGGCTTGCCGACAGCCATGGCTTCTAACACCACGTTGGGCATACCCTCGTATCGGGCGGGTAAGAGTACAACTTCGCTCATGCGCATCCAATCGATTGCCTGCGCTTGCCAACCGGGTAGATGGATTCGGTCTCGCTCCAAAGATTTTTGGCGGAGCGATTGGAGCTCTTCACGCAATGCACCTTCTCCCATGAGGACAAGATGATGTTGGGGAAGTGCCGCGAGTAGTGTGTCTGCGTGCCGCAACAAGAGATCAACACCTTTTTGGCGATCGAGTCGACCAACGAAAAGTAGCACCCGAGCGGAGATAGGGAGTCCCAAGGTTGTCCAGCAGCAATTAGTTGCGGTGCGATTATCCAGCATGGCGCGATCAATGCCGTTGGGGATCACCACTAGTTTTGTTGGAGCTATCCGTTCAGCTTGTTGGCAGTGATCGTAGACTCCTTGGCTCACACACACCAACTTGCACATTCTTTTAGTCGACCATCGTTGAATGCGCTGACGCCAACGTTCGGGTTGTCGAACGCGTGCCCCTCCAAATAGTAGGGTGTTTAGCTTTATTGTGGCCAATGCGGCGGCGAAATTGGCATGGAACAGAAATGATTGCACCACGTCAGGCTGGAACGCAGCCAACTCGCTTCGAAGCCAGCGGGTAACTGACGGAAAATGCCAGGGTTTGACCGCTCCACCACTTTTCCAGATGATGCCATGCGCGTTCAATTGTTCTGTGAGGACATTTTTGTCTGCGGGAGGTGGAGGCCATAACTCCCATATTTGAACGTGATGACCTTGCTTGGTTAGGTAAATTGCCAAATTGACAAAGCAGCGTTCCGCGCCTCCAGGATGTAGTTCAGTGATGACCAGGGCGATGCGCATGTCATTTTGCGTCAATGGTAAGTGAACGGTTTGCAATGCGTAAAGTTCGACGCGGTGTTGGAGAGCCGTGCGTGCGCGTCCTGAGCTGTTTTAAATTCGTTCCGGTTGTTTCGCATTCTACCTTGTCTGGTTATCCTTTGTGGACAGGATTTCGGATGAAAACGGAGTACGTTGATGAAACAAGTTGACATGGATCAAGACAGCCTTGAGCTTTTTGATTTTCAGCTCCCACGCGAGTTGATTGCACAGCATCCTGTTGAGCATCGCATTGATGCGCGGTTGATGTTGATCGATCGTAAGTTGGGAACGATTGAGCATTTTTACGTGCGCGATTTACCGGACTTGATCCAGCCCGGCGATGCGTTGGTGCTCAATAATTCCAAGGTCATTCCGGCGCGACTGACAGGCACGCGAACGTCGACTGGAGGACGTTGGGAGGGGCTTTACTTGCGGGAAGATGTAGACGGAGTGTGGGAGATTTTGAGCAAGACGCGAGGCAGTTTGACGATTGGCGAGACGATTTCGCTTCGCGATCGCGATGGTCGCGACGTGCCGGTATTGACCGTGTTAGCGCGCTTGGAAGATGGGCATTTGGCGGTCAGGCCTGTGGATGGGCAGGGACGCGAGGAGGTCTTGGCTCGATTTGGGCGAGTTCCATTGCCGCCTTATATTCGCGATGGCCAGATGGTTGACAAGGATCAAGAGACCTATCAAACCGTGTATGCGAGAGAGCCCGGTTCGGTGGCAGCTCCGACCGCTGGCCTGCATTTTACCGCAGACTTGATTCGCCATCTTCAAAACAAAGGGGTGATCACAGCGGCCGTGACTTTGCATGTTGGACTGGGGACATTTCGACCGGTGTCGACCAAGCGTCTGAGCGAACACAAGATGCACTTTGAGTATGGAGAATTCCCCGAAACTTCGGCCGAAAAACTACGACGATGTCGGGAGAATGGTGGTCGCATAGTCGCTGTGGGAACAACTTCTACACGTTTGCTAGAAGCGGCGGCACAGCAAACGGGAAGTGCTCTGCAAGCTTGGAAAGGTTCGACCGATATCTTCATACGTCCGCCGTATGAGTTCCTTGCCGCCGACGCGATCATGACCAATTTCCATCTGCCGAAAAGTACGCTGTTGGCATTGGTCAGTGCATTTGCGGGGCGTGATTTAGTCATGAGGGCCTATCATGAGGCAATAGAACAACGGTATCGTTTTTACAGTTATGGCGATTGCATGCTAATTCTGTGATTGCGATTCGTCGATGAGCAGCGGGTTCGCAATTCAACCGGCGGGCTGGCTCGAAGTTGCCCACCAGACAAACAAAACTATACACACCAATGAACGAGGATTTACCGGTGACAGCACAAGCCTTAGTCGAAGAACATGTTCTCGTGATTCCAGAAAGTCGTTTAGTCGAATTTGGCGCGTTCAGTGGCTTTCGTCCGTTTTGCCCAGATGCATTTGAACTCTTGCTAAACCCAGAGTTCATGCAATTCCGACCGCGCAGCAGCGTCGAAGAGGATCCCACGTTTAAACAGTTGATACCCTATGCGATTCTGGAAGCGGAGGTGGATGGGCAAACCTCCGTATTTCAATACACGCGTGGCAAAGGGCAAGGAGAAGCTCGATTGCACGCCAAGCGAAGTATCGGAATTGGAGGTCATATTTCTCGAGAAGATGCAGATGGTGAGGATCTTTACAGGTCCGGTATGATGCGAGAATTGACCGAGGAGATGGTCGTCAACAGCGAGTACGAAGAAGAGTTGGTTGGCTTTATCTTCGATGACACATCCCCGGTTGGTCGCGTACACTTGGGAGTCGTGCATCGATTGCGGCTGGCTACGGCAGACGCGGCGGCCCGGGAGGCTGATTTGATAGAAAGCGGCTTTGAGCCGGTGGCGAAACTAAGAGAATCACTCGAAAGCTTCGAGACATGGTCACAACTATGCCTCAAGCACTTGTATTAGGTGGCGATGATCTACCTTGACAATCATGCCACAACGCCACTTGACCCAAGTGCGTTTGAGGCAATGGTCCCGTTCATGCTCGAGCACTTCGCAAACGCGGGCAGCGTCACACATGCAGCGGGACGCGAAGTGGCTGGAATGGTCGAACAGGCGATGTCGCGTCTGGCAGCTCACATCGGAGCGGCGGACGATGAGGTGATTGTCACCAGTGGGGCGACGGAAAGCAACAATCTTGCCCTGTTCGGCAGTTGTCTACATCCTCGGCAGAAACGCCGTAAAGTGGTCAGTGTGGTGACGGAACACAAGGCCATCCTCGACCCGCTTGCTCGCCTGCAAAAACTGGGGTTTGATGTCGAACTCGTTCCGGTCAGACAACAGAATGCAGAACTGCCCGGGTTGGTCGATTTCGAGCGCTTGACCGCTGCCATTGATACGCAAACAGCGGTGGTAAGCGTCATGCTTGCCAACAACGAAATTGGCTTAATTCAATCGCTGCCGGACATTGCCCAACGCTGTCGACAAGTCGACTGCCTGTTGCATAGTGACGCCTCTCAGGCAGTTGGTAGGATGGCCGTCGACGTCGATAAGCTCGACGTTGATCTAATGAGTTTTTCGGCACACAAGTTTTATGGACCCAAGGGGGTGGGAGGGTTGTTTGTGCGTCGGCGTGGACGTCGAGTGAAACTGCAATCGCAAATCGTGGGTGGAGGGCAGCAGTCCAACTTCCGGTCGGGCACGCTGAACACTGCTGGCATCATTGGCATGCAAGTCGCGCTCACGACCTGCCTCGAAAATCTTGCAGCGGATCGTACGCGGATTCTGAGTCTGCGCTCACGGTTGTGGCAGCTACTTGCCTCGGCACTTCCCTTTGTCACGCTGAATGGTCCCAGTTTGGTAGAAAAGAGTGTCCTCGATGGAGCTGATTCGGTCGTACCCAGCGAACGAAGGCTCGCCGGAAACTTGAACTGTTGCTTTTATCCCATCGAAGGCCAGAGTTTGATGCTGGAAACGCCCGAGCTGGCAGTCAGTAGTGGGAGCGCTTGCACCAGCGCTGAACCGGCGCCGAGTCACGTTCTGCGGGCTATTGGATTGACGGAAGAACAAGCTCGCAGCAGTCTTCGATTTGGCATCGGACGCTTCAACACGGAATCCGACATCGATCAAGCGGCTCGCTGGATTGTCGCCGCCGCTGGTAAGTTGCAGGGTCTGATCTAGAACGCATGTTCAAACAGAACTTGGACGGCGTCTGGGTTACATGGTCAAGAATTGCAGCTGGGCGAGCGAGGCTCCTGCCGAGCTTTTCCGGGCAGCGTCCTAACGTCCATCAGCAATGTTGGTGAGAATCTTGGCGTAACAAAAGCGGCAAGGCAATGCGACGCATTGAGCACAGCCATCCGTGCTCCGGCTTTGCCATCCGTGCGTAGACCAAAAAAGGGCGAGAGATAAGACAGTAGAGGTTCCATGGGAGGCAGGAGCCTCCGCGCAGCGCGTGCCCAGGCAGAGCCGGGGCACGAGGTAAGAGGTGAAAAATTGCAGCTGGGAGAGCGAGGCTGGGATTATGAATCTTTGCCATTCAAGGTTAAATTGGATTGTCACGTTTTTGTTGCGCGTTTTGAGCCTAAACCGAGAATCAGTTTCCTTGCAGATTGTAGCGTTTGGCCAATCGCTTTCTTTGCCCA
>JBGSUV010000027.1:0-12470 GCA_041753315.1 Pirellulaceae bacterium | reverse complement strand
ACGCCCTCGGCTACTGGAACTCGCCGTACTGCTTCCACTGAAAACTCGTCCTGAGTCATGCAACACCTCCTTGTTGTCATGACCTAAGTCTATACGATTCAACACCTTAGAATCAATAAAGATGTTTAGAGCGGTGGCGTCGCCCTCCCGAGACCGCGTCACAAAGTGTTTAGAGCGGTGGAGTCAAGTTGCAGCATAAATCAAGGGCAGAGCCTTGCTCACCATGCTATCAGCACACGAAATGGCGGGAAGGGTTATAAATCGGGGTTAAAAATGAAGAAGGACACGAGAACGACGATCAGTCACTGAGTTGAGCTGACCGAAATTGCGCATCTGCGGTGAACAGATGCTGAGGTGCAATCACAAGCTCGCTGGTGGCCGACTTCGATCTCATGAATTTGCATTTTATTTTTAACCCCCATTTTTAACCGTCTCTTTTGGGTATCGACTTTTCGTGAGAGTTGAGATCACGTCACTCAATCGACGACGCTCATGTCAAAGTCGGCAGAATTCCCACTCAACTCAGGTGCATACATGCCTTCAATCGTGGCAGGCAACGTGGTGTAAGTCCCAGGTGCTTCACTTCGCAATTGATAGCGGATTGAATAGTTGCCTTTTGGTAAATGGCGGATGCACAACCCGATATGTTTGTCTCGCAATTCTCGGTAGATGCCTAGCCCTGCACTGTAGAAATAACCGCTTTGCGTTTCAACGGACTCGACTCCAGCAGGCTTCCGGTCTTCGATCAACAGATATTCATAGTCATTCTTGCTTTGGACAAGCAGTTCGACTTCAACCAACGAACCACTGGGGACCGACTGCAGATCATCGAGCGGAGTGCGCTTCATTCCAGCGCGTTGCGTGTTGATCGCATTGGCATCTGCTCCGGGTAGCGATAGCTCTTTGCTTTCTGGTTCTAACAAGTAGAATCGGCGTTCGATCTTGACTTCCAGTCCGGATGGAGCAATTTCTTCTTGGAGCGTGAAGTTGGTTGAATATGCATTCCAGTACAAATTCCCCTCGCCCACGCGGCGAATTTCCAGCTCCTGGGACCCGGCGGGCACGGCATTGCCGGACAGTTGGATGGTATTGTTCACCTCAAACAGGTTGTCTGGCGTGAAGGACACTTGTCCTATTCTCTTTCCGCCCAAGCGAACCTCTACCGTCATTGATTGTTTGTTTTCTCCTGTGGCGCGAATATAGTCCGCAAACGCTTCAACCACCAAGGCGGTGTCGCGAGTGGAATTCCAGTACGACGCATGTTTCCGATTGTTGAGCAGAAACTTGACGACGCGTGGCGCCGTGATTCCATTGGGGTCCTGGGCTGCCAGCAATTTTAGATAAATCGCATTAGCTTCGATTTCGCTTCCATACCAATACCACCAAGGACTTTCATCTTTGAGGAAGGCGGTTTCGTTTTCAGGATCTTCGATGAGGAACTGTTCCATGTTGCGGCGCAACATGGCAGTTTGCTCAGCGTCACCAATCTTGTGAGTTGCCCAGGCAAGTAGTGCTTTTCCATAAACACTCAGTTTGTCACGATGCTGGTACAGGATCTGTTGCATTTCTTGGTTGGGACGATCTGCCAAAACCAAGGTGTGAAAGACGAGTGAGTCCAGGTTGTCCGGAAACTCCTTTCGTTCCGACGCTTCCGCTTCTTTACCCAGCTTCAACTTTTCAAGCTCAACTGCTCGGTATTGAACCAGCCACTCGATTCCTCGTTGAAGCACATCGGGCACAATGGCCACCTCGTTCTGTTGAGCAATGAGTAGTCCGCGCACTACGATCGCCGTCGTGTGGGCGCTGCTTCTTTCAAATGGTCCATGGAACCAGCCCCAACCGCCATCGGCCATTTGCATGTCGGTTAAACGTTGAACTCCACTTGCTACCATCTCATCAACGACTTCGGAATCGAACACTGCTTCTGTGTCAAACCTCTTCCAGCGCTGGCGGGCTTGCTCAGGGTTTCCCAGCTCCTGTGCATTCAAGTTGTTGCGACGACGATCGGCAAGCTCTGCCAAGTCGATTCCCATCTCGCTCAACACGCGCTGCGTGACCACAGTGGGCAAGAACCGATTGAGCGTTACATCGGTACTTTCATACGGATAAGCGACCAAATAGGGCAGAGCATCGATCATCGAAGTAGCCAATGAGGGGCTCATGCGAATCGTCAACTGAGATTGTTCAACGCGTCGTTCTTCGGGAATCAACAGAGTTACGGTGGACATCTCGGAACCACGTCGAACGGTTCCTGCATAGGAATCGGTTTTTTGAATACCGTTGACGACAATGGGCAATTCCAGTTGCATTGCGTCCGAGCCGCCCGCAGCGATGGCTTTGGCGCGAAGCGTGACGGTACCTTCTGCCAGCGCCCGGCAACGCCAGTCGACTCTCGCTTGTTCACCGTGAGCGATGTTGACCAGTTGTTTTGCATCAACGCCATTTACTAGTTCGAACTGTGTCTCTCCGTCCACTTCCAATGTGACGCTGACTTGTTGGTCGGTCGTCAAATCGTTGTGTACGATGGCTGAGATGACCACTTCATCACGTTCGACCAAGAATCGAGGCGTTTGTAAGCGTACAAGTAACGGCTTGCGCGTTACGGCTTGCGTCGTGGCTGAGCCAACGCGGGTCCCGCTACCGACGGCCCAACTACGCAGTTGCCAGCTAGTCAGATTCTCCGGCATTTTGAATTTGGCGACTGCCTTACCGTTTGTGTCCGTGGTAATGTCTGCCAGCCATAACGCGGAATCCGCGAAGTCTTTGCGGACAACCGGTTCCGCGGACTGTTCTACGGCGAGTTCTTCACCTGCAGCCCGCGTTGACATCTTGCTCGCCGGGGCAGCCATAGCGCTATCGGCCATCATCATCTCCATTCCGCCCGCGCGTCCCAGCATACCTCCACGTCCCCCACCGCCACCGAACATTCTCATTGACTGGAGATCGGACACTTGATTCCGATTAACACGATTGGCTTGCTGAGGGAGTTGCGGTTTACCTTCATACGCGTCGAGGTCATCGGCCAGCGAGTGGCCGAAGATGCCGAGCGGTTGGTAACTAGGTAATTTGTCAATTTGATAAATTGGCGAACCGTAGTGATCGAGGTTGGTTGACGTCGCCAAAGAATGTTCGCGTTTCCATTTCCAGAAGAATTCTCGAATATCGTTTGGAATAACGTCTCCTGCGATCTGCTCCAAAGATCGATCATAGGCTGCGATGACACACGAACCTACAACTGGCTTGCCGTTCTGATCACGCACGGTGAGTTCCACGGTCGATTCTTCACCAGGCAAATATTCGACTTTATCGGTGGTCACGGCAACATCGAGCACTCGTTGGGCGGGTGGTACAAACAGCTCCCGCATCGATTTATGCAACGTTCCTTCGTAGACGGTGTAGGCTTCGACAAAAATGTTCGGTTGATCGGCAGCCGTCACGGGGATCTCCACGACTTTGGATTTATCAACCAGTTGCACTAACTGCGGCGGTGGACAGACACCCCCTTCGGCTCGAATGAACAGAAAGACTAGTGCATTGTCATGATCCGCAGCGACCTGCAGCTTGACCACATCGCCGGGGGCATAGTGTGCTTTGTCGGGAATTAATTCCAATCCGTTATATCGGAAATCGTCGCCGTCGATTCCTTCACCACGAATGGTAACGATGTACGCTCCCTCAACTTCATGCTCTTGGCCGTCGCTCAAGCGAACTCGGACGCGGTATTGCCCAGCACGATTGGCGGTTAGCGTCTGCTCAAGACGTCCTTCCTCGTCAGTTGTTACGTCCAAGGTGGCAACCGACTGCTCACTTGGATTTCCTTCGTTGTCATACTGAATGCGCAATAGGTCGAGTTGGCCGCTGGTGACAACGGGTGTTCCATCGAGTTGTCGTGCATGTGCATTTACGACGATGCGTTCTCCAACGTTGTAATGACCCCGATTGAGCCACGTGTAAACCTTAAACGCTTCCAGAGCGGCGATCACTTTACCTTGGGCCGTAATGGTGCGCCGCGATGCATCCCGCACTTCAACGGAGATGGTGTATTGGTGATCTTCATCACCGTAGAGAGATTTAGCTACGGCCGTATCGATTTCTACGACGGCTTCCCCTTGCGCGTCCAGTTCAAGCTGTTTTTCAAGCACGATCTCAGGCGGTTCATTTCCCCACCAGATGTTGATCCACGGCGGAGTGGGGGCAAAACAGCCACGCCACTGGCTCCAGCCGGGATACCAAGTGTAATCTTCCGCAAACCACCAATACCCAGGGCCATAACACCAGTCAAATGGATAAACAGGATAATATTGGTCGCGGTAAGTCGAGCGTTCAACGCGAACGGTTACCTCAGCATCCACGACGGGCGCGCCAAAGTAGTACTTGGCTTGTATTCTAGCTTGTACCGTTTCTCCCAATGCAACCGGTTTCGAAGGCGCCATGATGTTCACTTCAAACTCCGGCTTGCGATACTCTTCGACACGAAATGCCAGTTCGGTTTGATAGTGCAGTTGCTCGTCGGCGCTTGTAATTGAAAAAAAGTAGCGTCCCAGCGATGCGGAGGCAGGCAGGTCGTACGTGAATTCGAAGGCGCCATACTGGTCCGTCTGGGCCGCATATTCAGTTAAGCGATTACCTTGCGCGTCGTGCATTATCAACTTAACATCGTGTTGCGCGGCCACGGGAGCCGTTTCGTCGCCATAGGTGACCTTGGCCAGCCAGAACTTTGCCTTCAACGCATCGCCGGGACGGTACATGGGACGATCGCTAACGCCGTATGCCTTGAGCAAATCGAACTGCTGACGCTGCAGTGCTTGTTGCCAGAAGGCTTCAAAACCAAGCAACGCGAACTTGCCATCGGGGCTGCGTGAAACGGCCAACCATTGGTATTCATTATCCAATTTGGGCGTCGCTTGACCTTTTGCGTCGAATCGGACCGCCAAGTTTTTGAATTTCAACGTCGGATTACCGTCAGCGCGACGAGCATTGTGATCGTATCCATATCCAAACAGTTCTAGGGTGCCATTTGGAAGTGGCTTGCCTGAAGCGGCGTCGAGAAAACTATAGAGCACACCAGCATCAATCTGCTTGCGGACC
Organism: Pirellulaceae bacterium; assembly: GCA_041753315.1. Lineage (GTDB taxonomy): Bacteria > Planctomycetota > Planctomycetia > Pirellulales > Pirellulaceae > Aureliella. The sequence continues at coordinate 7,382 of JBGSUV010000027.1, read as the reverse complement.
AGAGCCGCATTTTGGATCCACAGCAATACTCGCGATTTGTGCGACTCCGCTCCGGCCTGGTTCATTGTGGCAGTTGCTTCGACCAAGTACAGACCCGCATTCGTCAGCGGCGTTTCTAGCTCGACACGTCGGTCCCAGTGATTCTCGCGTGGTTCCAACGCTTCTTGCCATTGCACTTTATCACCGATCAGGAAGGTACCTAGCTCTTGTTGATCGAACAGATTGACTGGTGATTCCAAGGGTGGTGCGGATTGTCGGCGACGACCACCAAAACCACGTTGTTCGCTCTGCGGCAACTGGCGGTAAAAGTTCTTGGTTTCAGCGATCAATTTCTCTAGGTCAACACGTTGAGCGGTCAGTTGCAATTTGTCCGCGTTGCGAAACAATAAGCTCAATTTCGCCTTTTCGCCCGCCAATTGCGAAGGAACGGGATCGAATGATGTTCGCGGCATGACGATACTATCGCGAAGTTCACGTTTGGAACGCTGAGCATCATCGGAAAAGCGCTCGAGGAACGAAGCGATCCGCTGCGCCGCTTGCGGATATTGCCTGCGATTGAGGGAGATATTCACCAGATTCCATGCGGCTTGTTCGTTCACTTGCTTTTCAGATGATTCAGCCACCGCCTGATATACGCGGATATGATTGTAGTCATCGGGCAGTTCAAAGCGCTTGATACCGTTGGCCAGCTTGGCAATCGTCTCGTTTTCACCCAGCGTATGGACGGCGAAGATACCTGTGTCGGAGTCATCGCCGTCGCCCGTACTAGCTCTGAGGGGACGAAAATCTGCTTGCAATGTCGATACGGCAAATTGTGTATTCAGAAAGTTTGCCCACTCCAACATGGCCTTCCATTTGGTTGTTTCGACGGCAAAAGCGCGGGTAAAAGCCCACCGCAACCGCTGACCATCCGTCTTGGCCGCTTCCCACGATTCCGGAATCGCATGGAGCAATGGCGTTCCTTCGGCGGTTACGGGCGCATGCCGTATGGGAGAGTGAACGTCGCCATCGAGGTCCAAGTAGTTAGGTTCGCGCGTCAGATCCGTCAACTCGGTCAACCGCCACGACATTTGACCATTGCGTTGCGACAGAATCGTCTGTGCGAGCTTGAGTTGAAGTTCACCAATTTCTGAACCCTGCGCGCCCAAGTCGGCTGCGTTGGCCAGTTCGATAGCGCGCAACCGCCATTTGAGCGACTGTAACCAATCCTGTTGGCTCACGTTGATGCCGGTACCAGCTGTGCCACCGCGTCCACCATAGCCACGGTCATAGCCTCGTGTGAACTTTTGGTTGGCAACCACGCCATAGTGAATCGTCGAACCCAGTTGATCGGCCGCTTCCGAAAAGACTCGAAAACTCTCGGAATGCGTCTCGATTGCCAAGGTCAGGTCGCTATCAAGTTCCACATAGGTTCCCATCGCTTGCCGACACTTATCAAGTCCTTTTAATGCCTCGACCACCTGCGCCTCGTTCGCTTCTGAGTCGGCAACGACTTGTCGGAACAGTGCTTTTGCCTCGTTGAAGTTGTTGTCAGTCACCAACCGTCGAGCCTTTTGAAGTGCCTCATCCGAGGTAGCAGAATCGAGTGCAAAAGCGACAACCGATAGGAGGCCTACGAACAGGACTAAGGCCAAACCGATCCGTTTCATGTTATGCTCCAGAAGACGAGAATTCGAACAGTTGTGATCGCTGGTTGAATATACGAGTACATCTCGTTATACCACAGGTGGAACTAGACGCTGCCGAAGTGCAGTTAGTTCCCGAGTACCAGAATGTAGAACAATTGTCCCAATGTAGAACAATTGTCCCCAATTGTTTGTCCCCAACGTAGAACAATTGTCCCCAACTGTTTGCCTCCAATGTAGAACATTTGTCCCCAAATGTTTGTTCTTACCCAAAGGCCAACCCTATGCGACGTTTTGTTCCGCAGCGAATACTATTTCCGGTTTGGGAATGGAAACGCAATTTTTCCAACTTGACCTTCATCCTGCTCGCGCTATTTACCCTCGAAGTGAGGCTGTTGGCGGATGAAAAACCAGACAACTTGGTCAAGAATGAGGCGAGCAATTCGACGCGAACTTCATCTATCTCGAAAACCACCGTGTTCGAGGCTGGTGAAGAGGGCTATCGAGGGTACCGGATTCCTGCCATTGTCCGCGCTATCAACAACGATTTGCTCGCTTTCTGCGAAGCTCGAGACGGTGGCGATGCCAGCGAAATCGATCTCGTGATGAAGCGAAGCTCCGACGGTGGGAAGTCGTGGGGTACCTTGCAAGTTGTAATGCGACATACCGACTTCATCGAACTGTTTGATGGCCCAGTACCTCCAATCACCGTTGGAAATCCAGCACCTGTGGTTGATCAACTTGATCCGCAACATCCAGGCCGAATATGGCTGCCATTTACGCTTGAAAACGATCGCGTGTTTGTGACGTACAGCGATGACCACGGCGTTACATGGGCCGATCGTCGCGAGATCACGGCGGATGTAAAATTGTCTACCTGGGGATGGTATGCGACGGGCCCGGTTCATTCGATTCAACTTCAGCACGGTGAACATCGGGGCAGGTTAGTCGTTCCCGCTGACCATCGCTTGGGAGTGGCGGGTGAAGACAAGGGTCCTAACGGTGCTCAACTACTCTTCAGCGACGATCATGGGCAGTCGTGGAAACTCGGTGCAGTTGATGACAGCTATGACGATGGCTTAAACGCCAATGAAACGACGGTAGTTGAACTGAATGATGGACGACTGTTTATCAATACTCGCGATCAAAATGGTGCTGCGCCCGGGAATCGCGGAAGTGCAATTTCACTCGATGGTGGTACTTCGTTTGTCATTCGCGGTGGGAGCGCCTATCAAGCCTTTGTGCCTGACGCAGAACCGTTGGATGCACCGGTCGTGCAGTGTTCGTTGTTACGAGTGTTTTCGACTCAAAGCGGAGATGCGAGCGATTTGATTTTATTTTGCGGTCCAGACGAAGACGGCCCGAGTGGACCTGGTAGAAGCGATCTACGTCTACGCATGACTACCGACGAGACAGCGACATGGACCGACGGCCCGCTGATTCATGAAGGTCCTGCAGCTTACAGCGACATGCTGGTCATCAAACCGGGCCTTGTAGGAATTTTGTACGAAGGTGGCCCGATCGGCGGCAGTCCTTATGCGACGATCCAATTCGCCACAATCAAACTCACCCCACCGTCCCAAACTTAATTAAACTTAAACTCGAGCTTAAAATTAATTAAACTTAAACCATTTTCTAGCACGGATGGCTATGCCGGTGCACGGATGTTCCAGCTGGCAGGCACTTGCGGCGTGTTCTGTTCGTTGAAATCAAAGTATGGACTATCTAATGGGAGAGCGACGCCACCGCTCTAAACATCATTCACGTCTATTCGAACAATAAAATATGCAATCGAGAGAGAGAGGCTCCTGCCGAGCTTTTTCGGGCAGCGTCCTAACGTCCACAAGCCAATCGAGTACGGCCCCTTGCTTGTGAACGGCAGGTCGCGGACGGAGAAGGCTCCCGCCGCGTCGCCCTCCCAATCCTCGACTTAAACTCGAATAATCTTATTGCACGGATAGCAAAGACAATGCACGGATGTTCCAGCGGGCAGGCACCTGCGGCGTGTTCTGTTCGTTGAAATCAATGCATGCCTCGCTTAGATGCATTCTGTAGGAACCTGCTCTTTGGCGATCAACTCGCTTTCGAAAGGAATGCGGCCAAGCCAAAGCTAAAAAGCATTAAGATCCAAACCACATCAAGAAAATGCCAGTACAACGCGCAAAAACGAATGGGAAAGTTGCGTTCGTGGTCGTACGCTTGCCGCGCTAAACCAAATAGCAACATATTTAGCGCGGCTACCCCGCCCACCACGTGCAGGGCGTGGACGACGACGAGAAAGAATGTGAGCCCGTAGAGATTCTGAGTCGCGGATGTTGGCTTCATCATCTGGTCGATCATCCAACTCAGACTTGTACCTTGCAATATAAAAAAGAGAATCGAAACAGCAAACGCAAGATACAGGTATCGTGCCAAGTCGACCTGTTTTTCGCGCCGCGCAGCTCCAACAGCCAAGTGCAATAGGATGCTGATGGCAACCATGGTCACCGTCGTGAACAGGAATCCACGCGGCAGATAAAATGGCACGATCTCGCCCGCCGCGGGACGTATGCGGAGGAACACATAGACTGCATAAAGGACGATGCAGGCTATGAAAAATACGGTGAGTGAAGCAATGAAGACCCACGCCCCTTGTTCGCTTCGTCGGTCTTCAGCCAACTGTGCTTGATGAGAACGCAGGATCTTCTTGGGTAGTTCGAGTGCCACAATGTTAACTTCTGACTGCGTAAGGATGGTCGGCCCGCATCCACAATCCCAACCCAGGATCACTAATAAAATAGAACTCTTTCCCGTTACGATCTTCGTGCCAACCGTTGCTAAGCTCCGTACAATTGTACTGCGTCAGCAACTGTTGATGGTCACCATAAGCGTAGCCAACGTCATTGATCTCTTGCTTTGACAATTTTCCGGGGGCATAGACAACTTCAAATCGCCCTTCGGAAGTCCCGTGAATCAGATGCGCTGCAGCTCCTAAATTCTGTTGCAAATCCTCATTCTCTTCCACAAAGCGGAGCACTTGTGGCGTGGAGCGGTAGCCGTATTTGCGAATCAGCGCTTCGACGGTCGCGCTTTCTCCAAACTGTCGAACGCCAGGAGCAATGATGATCAGCCGAGCGCCGTCACCCAGTAACATACGCGTACGATAAATTGCTTTGTTAGCGATCCACGTTCGCTTGTATTTAGCGGAATTCATCGTCACCACTACGGTTTGTGGCGTCTTGTCGATGACAAAGCAGTTCACTTTGGCCGAGAGCTCTCCGGCGGCAAAGAAGACGTCGTGAGTGTTACCAACAAAGATGCCGCGCACAACTTTATTTCCATCTGCAAGCGATTCGACAACCGTGAGCACATGGACGATGGGAAGTTCAGTCAGAAAGCGGTCTTGGGCTTCATTTAAAACGCGGCGCAGAGGCGTATCGCAACGACCCATGATCCGCTCCATACCATACAGAGCACTTAAGTAATGGCTCTCGTTGATTCCTGCGTCACCACCAGTTCCAATAAAGATATTCTTGTTGTAATTGGCCATCCCGATAACTTCATGGGGAACAACTTGCCCTAAGGACAGGATCAGGTCATGCCCACCTTCGACCAGCAACTTGTTCACCTGCGCTGACCAAGGTCGTTTGTAGATACCTTCGGTAGCCGTTTCTACGAATTCCGCGTCGACTTGTCCGAGCGTCACGACATCTTTTTTCCAGTCATGGACGCGAATCAGATTGCGAGGCAGATCGCCAAACATGTAGCTCAGCTCCTCTTCGGTCATCGCTTCGTGCGTTCCGAGCGCGGGAATAACGTCCGTCAATCGCGCTCCTAACATCGCATGGGCCAACCGCGTCAACTCGCCGGCGCGACTATCGCTTCGAGTATGATCGGGAGGTATGGCCAGAACTCTTTGCGGTTCACCGTAAGCGGCAAACGCAGCCTGCAACGCATCGCGAAAGTCGGCTTCGCCAAGGATAGAATCGACGTCGCCGCGTTTGAACAAAATGGACATGGACAGGAGTCTTTCAGTACATTGCGGGATATTCTGATTTTCAGCATCCGAGCTGCAGAGTCGTCAATGTGGACCTACTTTATCGGTTGGTGCGGGGAACGAGAAGGGCCTGTAGATGGCTGGAAGAGTTGGGTTGCGAACGGTATGTTGAGAGCCAGTGATTTGTACGATTACGCCTGGGAGTAATGCAATGGATCCGATCGATATTTTAGGGAGTTTGTTGGGTGGAGCGAACAAACCGTCAAACAGTGGTGCGGGGCAAGGTGGAGGATTGGGAGGCAAAATTCTATCCGAACTGCTGAAGGGAGGCCGCGGAAAAGTCGCCACACCCGCGCCCAGACCGTCATCATCTCCAGCTTCCAACGCGCAAGCGGGGAGCCGAAGCGGATCGTCTCGCTCAACGTCGCTCGAACAGCAAGCGGAAGAGCTGGAATCAATGTTGGGAGTGGCGCGCGACCGCAATTCTCCTCGTCCAGCCAACACATCCGCAGAAGTGAATTCACGGAACGCACCGTCATCACAGTATCGTCCTGCTCCAAGCCCGAATATACAACCGCGTTCTCCGTCGCAAACGTCCTCGTCGAGTCGACCGACCACTTCGCCCTTCGAACGGCCAAATGTGAACCGAGATGCGCAATTTCGCTCCGAATCCTCAGATCGCAACGACTCACCAATTGTCGATCGCACTTCGCGCCATCCTAACGAGCAAGGATCGGACATATCGATGACGCAAGGCGACGAAGCCATCGTATTGATTCGTGCGATGCTGAATGCCGCCAAAGCAGACGGTCGTGTCACGCCAGCTGAACAACAGGCGATACTCGAGCAACTTGCCAATCCTTCGCCTGACGCTGTGAACTTTTTGCGGAACGAATTTTCATCGCCGCTCGATGTGAAAGAATTTGCCTGGTCGGTACCACTTGGTATGGAGATGCAAGTCTACACGTTATCGTTGGCGACCATTGATCTCGATACCAATCCAGAAGCGGACTACCTTCGCACGTTGGCGCATGGACTCAGGCTCTCGCCTGATGCCTGCAATCAAATCCACACCCGCTACGGCGCTCCACTAATTTTTTAACCCGATTCGGCAATGTAGAACAATTGTCCCCAATCGTTCTGTTCCATTGTAGAACAATTGTCCCCAATTGTTGTCTTGTTCTACATTCAGGCCCATCGGCAGCAGAACAGGTTATAAATCGGGGGTAAAAAATGAACACACAGCACACACAGCAGCCTACCTAAAAACGGCGGATCAAGCTGATTCAGCAGGAGAGCCAACAAAAAAACCGCATAAATCCAAAGGATCATGCGGTTTCTTGCGATTTGGTGCGGCTTAGCGCAGTGGAGCGGAGGGCACGGGAGTCGAACCCGCAACTGTTTCCAGCGACTGATTTCGAATCAGCTTCCTAACCATTCGGTTACCCTCCAGAAGACGCCATTTTCAACTCGATCGCCAACTTTCACAAGTCCACTTACCAGCGTTCTGTCAATGTAATTTGCAGCTTCTGATGATTCTCTTTCTCAGGTTCGGTTATCTAGTTGGACAGCGCCACTTTCGTCAAAAGTGCTGTTTTTTCGCAACCCGAAGCGTAAGCGAGGGACCTTGCATAAGTCTTTCCCTCGCTAACGCTTTTTGAAGTTGCGCTATTTTGAAGCTAGCAAAAAAATTGATCTTGCGTTGAAAGGCGGATCCAGCCCATGACGAGTTCGTTGTGTTTTCACCCTGCACAGGAAGGATCCGCCATGATCATCGTCTC
>JBGSUV010000026.1:0-56452 GCA_041753315.1 Pirellulaceae bacterium | reverse complement strand
GACGTAACGAACTGGGCAAAGAAAGCGATTGGCCAAACGCTACAATCTGCAAGGAAACTGATTCTCGGTTTAGGCTCAAAACGCGCAACAAAAACGTGACAATCCAATTTAACCTTGAATGGCAAAGATTCATAATCCCAGTGCGACGCTCCTGCGGAGCAACATGTGGGCAGCCGTCTAACGTTCACAAGCAAACTAGTTAGCAGTAGACGTGCAATCCCGCTTGATATTCGCCGTCTCCTTCAATTCGTTGGACTCGTACTCGACTTAATAGCACGGATCGCAAAGCCGGCGCACGGTTGTTCCAGTCAGTGGGCACCTGCGGCAGGTTCAAGTAGCCAACTTTAGGCAGGGCGGCAGCCGCCTGCTGTTCACAAGCAAGGGGCATGTGCTCGGTTGGCTTGTGGACGTTAGGACGCTGCCCGAAAAAGCTCGGCAGGGCCTCTCTCTCCCGACTGCATATTTCGCTGGTCAAATCGCAAGAAATGATGTCTACTTTTCGGTTGCAGTCGAGTTGCTGGTTACGTAATGGGCTTCAGTGAGCTGGCGACATTGGTCGGCCACTTGCGACGCTTGCACCAGTTGGTCACGCGTGAAAAAGCGCTCGTTGCCAGTGAACTGCGATTCGACTCGGTTGATCTTCGTTAACTGCTGCCAGCTCAGCCCATTGGCTATGTTCCAAGCTGCGGCTTGAGCCACAACCTGATTCACTTTCTTTTCACCCAGCGCGGCGCAGAGTACTTGGATCGCGGGCGAATCATTGACCTGTTCGAGCGGTACTAGCTGGTATTTCATCCGAGGCGTGGGGTCAGGCTTGCCATATTCCAAGCAGACGCATGCGACCGACAGCTTGCGTGACTTCTGACCTTCGATGCGGAACATGCCACCACCGAAGTTACCACCACCAAAGTTACCACCACCAAAGCCGCCTATTCCGCCGCCTCCAATTCCACCCCCACCGAAATTGCCTCCGCCAAAGCCGCCGCCGAGTCCTTGTCCACCACCACCGCCCTGTAAGCCACCACCTTGCAAGCCTCCTCCCTGAAATCCGCCTCCTTGAAAGCCTCCACCTTGAAAGCCTCCTGGTCCACCGAGTTGTGCTAAGACGGGAACGGCGCCAAAGGCAGCTGGCAATTGGATGTCAACTGCGTCGTCACCGTTGTTTGTGAAGATCACGGTCGCTTTGTGTGCTCCTGCAGGAGTGAAGCGAACGGATATAGCTTCCTTTTCGATGGCAACAAACAGTTCCAGTTGTGCGATTGCACTGTCGTTACTCTTGTTCGCGCGACCTGTTTTTTTTGTGTCATCGGCGTTCACGGAGCCAAGTGACAGCAATCCCAACGCAATCAACCCTAAACTAGCGAACGCTGGAAGGACCCCAAATTTTAACGGCATGTCTGCGACTCCATGATCGGATGGCGGTGACGAGATCGAATTGCGCAATGCAATTCCTTGTCACCGCTACTGGCAAACAATGTGCCAATCCTCCGGAGGCAGAGTTCCTATGAAAAGGGAGGGTTTTGTGCAACGAGTGATCACGACAGAGAGCATGGCATGTTGCACTTTGCCCTCTTGCGGCAGAATGCAACAGCGAAATGCTACATTGGCGTTGCGCCGTTGTTAGCTGTCGTAATACAAACAGAATTCGTAGGGATGAGGCCGCAAGTGCATCGGCGCAATCTCGTGCTTTCGCTTATAGTCGATCCAACGTTGAAGCGTTTCTTCGGTGAAGACATCGCCGCGCAGCAAGAAGTCGCCATCCTGTTCTAGCGCTTGCAGAGCTTCATCAAGACTACGTGGGGTTTGCGGTATACCGGCAGCAATTTCCGGCGGCAAGTCATATAAGTCCTTGTCCATCGGCTCGCCAGGGTGAATCTTGTTTTGAATTCCATCGATGACCGCCATCAGTATGGCTGCAAAAGCCAAGTACGGATTGCAACTTGGATCGGGACAACGAAATTCGACACGTTTCGCCTTCGGACTTGGGCTGACCATCGGTATGCGACAAGCGGCTGAGCGATTTCGCTGGGAGTAGGCCAGGTTGACCGGTGCCTCGAACCCGGGCACCAGGCGCTTGTAACTATTGGTAGTTGGGTTGGTCAACGCAAGCAGTGCGGGAGTATGTTTAAGTATTCCGCCAATCGCATACAAACCGACATCGCTAAGGCCGGCATAGCTATTGCCGGCAAACAAGGACTCAGCGGATTTCCAGAGCGAGAGGTGTACGTGCATCCCGCTACCGTTGTCACCCCAGATCGGTTTGGGCATAAAGGTCGCAGTCTTGCCATGTTTGCGAGCTACATTCTTCACGATGTACTTATAGGTCATCATCGTATCGGCCATGGCGACCAGTGTATCGAAGCGGACGTCAATCTCTGCTTGACCGGCTGTCGCTACTTCGTGGTGATGGCATTCGACTTCGATCCCGCACTCGATCAACGTTTGCATCATATCGCTGCGGATGTCGACTGTTTGATCGACAGGCGAGCATGGAAAAGCCCCTTCCTTGTAACGGATCTTGTGTCCTAGATTGGGGCTCTCCGCGCGACCTCGATTCCACGCCGCCTCGACGCTATCGACGCTATAATAGCCCGCGTCTGCTGTCTGGTCGAATTGCACGTCGTCGAAAATGAAGAACTCCGCTTCAGGGCCAAACAGGGCGATCTCCGCGACGCCGGAATTTGCCAAGTAGTTCTCTGCACGACGCGCGATATTGCGCGGATCACGCGAGTACTCCTCGCGAGTGATCGGATCCACAATCGCACAGGTCAACACTAGCGTCTGCAGATTCGTGAAGGGATCGATCCACGTTGTTTCGGGTTGCGGAATCAACAACATGTCCGACTCGTCCACGGTTTGCCACCCACGGATACTCGAGCCGTCAAAACCAAAACCATCTTCAAAAGCTGATTCGGTTAGTTGCGAAACGGGAACGGTTGTGTGGTGCTGGCGACCTAGAAAGTCGGTAAAACGAAGGTCCACCGCCCGTACATCTTTTTCCCGGCATAATACAAGAACTTCCTGAGGCGATTTCGTCGGTTTATGACGTTCCATAGATCACTTTTGTTGAAGTTGCGAGTTACCGTGGTTTTGCCATAAAACGACAAACGCTGGTACCAGAATACTGCGAACCACCAGAGTGTCGAGTAGCACTCCAAAGGCCAATGCAAAGCCAAGCTCCGTAATTCCACGCAGGACTGGAGCATCGGCCATCAGCCAACCGGCGGGCAAGCTGCTGCCTAACCAATGAACAATAGCCGGACTCGTCATCGCGATAAAGGTACCCGCCATTACCAAACCACAGCTCGTAATGATGCCACCGGTCAAAACCAAGGCCCGGCGCACCCCGTCGCGCATCCCGTTTTTTGCCTGTTCTTCAAAAATTCGAGTCACTAGATAGACATTGTAGTCCTGACCAACGGCAATGAGGATCACGAACAAAAACAGTGGTACTTTCCAATCCAAGCCCGTGTAATCAGGTGCATAGATGGTGGAAAACAGCCAATAAGTAACGCCCAGTGTCGCAAAGTAGCTAAGCAGCACGGTGGCGATCAAGTACGTGGATAAAACGAGTTTGCGAAGGAGGATAACCAAAACAGCCCAAACGCCCAGCGTAACGAGGATCTGAATTCGCCGCTGGTCGTCTTGTGTTATCTGTCGTAGATCGGAGATTCCAACCGTTGTTCCAGAACTTGTCATCACCGCACCTGACCACGGAGAATCCGTGCGGGCGATCTCTTGCATCACCCTGCCCCGCAGACGACTTAGAGTGTCGGCGGCCTGGACCGAAAAAGGATTGTCCGACAGGATGACGTCAAATTTTGCCACCCGCAGAACATGATGATCGACCGAACTGATGTAACGGTCCTTGGTAAGGCGATGACCGAGTAAGATGCGTCGACGCCACGCATCTTGATCAAATAATCCCATGCGTTTACCGGGGGGATAGTCGCCAAGTGGATCGGTCAAGCTACGAACGGAACTCACCCCTTCCAGATACAGGCGAGTCGCGAGCTCCTGACACGCCTCGCGAAGGCTTTCTTCTGATTCAAATGGTTGGTCACGCGTTACAAGAATCGTCACCGGACTGCTATCTATCGTATCAAAGAATGTCGCTATAAGCGATTGTCCCCGACGACTCGGCGAATTATCGGATAACTCTTCGGTCAAGTCGTATGTAACCAATCCCAAACATCCGATTCCATAGATTGCCGGAACCGCCAGCAGACTGGCAGTAGTCAGCAGGGCAAACAGCGGGCGTTGCGTTACTCCCTGCGCCAATCGGTCCCAATAACGCTGGGGAGAAGAATCCTCTTGAGTCGCAGAAATCTCCTCTCCGTTTTTAGATCGATTCAAAAGTGGCCAAAATGCAAGTCGGCCAATCCCGCTCAGCAGCGCAGGCGTAAACGTCAAGCAGACTAACAAAGTGATTGCCAAAGATATTGCAATGATGGGTCCACTGAATTGGAATTTTTCAAACCGAGAAAACCACATCAAGCCTAAACCGACAATCGTTGTCATCGCACTTGCTAACAAGGCGTCGTGGACACTTCGCCAGCCTCCCGCAACGACGCGCAATAGTTGTTTTCGGGACTGGGTACGCTGAGTCTGCAGCAGTTCACGACAGCGAGCGAGGAAAAAAAGGCAAAAGTCAGTACCGGCTCCAAACAGAATGACAACGATAAAAATTCTAGTGGTTGTGAAAACACCTAAGCCCCAACTGCTTTGGTCCGTGGGATCGCGCGCCAATATTGCAATGACGCTGGTCGCCACGATGAGACTTAACGCAATGCTCGTCAGCGGTATCGCAACTAAGAAAGGTGCGCGGTAGACCAAACTGAGGATGATCAATACGAGTACAACCGTAACAATTTCAGTCAGCCGGACGCCGCTTGCCGCTGCTCGCAACATATCAGCCCCAATTGCAGCCGATCCACTCACCTCCACCCTGAGTTCGTCGGAAATCAAGTCGACGTATTGTCCACGTACACGTTCGATTAAAGACTCAATTCCATTGAGTATCTGGATGTTACCAGTAGCAGTGAATTCGGTGTCCAACTGGATAGAAATCAGCCTCGCATGCTGATCGCTACTGGCAAGCTTGTGCCCAACAATGGCGTTGCGCCAGGACCAGACATCCCGTACGGCGGCATGCCAGTCGGGGAGAGCATCGTCCAACAACGGAGTTTCTTGTTCGCGAATCAACTTATTTGTGTCGAGATCGACTGCCGCTTGCTCAGGCTCGCCGAGTTGTTCGAACAATTCGCCACGCATGAGAAACAGATCGGGCAAGCGACGAAATCGATCCCCGCGCCCCACATCCTCCAGGAAACTCGACAACTCGCTCTCGATCTCAATCGCTTCGGTTAAGTTGTCTCGCACCACTTCCGCCAAAGCAGAGTCGATTGCTCCCAACCTTTGAGCGTCAACGTCCGCTGATTGACCTGGCAGCGCCGCGTCTGCATTTTGTAACTTTCCCCAAGCAGCGTGTGCGGCTAACCAATGCAGATGCCTGGAAATGTCAAGTGCCAGCGCTAAGTCGGCTGCCGCCAATTCTTGTGACGGATTGGCGACGACCAAGACCATTTGGCTGCGAGTCACTGAGCCTGGAAACGCATCTTCCAAAGCCCGCATACCAATCGAGCTGGGGACCGTTTTGGGCAAAAAACTCAAATCGCCATCAGCTGCTATGTCATCCCAGGCTGGCGCGAAGATTCTAAGCGTCACTGCAAAGACGATCCAAGCCGCAATCACTGGAAACCAGTATTGCGTCACGATCTTACTGGCGGTTAGCTTATACCAGGCCGCGCGCACTAATGTTCTCCCCGTCGCCCATATTGCGTTGAAACACGCTTGCCAAATTCCGCAGCGGCGGCATCAATATGTGCAACGCTGGCTTCTCGGCCCAAACCGAACGTCGAACGAGCTGCCGCAATCACGGTCGCACATTCGTTGATATCCATTTGAATCGAAGCCCCGAGCAACTGCGCTTCTTCTCCTTCTGGGATTGCGATGAATCCATGTTTGTCCGCATGGATCAATTGACCAGGTCGCACTTTGGTTCCAAAAACCTCCACCTCGCAACCCCAGCGGACAGGATGGCTATGAGCATGCCCCACACATAAGCGCCGCGCGAGCGCTTTGAAACCAGCGTTAGTCATCTCATCGACGTCGCGAATCGCGCCATCCACCACGGCTCCTACGCATCCCAAAGCTCGATGCACGTTGGCATTGACTTCACCCCAAAACGATCCAATGACTTGTGGACGGTCCAAATCTTGAACCATTACAATTTTCGGTCCAGGCTGACTCGCCAAGTACGCTCGATAGTCGCTCCACGCTGAAGGTACCGAACTCTTGTGACTTTTCTGACTGGGCTCAATTACCACTGTCACTGCATAGCCAACCATCGGGCCCATCTGCGGCATAAAGTCGGTGGTCTCTTCCAAGTTGGTTACGTTGGCGGCAGCATCCAGCTTGGTAATCTGCTCCCAGCCGTTGTAAATGGTGGGCGTGTTCCAGCGTTTGAGCTGCAATAATTCAGCGTGTGGTAGTTGAGTCATAATGGTGGTGGGTTCGAAGTGGAAGATGTTAAGTGGTTGTGCTGTAACGCTGACCGACGGATAGGAAAGTCAGGTGCAAAACAGCCCCAGTCTGTCGTACGCCCAGTTTCACAGTGCGCAGCGAGAATGCATAATAATACCGCGCCTCAACGCTTACAGTTATCCCCAATAACACGTAACGTCCAGCTTTACCATCGTGCAAAAAATAGGAATTGACATGCCTGCAAAGTGGGATTTAACCCAACCAATCGCTGGTGGTACTCAAGTCGCCTGTGGTACTCAAGGAAGTTGGTCGGTGAAGTTGAATCCGCTGCGTCCCACCGATGCAGTTCAATTTTGCCCAGAATCGGAAAGTGCAGACGTGTGGGATGCTGTTAGGATACAGCCAAAACCACACCATGAGTTGCAAGTCAGTGAAGTATACGTACGGGAAAATGATTTAATCGTGCGTTTCGAACAGAGCGCATCCGACCAGTTTGCGTTGCAACTCGATTGGCAGTTGCTCGAAGGAATCCCTTCGGTAATCCATGGTGTCGAGTTATGGGTCAGTATTCAAACGAACCTACTTGATTCCGCACCTGAACTGGAGATTTCCAGCGACGGCGAATTCGCGGGATGGCGGGTTTACCAACACGCCATGCTGACAAATCAGGACCCAGGTGTCGCTTTACCGCACACGGCGGCGGCACTCACCTCTGCGGGCACCGGCGGGACAACTCGCGTTTGGTTGATCGAACCTTCGGATCAACTGCAATCGCAACTGCAGACTTCAGCCGATGAAGCGGTGCAAATCATCAAGCTTTTTGGTCAGTTCCTTGAAAAAGGCGTAGTTCGCCGCGCTCGAATGCGGTTCGTGATCGTCGACGGAGAGTTATCCAACGATAAGCTTCGACAGCTCTATGACGACTTCGCCAACAGTCCACTCCCCCTGACCGCGTAGTCGTCAACTTGGGCGAACGATAGCTAGAGTGCGACCAACGAATGAAAGGAGACGACGAATGGAAGAATCTGATTCGAGGTCTCCCTAGATCGATCTACTCGCTTGCCGTTCGAGCTGAACCGCCAGCCCTGGGTTTATTCCCCTGCCCCCATTCCTCTGCCATTCCTAGCCACCGCCACGAGACTGCCGCGCGCAGGCTCTTTAGACGGACCGTTGATCAATCTTTTTAATACCAAAGTAAGCGTTCAAGAACTCGCGGCGATCACCCTCATGACGCGCGTACTTAACTAAGCTCATCAATTTCTGTTGGTCGCTCCGCAATTTTTCTGCCATCGCGGTTTGATCGCGCAGTTCTACCGGCAATTCTCCAATCGCATCAATTTGCAGCGGATTTAGAGAGCCATCAAACACGGCGTATCGCTCGAGCAAACCCAGCGCGGTCTCCAATCGTCGATCATGCCGCTGCTTGGCATGCATGCGTTCGCGCAGCCATTCCAGCCCAAAGGCATTGACTGCCTCTCGCTCGTGTTGCATAAATCCATGCAAGCGAGCTATGAAATCGGCGTCTGGATTGCTCCAACGCAAAAACTCCATCTGCGTCGCTAAATCGGCCTGGTCGTACAGCAGCAAGCAAGTGGAAGGTTTACCATCACGTCCTGCTCTACCGATTTCTTGATAATACGCTTCGAGCGACCCAGGTAAATCGGCATGAATTACAAAGCGAATGTCAGGCTTGTCAATGCCCATACCAAACGCGTTGGTCGCTAAAACCAGATGTTCGGGTTCGTCGATGAATTGCTCTTGAATACTTCGTCTGATCTGTCGTGGCAATTCTCCATGGTAGATCAAGTGGGGCAGCCGCTGCTTTTCAAAAAATTCGCTGAAGCGTTCCAGTGTCTTGATCAACGTGAAGTAGATGATTCCCGCGCCAGGAGTTGATTCGAAAACCGAGCGAATGAGTTCGAGTTTGTTGTCGTCACCCCATACATCTGCGACGTCAAGCGTTAAGTTGGGGCGTTCGATGCCGGAATGAAAAATAGCGATTTCCGTTTCATCCAGTCCCAATTGTCGCACGATGTCCTGTTGCACGGCGGGAGTGGCCGTGGCGGTTAAGGCTACCGTCGTCGGGTTGCCCAACAAATTCCGGATTTCGCCAATGCGCGTATAGTCAGGTCGAAAGTCATGGCCCCATTGGCTGATGCAATGCGCTTCATCGACGGCCAGTAACTCAACGCGGCGTTTCAGCATCACATTGCAAAAATCAGTTTTGCGAAATCGCTCGGGTGTCACGTAGACTATGTCATAGTCTCCGTTGTGTAATCCCGCGTATCGGCGTTCGCGTTCATCCGACGATAACGATGAGTTGATAAACGTCGCGCGAACTCCTTTGTTGGTCAGTGCATCAACCTGATCCTTCATGAGTGCGATCAAGGGGGATAGAACTAAGGTGATGACCGGCCGCTGCTGGCTGTCACGATTCTGACCAGCCGCCAATACCAACGCAGGGATTTGATAACAGAGCGATTTTCCACCGCCGGTCGGCATGATCACAAGCGAATGTTTGCCCGTTAACGCCCGCTCGATAACTGCCTCTTGAGTGCCCCTGAATTCATCGAAACCAAACACCTTGCTTAATATCGCTCGCGGTTCTTGCATCAGCTGTATTGCTCTAGGAAGATCGTTTGGCAGAGCGGCTTTTACTCACCCTACCTCACGCTAACGTAATCGAACAACGCGTTGAGCCTGGATGTGTTGTGATTGCAGTTGAGGCAAGAAGCCACGAAGCCCCGAGATGCCAACGGCTTGATTAACATACAGGTCAAGGTTCATGCCGGGCAGACCACTCACATAGGCGATGACCCGTCCGGCATCGTTGGTTATCGCGTGGGTTGGTTGTCCCGCCGCCGCCGTACGCACTGGCACAAGCCAACCGGTGGCATCATAACCACTCTGAGCTGCACTGTTTGGATTCAGTGCCGATTCGTAGCCAGCATTGGTAATCGTTGGGGCAGGTGCAGGCGAGTTCGCGCTGTGGGGAAGTGTGGCGCTGGCGGTTAGTACGGGACTTGTGCCACCAAACCCCGATTTTTTGGCCAAACGATCAAAATCCTCGATCCGCTCGAGCATCAAGCGGGCTTGGCCCCGTTCAATGGCGGAGGCACCATGCTCGATGAAGTGTTTGGCGCGTTCCATTAACGGTTGAAGATTCCACGCATTCATCGGCTGCGCGACCATTTCGCTGAGCACAAGTTGCAACTGCCCTAATTCCAACGCATTGACGGTTGGAGCGTTCGTTGATTTTGTTGCATCAACGCCGTACCAACTCTGTTCCTTGGAGTTGGAATCTTCATGCATCGCCACACTGGGGTTGCCTTGAATGTCATCTGGGAGCGAGCTCTTAACCGCAGAAACGAGTCGTCCCAGCAAATCGTCGGATGCTGTTTGAGAATCTTCCGTCTTCACGTCGCGGGCAGCAACATCACTCGTTGAAAGATTGGTTGACGTTGTAGCGGACAGGCTGCTTCCAATATTCCCTTGCATGCGTTTGGAACGCAGTTCACGAGGATCGCGCCACGGTGTAAAGCGTCTATCGGGTGCGATACCGACATCTTCGCGAACCTCTTGTCGCACCGAATGCGCCTCGCTCACTTTGCTGGGCATCGATAAGCTAAACGGATCGTGGTTGAGCGGGTCCACAAGCCTTCTGGCCTGAGCTTGTTGATACCTACGCTCCAAGAAAGGAATGCGAAAGCCTTCATCGGTGAGGTCCATCGCGTGCCAGCCATCCCAGCCTCCTCCCTTCGTCGTAACATTCGATGATTCGTAGACGACCTCTCCACCCTCGAGATAGCTTCCGTCCTCGTAGTATTGTCCATCGTGGTATTCGCCATCGTATATCACTTCACCATCGATGATTTCAGCGCCAGAGTCGTCATAAACAACGGTTCCTTCAGCAAAAATGTCTTCGCTGTAGTCTGCCGCTTGAACAGCCTGGCCACTGGCCTGTTTCTGATGCGACGCAGTACGAACGTCACCGTTCACTGGGATCGATATCTGCCGCTCGGCAGGAGCGACGGCGGTCAAGCTGATCGCTTTTTCCTGGATCCAACGAAATTCTCCCGCAGGTGGTCCAATCTTGTACCACAAAACTTCTTGTTCATCCTCATTTTTGTTGGTCATCTCGCCCAGCACAGTCAACTGTTCACCGGGACGCAACTCAACTTGCCAACGATACAGTTTCGCTGAACCGAGCGATGATCCAATCCAGCTGACCGCGTGCTGGCTGGTGATCTCTATAACGCGACCGCCAGGTAGAAGATACGCATCGGTGGCAGGTACCCAGCTGAAGCTGCCCTCGGGCGGACGGATTCCCAGCCAACCATCAGCGGTCCGGTGATAGGCTTCAAGTGCCATTCCTCGCTGAACATGTCCGGTTGGATAGTATTCGGCCGATGGGCCGCTATAGACTTCCGCGCGACTGACGGCAACGTAAACGGATTTGGGGTTGGAAGCGCCGATGTCGGCGATGTCAACTTCACTCGACGCATTTCGCTCTCGCGAAGGCGGTGCATCGGGCGTAGCAGCCGCAATGGCCTTTGTGGCAGCTGGTGGAGCTTGCGAATGGGCTGGTTGTGCCCAACCCAGCGACGTCCCGACAATACCTATGCATGCATATCGAAAGCACCAGCGTCTTGCGGCAAAAATGCGGCTCGCGTTCGTTTTTGAAAATGGCTGCATGTCGGTTGCTCTCGGCTTGGTAACAACGGTCGGGTAGAACGGATGTGGCTCGGCGAAGTGGAGAAATTGGTCAGACAAGCCGCATCCCTCTGTTAGCTACATGAAGCTAGCTTGGCAATCAAGATCATTTGCGACCTGATTCCCCTGCAAGCGGTGGGAGTTGCAAGCTATACTGCCCCGACGGATCGCAAACGGTACACATCGCAAGACGGAGGTGAACAGGTGGGACAAACATTAACAGGTTTTATTGGTGGTGGGCAAATGGCACAGGCGCTGGCAGCAGGTGCAGTGGCCGCGGGTGTCCTTGAGTCTTCTCATCTGATATTTGCTGAGCCGAGTCCGAGTCAACGACAGTTGCTCGAACAGAAGTTTCCCAACGCAAAACTGGTGATCCAACCCACGGACGTTTTGCACGCAGCTGACCACATTGTGCTGGCAGTCAAGCCGCAAGTGCTGAAAGCAATCGCTCCCGAGCTGGCAAAATCGGTCAAGTCGACGCATTTGTTGGTGTCGATTGCGGCAGGAATATCGCTCCACAGTTTGCAGCAGTTGCTCCGCACTGAGCGCGTGATTCGAGTCATGCCCAACACGCCTGCCCAGGTCGGAGCGGGTGCCGCCGCCATTGCAGCTCCGGACAACATGCACGAGGCGGACGTGGAATGGGTTGAGACGTTGATGAACTCCGTAGGGATTTCCGTTCGCGTTCCCGACCATCTCATTCACGCCGTAACCGGTGTCTCTGGTTCAAGCCCTGCCTACATCTATTTGGTGATCGAAGCGCTAAGCGACGGTGGCGTGGCTTTGGGGTTGCCTCGCGACACGGCCACCAAACTGGCGGCACAGGCTGTTTTGGGATCTGCAAAGATGGTGTTGGACACCGGGCAACACCCTGGTGTTCTCAAGGACCAAGTCACTAGTCCCGGGGGTACAACCATTGCAGCTCTGCGCACCCTGGAAAGCTGCGCGGTGCGCAGTGCATTTATGGAAGCTGTGGTGCGATGCGCAGCACGAAGTCAAGAATTGGGAACTGAGTAAAAATCATTATGCGGATTATCATCATGGGGACTGGACCGTTTGCAGTTCCTGCGGCACAACGCCTGTTTGAAGATGGACATACCATTCCGTTAGTTGTAACGCGACCGATGGTCTCTCCAGCGCCGAAGAAGCCACCCCCGCGACCAGTCTACGATTGGGCGCAGCAACAGGGCATTCAGATATTTGAGCCCGCGAGCATTAACAGCCCAGAAGCGATCGACCAGCTGCGCACGTTTGCACCCGATTTATTGTTTGTTTGCGACTACGGTCAAATACTCTCCAACGATTGCCTTAGCATTGCTCCGTTGGGTGGTATCAACTTGCATGGCTCACTCCTGCCACGGCATCGAGGTGCTGCGCCCGTGCAGTGGGCTCTGCTCCAAGGCGACGAGGAAGCAGGCGTCACCGTGATTCATATGACACCTCGGCTGGACGCAGGTCCCGCGTTGGCGGTGGCTCGCATTGCGATAGCGGCGGACGAGACGGCGGAACGACTCGAACCCCGATTGGCGGCGCTGGGTGTTGACGCTACGGCTCACGCAATTTCCCTGTTAAGCGCGTGGGACGGACAAAGTCCACTCGGGGAAGTGCAAGACAAATCGCGGGTGACCAAAGCGCCCCGTTTCTCCAAGCAAGATGGCGAACTCGACTTTCGCTTGTCTGCCGACTACTTGGTCCGCTTGTGTCGTGCCTGTCAACCGTGGCCAGGCACGTTTGCTGAACTCCAGTGGCCCGCGGGAAAGTCGATCCGCCTGATCGTCCGCGCCGCGCGCAGCCTACCAGAGGTCTTGCCCGAATTGCAAGCGACTGAACCTGGGACTGCCATCGCCTTGGACAGCAAGCAACTGGGATTGGATTGGCCAGCACCTTTCCGCCATGTAATGGCAGTCAGGGCGGGGATTGGCACGTTTTTCATTGGTCGTCTGCAGCCGGCTGGCAAACGAGAAATGGATGCGGAAGAGTTTATGCGCGGCCATCCGTTGACTTCAAAAACGAGTTTTCAACTGCCCGCGGATCCGCTACTTCCACTGACCAGTCGGGCTTGATCCTGGTTACTCCCGGCAGGAATGACCTACTTGTTGAACCTGGTCACTCTCGGCGCGAGTGACCTACTAATTGAACCTGGTAACTCCCGGCGGGAGTGACCTACTTGTTGATCCTGGTCACTCCCGGCAGGAATGACCTACTAATTGAACCTGATCACTCCGGGCGGGAATGACCTACTTGTTGATCCTGGTCACTCCCGGCGGGAGTGACCTACTAGCGGTCAGCCGACGCGCTCGCCCAGACGTTCTGCCAGTCGCAGCAGGGTTGTGCTGGCGTCACCTTCAGCCAGTTTGGCATGGATGATCTGTACACAAGATTTGTCATGCCAGGCTTGCGTTAGAGCGTCGATGAATTCTCCTTCCGTCGTGACAAGATAGCCTTTTCCTCCTCCATAAATCTCAGGCAATTTGTAGTAGTTCCACGGATTAATTTCGTTGTACTTCCATTCCCCCGCGTGCAGAAATCGTTCCGTCCCGTAGCCGTGGTTGTCGAGTATGATCAGGATGGGAGAGAATTGATGGCGAATGATTGTGGAGAGTTCATTGCCCGTCATCTGGAAGGCGCCATCGCCGCAGATCGCCACCACGCGTTTGTTCGGTTTTGCGACGCAGGCGCCTAATGTTGCGGGCACGGCAAACCCCATCGACGTATAATACGCGGGGCTCAAGAAATCGGCCTGTTCATGCATTACGAGCTCGGTCGCACCAAACAGCGAATCGCCGATGTCTGCGATGACGATATTGTCTTTGCCCAAACGACCATTGATGATTGGCATCATGCGACTGACACGCAGCGGTTGCTCCAGCTCGGGCACAAATTTAACTTCATGTCGGTCGAGCAGAACCGCTGGGATTTCGCGCACGCGAGGTGTTGGGCCGCTGGCAATGAGCGCCGGCAGGAACTCGCTGAGCGGCAATCCATGATAGAAGTGATGAGAGATCTGCAGTTGTTCGCTTGTCGAATAGATGCACTTGGTCAAGTCGAGATTGGCGGTGTAGATACCGAGGTTGATATCCGTCATGAAAGCGCCCAGCAGCAACACGCAGTCGCTTTCTTCGACAAATTGTGTGACATCCGCTCGGCCCATCGCACCTTCATAGATGCCAACGTACAGCGGGTGCGTTTCGCGGATAACGCTTTTCCCAAGCAGGGTTGCCGACATAGGAATCTTTGATTGTTCGGCCAATTGCAGCACTTGGGCCTGCAAGCCAAAGCGATGAACTTCGATTCCGGCGATAATGATCGGTTTTTCGGCAGCCTGGAGTCGCGCGGTTGCATCGCGAACCGCTTCGTTTAATGCGTTTGGGTCGATTGAATGTTTGGGGCGTCGGTAACTATGCGCGGTAGGTGGTACAACATGTACCATATCGCGAGGGATTTCAATGTAGACAGGACGTTTAAAACGATCGGCCGCGTCGAGCACGCGTTCTATTTCCGCAAAGGCTGTCAGTGGATCCGTCAACTCAGTGCCCGCGATACACAGCTTTTCGAACACTTCCATTTGCGTTCGAAACTCGCGGACTTTGTGATGCAAAAGAGGGTTGTTGTGCCGTTCATTCAGCCCTGGTGCGCCACTGATGACCACCACTGGCGACTTTTCTGCGAAGGCTCCCGCCACGGAATTACAAACGCTCAAGCCACCGACGCAATAGGTAATACAAAGTGCTCCCAGTCCGTTTAAGCGCGCATAGGCATCGGCGGCGAAACCGGCGCAATCTTCGCGGGTACAGCCTACGACGTTGATAGGACTTTGTTCCATCATGCTGTAAAACGCAAGCACGTAGTCACCGGGAATGCCAAAGACATCGCGAATACCGTAATCTTGCAATCGATTGAGAAGGTATTGGCCAATTGAAACGTCACTCGATCGTCGATCCGCAGCTGGAGCCATATGTAAATCCTTTTTTGAGCGAAGCTATACTATGTCGGAAGGCAATTTCATCTTTTGAATCAACTCGGCAAGCTGCCGTTCACCAGGTCTGTATTAACTTTCACTGCGACGCTCAATCTGTCGGAGAGAACTTTAGGCTTCAAGAGCGACCACCGGCAGTGGCTTCGGCATGTTTGCGGTTCGATTGGCCTCGATGGCAAACTGTTCGAGTGCAGGTGCAACTAATTGATAGAACACGTCGCGTTGGCGAGGTTCAAAGCCCAGTTCTTCGATGGCTTCACGAATTTGGTCAAGCGTCAAGAAGTGGACAGTTCCCGCTTCGGCAACAACGTTTTCTTCAATCATCAAGCTTCCCATATCATTCGCACCATACAACAATGCCAGTTGACCGACCTTTAAGCCCTGAGTTACCCAACTACTTTGAATATTGGGGATGTTGTCCAAGAACAGTCGGGCAACGGCCTGCATGTGCAAGTACTCGAAAGCACCTTTGGGAGAAATGTGGGCCATGTCGGTGTTGTCGGGCTGGAAAGTCCAGCAGATAAATGCTGTAAAGCCCCCCGTTTCGTCTTGCAATTGCCGCAGACGCAAGAGATGCTCAACGCGTTCTTCCAGCGTTTCAACATGCCCAAACATCATCGTGGCCGAACTGATGCCGCCAAGGGAATGCCAGACCCGCATGACGTCGAGCCAATCATCGGTCATCACTTTGCCGCGCGTGATTTCAGCCCGCACGCGATCGACCAAGATCTCGGCACCACCTCCTGGCAAGCTCCCGAGACCAGCGGCCTTCAATCGTGACAGCACTTCGTGCAGCGACAGGTGATTCACTTTGGTGAAGTGGTAAATTTCTGGTGGACTAAATCCGTGGATGTTGATCTGAGGGAATGCACTTTTGATATCTCCCAGCAGTTCTTCGTACCAATCCAGTTTGAATTTTGGGTGCAAACCACCCTGCATCAAGATTTGATTGCCACCTAAGGCGACCGTTTCTTCGACTTTTTTCAATAGAACGTCGCGGGGCAGCACGTAGCCTTCATCACTTTTGGGCGAACGATAAAACGCGCAAAAGTCGCAAACTGCCGTGCAAACATTGGAGTAGTTAATGTTGCGATCGATGTTATAGGTGCGATACGGCTCAGGATGCAAACGTTCGGTCACTGCATTGGCAGCCGCTCCGATCGCTGTTAAATCGCGGCTCTTCAGCAACTCCAAACACTCGTCGCTGGAAAGCCGTTCGCCTTGAATCGCTTTATCTAAAATTGGTTGAATCATATCGGCATCAATGTGAGTTGATTGCTCTCCGCAGGTACCAGTCCGAGTTCGGTTGCCTGAGAGCGAAACATGTTCAACCCAGCTAACTCTGCTGGGCCCAGAAAAAAATGCAATTGTTCTTCAAAGTATGTGCGGCAATCGTCGGCCGACAAGTTGTACCGTGGCGCTTCGCGATCAACAATTTCGGTCAAGTTGGCGATCCCTTCGTCACGCGCTGTGCGCAGTGTCTCGCTCAGCTGCATCGAATCATCGACCGATTTGGCAATCCACATCGCAAACACAAATGGCAATCCAGTGGTCTCGTACCAGCGTTCGCCAAGATCCCAAGTTTCCACAAACCGAGCGGGGTCGAGATTCATCGCGCGATCGCCGATCACCACCAGCGCGTCGGCCGTAATAGAACTTAACGTAGCATCGATCGGCAATGGCAGTAGATTGGGACGCAGGCCAAATTGTTGCGATAGCAGCACCTGGGCCAATGCGGCGCTGGTCCGCGAACCCTCGTCCAGCGCAAGTGTTCTCACGCGGTCGGGACGGCAGCGAAAAAGGAGCTGTACGCTGCGAACCGGACCGCGGCAGGCAATACATGCGTCCGAAACGATCGACCAGTGGTCACTCCGCAAAAATTCGACGGAGGGAATCAGCGCTACATCCAATTCTCCGCTCGACAAGCGATCGGCAAGTCGGCTGGGTAGGTCTAACACAAGCGGCTTAGGTGCCAGGCGTTCGGCCAGCCCATAAATAAGAGGCTTGGAGTTCAGGTACGATACGGCACCGACGTGTCCGCTCATGGTGGTCATTCTGATTATTGAGTCGGGCGATAACTGAAGATCGTTAAGGGAAGAACCGTATCACTAGACAAATGTTAACATCCTTGCAAAAGGTACGTAAGGCACACCAACTGTTGACCAACTTTTTGCTTGTTTGAACGGTGGGCCGTCGCGTATCCCCGAACCGCGTCAACAGCGATATACTGTTGTCAGCCATCCAATTTTTGTCTCCGGCACTTCCCCTTAGAATACGAGCAGAACCTTGGCTCCCTACCCACAGGAAGCTGTAGAGCCCAACTTTCGACCCGAAGAGTGGGTTGATGCTTACGGCGACTATCTATACCGCTATGCCCATGCACAGCTTCGAGAATCTCCCGCAGCGGAGGAAGCCGTGCAGGAGACCTTTTTGTCGGCGATCCGGAATCTCGACCAATACGACGGCTCCGGTCCCCAGTTGGCTTGGCTGCTAGGGATTCTGAAGCGAAAAATAATTGACGCGATTCGCAGTCGCGAACGGAGAATTGACAACGCGTCACTTAGCGCTTTCGACTCTGAAGAACTTTTCTTCAACAATGCTGGGAGCTGGTTGCGAGAAAGTGTATTCGGTTCCATTGCAGGTACCGATCTTGACGAAAGTGATTTTTGGGAAGTTGTACGAAATTGCCTTGCTTCCATCGCCCAAAAGCAGGCCAATGTGTTTATCCTGCGCGTGATGGAGCAACTATCCACCGAAGTGGTTAGCAAAGAACTCGGGATTGCTCCCACCGCCGTTTGGGCACGACTGCACCGCGCCCGGCTAAATCTAGCCAAGTGTGTCATGTTGAAACTAAACCTAAATGCTGGAGATCGATCGTGAACGACCGGACCGCAACTGAGCTCATTAACAAATCTTTGTCGGGAGAGCTGAGTCCGAGTGATCAACGCGCGCTGGACGAATTTTTGAGCGAACATCCAGAAAGCCGAGCGTTCGCCAAGCTCTCGTCTTTGATTCAAAAAGTTGCAGTGGACCATGCCAATCCCGATGTAGCGACGAGCGATAGTTCCATTCGATTGAGCGAAGTCTCCAAAGAGCGTATGCGTCGTTCCGTTCGCGAAGCTGCTGCCAAATCATGGATGTCGTCCCCGGCCGCTTTGGTCGCCGAAACCGCTACCGCCTATTTTGATCGTAGCCAAACGGCAAATTCCAGTGCGTTACCTGTTGAAGAAACCCGACAAGCCATCGCTCGTTTCACTTTGATTCGTAAAATCGGCGCAGGAGGATTGGGAACGGTTTGGTTAGCCCGCGATGAAAAACTGCGCCGCAACGTGGCAATCAAGGAAATGAATTCCAATGCAGCAGAATCTCCCAAATTGTGGAAACGATTTCAACGTGAAGCGGAAATCACGGGGCACCTCGAGCATCCCAATGTCGTGCCGCTCTATCTAAGCGGTATCAATTCCGAAACAGGGCTCCCGTTCTATGCAATGCGATTTCTTGGCAAGCAAACGCTGGCGGAAGCCATTCACGAATACCATGTCAGACGCCGCAATGCAAACGACAATACCATTCAACTTCACCGTCTGCTCAACGCATTCCTGGACGTTTGCCAAGCGATTGCGTACGCCCACTCACGGGGTGTTATTCATCGTGACCTTAAGCCTGAGAACGTGGCGCTGGATAACTTCGGCCAAGTCCTGGTGCTCGATTGGGGGCTGGCGAAACTCGAAACCGATGGAGAGCTTGCCACGCGTTTAGCACTCAGCGGTGGTCCAGATGAAATTCCTGCCGGCTATTCGCTCGACGGAGATGTGCTTGGCACTCCACTGTACATGTCGCCCGAACAGGCAGCTGGCGATATGGAACTACTTGATGAACGGACCGATGTCTATGGTTTGGGGTCTATCCTATTCGCAATTCTAACGGGTGTCGCACCCCACGAAAAAAGTTCCAAATCGCAGTCGGGACGAACGACCGTCAAAGAACTTTTGGACACAATCGCTTCGTCCAATCCCCCCAAACCGCGCGACTACAACCCAGACGTTTCACGCGAGTTGGAAGCGATTTGCCTCCAGGCCATGTCGACCGAACGCTTCGCCAGGCACTCGTCTGCAGAAGAACTGGCCAAGGAAGTTGAAAGTTGGATCGCCGGTACCCATCAACGTCAAGCCAAATATGATGCAATGCGACTTACCGGCCGCGATTTAAAATCAAGGCTCTGCGTCCAGATCCGGCAACTGGCCGTTACCGCCCAGTTTATGGTGGAGCTACCTCCCGTTCAACATTTGATGGCTCATGTTGACGGAGAACGCGAAGAGTTTTCAACTTCACGCGAAAGGCTTGCAACCATTCTCCTGGCATTGGCAAGAACCAAAAATACACTTACCGGTTTGAGCTACGCCCAGATCAGTGACGAGCGAATTGACGAATTGGTACGAATCGAGCGTAGTTTGCATGACGTTTCCAACATTCGTGGTCTCCCAGCCAGTAGGTTGCGCCACGGTGCCACCAATATGTTCCACAAAATTGTGATGCAACAGTTTCCCGGTGAATGCTGCATCGACTTTGATTTCACCGTTGCCGGAACCGTGCGCATCGTCGCCGGAGTTCCCGTCTTCGATTCTCGTACAGAAGAACCGTTTGGACTCATTTTGGCCGAAGCAGAGATCGGCGGCTTGGTGCGTCCAGAACTGTCAGCCACCGAATCGAGTGACTGGATCTACTTGATTGACGATAAAGATCGCATTCTCTTTTCATCGCGGCCCGGCTATCAGCGTGGTGAGCAGAACGCCGGTTCGCTCATCTCGCGTTGGAAAGAAATCGCCACCACGCTGGCCGATGCTACGGAGTACTTCGAAGCCGACCGTGAATTTTATGCCACTCGACTCTCTTTTCCACAAAATCTGAATTCGATACGAATTGTGCTTCAAGTTGCCGAAAGTTGATGTCAAGTTGCCCACTCACCGTTCGTCGCCCCGTCTCATACAACAGGGTGTCACAGCCTCGTCTATTTGGGCAAGTTAGCCACGTAAATTCAGATTTCGTCCACAACATCAATTTGACTTCGCCATGCCTGCCAATCTGACTCCACAATATCACAAAGCCGAAGCGGCTTACCGACAAGCTGAGACACCGCAAGAAGAACTCGAATGTCTCCAGTTGATGTTGCGGGAAATTCCCAAACACAAGGGAACCGACCGACTGCAGGCAGATCTGAAAGCAAAAATTGCCAAGGTCAAGGCCGATTCGCAGAAAGCTGCCCAGTCGACGACAAAACCGACAACCAAAATTCCAAAACAAGGCGCTGGACGGATATTACTGATCGGTGCGCCAAATTGCGGTAAAAGCCAACTGCTCGCGGCGCTCACGCGAGCCCAACCCGAGATCGCCAACTATCCCTTTACCACGCAAGCCCCGATGCCTGGGATGATGTTGTTCGAAGACTGCCCTTTTCAATTGATCGACTTGCCACCCGTAACCACCGACTTCATGGATCCGGCCACGATTGGCTTGGTTCGGGGAGCGGATCTGGTGTTCTTAGTAATTGACTTGGCGAGCGACGATTTGATCGAAGATACTCAAGCGGTACTCGCGCGATTTGATGGCGGCAAAACGCGACTTGGACGCACGACTATGCTCGATGAAGAAGATATTGGAGTTAGTTATACAGGCACGCTGGTCGTGTTCAACAAAGCGGATGATCCAGGAGCGATCGAACGTCTGCAGCTGCTGGATGAGTTCATTCAACTACCTTTCGATCGTCTGCAAGTTAGTGCCACCGCAGGAACTGGATTGGATGAACTGCGTCGGCAAGTCTTCGAACGGCTCGAGATCGTGCGCGTCTATACGAAACACCCTAAGGAAAAAGAGCCTGACATGTCCAAGCCCTTTACGATTCACAAAGGCGAATCGCTGGTGGAAGTGGCGGAGCACGTCCATCGCGACATGGCTGCTTCACTAAAATCTGCACGGGTGTGGGGTAAAGCAGTGCATGATGGTACCCCTGTCAAACCGGACTACCAACCGTTGGATGGCGATATCGTCGAACTGCATTCGTAAAAACCACGTCGTCCTCCAGCGGTCTTCAGTTTTTCTGCCGGACAATTCTCGAGCCGGGTCTCCAGGACATCGATCACTTGCCAAACATGGCAATGGCTGCCTCGGCATCTTCGCTTCGTAGGCCGCTGACATATCTCGTTTCCGGTGCAATACAGGCTACATTGAGCGTGTTTGGGTCAATGTTGGCCAAGCCGCGATAAAAGGTCTTGCGGATTTGCTGGACACCCTGTTGCTGAATATCTTGGACCAGTTGTCGTCCGTGAGCAGGCGAATAGGCCAATGCATGTTGTGCGACTTCGTTGTGATCGCTCCAGTCCAATCGCATGAGCGGCGCATGGGCCAGGCTAATGCGGCCGGCGTCTAACAACTGCTTGAGGCGGCGATAGGCGTAGATCAGTAGCAGTGCTCCGCAGTGAATTCCATCTGCATCCGGATCGAACAACAAGATGATTTTTTCGAAGCGGCATTTTTCGACTGAAACTTGTTGTGGCGAGTCGAACCCGAGCGCTGCCACGATCGCCTGAAACAGCTCGTAGCGATCGACGTCAACTACTTTGGACTTCATCGCGTTGATCGGTTTTCCTTGCATCGGCAAGACCGATTGAAACTCGCGATTGCAGACTGCCGCCACCGCCTTGGCAGCCGACAGACCCTCGACGATAAACAACTCGGCGCCGGACGCGGGTCCATGTTGCATGCAGTCCGCCAATGCGACCGGTTCATGTCGTGGGTGCATGGCATATCTCACAAACAGGGCATTTCGACTATAGTTCTTACGATTGGAACATATTTCCCCCAACTGCGTCAGGTGACGCAATGCCGCCACGTAACATAGAGAAACGTTCAGTGAAGATCGTCGAACAGCCCCAGGAAGCGTATGCTCATGTTGATTTTTGGCGCAAGAACGGCATGCGCATCGGCCTGATTCCCACCATGGGAGCCTTGCACGAAGGCCATCTCGCGTTGGTTCGCCGCAGTCGCCAAGAGTGCGACATTACCGTGGTAACCATCTTTGTGAACCCCACACAATTTGGGCCACACGAGGACTTTGCGAAATACCCGCGTACGTTGGAAGGAGATTGCGCGATGTTACGGGACCTGCAAACCGATTTGGTGTTTGCTCCCACGCCGGAGTTGCTTTATCCGGCGGGCTATTCCTGCTATGTTGATCCACCCGCGGTTGCATTGCCTTTGGAAGGCAAGTGTCGTCCTGGACATTTTCGTGGCGTGTCGACGATTGTCCTCAAGTTGTTTCTGATCCTCCCGGCCACGATTAGCTATTTCGGGCAAAAGGACTATCAGCAGTTGGCAGTGATTCGCCAGATGGTTGAGGACTTGAATGTTCCCATTCGGGTCGAAGGGTGCGAGACCATCCGTGAACCGGACGGATTAGCGCTGAGTAGTCGCAATCGCTATCTGACAGCCGACCAGCGTCGATCTGCTCTCAGCCTATGGAAGTCGCTCTGTCGAGTTCGCGAGCTTGTCGATGAAGGGGTGCATTCGATCGAGCGGTTGGAAGAGGCCATGGAACGCACTTTGTATGACGAAGGTGCGGACCACGTTGAATATGCCCGCGTCGTGGATGCGCGAACACTGGCAACGCTCACCGAACTCAATGTCCCAGCCGTAGCCTTAATCGCTGCACGAGTTGGTGCAACGCGATTGATCGACAACCTGCTGCTGCCGTCGACAAATACCGATAAGGTCTAACGCGAGCGGCCCTTGCGACGATTTTGTGGTAGTGTTTCCCAGAGAGTGATATGTCCTTCCGAGGATACTCCGATCAGCATCTGATCTTGATTGGAAAAGGAAAGCGACTTGCATCCGCCGACCGTAGACCGCAGCGTGAGAACCACCTGCAATCGTTGACGATCCCAAATCTTGACAGTTCCATCTCGACTTGCCGTTGCGAATCGACGGCCATCTCGCGACCATGCCGCAGATTCGATTTCGCGGGAATGCTCAGCGGGCAGTCGATCGATCCAGCCATCTGCAACAGACCAAAATGACAAGTAGTCGTAGCCCTGATAGCCGAGCGATTGTCCATTCGAAACGGTAAGGCAATCTCCCGCGTCGGAAATAGCCAAACCGAGCACTTGGTTTTCACGATTTTCGTGACGGCAAAGCTCTTGTCGTGTCGCTACATCCATCACGACCACTGATCGGTCATCGTGCCAAGCCAGCGTTTTTCCATTGACAGAAATTACCAGTTGATGGAGCAAACCTGACGTTTGGCAGCAAAGTTCAGACTGGTCGCTGTTGACCGCGTAGCGCCGAATCGCACCTAACTGATCGGCGGTGTAGAGAAACTCGCCATCCAAAGCAAGAGAAGTGACAGCAGCTTCAACAGCCGGAATCGGAAGTTGAGCATTTGAATCGACCGACAGGAGATGCGGCTGTCCCAGCATGTCGCACCAAGCCACATAGGCTCCATCTGCTGAATATGTTAGTTCCCGAATCGTCGAAATAGGTTCTACGCCACTGAGATCAAATAGTTCGCCATCGCTGAGGTCACAAACCAATGGTCCACCCAACGTACTCACTAAGATGCGGTCCGTATTGGCAGCCGCTTTGACTTCAAGCACTCCGTTCATAATAGTGGTTGCATTGGTTGCTGGCGATGCACTAGATTTTGGACGCCACAACTTTGCACACAGTCTTCCTGCAGTTGCAATCATCGACGAGTCTGGGCTGAACTCCAAGTCGGTGATTTCGCGTACGTGTCCACATTTCACAGCGACCGGTTGACGACTTGTCGTATCCCAAATTCGCAGAGTACCGTCCTCCGAGACTGAAGCCAAGTGTCCTCCATCGGGACTGAATTGCACATCGTGAATTGGGCCAGTATGACCGGTTAATACATCAATCGGAGCACCAGACTCGATATCGTAGAGCTCGATGCCAAACCGAGCGTTGATGCAGAAGAGCCCATTGTCTGGGTGAAACGCTAAACAGTCTATTTGGTCATGAACTTTATGGATGACTGTCTGTGGCTCTCCATCCAGGCCCGGTGGCCAGAAAAGTACCCGGTGATTAACGGCAATGGCCACGGCGCCGTCCGGTCGCATGGCAAAGGCTGTGATTGGATCGTCGTAGCTCGCAATAACTTCCACCAGTTCATTATTGGCCACGCGGATTCTACTAAGATTCCCGCGTTGGCCATCATCGACCACGACCAGTACTTCTGAACCGTCAGGTAACCAATCAATTGCTCGGAGCGTGCCGGTTCCAGTACTTCGGTCCCACATCAGTCTCCACTCAAATGAATCGCTATAGGAATCGGTATCGTGCAAGCCATGCAATTCGAGGCAGATCAGACGGCCATCTTTGGAACCAGCGACGATCCAACGACCGTGGGGGGCGATGCGCAAAACAGATACTGGTGCACCGCCGTCGTAACGACCGAGTTCCTTTCCGGTGCTCAATTCCCATAGGATAATTGCTCCGTCCTGGCCACCGGTAAAAAGCCAATCCTGTGTCGGGTGAAAAATGGAGGACACAACTCGACCTTGATGACCGTATTGAACGAAATCTCGTGAGCCACCAAACGATCTCTCAGACTGATCAACTTGGCCAAGCAAATACCACCATTCGAAAGCGCGATAGTTTTCGGGTGCATCACTTAAATTCGTAACCGCTTCAAACGTGTCATGGAGTCCGATTGCAGCCTGCGCAGCAGCAACATGAGCGACATAAGCTCGAAACTCAGTCTCTTCCCGTTGATGTGCTTCTTGGTCCAAAGCTCCTTCCGCGCGAGCTCGCTCAATCTCCGCCAATTCCAGTCGTGCTTGTGCCAAGCTTCTGGCTTTTTCGGCATCAACCGCCGCCTCGATGGCCAACCGCTTCGACTTGCCAGCTCCGACTGCGAACATGATACTGATTATTGTTGCGATGATCAGCACGGCACCTATGGTTGTCAGCATCGAGGCTGTAGCGCGGTTCCGCCGCAACCAACGCGTCAATCGATAGGCAGCGGTTGGGGGGCCGGCCGAGACCGGCCGTCCGGCCAGGAAATTCTTCAAGTCGTCCGCCAGCCGATCAACGGATGCATAACGCTCATCGGGTTCTCTTTCTAAGGAACGCATTATGATCCAGTTGAGATCGACTGGTAGCCGAGACAAATGGAGAGATTTTGCCGGACCTCGCTTTTCTGGAGGTACCGGTTCTTCTTCACGCAACACACGAAATAGCTCGGCCAGTGATTGCGATTGGCGAAACCCTTCGTACGGCAATTCGTCCGTTAGCAATTCATACAACACAACTCCAATCGAATAGATGTCACTACGGATATCAACGGAATGTGGAGTGAACTGCGCTTGCTCGGGGCTCATGTATTCGGGCGTACCAAAAATTTGTCCCGCTAGAGTTGTTTGATCGCTAAGGTTTTCCGAATCGAGGAGCTTGGCGATTCCAAAATCGATAACCTTGACGTGTGCGGCACCATCCTGCTCGAATGTCAACAAGTTTGCTGGCTTCAAATCGCGATGAATAATCCCTCGTTGGTGCGCGTGCTGCACTCCGTTACAGATTTCGAGAACTAGTTTTATTCGAGCTTCCAAGGGGAGCGAGTATTTACTACAGAACTCCGTAATCGGAATTCCATTGACCAATTCCATCACCAAAAACAACTCGCCGAGTTCAGTTTGACTGACATCCAGAATCGTGGCGACATTTGCGTGATGCATCATCGCCAATGCCCGAATCTCACGTTGCACACGTTTTACGAGATGGCTGGGCTCACTCAGTCGTGCGCGGAACTTAATGGCTACATCACGACACACGGGCTCCATTTGTCGTGCTCGCCAAACGACCGCCATCCCGCCTTGACCGAGTACTTCAATGAGCTGGTATGGTCCAATAGTATCGCCGGGTTGATGTGATTGAAGGTTGGATTCTATTCTATTCAGAACGTCGAGCATGGCGGGCCTCGCAAGAAAGTCACTTTCTTGCTCGTGAATGATCAACAGCCGCTGAAGTCGAAGAAATAGAGGTTGGTCTTCCGCGCAAGCTTCGCGCAGGAATTGAACCCGCGCGGATTCATCCCGCAGCATGATTGCTTCTTCAAACAAGCGAATTTCGCGGCTCATCGCATCTAGCCTCTTTCGCCCATATGGGGTCAATCGATAGGATTGTCAACAATGCGATCAAACAGCCAGGCGCGTGCATACGCCCAATTGCGCTGGGCAGTTGCTTCGCCAATGTGCAGCACTTCGGCTGCTTCACGATTTGTCAGGCCAGCAAAATACCGTAACTTGACTACTTGAGCGACTTGTTCATCGATTTGTTCCAACTCGGTCAACGCCTCATCGACATCAAGCACCAAGTCTAAATCAATTGCACGAATTGCATGGCTCTCATCCAATTCACACATTTTCCGATCGCCACCTCTTCGCAAAGCGCCACGGTGTCGAGCCGTATCCACCAACACTCGGCGCATGGCTTCAGCAGCCGCACCAAAAAAATGGGAGCGATTTTCCCAAGTCGTCGCGCCTGATGGAAATAGCCGCAGCCAAGTTTCATTCACCAACTCAGTCGTCTGTAAAGCCGCAGCTCCACTGTGTTCGCGTGCGATCCGGCGAGCTGCCATTTGATGCAACTCAATATAGACAGCAGCCACCAAGTCCGCCAAAGCCCCCTCCTCGCCCCTGCCAACCGATTGCAATAACTGCGTAATTGCGTTCATGTAGATCGTCCATCGAGAGCGTACAGAATGGTCAAATGCAGTTGAACCGCACTTGTTTCATTATGATTTGCCACGCTCCATTCGCAATCAGGACGCTTTTTAGAAACAGTTACGTAGGTTCATTTTCGGCTCTGTTTGAATAGTGTTGCGAGGAACGATAGGGCGAACGCCGTGAGACCAAATAAGTGGTCAAAAGCAACAACCAGCTGAGCGCATTGGGTTCGGGGACAGCGTTGACTGACATACGAAATACGTCCCTGTCCCTGCCGTACACCGGATCGAACAAAGTCAATAGTTCATGGGAGAACATGACCCCATCGATCGGAGGCAAATCGAAAGTGACAGCTCCCTCGATGACCAGTTGGTCTGCAGTTAGAAAGTCAAAGAAATCACCATCAGTTGGTGTGAAACCAGCAAGGAGCTCGAGATTTATCCGAGCACCATCCAACAAACGCAATTGATCCAATACGTGGATCTGATCAATCTCTGTCAATAGTGGATCGATGCCTGTGTTGACAATGAACTCGGACGGCAAACTTCCATCGACTTGTAGACCACCAAATTCAAATTGCATTTCCCCAGCGAGCGTTAGCGGACCGTCGAAAACCAAAATGCCTGGCGAATTCCCAGGTGCAATCAGGCTGTTCGCACCGAGCTCCACCGCTCCAATGAGCGTTCCACTACCCAAGATTTGAGCCGATGATAGCGTGACCCCTTGGTGGGCAACTAGCTGACCGCCGTCCATCTCGAGTTTTCCTGAGACCAATTCTACGACTCCTGCGCTCTCGATTTCTCCGCCTTGCCCAATTCGAATCGATCCTCCATCATTGACAATCAACGCGGAGTCCTCCACGGCAATTCTGGAGCCTGCGTCCGCTTCGATCAGTCCGCGGTTAGTGAATGTGCCGCTTGTAAGTGTTAATACTCCTCCGTTGGAAGAACGCAAAACGCCATCGGCTGCATTTTCTAAACCCAATAAATTTGGATCGACCGTCAGACCGGAAGTTGTATCTCCTTGAACGACGCCGTGATTAACAATCTGCATGGAGTTGTTGCCGAGTTGCCCAGTTCCGTGTATCGTGTTGTAATTGATGAGCGCTGGGTCGACTCCACTACCCAAAATTCTTGTCGATGTAGCGTCGGTGAGGACAATGTCCGCATTTCCGCGCAATTCGACTTGACCGAGCAAATGGAGAGAAGTTGTAGCTCCAGTTGATTGCAATTCCAATGTTCCGCTAGAGTGATTGAGGTTGCCTTGTAGAAACAGAGTTTGTCCATTCGCGACTTCCAATTGGCCATCCAGGACCATTCCGTTGGAAGCGTCAAGCAAGGTGGCTCCTGACACACGATAAACGCCGGTGCCAATCGCTCGCATCGTTCCTCCGCCGATGGTCACACCCGATAGGTTGATTGTCGACGCATCGTCGGCTTCGACAATGCCAAGTTCGTTTACAAAGGTGGCCGCAATTGGATGCGAGAGGTTAAGTGTTGCACCATTTGTCGCGCGAATCAGTCCTTCATTCACAGCGCCCAAAGCGCTCGGACTGACCGTCATCGCGACTGATTGGTTTGCGATAATCACACCACGATTGACTATTCCGAGTGATCCGAAACCCACCTGCCCAGAACCTTGTATGGTGTTGTCTTCATTGATCAACTTGGCACCGTCAAAGCCAGAAATGCGGTTAAGCAGATTGTTGCCCAGTTGAATCACGCCGCCACCAGTTACAACAACGTCACCACTCGAAAGCCGCAACTGCGTGACCGCTCCAACGGAGTCGATGTCAATTTGCCCACTATTGACAATTCTACCGCTGAGCAATCTGTCGTCGGCTCGGAATACAGTTAGCGTCGAACCTTGTGCAATTAGCAGACTGTTGCTGAGCGAAAGGCTATCAATGGTCGGATTGATGCCAGAAATTTGAACTCCCGTACCGCTATGAATCTCGACTTGATAGAAAATACTATTCACCTGATCGTTAAACGGTACCCCCGCTGGGTCCCAGTTAGCCGCCAGACTCCACTGTGGAGTCCCGCCGTCGCCGGTCCAAACAACGATTCGTTCCTCGCCCAAAACAAGAGTGGGCACGGTCATTAAAGCAACTAAAGACGACAGAGCGGTTATGGAAACCCATCGCAGCATGAATGGAAGCATGAGACACCGGATGTGAAGCGGAATTTGGTCGATATAGCTTCATGCGGAATCTAGAGTGAAAGTCGATCAAAAAATGTGCAAAATTTTTTGCTCCGTATTACAGCGGCCGGCTACAATTTTCGTGGACCGGTGAGCGATGCCGCTTCATGTCCCCAAGAGTCTCGGTAACGTCTTTAGGCTCTTACCAATGCGTTCAACACCAACGACCCCATGAGCGATGAAAACATCATGAACAGGATGTACGCAATTGCAAGTTTTGGCCCGATGCGTATCACCCACAAACCAATCCCTATTTGAGTCGCAGTGATCAGCATCGCCAGCCAATAGGACTCATGGGGAGACGTGCCAATAAAGCTATTGATGAGTAGCGAGAGGAAAAATCCCGGCAGGCCGACAGACATCCAAACGATGGAAGGCAGGAGATTGTCGAGTTCCCGGTAGCCAAGAACCCAGGCAAAAGGCAGTATCATGCATGCGAACATCGCGACGATGGCAAAACGTCGCTCCGGATAGAGAATGGCGGCGCGAATTGTCGCGAGCAGGGCGAGGGTTAGGCAGAAAATCGCGAGCACAGCTGGAAACCATTTGCCAATCGCGATGGCTATCGCGACGCCTGACATCAGCAACATCACGGATCGAAGTTTGAATTGCGATTGTCCGCTCCCTTCAACCTTGGCCCATCCCTTGATCGGTATCCAGGGCAAAGTGATCGAAAATAAAAGTGCGCCGCTCGTTATGGCTAACGGAACCTGCCACATCAACGGCGATGGACGACTTTGGTCCGCCCCTGTCCAATCATAAAACGCTGGCACAAACCATCCGCAGATAGCGCTTGTCAAAGTCAGTGCAATTAGAAACGTCCAGGTGTGAAGTAGCATGAGACGACCTGTCATGGTTTATTCCTGAGGCGGTACCGCCTAACTGTGCAGACGGAGATATCTGGACAGCGGCGGAAAGTCGAACCTGAGAGACTTGCTAACTCATGCTTTATTCTAAGCAGGTCACAACGTGTGTTGGGATAAGAGCCTCGTTCGATTAGTCGTCGATTCGACAAATGGACGTTTATCATGTCGATCAGAAATGTTTGGAAGCCACTTTGTGATAAACTGACTGTGATAAGTTGAGCAAAGTTCTTTTCGTTCGCAAGTTTAAGCGTTAACGACGCTTCGAAAGGGTCCCATGCAATACCTACACTCCTGTTGCTTCACCTCCGCTGGGGTGCGAGCCTTGATAAGCGTCGTGGCCAAGATTTTCCTGTGTGGTCTGTATGTCATCCTATACACGCAGTATTTGCAATATACGACTCAGCATGCCAGCGGCATCTTTCAGCTGAATCAGGTGGCCGACAAGCAGCTTGGTGCCGAAATCCTCGAATCGGTTGCGGAGCAGGAATGGGACAGAGCGATAGCGGAGATCAAGCAACTGCATCACCGCGTCCTGAGCATGTCTGATAAAGCTACGATCACTAGGAATGACGATTCCGCAACACGTTTGAAGGCTGTAGCGCGGGTCACGCCGGTTCTGGAGTGGGAGCGTGCCTTCCTCGCGAAGTTGGCACAAAGCGCGGACACAACCGCTCCTGAAACCTACAGAACCCAGTTGTCGCACGAGCGGATCGTCGTGGACTTTCGATTGATCGCGGTGCTCGATTTACACGTCGCCCAGCAAGCTTGGACTAACAACCTATGGTGGTCACCAAACTACCAAGCCAATGATAAAATAGACTGGTTTTGGAATGGGGTTGAAGCCGCGCAAGACTATTATGGTCCGCTCAAAACGTACGATTGGCTCAGTCGGGCTGGAATTCCGCATGACGCCGCTGGCAATCCCGTCTTCCTTGACGTGCCGGCAAATTACTCCGCGAAACTTGGCTGTGGCGAAAAGATCTTGTTCTTGGCCTCAGAAATCGAACAACTCGATCCAACACCCGAAAAACATAACGCAGGTCGGATCATGCTCTATCGAGCGCGTTTGGCTAAGCGGCTGTTTGGGCCATCGAGAGATCCAGAATGGGATATCTTCAAGTACGATATGTACCATCGACCAGCGTACCTCCCGAGCGAAGTGGTCAAGGGGATGTCGCCGGTCAACAAACTAGGCGATGACGAAACCAGGATCCAAGTGGGGGTAAACGTGCGGCAATTGACGCTTCCCGCACAACACAGTCCACTGGCACTTTATCGTCAGCTCGAAAAACGCTATCCAGATAGCGATAGCCTTCCGCGGGCGATGTATGAGATAGGTCAGTACTACCAAATGCGGCGTCAGTTCATGACGGCCAAGCGCGAGTACGAACGCGTTATGGAAAAATTCCCTGACCATCAGCGAAGCGTGCTCGCGCGGCAGCAGCTGGAGGTAATGAAACGCCCCGACGTACTGCTGGGCCGGTCCGGTGTTTATATACACGGGAATCAGCCGCAGATCTGGTTCACGTACCGCAACACGGTGACAGTGGAATTTACACTGCGCAAGCTGCATGCCGAACAGTTTTTGGCTGATCAATCGGACTCTACAGGTCCATGGCGGCGGACACCCACCATCAACGCCGTCGAACCATGGAGCCATGACCACGACGACGCAATAAACAATGTGGGAGCGACGGTGAAGAGCTGGACAGTCGATCTGCCGGAGTCGTCGATGGAAGCTGCCACCAGTTCCACAGTTGTTCCCCACGACGAAATGGGCGAGTACCTGCTCGAAGCCCGCATCCCAGGCACCGACGAGGTTTCGCGAGCAATCATCCTGGTCACATCTGCCGCGATTGTCCATGAAGTTCAGCCCGAGCAATCGTTGCTGACGTTGGTTGATGCGCGCACCGGAGAACGGTTACCAAACGAAACTCTGCGCGTGATTCAATATGACGCGAGCACCAAGAAGTTGCGGAGTACTGCGTACGAGTCGAATGAAGCGGGCGAGGTGATTGTGCCTTCCAATGATGAACATAGTGCACTGGTCTACGCCCGAACCAAGAGCCGCGGCAAGGTGTTCCTGTCGCTATTTGATCGAGGTGCGTCGCCGTGGACGGAGCCCATCGTAGCGTCCTACACTGCAACGGATCGGCCAGTCTATCGACCGGGCGAGGTGATGCACTTTCGCTCCTGGTATCGACAACAACGCGAGGATGACCCACTTGCTTGCCCCGAAGCTGGTACGCCGCTGCAAATCTCGATCGTTGCACCAAATAGGAGTATTTACAAGACACTGGACTTGAGGTGCGATGAAACAGGGAGCGTCGATGGCTCGATCGAGCTGGGAAAAGAGGCCGCCCTAGGGGCGTATCAGGTATTCGTGGAATCGATGCCGTCAACTTTTTTTCGAGTAGAAGAATACAAGCGGCCCGAATATAGCGTAAGTGTTGCACCACAAGCCATGCCCAAGTTGGGCGCTGACGTCGCGTTCGACGTGGCCGCAAACTATTACTTCGGCGATCCTGTGGCGGCTGCCGATGTCGACTACAAATGGTTCCGGCAGATCAGGAGACTGAACTTCACGACGCCTCAGCCGTTCGATTGGCTATACGGTCCTGGCTATGGACGCTATGGCTATCTCTATCCGTGGCTTGGAGATGAAATATTCAAATCGCCAAGTTCTTACAAGAGCTACGGATGGAATTCGATTGGTTGGCGCGGAGTAGAAGTTGCCAGTGGTACGGCCAAGCTGGATGCCAACGGTCGCGCAGTGGTACGATTTGACACAAGCAAACTCGTGTCGCCATCTAACGACGTCGTGCAATTGACGCTTGCGGTTGACGTCCGCGATGATAGCCGTCGTTCGATTTCCGCTGAGGGCACGACAATCGTTGCCGGCACGCCCGTCTTCACCTTCGCCGAACTCGACCAGGGATGGTACCAATCGGGCGATCCCGTAAAAATTGTGATCACCACGCTCGATGCTAACTCGCAGCCAGTGCAAAAGAGTGGTTCGCTCAAGCTCTGCATGGTCGCTTCCGACAGCTCGCAGGATGCTGCAGTGAGCCTCGAATTGATTGACGTTCAACCCGTTGTCACAGCGGAAGACGGCACGGTTTCCGTGACCTTCGATGACTTGCCGGCGGGACAATATCGAGCGATCGTTCAAGCTGACGATAGTCTTACAGCCCAGGATGTCGCGGATGACGGTGCATCAACCAATGCTGCAGCGAGCGATGTTTCTATGAGTAAGTTCGATGCAGCAGTCAACTTTGTGGTGTATGGCGACGAACTCAACCATCAGCGCAGGCGCTACGGCGCCCTGGAACTACTTCCCTGCGCGCGAACCTATCAACCTGGAGATACAGCTCGAATCCTGGTGAACACCAATCAGCCTCCGCTGCAACTATTGATTGAGGATGGCCTCGGTGTACGACGAACATTTGTTCTCGCTGAGCAATCGAGCGTGATTGAGATACCCATCACCTCCCAAAACTCCCCGAGCACGTTGTACCATGCTTCGACCGTGCGTGACGGCAAGTTGCTGAGGGAGCGCTTCGAACTATTCGTTCCGCCCGTGGATCGCATGTTGACGGTTGCCGTCGATGCAGAATTGCACGAATATCAACCGGGTTCAGAGGCAACTGTCCGCGTTGCAGTCACTGATAGCAACGGAGCTCCAGTCTCCGGCGATGTGGTACTCGCAGCTTATGATGCTTCCGTGCTTGCCATCCAGCCTGAGGTAGGAATCGGACCAAAGCAGATGTTTTTGGAGTCCAAGCCGAATAATTGGTTATGGAACGATGGCGATTTTTCATCATCGCTTGGAACTCATCAGTTTGAGTCCTCCGGTGACTTTGGTTGCCCGGAGTACTCGTTGGCTGAGGAGATGTTCTACGGTCCCTGGTCGGTCGATAGTCAGT
The DNA here is from genome assembly GCA_041753315.1 of Pirellulaceae bacterium. Taxonomy (GTDB): domain Bacteria; phylum Planctomycetota; class Planctomycetia; order Pirellulales; family Pirellulaceae; genus Aureliella. The sequence continues at coordinate 22,488 of JBGSUV010000026.1, read as the reverse complement.
CTTCAAAAGATGCGGATCCACGCACGGTTACCACGCGTCGTAGCCTTGCCCTGGGTGGTATGGGCGGCATGGCCCCAGAAACGGGCGACTTCACCAGCGCTATGGAAAGCGAGACGGCAGCGACTGCATGGGGCGATGCATCTTGGTCCAACGACGATTCAAACGCTGCGCATCGGCAGTACGTGCAACCAGTTGTTCGAGAAGATGAATCGGCAACCGCGGCTTGGATGCCCCACCTGCGCCTGGATGACCGAGGACAGGCTCTAGCCAAGTTCCCACTGCCGGACTCATTGACGACGTGGAAATTGCGGGCTTTTTCCATAAACTCCAAAACTCAGTTGGGTGATGGTGCGGGCGTGTTGCTCACCTCCCAGCCCTTGATGGTGCGACTGCAAACTCCGCGATTCCTCGTTGAGCAGGACCAAGTCGTCGTATCAGCCATAGTACACAACGGCATGAAAACCGAGAAACATGTCCGAGTCGAACTGTCTGTCCCTGAGGATTTAATGCAACCCGAAGATACTGTTGGTGCTGCTTCGAACGACGGACTGGTGGTAATCGTTCGCGAAGGACGCGTTGCTGCAGGTGAAACCCAGCGCTTCGATTGGAAGCTTCGTGCTATTCAGCCAGGAACGGCACAACTGACTGTAAAAGCACTTTCCGATGAAGCCAGCGATGCTATGGCGAGCGTGCTGCCCATTCTTCCGTTTACCATGTCCGAACGCCAGTCAACGTCGCTAGCTTTGAAGACTGCGGATGCTGGCGAGTTTGAACTCGCGTTCACCTTGCCCGAAGACCTTTCGGCTGGCTCGCTATCCATAGAGCTGACTGCCACCGGCTCTCCCGCCAAAGCGTTGTTCGAGGCAATTCCCTTCCTGATCGACTATCCGTACGGCTGCGTCGAACAGACGATGAGTCGCTTTTATCCGCTGGCGATTGCCGCAGATGCTATGCGACGCCTTGACGTCCAAGCCGAAGATTTCAAAAAACCTGCGAAAAGCGAACCTCGCATCCAGCTGCAACAGAATATTCGCCGCGACGACTTGCTTAGTTCAGAAGTGATAGGTCGAATCGCTGACCAGGGCTTGCAGCGACTATATCGTTTTCAACATCAAGACGGCGCTTGGGGTTGGTGGGAAGGTGATTCATCCACTCCATTCATGACGGCCTACGTGCTCGTCGGCTTGCATACAGCCGACAAGGCCGAGATCGACGTGCGTGCAGACGTCATCGAACGCGGCCGCCGCTATCTTGCCAGTTGGTTCCGGGACGCCGGCAAAGTAGCAAGTTCTCCACTTGACGCTCAGTCCCTGGCCTACACGGTTTACGCGCTGTCATTACCATGGGACGACGTCGAGGAAAACATCGACGACGATGATTACGATAATTACGACGATAACGATGCTGGTGATGATCAATTCATCGAAAACGACCAGGCTGACACGGACATCCTGGAAAACGCGAAATCGGTAGCCACGGATCCCAACGCTCCCTACGCTCGTGAACTCATCGCTGCTTTCCGCAGTTTGCTCAAGCGACGGAGTGAACTCAATCACTACGGTCATTGCTTGCTGGCGTTGTCATTACACAACGTTGGGAAAACGCAAGCTGCACAACAAGAGTTACAGAATTTGATTCGACATGTACAAATCAACGAGGATTCGGCCGCTTTGTCGGTTGAAGCACCCGAGAGGTGGCGATGGTGGAACAGCGACGTTGAGACCAATGCCTGGCTGTTACGCGCCTTGTTGGCGATCGATCCCGACAATCCGCTCACCGAAAAAGTAGTTCAGGGACTTGTCAACAATCGACAGAACGGTGTTTACTGGCGCAGTACCCGAGACTCCGCCCTGGCGGTACTGGCCCTGAGTGAATATTTAGTTGCCAAGGACATTAAGAGCGAAAAGATTGAGTTTGAATATGCGCTCAACGATATGCCTCCGTTCCCCGTCAATGCTCCAGATTTGCCACTCCATCCCGACACTCACATCCAACTCAGCCCAGTGGCGTTGAAGTCGGGACGACACGTGGTCACAGTCGCCAAGTCCGCAGGGAGCCATCTGCATTTGAATTTGACGACCACGTACGAGCGAGCCGTGGACACGATCCCTGCCCTGAGCGATGGGATATCGATCGAGCGGAAGTATCGCAAGCTGCGCAAAGATAACGATGCATTAAACGGCAAGCCAAGTGGCGATTCGCAAAACACCTTTGAGATCGGCGACATCATCGAAGTCGAGTTGCGGATTCGCACCAAGCAACACTATGAGTACCTGGCATTTGAGGACCCGAAGCTCGCCGGTTGTGAGCCGCTGCAGTTGCAAAGTGGAAGTGCCTGGGACAACGGCTTGTGGAGCAACGTCGAACTCCGTGATCAGACTGTTGTCTTCTTTGCCTCTTCGTTGTCGCCCGGAGAGTGTGTACTGAAATATAAGTTGCGGGCCGAAACGCCAGGCGTTTTTCGTGCAATGCCTGCGACAGGTTTCGCCATGTACTCACCCCAGCTCCGCGGCAACACAACCGAGCAAACCATCGTGATCAAAGATAAGTGATGCCCACCTTAAAATGTAGAACAATTGTCCCCAATTGTTTTGTCCCAATTCTTTGCACGAATTCTTTGATCTTTAGTTGTTTGGACCCCAATTTAACAATCTAAGGCAACCGCGAGGAATAAAACAATTGGGGACGATATTGCCGACAATTGTTCTACACTGCCGTAACCCTGGCGATGTACCTGGGGCTTTGTCGTGCGCGGCGCGATCCGTTAAAATCCTGATTAGGGACCGGCTTTACGTATTCTGCCCACCTAGTGCCTCCCAATTGCATACATGCATTCATTGCACGCATTTCATTATCCTCACACCATAGGACCGTCACATGTCAAACGTCACAGGTCTCAGCCTCAGCGATTGGATGTCGGACAAAGGCGTTGCCAAATGGATTGCCGCACTGAGCGTTACAGATGCCCCAGCACGTCGTGCCGGAATCAAAACTTCATTGCAGTTCTTTCAGTCAAAGATGCCTGGCCTGCCGTCCGCTATGGCCTTGAACTTCTTATTGGCGATGGACCTTAGCCGTTCGGTGGCCGTCGTGACGTTGCAAAAAGGAGAGAAGGTAATCGCCTTTCGCAATCGCACCGAATCCGAATTCAAACTTTTTTACACACGTCCGGGTGCATCAGTGCACGCGTCAGGCATCAATCCCCAGGGGCGAATTGCCGTCCAGTATTCCGTTCACAATCCAACGAGTGCATTGGAATCGTACACAACCGGCGCGATTGACGTATGGTCAGTCCCCGCTGCCGACCAAAAATTGTCAATCGCACCGCGGGCCTCATCCTACGGGGTAATGGCTTCAGGTGGAGGGATTCAGCTAGTTATTCCAGATGCGGCTCGCAACCTGACAATCACGAACGTAGCTAACTGATGGGAACGTCCACATCACGCCGCCGATCAACACGGCTCATCGGAAGATTCAAGACTATGCTTTAGAAACCTTCTGACTGAACCGTGCGCGGAAAACAAAGGATATCCAAATCAATGCCAAACAAACTGCAAACAGGCTAAACACTAGGTTGGGCAAAGTTAACGGAGGCAATCCATACGAATGAAGGGACGCGGCGTATCGGTTGCCTAAAACGAGCATTAATACAATTGCACCCTGAGCAATCGTTGCTATTGAGGCGGACATCGTTGAAAAACGCCAACTATCAATATCGGAACGAACTTGCACATCAATTGCTCTCAGCCAAAGCATTACAACAGCAAGAGTCAACAATCCAAAAGTCTCGCGTGGGTCCCAACTCCACAGACGGCCCCATGTGGCCTGAGCCCAAATAGCCCCAAGAACAATCCCCACAGCATAGATTAGCGCTGAAGAGAAAAGAATGTAATGTTGAGTTGAAGTTGAATTGCCATTTGGTTGCGATTTACCCCATTGATCAAGGAAGCAGCGCAAGATGGCAATTAGCCAAGTCGCGGCCATTCCCGTAAGGCCTATCATTAGGAACGTTACGTGGGCGAGCAATACCAGTCGCAGAGCGAAGCTTATGTCTCCTGGGGCCTCCTCCGCGTTTGACATAGTTTTTGCAAGAGTGCTCAACGCTCGGGGTTCGTTGAGCGGATCAGATAGGTCCCTGGCTACTTGTGCCCAGCCCTCTGTCGACGCGATGCCGCATATGCAGAAAACAAATATGCTGGCGGCTACAAGCAGCCATGGGTTTGAGTTGCCATGATTTGAAGTCGCGGGGCTCGAGACTGAAACTGGGAGAGAAACCGAATCGCGAACTAAACGCAATTGATTCATTGCACAGTCCACTTCTGCGGGGGTCGGTTCGGTTGCAAGCAGCGTTGCTAGGGCCGAGCAGATCGCTGGTTCGAGTTCTTCGCCATTGCGGACGAGTATAGCAGCCTTGTCTGTAGTATCTCTACTCATGTGCACTCTCCGGTTTGTTAGCAAATAGATGACGCAGTTTTTTTCTTGCCTTGCAAAGCGCTGTCGAAACCGTGCTTTCGCTGATCGCCTCAACGACCGCGATTTCTTGATTTGATAAACCCTCGACATATCGCAGCCAAAAGCATCGAGATTGCTGCTGAGGCAGCCGTGAAATCGCTTCTCTCAATAGATCCGCACTTTCCTTGTTTTCAATCGTCTTTTCGACCGACCGAGGTTCGAGCTGACTGAAGTCGTCATCGAGCGACACGCTTACAACGCGTTGGCGAAGTCGGTCGATCGCTCGGAAAGCGGCAATTCGTCTCAGCAGAGATGCGTCCGGAATTTCTGGCATCTTGAATGCCTCCAAGAGCACTTCCTGCGAGACATCCTCGGCATCATGGACGGATCGAAGCAGCCGATAGGCGACACGGAAAATCGCTTCGCCATGCTCGTCGATGATCGATTGCCACGTCAATTTCGTGTAAATCCTTGTTATTTGTCTGGTCCCACGGCTCATCGAAGCTGCGAAAAGCTTCGTCGGTAGATAATCGATTGAGACAATCCATTTGTCACCAACGTTTTGGGCACTTGTGCGTGGAAATGTCGTTGAACCCTTTCTTTTCCTTTGCTAAATCCGCACAAATGCTACTTGTTTTGCCCAAAAGCGTTCACTAAATTGATACCGATGACCCTATTATTTGTGTTTTGAAGCAGCGGGCTTTGTATCTGGGTAGGGGTAAATGCGATGATTGATCTCGGTCAACTGGAACATCGTCTAAAAACTGACCAAGCATTTCGCGACGAGTTCACGCGCGAACCGGTCAAAGAACTGGCAAAATTGGGTGTCGTTTTATCAAACGAACAAGCGCAATTTCTTCGAGATTCCGTCGCAGGCCGAGTCAGCACGATGCCCAATCGACCGCGCAGTGGCATTATTGCAGTTCTGATCGGTCTGTAGGTTATCGCGAATTGGAAATGCTCGATTCCGAATCGAATTCGGCCAACAATTGTGGTTGAGCAGTCGCCAAGCCCACGTGCCAATCATCAATGGAAATCGCCAACCCTTGATCGCGAGCCCATTGATGAACCGCTTGAGTATTTTTCAGCGGCAAGCTTACAAGTGCCGCGGCTGCCTGATCTCGATCGAGTATCTGCGGCAATATTCGGCCAAAAGACCGTCGCGTGTCGAACAATAGGTAACGATCATCTTCGGTTGAAATCACAACTAAAACGGGTCTTGTGTCCGCTGCCCAACAGCTTCTCCAGTCTTTAATCGCTTGCCGCAACCGGTCCACTAAATTCGGATCATAACGAGACGCTGATTCAAAATCGCCCTCGAAGTGATAACTGAGATTTGTAAGATCGGCGTCATCCGGGAATATTTCACGGTAGCCAGCCAGGGGCCTAATATTGGTAATCCCAAATTTGGGTGCATTAAAGTAATAAGGACTAAAGCGATCGATCATAATCGGGAAAAGTCCTTGTGGCGGCTCGAGATGATGCAGTAGCGGCATCCACGCGAGCTGTTCTTCGTAATCCTCCGCTTGATCGCCAGGAAATCCATACAGCAAGTTCCACCGCAATTCGAGTTCACAGGCTCGAGCGTTTCGAAGTAGTGATACGTTTTGGCGACCGGTTACGCCTTTCCGCATCCGCCGCAATAATCGCGTCGTAGCGATTCGATCCCCGGTTGCACAACGCGTACACCCGACTTGACGAGAGACTGCACCTGAGCCAATTGCAAATTGGCTTTGACCTCATAAAACAATCGACTATTGGGAATCTGCTCGCTCAACCGCGATAGAAAGCTTTCAAAATACTGGTGAGGCATAATATTGTCAGTCATACATACAGCCATCGGACCGTAGAGTTGGCGAAAATATAGAAGTTCGGCGAGTGCACGATCCGCTGATTTGTGTCGCATCGCCATGCCCTCAGCGTTGAGTCCACAAAACGTACAATGTTGCTTTTCGCCCCACCAACAGCCGCGGCTGGTTTCACACGACAACCAATGACCTGTTCGATTGGCGCCAAGCCGTTCAAGTTGTTGAAAGAATTGGGCAAAGTCGGGAATTGGCAAATCATCGAGCGACTTGCAAGGTCTTCCTGTGAGGACCCGTTCGCCGGGGCGGTTATTTGTTTTCAGTAGTAATAAGAAGTCGACAAAAGTTGACTCGCTTTCGCCTCGAAAAATGTAATCTACCGCAGGGTTTAAAGACGACAACGCTTCCCCCATCGGACCATCACAGTTGGCACCGCCTAGAATTGTGATTATGCCAGAATCGAGTTGTTTGACCGCTCGCAACAAAGCAGCGCTGGCGGCCGTTTGTTCAAAGGTCGTCGAGCAACCTACGATGCGATAGCCTGCGTTGACTAGTCGACACGCAATTTGTTGACACCATTGAGGCACTTGGTGTTCGATGGACCGGAGAAAGGTTACCTCCGTTGCCGCGTTTGCACTAACTTCTCCAAGCACTTGGTGAGCTGCGTCGGCGTTGCGGCCCCATGCGGGTAAACCAAATGCGGCTCGAGAAAACATTCGCTCGCCCGCTAAAGCTGACGTTGAAGCGTATGCAATGGCTTCGTAAACTTGTTCGCCAGTTAGTGCTGCAAATTCCAAATTGGCATAAATGATGTCGACGTCGACGCCAACCTGTTTAGCGCACGCTTGCAGCAAATGTGGTCCGAGCGCGGGCCGGTCGATTCCAGCAAATGGAGGTACGACAATCACAACCTCGGACCGAGCCACTCTTTATCTCCCTGTGTCTCATTGAAATACTGTGTCGCCAAGCGTTCAAGCCCACGAAGGATCAAGAGTTCCGGCCAAGGGCTTCGGAACGTGTTACGAAATCCATGGAAAAGTGAACCCCTAGTCCGGTGAGGCTCGCCATGCTAAACGCTCAAGTGCTTATGGTCCATCTTGCCCATCCGAGGCGACAAAACTTGACGAGGCATCCCAGACTTGTACCGTTCCATCGTAGTTCGACGAAGCAATAAGCATCCCGTCGGAACTGAAGTGTACGTCGTATAGATGACGAGTTTTCCCTTTGAGCGTTAGCATCTCTAAACCCGTATTTGAATCCCAAAGTTTCAAGGTACCATCACTACTTATGGATGCAATTCTTTTGCCGTCAGGGCTTAATGCGACCGAGTGGATGCCCGCGGCATGTCCAACCAACGTTAGCAATTCTCTGCCGCGATTTAGGTCCCACATCTTGATCGTCAGGTCGATGCTCCCGGAGACAAGTCGTTGACCATCTCGAGCGAATGCGACTGAATCGACCCTCTGAGTATGCCCCTCTAATATCTGCAATGTTTTTCCGGTCGCGGTTTCCCAAACTCGAATTGTGTGATCTGCAGAGGCAGAGGCAAGTCGGATGCCATCGCTACCGAACGCAGCACCATGCACGGCTCCTGTATGTCCAATTAGAGTGCGCAGAAGTTTGCCGGTGTTTACGTCCCAGATCATCAGAGTTTGGTCAGCGCTTGCCGACACAAGCCTTGCGCCGTCCGGACTGAAGTTTAGACACCTAACTGCACCTTTGTGCCCATCAAATGATCGATGCTCATCGAACATCTCTAGGCTCCGCAGTTTGATGGAGCCATCTATACTTGCCGATGCCAGCCATTCTCCATCTGGACTCAGATCCATGCAAGACACTGCACCATCATGTGCTTTTACCTCCTTTATTTCTATTGGCCTTTCGACGCTCCAACGTCGGATGGTTCCGTCGTCGCTTCCGGCGACGAGGAACTTAGCGTCTGGAGAAAGTCGGACAGTTCTTGTAACCGGCCCGGTTTCGCCGAACGTCGCAAACTCCTGCCGCCTGCTTGGCTCCCAGAGCTTCACCTTATTGTCCCAACCTGCTGAAACGATCCGATTACCATCGGGACTGAACGCAACTCCGGCGACATAGCTCGCATGCCCATTCAGTGTTAGAAGTTCGACACGGTTGTTGATATCCCAAATTTTGATGGTGCGATCGGAGCTTGCTGACACTAATTTAGAACCATCAGGACTGAAGCAAACCCAATTCACGGCTCCTTCATGTCCTGATAATGTCTCGATCTCCTTCCCGGTACTTGCATCCCATAACTTAAGATTCCCATCATAACCCGCCGTTGCTATGATCCTCTGATCAGGGCTAAATGCAACGCGCATGACTTGACCTACATGACCGATTAACGTTTGAGTAGCTTGCCGTGTCTTGACGTCCCAGATTTTTGCAACGTTTGAGTGGGTTGAGCCGAGCAGCGATCCATCCGAGCTAAAAACTACACTGCAGGCAAACGACCGCGGATTATCCATTTCCGCAACAAGTTCCCCGGAGATTACATTCCAGATGCGAATCATTCCATCACGCGCAGCCGACGCAAGAGTACTGCCGTCTGAACTGAAAGCCACGCTTTCGACTTGCCCTGCATGCTGCAGTGGGAATAGGATGGGAGCTCCGGAAGTCACATCCCACAGCCGAACGGTGCCGTCCCAACTCGCGGACGCGACTAGAGCGGCATCTGGACTGAATACGGCACACTTGACAGCGTCTGAATGGCCAACAAGCGTGTGCATGCGTTCGCCAGTCAAAGCACTCCAGATCATCACGGTGCCATCGTGAGCAGCCGAAACGATGGCGGTTCCGCTCGGGTTGTAAGCCACACTTGCAACAAAACTGGTATGCCCGTCGAAGCAACGCAACTCGCTTTCGCAACACCGTTTCCAGTAGTACCACTCAAATCCGCGAAGATCTTCCTCACCGCCAACGGGTTCATGTTGATTTAGGAGATTCAAAACGGCACCGAGCCGACCGGCTTTCCATTCGGATTGCGCGAGACTCATATGAGCGCTATAGAGGTGCTTTCTAGCCAGGCTCGCATTCGCTTCCGCAATATTTTTATTTTGTTCTGCCACCTCGCGGGCTTGAAACTCCTCTAAAGCAAGTCGACGATTTTCTTCAGCACGACGTTGAGCCTCATTCGCAAAGAAGAGTGACATCAGGATTCCGCAGAGCAAACTCAGTGCGATTGCTGCCGACAGGCCAGTGACCACAGGATACCGTTTGACTTGTCGCCAAGCTCGCGCAGAGCGACTGATTGGACGCGCAAGGACGGGACGTCCATCCAGAAATCGCTGCAAGTCATCCGCCAACAGTTGAGCAGATCCATAGCGTTCGTGGCGTTCCTTGTTCAGGCATTTGAGACAGATGGTTTCAAGATCACGAGGAACGCTTGGGTTCAGCAATCGTGGCGAGACCGGTTCGGTTTCGATCACCTGTTGGATCGTTTCGGCCTGTGACTCGCCGACAAAAGGTGCTCGACTGGTTAGCAACGCATACAGCACCGCGCCCAGAGAGTAGGTGTCGGCTGTTTCGCCGACCAGCTTTGATTTGCCCGTGGCCTGCTCGGGCGACATGTATCCCGCGGTCCCGAGAACTCGGCCAGTAACAGTGTCGGCGGCCACTCTTGAATTTTGATCTACCCACATCCGCTTCGCCAGGCCGAAGTCGGTAATCCTGGGTGCACCGGCGGTTGTGAGCAGAACGTTTGCTGGTTTCAAGTCGCGATGCACAATTCCATTGCTATGGGCAAAGTGTATCGCGTCGGCCATTTGCCTGACCAAATCGGCAGCGCGGCGTACGGGAACTGGCGCGTCACGATGCAGATTGGATAAGCAACCACCGGCGACATAATCCATCGAATAGAAATGTCGACCAGCATGCATCCCAATCTCATGCACCGCCACAATACCCGGATGATCCAGTTTTGCCGCTGCTCGAGCTTCGGCCTGGAACATTTTGACTTCGCAATCGGTCGCAAACTCACCAGCTCGAATCAACTTCAGCGCGACCTCCTTTCTGAGCCGAGCATGCCGCGCTTTATAGACAACGCCCATTCCCCCGGACCCAAGTACTTCCAGAATCTCATAAACCCCAAAGTACCGTACGTCGAAGCCGGCGGTCGAATTCGCTCGCTGAGAAAGAGTATCTGTGAATGGCGCCTCCGCGGCTAGATCCTGGCTGTCAAAGTCCCGGGTATTCTGAAACAGATCGGAGTCTGCGAAAAACTCACGAAGCTCCTGCTGGTGATCTGGGTAACGAGCAATGAACTGCTCCCGGTCAGGAGTCTCACCATTTTCTTCCAAGCCGTAATACTCGGCTATGATTGCGTCAAGTGGCTGTTCGTGCTCAACCAGTTCTTTGTTTGAGTTGGACATTATTTTCCGTGACAATCTGCATTCAGTAATCGCGGGAATTGGGAGATAAGTGTTATGCTACGCTGCTTTGAAAATTGCCACGCACCGTTCAGCCTTTGGCTCTACGCTTACGCTCGTATATGTTCACGCAGCTTTTTCAGGCCTCGCCGCAGCAATCCAGCAACGGCCACCTGAGTCCGGCCGAGATGGACTGCAATTTCGGCGACAGGCCAATTGTGATAGTGCTTTAAGATAACAGCCGTTCTTTCGTCTTCGAGCAACTTTAGCAGCGCCTCGGTCAGTTGTTCCGTTCGCTCCATTCTTGAGAGCGCCGTGCTGGGAGAGGACTGGTCAGCGACTAAATGGTGATGAAGGCGCACAGATGACCTGGACTGTTGTTCTTGCAGAGTCACTTCGAGTCTTGCGTTGCGCTTAAGCGTTCGATAGCGTCTGCCCAGGGCATGTAGGTTGTTATTCAAAATCACCTTTAGCCAAGCCCGCAATTCTGCTTCCGACTTTCCACGAAATCCAGCCAGGTCACGGTGAGCATCGAACATGGTCTGTTGCACGATGTCGGAAGCACCTGCCTTGACGCGCAAACGGGGACGCAATTGCAAATCGGCAAGAAGTGTCAAATAACTTCGGTACTGTTCCAAATCCCAGAGCATGTTATCGTCGGCAATGACCTTCATTTCTGTTTCCTGCATCCTAGATGCGCCAAATTTCAAGAAATGTTAACCGGAGCAAACGCAAGCCGCGCTGGCAAGATGGGAAAAACCGTCCATGATAGTCTCCAGACACAATCACCAATATATAGATGCCGTCAGCGAGCGAACTGAGCGCGCAAACTTATAATTTTGTTAATTCTCGTAGAAGAACTAATTCCGTAACGCACGATCCACGGTTGAGTAACTAACCGCGATCAGCGAAAATTATCTGAAAATTAGCCTTCGCTAGCGGTCGAGTTAGCGCCTGCTGACACCTTCTAGAAAGGTAGCCGTGGAGCGTCTGAATCGCCGTTGGCCAAAATAGCACCGGTTAGTTGGTGATCACAAAAATTTCAAACTTTGGACGTGATGTTCAGATAGATTCGGAGTCGTATCTTGCGCCAAAAAGAGAAATCGAAGTGCCGGAATTGCCCGATAGGCATTGTGGATCTTCTAATCGCTGTAATGATCTTGGGATTTAGTCCTGTACTCCGCGCTGAAGTTCCCGCGGAGAAGTTATCGCAGTTGAAAGCTGCCACTGTGTTCATTAAGGTCTCGATGGACAGCGGCGAGTCATCTGGAACTGGGTTTTTAGTAAACCGCAACGGTCAATTTGGCTATGTCGCGACAGCCGCTCACCTCCTGCACATGCCACCAGTTGCCGTGCGACGCATCGAATGCGTATTCAACAGCGGTGATATAGGCGAAATGACAGTCGTGGCGAGCGTTGTTTCCATGGATCTGAATCGCGATCTGGCCATCTTAAAGCTGGAATTACCTAAACTGCCTGATCCTATAGATGTGTCGACGAGTGTTCTTCCAACCGAAACCTCTCCCGTATTCATACTTGGTTTTCCCTTTGGATCAGCTCTATCGACAAGTCATCGAAACCCTGCGATGACCATTTCATCGGCGCACGTATCGAGTATTCGTCGCGATGACAACAATGACTTGGCATTCGTACAGCTTGATGGAGGGATTGATCCCGGTAACTCCGGCGGACCGGTTGTTACAGAGGAAGGCGTACTGGTCGGTATCGCGGTTGCCAAGGTTGTCGGGAGCGGAATCGGAATAGCGATCCCAGCCTCCCACTTGGCGAATGCGCTTACAGGCGGAACTCGAAGTGTGACGTTCGCGCAAAGGTCGGTTTCTGCTGGCTCGGCTGATTTTGACGTCCGGGTCGAAGTGTCGGATCCCCTAGGGCGTATTCGAGCCGTCCAAATTGTCTTTGCACCCGCGAATTCACCCAGCTCTTCCGTTGAACGCGACGTCGATGGAAACTGGCCAATGCTCAAGGGAAACGATCAATCAGAGCCAATGCCAGTCAAGGAACGATTTGCAACGGGCAAAGTCTCTGTGACAGTTCAGGAAAGCGAACTAACAAGACTGGTCTATCAACTTGTCACGATTGATCACGATGGGACGCTTCGTGGGACAGCATTGGCGGAACTCATCATTCAGCCAACTTTTCAGCAAAATAGCGTGGCCGATAACGGCTTATCCAGCGAACAAGCCCCGGCTGGTGAGATCGCCAAGTCCGAATACTCGTCGATGGTCTCCGATGCCCCAATTATTTTCGGTCAAAATGCAGACTCAAGAATTCCTGAATACAGAGGCGGCGAAAAAACCATCGAGTTGAATGGAAGCGTCAGCGAGGTCGCTCTCGGTGGAGGTGGTAGGTACGTTGTGATACAAACCGAGCCAGAAGGTGAGATTATAGTTTTTGATGTGAGCCAGGGAAGCATCATTTATCGATTCAGCGTTGATGCAGGCACGTTAATCGCTGCTTCAGCTGAGTTCCTGATCACCGTCACCCCGTTTGACAAAAGCGTCGAGTTTCGTCCGTTCGACAATCTTGCACAACCTCGTCGGAAGGAGCTACCGATTGACTGCGCAATAATGGATATCGCGGTTGGCTTTGCGTCGCACGGCCCGTTGTGCATCAGTTGGGCTGAGGGTGCGGGGGAATCGGATCGAGCCTACATGAGCTTCCTGGAACTTCCTACGCTTGAACCCGTCATTCCCCGCGGAGTCTTTCAGTCCAGTTATGGTGGAAATCCAAATCGACTGCCCATCGGACGTTGGGGGGAGTTCCAGGGCATGCATGTCCACAGTTTTGGCGACCAGCCGCGTTTACGAGCTTCAGCATCGGGAAATGTCTTTGGGTGCTGGTCCCTCGGCCACTCACCATCTGGACTTGGCATTTCCACCTTCGACGACGGCTCCATTCTGACATACTACGAACATACTTCGGTGGGGCATATCGCGCCCTCGGCGGATGGGCAGTACGTGTGCACAGCCGACGGAATTTATTCGGTCGATTTGACGCGCAAAAAAGGAGCGGATTTTACCGTTCCCTCAACGCATGCCCAGTTCCTTCTCTCCTTTCCGACTAACCTCGACCAGTCTACCCGATTGGTCGATGTCACCAAAGGAAAGGTCATTGACTCACAAAGCGGGCATGTGGCGTTGCAACTGCCTCCGTTGCTCGAAGTTTTGGGAGTTCCACCGGATGGTCAGAGCCCAGGCATGCTCCAGGTAACGATGGAGTTTGCATCGGGGATAACTCCTGACCAGCGTTTGTTGCTGATTCCGCAAGCACAGGCACTGGTGACTTTAAACGCGGACAATCGCAGCTTGAGAATTCGCCCCATCGAGTTACGCGGGGCCAATCCTAGCGATTCGATGGCTCCCGAACAGGCACAACCCCAGCTCGGCATTTCCAATGCAGATTTAACGTCGACTTTCGGTGCTGAGACACTAGCCGACCGTACGACTCAGATCCGTATGCCTGCAGTAATTGGCGATGCCCTGGTGGCAGCAGACGGAAAATATCTGCTGATACACCTTGCCGAAAAGGGACAGATCGTTGTGATGGATGCGTTCCTGGGTAGTGTGGTCAAAGTGCTCATGGTACCCGCTGACGCCTTGATCGCCGCTTCGGCGAACGAGTTGGTGGTGCTTTCTCCATTCTCGAAGAAAATATCGCGATGGGATCTAGACAAATTCGAGCGGGTGTTGGAGGCATCGATCATGACTAGCGGCCAAGTCGATGCGATAGCAATGGGGGCTGGTTCCAAAGGTCCATTGCTCTTGCATTGGCGGGATTCACGAAGTCATAAGGCAGGGTTTGCGTTTTACGACCCCCGCACACTCCAGCCGATGGCGAATCAAACGCTAACTGTAGTTTCGGACCAGGCCTCGATGCTTGTCGGCGAGATCGGTAGGAACGGTGACTTTGAGCTCCCACAGTACCACGGTAGTGCTGTGCCACCTAGCCTTCGTGCATCTGGCAATGGCAATGTCTTTGGACTGTCAAACGGGAGTTCTGTAGTTACGTTCGCTTTAAGTGAGAAATCTGTAACCGCTAACCTAACGAGCAAGTCGGTGTTGTACGCCGCGCCGAACTCGGATGGCTCTAACTTATGTACCAGTGACGGTTACTATACTGCGGACATGACGCGCGTGCGTTTGCAGGAGCCGAGCATCCCTTCAACGATGGCCAGTCTCTACCTGAGCCTTCAGAAACCGACCGACAACAGCACTCACCAATCCAGATCGTTTCCGGTAAAAGGATTTGTCAACTCACAGGAAACTGGTAGATCGATCCTCGCTTTGCCAGCCCTTAAGGAAATGGAGGGGCAGTATCTACTTTCTCAACTGGACCGTAACATTGCATTGGATCGGCGATATAACCTCCTGGGCGAAGCTACATTGCTTGTGACGATTCCTCCGTCCAATGATCGCATCATCTTAAGACGGCTCGAGATTCCGGCCGACAAAGTCGTCAGCAAGAATCAGCCGCTTAGTCCTCAGAGGACTTGGACTGACGATACAGGAAAGTATCGCTTCAACGCAGCGTTGATTAACTCAACAGCCGATCATGTGGAGCTTCAAGCTGCAGATGGCCGCGTGATCAAAGTGCCCATTAGTCGACTCAGCAAGTCAGATTTAGACTATCTCGCTACGCTCAAGGGCGCTGATGACGCGGGCAATCGCGTTGGTACCGAAGTTGAAAGCGTCGAAAGACGGAAAGGGGCCATGGGAGCGCGGACACCGTCAGTTTACTCGTACGTGAAAATTCAAGGGCGAGCTGGAGATTACGTGACGGATGGCCAAGACTTCTTTTTTGACGGCGTCAAGAGCGGTTTACAGCTTATGCCGACCCAGCGAGGAGTCCGAATCGCGGTGGAGGGATGGGAGCTGCATTTTGAAGCGAAAGAGGGAGAATTTCTTAAGGTTGGCAAATATCAAAATGCGGAACGAGCTTCTTCTGGCCAGGAATTTCCCGGGATCTCCATTTCTGGACAAGGGCGAGGATGCAATCAGACTTTCGGGGAATTTGAAGTCTTAGAGATTGATTTGATGGGGGGAAAGATCCATCGTCTGGCAATCGACTTCTCACAGAGTTGCGAAGAGCGAAAGCCGAAGCTCAACGGCGTATTGCGATTCAATTCCACTGTTCGTTGATTGGCTCTCCTTAAACTTCACGCGTGGCGGTCTTCAGGCTTAGGCATGCAGACTCTGAATAGTCCACTGCTTTTAGAATTCGTGAATAGTGTAGAATGCGACAAGGGCGAAAGTCTGGACTTGGATTACTGGGCACATTCATTAAAATCTAGTTTTGATGATCTGTCCCAGAAAGCTCCTCATTTATCCCAGAAAGCTCATCATCTGTCCTCGGGAGCTTACTGAGAGTCATTCGAATCGCATTCAGGCGTCAGAGTGGGTGTCAGAGTGGGTGTCAGGGCCAAGCAGAATAAGAAGTCGAGGCAGCCACTTTAACGTTTAAATCACTGAATAAGCCCTCGTAGCTCAGTTGGATAGAGCAATGGATTTCTAATCCATCGGTCGCAGGTTCGAATCCTGCCGGGGGTGTTCAAAAATGAAGCGAACGACACCAGCAACGACACCAGTGAAGAAGACGAAGAAGCCAAACACACTGCCGCTTTTCCAGCATCGCAATAAGCAGGGAGCCAAAAAAGTGTGCGCCAAGGTGTAACGCTCTTGACCAACTGCTCGTGCCCTTCAAGCGTCGCCATCAGGGCCACTTCACTTAGCGCCAGGTGGAGACCTACTGCCAATGCAAAATAAGTGGTCATCGCCACGGAGAAATATTTCGTCTCCGTCGATGGCTGCCGAGGCGCTGATGGACTCATTGAGTCGATTTACGGCGACCAGTTTGGGAGTCGTTTCGTGGCTTAGCACCATGGTGGTTCCGTCTAGGTCAGTCACGTAGACGTGGCCATTGGCGGCGACGGGCGAGGAATAGATGTTCCCCAGTTCACCGAGCCGAAGTACGCCCGGTTGGTCCTTTCCGCTCGGGCCGTCCACACGCGTCATGAGATTCTGGTAGTGCGTCAGGAAATAGAGAGCGTCGTCGTACAGCAACATAGAGGGAACATAGGGCGTGCCTCGAATGCGAGACCACGCCATGTGCTTGGTATTCGTGAGATCGCCCTGGGCGCCCTGGAGGTTGATGGCCATGAGGATCTTCTTTTCGTAGCTGCTCCCGACGTACAGCACGTCGTTCCCGTAGACGGGCGTTGCCACCACGTTGGAAGACATGCCCGCGCACTGCCACAGAACGTCGCCCGATTTCAGATCGTATCCGCAAACGCGGTTGGTACCGCAAACGACAATTTGAGGCCGGTCAACTCCCTGGCGGTCCTTGCGGACAATGACGATCGGCGAACTCCAGGAGGTATCCTCCTGACGGTCCCGGCGCCACAGGTTCTTGCCAGTCCGTTTGTCCAAAACCACCAAAAAAGAGCCGTCCTCGTGATCCCAGTTCACCACCAGCGAATCACCGTACAAAGCGGGTGAAGCTCCGTGGCCATGGCCGTGCTTCGTGTGCATGGGACCAAAATCTCGCTCCCAAACGAGATTCCCCCGCAAGTCGAGGCAAAAGACTCCCTGAGCGCCGAAATGCGCATAGACAAAGTTACCGTCGGTCACCGGCGAGGCCGTGGCCAAACTACCGGTCATATGGCCCGCTTCGAGCGGCACCGCTTCACGAACCACTCTTTTCCAGAGAATGGTTCCCTGGTGACGATCGACGGCCATGACCACGAATTGATACTTACTGTCAATCGGCAAATTGTCGTGCTCTCCAGGCCGTCCGCTCATGCGTGGAGGCAATTTGGGACCGACCGGAATTGCCGTCGTCACGAACACGTGATCAGCCCCTAGGACGGGTGAACTATGTCCTCTTCCTGGAAGTGGAGTTTTCCAGCGAATGTTTTTGTCGTTCGACCACTCGACCGGTGGTTGCGCATCCGGGGCCACTCCCGTTCCTAACGGCCCGCGCCATTGGTTCCAATGTGAGACCGGATGGGCCTGGCGGTCTTGGCCGAGGCCACAAAGAGGAAACACACCGATCGCCATTGCCATCCACAACAAGCCGCGGACCATGGTTCTAACTCCCTGTTCAAATTGTACCTATGCCAGGTCTTACGACATGCGCCGTGTTTCGGTTCGAGCTGGGATCCGTCGCTCCCGAACTGCACCAGGAGGGCGCGACCGCGGTTAGCATGGCTCCCTCAAATGACGGTTCGTCCTGCGTCGATAACGTGGATTGTAGTCTGGCCCGAATCCACCTTCTGCTCGCAGTCAATTTGACATCCTTCGAAAGGACATTCCTTCGCACTTAGCTTCTTTTGGATGTAAGCAACGCCTGCTGCGGAACCCGCTTGATTAGGTGTTATCGACGGAAGCTTCAACGCACCGATGTGTCCAACCGGTGCGAGGTAAAATTGCGTCGGACGATGAAGCCGACGCGGGTCCAATATTGCCCAACTCACTTCAGTCTCTAAGCGTACCGTCATCCAACAAAAAACGCCAAGGACACGCCCTTGTAGTAGTGTCTAGAGAAGCATATCGGCTACGCCGCCCCTCAATCAAACTAGTGCTCACGACCGACAGACGGCCAACGAAGCTGCTGCGAGTTACCCCAATTCCCGCACTCCAGGATGTCCTGGCACTATTCGTTTTTCGCTTCGTCGTCTCGTTCGCCCTCAGCTTCCTCAGTTTCCTTGGCGTCTTCCAGTTTCGGAGTGAGCTCGTATTCTGCGGACGCCATTTCCACCGATCGAAATTCGGCCTGGCACAGAGTGAAGTTCAGCTGAGCCGGCTCGTATCCCTGCTTAGCAGCAGTTGCATATAGCTTACAGGCGTCTTCAACATCGCCCGCACTCTCGGCGAGCAATCCCCTGACGTTCAACGAAAGCCCCTGAATTGCCTCCTCTCGCGGTTCCGAGTCAGCCATCAGGAATTCACGCAATTCACCGGCGTCTTCCTTGCTCATGACTCGCATAGAATCTAAGTCGACAATTAGTTGGGGGTCCAACTCTTGACTAGTCCGGCTCACAAAAAGCGTCGTCCCGACGATGCCTGCCAGAGCCAATACCGAAGCAAACGCCGGGACAATGACCATCCGTGATCGAAATCCGAAATATGGATCCTGCTTGAGGCTTGTTTGCAACTCTGTCAAGCTGCCTCCCAAGAAGAAAAAGCCAATAGTCAAGAAATTCATCAGTGAACACATGGCTCCCACGCCTACCGCCGTAATCCACCATATAGCGCTACCGGTGTGCAATGCCGTAAAGAACAGCATGATGCATATGATGGTGGTCACGATCGGCAAGCAGAATGTCAATGCTGCACGTACCAGCAGATGCAGCGGTGCCTGCTGGAGCTTCTCGAAGAGGGTAGGTGCTAACGCATTTGCCTGCCAGCTATCCCAATCGATGCTCAACGTTGGCGTCAGCCTTATTTCCGCCGAAAAAGCCTTCCGGTTGACTTCAACAGCCTGTAGCAACTCCACCGTATCCGCCACATCTTCGTCCGTTGGAATATCTAGTAACTGCCTGAATGTACTCTCGTCGATTGCCATGACGGCACTCCCATAAAATATGTCTAATCAGCAAGCGAGTCGCGAAGCTGCCGAATGGCTCTCGACTTAACCTGTCGAATCGCCGCTGGTGTTGTATTTCGTTCCGCGGCGATCTCCTTCGCCGTATACCCGTCCATAAATAGCTCCAAGATAATCGCGGTATCCCTTCCCAGCCTCTGTATCTCTTCTCGCAACCGCTCTCGGCGACTACGGATTGCATCAAATGCATATGCTTCTGATTCGATCCGCGACAGCTCTTCGTCGCTAATCTGCCGTTCCCGATTAGGGCGGCGCTTGAGAGCTGTAAAATAGACGAACTTGAAAAACCACTTCTTGTAATCCTCAACCTGAAGGTGCAGATCTTGATGCAGCCTCTGAACGGCATGAAAGTAGGCGTCCGCAATGATGTCCTCGATATCATGTGCTTTCGCTTGATTCCGACAGCACCACCTAGCAAATGCCTCAAGCTCCCCTTGGTTTTGCCTGAGAGTCTCGGTGAGTACATCTACTTTTGCTTGAACGTCAGCCAATTAAAAGTCCTTTGACATAGCGTTTTGTGACAAAAGTGCAGAGAAAATCAGAACTTTTCCAAAATCATGGCCAAAATGTCCAACACGGAGATAGAAACGACACCTCCAAGCGTCAGGAATCCGGCCCAAATGGCGATATTGTCGATCCGGCCCGGAATCGACAGTCCCTTGAAGCGAAAATAGGCAAGTACCAGGTCTCCGATGGCAAAGAACGTCTGGCGCGCTCCCGAGACGCGGCGTAGTTTTCGCCAGGAAATATTTAGCTTGTTCCACTTTTCTTGACTTCTAGCAGCATCTCTTACCGGATCGCCAAGCCAGTTGATGACAACCACCATTGAAATGAACAGCGTAGCCAGCGTTGTTCCAGCCACAACACAAACGCAGATTATGGATTCGGACATACCATCAACCTCGTTTCCCGATACGCACGCAACGCTTTTGTGCCGAAGATTCTAGCAAATCTCGACGACGGCAAACGGGAAAAAGGTCGATTCGTCGTGGTTGTCGCAATTGCTTGGAGCAAGCGAGAAACTAGCTCTTGTGAGAGGTCGATAACCGGGAGGTGGCCGTTTTGCCGCTTTGGGCCGAAGTGAAATTCGACGCTCCGGTCAGGACACGCCGGGCCTAATTGTAGCGTTCTACTCTAGCAGGTGCCTACAACGCGGTTTTGCTGCGGCCACCAACCGGAAAACGGGAGAATCACTTCTCCACCTCGCACCGGTCACCCCAGTCCGGCATGTAGAGACTGGTGCGTTGAAACAGCTAACAAGAGACTACTTTCATTTCGGTACAAAAAGAGGCGGGACTGTAATGGCCCGAGATGCCCGAAAATCCGTGTTGGGGTTTGGTTCGTCGCCGCTGGTGGTACAATCATTGAGTCAACCAGTCACTTCGACGGCGAAAGGACCAGCCCATGACCGACGACCTCACCCCTTGGGAGGAAAAAGAACGGCTCGAAGAGCTTGAAGAGGAACTGCGAGCGAGAGAATTGCCAAGTCCCTCGGATGTCGTGTGGGACGACGGCTACAACAAGAATCAGATCGTAGATCCGGCCAGCACACTGTATCCGCCGACGTATGATCCGGGGCCATCGGTCAAGCCCGATAACAAGACTGGTTAGCCAACGGCAATGAGAGATATGGGGATGGACCAAGCCTATGAGGAAATGGCGTTGCCATCGCACCTTGGCCGGTTGGGAGAAGCCGAGTTCTTGCCGAAGTTTGGTAATCCGAATCGGCTGAACTTGTCGCCAGATTGAAGGCAGGAATTCTACCGCCGTAATTGCGCAATCCGATTGACAGCACTGGGAAGGCGGGAGCAAGGTATCCCCAGCAACTCTTAGTAACTAAGGTGGGCGTGTCATTTCGCTCGAGGACTTGTGCTAAATGTCGGTTCCTCATTGGTCGCGAACGCGATCCATTTCAGGCAGTCATGTGCCGTCATTTTGAGTGCAATTTTCCCTACCGGAAATAGAAGTCGGTGAGGTTATCACCGCGATCTACGGACCGAATCGCTAGATCGACGCACTTTTGTGCGAACGCGTATCTGCGTCGGATGCAATCGTCTGACGCATCCAGTCTGCTCAGGAGGAACTCGCTGATAACTTTGTCAACGACGTCCTGCCGGACCTGATTTGGGAACACTTTACATTTGTCCTTTAGGTTAGTTATAGTTAGCTGAGACTTTCGCTTGTGAGTGGGATAATTGGCACTTGCGCCGAATAGCGGGAGGCTCAGTCGTTGTGTACTTCTCGTTATTCGCCTGCGTAAGCGCAAAACGGATCGTCCGCCCATCGCTAGCTACTTCGGTTCGCTAGCTTTCTCGTTAAGCCACATGCTGCGGTAGCGAAACGCTTCCGCTCTTGCTACAGCCTCAGCAGCTCCATCACCGCCTCTCATGCCGTGACTCTGTAAGTCCTTTACCCTCTGCCAAACCAGACATGCGGTGCGTAAGGAGTCTTGGATGCAGGCTAGTCGTTCCTGCCTTATGTTCGTTGCATCCAGCCTTGCGATGGTCAGCTCCATTTGAGCCACCGTGGCGTACACCATGCTATCCGGTGATACTTCGTACCGCCTTTGAAACTCGTGCGCCGTTTGCTTCAACGCATCAATTCGCGTTTGCTTAATTGTCACAAGGTCAGTGTCATTGACGAGTCCGGGTGGAAGAAGTCCCGTGCCAACATC
Organism: Pirellulaceae bacterium; assembly: GCA_041753315.1. GTDB lineage: Bacteria > Planctomycetota > Planctomycetia > Pirellulales > Pirellulaceae > Aureliella. The sequence goes on along the minus strand of JBGSUV010000026.1, from coordinate 550 downwards.
CTTCGGAATGTCTTGTTGTGGAGATGTCTTCAAATCGGATGATTTAGGTCCGCTGCCTTCTTTAGCCTTCTCCTCCAACCGCATGACTTGGTAGCGGAACACTTCTGCTCTCGCCTGTGCCTCCGTTCCCCGAGCTCCAACCTGCTGCAGTTCCTTTACCCTCTGCCATGTTAGCAAAGCAGACCGAAAGCCATCGGCGAGGATTTCTAATCGCTCGTGGGAGGTGGTTGTTGCATCGAGCTTGGCGTTGATTAGTTCACGATGAGCCTGCAACAAACGCTGCGAGTTTTCCAGTCCCTGTTCAATTTTGCTTTGTATCGCATCAGTCGCTTGCTGCATCGATTCGATGCGCATTTGTTGGATCGCGCCAAGATCTGCTGCGTCTTCCAGTCCGGGAGGTAGAGTCACTGTGGAGTTCCCCAGAAAAAGTTGACAGTGGATCGGTTTTAACAAAGGGGTAAAGTGTAGCGTCCAAGGCGGTGGTTCACTCGGAAATCACCAACAAAGGCAGATATTGAAATCTGCCATCTCTGTCACCATTCGTCGCTCG
>JBGSUV010000025.1:0-2436 GCA_041753315.1 Pirellulaceae bacterium | reverse complement strand
CATAGTCCTTGATCAGGGACGTTCGACAAAGCTCAACGCACGTTCTATCCGTGGGGCAGGCCAGCCAACCTTCAACGCAAAGTAGGGCTCCGTCGTGCCTGCCCCCCGCATAGAACGCAATTCGTTGAACGCAATTCGTTGAACGCAATTCGTTCTGACCCGTTTGATTTAGCGGTGATTCGAGCTTCAGCGCGATCGAATTCTTTCGCGCCAACGCGTGTAAAAGCTATGCACGACAAACATGTGCGGACGTCCAGCCAATCTGATTCGCGCAAACGTATTCCCACTAATCCGTCCATTGTTGCACTACATCGGCTGCGAGCCTATTCCTCACCACCTGAGCTTGTCTCGGTGGGAGGATGACTGGCAGGCTACCATGGCGCACGATAGCATCGGCGGACGAGCGGTGGTGATGGCAAGCAATTGGCGACCGACCGAGTCCGCAACGGGAGTGAGGCTGGCCATCAGGGATGTGGTGGACTCGAATCAGCTCAGCGGCTAGTCTGAGACAAACGCTCGTCCACAGCGCTGGTAGGCTTGCCCTGGTAGCTACCCAGTCATGCTTCCGCCGGGACGAGCCACGGCGGTGAGCGACACAGGGGATGGGAGATGGTGGATCAAACCTTGGCGTCTCGATAAACTTGCTAGGCGATCGTGATTCGTGCTAAACTAAATCGCTGGCGGGGTTTCGCTCCCAGCTCGATTGTCACCGTTCGCGGTCAGAACAACGTGGTCAACCGAAGTCGCGGTAGCCGAACCACTTTGCACAACAACACAATCCCCCGCGACTGCGGTTACCACTGACGTTCTCCCGCTCGACTATTGGCTGCCGGAGATCAATATCAATGGTGCGTCTTTAGTGAATGATGCGCGTGATAAAGACCAATTGCAAATCAGAAATTGAGATATTACAAATCGAATCTACGCAACTCTGACTGCAATGCTCGACCGCAGGCTTCTAGTACGACACAGGCTGACCTTGCTGAAAACAAACCCTTCGAGATGAGCCGGATGGACTTCGGCAACCCCAATCAAAACCAAGTCGCAGGCTCCCAGTGCGATGCTGGCTGACCTTGCTCAAAATTCTACCTTTCGAGATGAGCGGGATAAACTTCGGTTCTCCCAGATCTTGTCTAGTTCAAAAACTTTGACAACCATGGCTACAATCTGATATACTTGCAATCCTCTCCCAGACTGACAGAAAGCTGGAGAACAATGCGTTCAACCCAAGCCGCCGTGCTGCTCCAACTTACTAAAACGCGTATTCCGGCGGCTGGGTTAACGCCCACGTTCGTCCTCAAAGATAATCGATACTCCCAGACTCACACGAAAGGCTCACGATGAACAAAACTTACGATCGACGTTTCTTTGCGCCTTTGGGATTCCTGTTCTTCCTCTTCTTTCTGTTTTTCCTTGGTACGACGGAATATCGGCACCTTGCTGCGTTAGCTGCTCCGGCGTCCCTAGCGTCGCTCGCGGTACTCGTGTTTATTCCAAGGGACCTGAACAAAGTTCCGCCGCAATACAGACTCAGCTGTCACGCAGAGATTCTCCGGGCACTAATGGGCAAAGCATAGCGAAAAGGACGTTTGCAATGCCTGAACATCCAAGGCAGCGTCAATCATCCTCGCGTATCGAATACGGACGAACCAAAAAATGCACCCGAGTTGCCGATCGGGCGTTTCCTAAACTCAAAGTCTCTTGGCGGCAACCGGGTGATTTTAGCCGTTCGCCGACTGACTGCTACGCTGGCACATACAAGAATGCGTTTCTCGATACGTACGTTACTGATCGTGACTGCAGTCCTTGCTGCAATAATTGGGGTCGCGACGTACGGCCTGCGAACCATTGATCGAATCGTAAGCGACGCATACCGGGTTTGGGGAACTGGCGATCTGGTCGTGGATTTTATGAACGCCAACAATCAGCGTTGGCCGCAAACATGGGCCGAACTTGAGGCGCATTACCATCAATCGAATGGGCGCTTCCCCGGCATCCAAGAATTTTCGGACGTTCAAGATCATATGCAGATTGACTTTTCATTTGACCCGGTGACAGTCGACCTATCAAATGATGAACCCGATCCTCCATTTCGTGCAATCTGGCTTCGTGACGGCACCAACACCGCGTATGTCGGAACGGGACCAAACGAGATTGTGTATCGACACCTGAAATCAATTTCCAAATCTACCGCTGGGTCAGGCGTGGAGACCGGCGGCGAATCAGCCGATGCACCCGAGTCGCCGAGTCGGGCGTTTTGACAATGTAAGATCTCTCGCGGCGACCGGGTGATCGGTAACCGTTCCGCCTCACCGCAGCTGAACTGGTTGCACCAGAACGGATTGGGATGGAGAGTCGTGTGAGATTGTCCGAAGCCGTCGATGCAACGATTTCCGGAGCTGTCGATGCAGCGGAATCTGCTGCCGACGTTTTACC
>JBGSUV010000024.1:0-39917 GCA_041753315.1 Pirellulaceae bacterium | reverse complement strand
CATCCAATTCATCGGCGAGATCTATATACTTTTCGCGAATCCATTCCACAACTTTTGCATCCGGCATGCATTACAATATGTCTTCAACACGGTATCTGATGCAAGGTCAATCCGGTAACTTATTGTCGCGCGGCTCCTTAGCAAGCAAGATCCACTACTTCTCAACCCTTGTTCCACAAGTGGCCAAGGTAATTATGAGTTGTTGTTAAGGGTCGTAGCGGTATCCAACACCATGGACCGTTAAAATCAGTCGTGGATGTTTTGGATCGACTTCTATTCGCTTTCTGAGCTGCGAGATGTGTTGGTCCAGCGTGCGACTGTTATGCAGGTAGCTCTCCCCCCAAGCATGCAGAAAGATTTTGCAGCGATCGAGTGCGACCCCCGGATGATCTCTTAGCAGTTTTAGAATTGCCACATCGCGGGGACTCAGTTCGACGACCGAATCACCGCGAATTGCCCGGAGTTCAGCGGGATAGATTCGAAGCTCGCCCATGTCAAAACTGGCGGCGATTTCACCATGCGCGGCGAAACAGCGTCGCGCGACAGCCCTGACGCGGGCGAGTACTTCGCGCACGCTAAACGGTTTTGAAATGAAGTCATCAGCTCCCAATTCAAAACCGACCAAACGATCCACTTCTTCCGATTTGGCGCTGATAAAAATGATTGGAATATCTTGGGAGACGGATCGGATTTTTCGGCAAGCTTCGTAACCGCTTTGATTGGGCATCATAATATCCAAGCAAACAAAGTCGGGATGATGGTTCTGGAAACGGTCGATGGCATCTTGTCCGTCGCATGCGGTAATGACGCTATAACCTTCGCTTTCCAGCAATTCGGCCAGGCCCTCTCGGGTGTAACGATCGTCTTCGGCAATGAGTACTTTCATCAATCTAAGCTCTCAACTTGGACTTGGACGTCGGGTTTGTCGAACTGGCATTCCGCAAAGTCGCAAGAAATCGGCAACCTGTGTTGGAGTCCACGAGTATCAAATCACCACCATGCAATCGCGCCAGATCGCGCGCAATGGTCAATCCGATGCCAGTGCCCGCAGCATGACTTACATTGCTAGAGAGTCGAACAAATGGTTTGAAGATCGCTTCGCGTTGTTCGCGCTGAACGCCTGGACCGCGATCTTCTACTTCGCAGTGGAGGATTTCACCATCGCTTCGGGTGGCAATGCGAACGAAGTGCCCCTGCTGCGCATATTTTTCGACATTGCTCAACAAGTTGTTCACAATTTGCTCCAAGACGTCGGAATCCAATTGCATCGTCTCTCGAGCATTCCAATCGCAGTCGATTTGGATATTTAACTGTTCAAAGGTGGGCCTCGACCTTTCAACCACAGCCTGGAGAACCTCATCGGGCGACATGCTGCGCGGTTGCAGGGTGAGTGCTTTCCCCTTACTGCGTGCATAGGTCAACACGTTGGCGATGAGGCGTCCCAATCGCTGGCTTTCGTTGAGAATGATGTCGAGTCGCTGGCGCAGTATGGAATCGTTTGGATGAGCAGAATTGTCGATGTCGCGTTCGAGTAGCTCAGCATACATCGAGATATTGGTTAGTGGCGTTCGCAATTCGTGTGAGACTTGATTGACGAAGCTCACCTGCTGCGCAGCATCTCGCATGTCGCGCGCATATTCCCGTACGAACAAAATTAGGATGCTGGTCAAGATCGCAGCCAGTCCCAACAGGCCGAGAAAGGCTCCCGATTTCGTTGCGGCTCCGGTGCCTGTTGCCAGTTGCGCTGGTGATACAAAGCATTGCAATCGCCAAGGCGTTAAAGGTTCGCAAAGTGAAATCTCGCAAAATGGTTGACCATCTTCCAATTCGACTTTTTGCCCCCACTGATAGACGACCTCCCCTGATGTATTAATCAAGCGTATCTTTGGTGAAATGCTTGGCATTCCTCGGTTAGGACTTGTTTCCACGTCCGGTTCGGCGGTGGAAGGCAGGATCGCAATGATCTCCGAAATCCATCGAGCTCGGTCGAGTGCGCAGCCAACAATATGTCCCGATGGACGGCGTTGCCAGTAAATAAGATTGATGCCGCGATCCCAATACCAAATGAACCAACCCGACGACGCTCCAGTTCGCGTCAGGCCCTCGACCATGGTGGATTGATAGAGATTGCGCATCGTTTGATCGACCAGCTCACTCCGGCTGATCGTCAAGTTCTTGGACGGAACATCATTTTCCAGTACCGTTGAGATGCGACCGGTCTCCACTTTGGAATCGGTGTTCGCCGAGGCCTGTTCGGAACGAAGAACGGCGGACTGCAAGTCTTTGCCCGTGAACATCTGGGATGCATTGATCAAGAAAGCTTGTTCGGTTGCATTCAATTCACCGCTAGGATTTGGGTAGGCCAATTCCCCGCGCGGGGAAACGACAAAAAGTTGCAGAACCTGCGGTGAATTGCGACAGAGTGAGCGCAGCGTTTCGGTATCAAAGTCATCCAAAGCGACCAAGTGATCGAGCTGCCGCTCGAGCGTAGCAAAGTGATTGGCGACGTCGTCGCTGATGTCTTGCAGTCTAGCTTCAATGAGCTCGCGAAACTGCTGTTGCACCATCAGTTGTTCACTTTTGGCCCAGCGCAGCGCGGTCCATGCCAATATGCCCAAAGGGATCAGGCAAATCAGTGAAATCAACAGAAGAGGACGCAACTTCATCGTGGCTTAGCCAAGGGTGTTAAACAGGTGCTGCGGCGTTGCACGGTCAGCCGCCGACGGTGCTAGCTGCGGGCCAGTAATTGCATTGTCGCATACAAGGCCCGTCCAAGGCTAGTGTCGAACGATTGTCTCAATCGTTTCCAAAGCAATTGGGGAGAATTTGCACTCTTGAAAGCGATTGAGACAATCGCTCTACACTCTCCAAAGCGATTGGGGACAATCGCTCGACTTTAGCGAAGCGCAGTGGTTTACTGCGCTTCGCATAAGAATCGGACAAGTTGTTTAGACTTTAGGAAAACAACGGCGAACTAGCGGTCGGCTGCTTTGTTAGCCGTCGATCCCTTGGCACGCTGCTGCAAATCGACTTCGCTTTGATAGCCACGAAAACTCTTGCGAGCTGCGTTGGCCTTGATATCGGTATTCGAACTGACGTCGAGCAGTTGCTCCAATTGTAGACCGTTTTGCTTTGCCAAGCTCTCAAATCGCGTCGCTTGCCCGGGAATTAGCTTCGCATTCGTGTTGAGAAAGTCGACGTTTTGTTGCAAGACTTCGCGGCACTTCATCAGATTTCCTTGGTCCAGTAACGCGGTTGCCAACTTGTTTTGTTCGCTCGAAATGAGCGCCACTGCGTCAGCCAATGCCTGCTTATTGACGCTTTCTGCCACTTCGTTGCTATCGTTGGTGAATGTGACCGCTGCTTCGGAAGCAAGTTCATCCCGCGCGTTGGTGCGCATGTTGTTATAGGTAACGCTGACCGAACCGATCGGGAGTTGTGTGCCAGCAGTAGCAGCCGACAATTCGACTTCGACGACGATGTAACGAGCCTGTTCGCTATAGATTTGAGCGATGCGCGTCATGACTTGTTGGCCACTGATTTCAGCTTCATTTCCCAGAACTCTTACAGGGCGAACATTTTCTGAAAGCGAGAGCTTAATGTCGACTTCTTGAGCAACGACGGAGAGCACATCATCAAATTCGCTGTGAAAGATATCGGCAAGCTCGGTCGCCTTTTCAATGAACAAGTGGTTGCCGCCACTGGTCGACGCAAGTTGCAGCATGAGGTCTTCGTTGTAACCAAGGCCGAGGCCTAGAGTGGAAACGCTGATGCCTTCTTTAAGTAGCGATTTGCCCAACTGGGACAATTCACCTGGTGACGATGGACCGACGTTGGCCAAACCATCTGAAAGGAGAATGACGCGATTGACGCGTTCCTTGTCGAGGAACTTACGAACTTCCGCAGCGCCTTTGCTGACGCCAGCAAAAAGTGCAGTGTCGCCACTCGCTTCAATGCCTTTGATGGCTGAGATTACCGACTCTCGATCGCTGAGCTTGGTGGCGGGTACAAGTACGTTCACCGTGCTGTCATAGGTTACGATGGAGAGAATATCTTCATCATTCAGCAGTCGCACTGCATCGATGGCCGCGTTGCGCGCCTGCTCGAGCTTCTCACCTTGCATCGAACCGGAGCGGTCGAGCACGATCGCCAAATTCACGCCCGGTCGCTTGTGTTTCTCTTTGTCCAAGCGAAAGCCGGTCAAACCCACTCGGAGCCAAGTCGTCTGTTTTTCATCCGCCTTCAGCTTGGAGTAGACGGGACTGACGTCCAACTTCAGTTGGCCTTCATCGGCCCGCGTGGCCGGCGCGAGCATGCCGGTCAGCGATAGCAATGCGGTTAGGGCAACAAACCGCGGCGTGATCCTCAAGTGCATCAGATTTCTCCTGTGTTTCAAAGTGTAGTTTGATGCTGCCGCATTACCGCACGCTGCAGCTCAAACCTCTCATCCTATTAGACGCTCGAAACGTTCGGAGGTTGTCAGGCCACTGTAAGATGTTTGTAAAAGGTTTGTAAACTAGCAATTCTCCATGGCGGTGCGAACGACGGGAAGGACTTGTGCCTGGACCTCTTCTAGCGATCCATGCACGAAGGCACCGGCCGCCGCTTTGTGTCCACCGCCGTTGAACTGCTTGGCCAATTGATTGCAATCGACTGCACAGCGACTGCGAAAACTCAGTTTGAAACCACCTTCAGCTTGTTCAACGAAAATCACCGCCACCTTCGTACCCTCGATGGCGAGGGTCAAGTTAATGGCGTCTTCGGTATCGGATGGCAACGCACCCGTTTCAGGAAAGTCTTCTTTTAATACATGGGTGTAAACCAATTGGCCGTTGCGTTCAGCCGTTGTCCGCGACAGTATTCGCCCACGTAGACGAACGCGGCCAATCGTGTCTCGCTCATACAGGTCGCCATAGATTTCGGCAGGAACCGCGCCGCTATCGAGCAAATCGGCGATGATGCGGTACGTTTGACTGGTCGTTGAACCGAACCGGAACCAACCCGTATCCGTGGCGATGGCTGCAAAAAGCGCCGTGGCCATCGGCTTGCTGATCGGCACTTGCATGTGCTTGGCTAACTTCGCGACCAAATGACCCGCCGCCTCGGCAGAAGTATCCTTGAAGAACTCGGTTCCCAAATCGTCTTCGCCAACATGGTGATCTAAACAGAGTTTCATCCCCTTAAAACCGCGCAAGACATCTCCCATCGGGCCAAGTTGTGCCCACGCGCTGGTATCGAGAACCATGAAGCAATCTGCTGTTACCTGATCAGGTGTCACCGTTTCGTGAAGGACTTCGATCGACTGGTCGGGGTCGAGAAAAGCGAGGGACGGTGGAGTAGGGTGGCCATTGACAATGCGAACACTTTTTCCCAGGTGCCGGAGCAGTCCCGCCATACCCAGTTCGCTGCCCAGCGCGTCACAATCGGGCCGAATGTGGCTGCATAAAATAAAGCTTTGGCAAGCGGCAATGCGCTCGGCAAGTAGGTCCCAATTAACTGACATATCGGCGCCGGTGTATGCAAAGGAGAAGCATGAAGTTAAGTGCGAATTCGCAGACTGCTTATCGTTGTTGACAAGCCTCCCATTGGCAACCGAGCGGCATGGATTCCTTGGTTTTTCCCAGAAATTATCTGCAATCACTTTCCGAAATTAACTTCCCGACGTCTCGACACTCGATCGCAACGGGTGGCTGCTGGCTATCGTAATGTCCTTGCGAATCTGCTCTTTTAGTCGTTCCAATGACTCGAACTTCATGACGTCGCGGATTTTGTGTTCGACGGCACAGGTCAGTTGCTGGCCATAAAGCGAACCGTTCCAGCCGATGATATGCACCTCAACCTTGGCGTCGGCTTCGTCAAAAGTCGGATTGGGGCCAATGTTGATCGCAGCCGGAAGCCACTTGCCCTGCAGGCGGGCAGATCCCGCGTAGACGCCATGGGCGGGAATCTGAGATTCGATGTGCATCAAGTTGGCGGTTGGAAAGCCGAGCTCCCTACCGCGGCGGGCTCCATCGCTGACCAGCCCATCCAACTGGTAGCTTTGAGTCAACATCTGATTGACCGCCAACATTTCTCCTTTGGCCAATAAACTTCGAATTCGCGAGCTGGAAATCATGCCCGCCTCATCTTCGGTCGCTGCCGCCACAGAAAAAAACATCCCCGACATCCGGCAGAGCTCCCGCAATAGCTCCACGTTCCCTGCCCGATCGCGGCCAAATTGGAAGTTGGGGCCCTCCACCATCGCTCCGGCACGCAACTTCTCGACGATTACTTGTTGAAAGAAGTCAGTCGCTGAGAGCGAAACAAGCGCTCGATCGGTGGGAAAAGCAATCATCGCGGTGACGCCCAGGTCCGATAAAAGCTCGCACCGCCTGCGGATCGAGGTCAACGGGGCCGACAAGGGACGATCGGGATAAAGTACCGCTTGGGGTGGCGGGTCAAACGTCAACACGATAGCTGGACCCTTGATCTCGCGAGCTTTCTGGACCAATTGCGCGATCAGTCGCGCATGGCCACGATGGACTCCATCGAAGTTTCCAACTGCCAAGGCAGATCCATGCAATGAATTTGGAAAGTTGTTGAGATCGGTAATCAGTTGAGCCATCAAGTCGCCGGACATCACAAGCGAGGGGCGGTTGGAATCGATCAACTCTTGTCGAAACTCCGTAGTCTGGCAAGCCCTGCTAAGCAGCGTACAGTTTTTTATTGCCGATGTTAACTTAGTAAACCGTGAATTACTTTCCCAGAACCTACTCGATGTGGACGGTTTTCGCGGTCAAATAGCATCGAATCGGTTGGAAGCCCCATTGCATGCAAAATCGTGGTGGCAAAATCTTGTGGGGTGACAGGATCTGCGATCGGATATGCCGCGTGGCGATCGCTTGCGCCATAAACCATGCCTCGCTTAAAACCCCCTCCTGCCACCAGACCACTATAACAAAAGGGCCAGTGTTCCCGACCGGCGTGCTCCTTGGAGATTTGTGGTCGCCGACCGAACTCGCCGACCCACACCACAATCGTTTCGTCGAGCAGGCCGCGTGCCTCCAAGTCCTCGAGCAGCGCGGAAAGCGCTTGGTCGGCTGGCGGAATTAACTCATCTTTCAATCGGTTAAAATTATTCCCGTGCGTATCCCAGAAGTTCTTGCCATCGTTGTGCCAGTTGACTGACACAAGTGGCACGCCATGTTCAACCAGACGCCGCGCCATCAGCACGCATTGACCGTGAATGTTCCTACCGTAACGTTCTCGCGTCGCATTTGATTCACTGGCCAAGTCAAATGCAGTGCGGACTTTACTCGACGCAAGCATCTCCACTGCGCGCGACTGATGATTTTCATAGGTTAGAGCTCCGAGCGATTGGGTGAGTCGTTGACGCTGCATGTCGAGCGTTCTCAGCAGTTCGACCCGAGACTCAAAGCGGTCGAGCCCGATGTCCGATGGAAGCGACAGACCTTGTGGTTGCCAGGCAGCGTCGTTTAGATCGCCTGTCAGCAGCATTCCATCGTAGGCCGAGCCGAGCCAACCGCCATGTTGCCCTGGTGCTTCTCCACCAGGCGCAGCAGGATGGAGCGCTTTCCAAGGCATCGCCACAAACGATGGCAGGCCCGCCCCAGTTGGCCGCAACTTGGAGACGACAGCACCCAAGTGCGGCGAGTCCTTGGAGCTTGGCGGATCCTTGTCGCTCTTGACCACTGGGGCTAAATGACCGGTAAGCGTCGCATGTCCGCTGGATAGGTGTGCAGGATCGTCGTGAGTCAACGAACGCACAATGGTCAACTTGTCGGTCAACTGGGCTAAACGCGTAAAGTGTTCGGAGATTTGAATTCCCGGTACTTTGGTAGCTGTCGGATTGAAGTCGCCACGAACCTCTGCCGGTGCATCGGGTTTGAGATCGAAGGTTTCAAGCTGACTGGGGCCACCCCACATAAACAAGAATATACATGCTTTGGCACGTCCGGCTGGAAGTCGAACGCCGGCTTGCTCTGCCAATGCGCGCCGCGCTTGTAACTCCCCAAGTCCCAAGCCCAAAGCGCCAATCGAACCCGCTTGCAGAAGTTCCCGCCGGTTGAGTCGCGATGCGCGGCGAAATTCGTCACATCCGCGCATTTGGCGATGAGTACGGAAAGCCATCGTTGGTAGGTCCAGTTACGGGTGGGAAGTCTTGAACGGGGCGGGGGTGATTGTCCAAGGCATGCGGTGGGAAGCGTCCAGTATAACTCCCGCCATTCCCAGGGTGAACCCTGCTTTGTGTCTACCTCCTGGACTCTACCCCAGTATTTCCCGTTTGCGATCGATGTAATCCCAGACAACGAAGCGATCGAGGTCTTTGCCTGCCGTAAAGAAGACTCGCCCTCGGGTATTTTCTGCGACGCGATACGCAAACCGAATATCCTCCTCCGACTGCGACCAACTTGGCACCAGGAACATGTTGATGACAATGCCGTCGCGTTGACACATGGCAGCTTCGCGCATCGTCGCTTGCTCTGTTTTTGCGTCGGGCGGGTAGAGCATGTACAACATCGACTCTTCGAAGTGCGCGGTCGGAAGTCCGTCGGTAATGACGATGACTTGTTTGTTAGGTGTATCGACCGTTGCTAAGTTTTGGCGGGCCAAGCGCAGGGCATGTTGGATGTTCGTAAAGTGAGGATGGATTTGTTCTTCGCTAATGTCGTCGCGGCTCATGTCGGCCCGCAGTCGGACCCACGGATCGTGGATGGTCACCGGCTTAGGCATCAGTTCGACGATCTCGCCGGCCGTTCGCAATTTTGCGAAAGTGTACATTTCGATGAACCTGAGGAAGTCCCCTGGGTATTCGCTAGTGATCAATCCTTGCAGCGCCAGTGCCATGCGTTTGACATTCATGTATTGACCGTCGTAGCGCATCGAGCCACTCATGTCCATCACCACCACCGTAGCGCATTTCGGAGAGTTCCTGGTTCGGTGCACTTCAATGTCGCTGCTCTTCAAGCGAATATTCGTGGCGGTAGGATCCCGCAGCATGGCGTTGATCACCGTTTGCGTTGTATCCATATTCGCCAGGCTATCGCCAAACTCGTACTGTTTTGTTTGCGGTAATTCGACGCTGCCTTCGCCGACAATGCGTCCGGTATGGCGACCGCTGCGTCCAGGCTGCAGCTTGGAGAAAATTCTTTCAAGCAGACGTCCTTGGAAAATTTTGTAAGCTTGGGGTGTGAGTCGAAATGCACCGGTGTTAGCATCGCGGTCAAGTCCTTGGCGTTCGGCCAGTTCTCGTACCATGTTTTCGACTTGCTGACGCAATTCTTCCAAGCTAGCCATATCTTCGGTCGAAGCGAATTGTCCGAGTTTTTCCATATCGATGACACCGATCTGAGCGGTCTTGGCGGCCTCTTCAAGCTGTTTGAGGAGTTCATCGATCGCTTCCAGTTCCGCCTTGATCTCTAGGGCTTGGGGGATCGTCATGCGTTCCGCGCCAGTGAAGGCATACTTTGCAGCCAACTCATCGATTTGATAGTGGTTCCCCAAGTCTTCGATCAGGCTGACCAGCTGTCCTGCGAAGCGACTGGTGTCATCACCAACTTGGTAGTACATCCGCTCGAGTAGATAGATCTGTTGATCGGCCACCGCTTTCTTAAAGACGCCGCGAAGTTCTTTGGGAGGTTCGGCCCGCGCCGCACTCTTTTCAAAGACCTTTTTGGCTTTCTTTTCGACCGAGTCCGTCTCGTATTTCTCTAAGATCTTGCGTTTTCGTTCTTCGAGCATCGCCTTGAGAAAATCGATGCTGGGTCCAAGACCTGCAATCTGGCTTGGATCAAGTTCAATTGCACGAGCCAGTTCTTCTTCCGTGAGCTCGCGGTAGTTGCCATACATGAGAGCATGTTCAAAAGCTGGCGACACCAAGTCGGGAGGTGGTTGTGTGGGGCTCGGGAAATTGCCTGGATCGTACCTTTGGTAGGTATGAACGACGCCTCCAAGATTTGATTTTCGTGCCATGTTTTCCTTTGATTGAACCGGTGAATTATGCAGTCGGGAGAGCGAGGCTCCTGCCGAGTTTTTTAGGGCAGCTCACTAACGTCCGCAAGCAAAGTGAGTAGAGCCCCTCGCTTGTGGGCGGCAGGTGGCAGCCAATGAAAGCTCGCAGGAGCGTCGCCCTCCCGTGCCTTCCTCACGCCTCAAGTCTCACGCCTCACGCCTCATAAACCACTTTGCCATGTTTTTGCGAACGGCTGATCTGATCGCGTGAATAGAGGCCTGCCAACACAAACTCGACACACGAAGCCCGCACCGCATCGCTTTCGCCGGCGTTGACTTCAAAGGCTTTATCCCATGCCGGGGGAACAACTTTTAAACGTTCAGCGTATTGTCGGCTGGGGAGCATGTCGCCCACTTCAATGCGGACACCTTTACTGAAGATTTCGGCGATTTCGCCTAGTCCATACTCTTCGATATATTGTTGAAACACGATCTTGATCGCCTCGGCGGTGATCGCGTCCAGTACTTGCCGCTCGCTCATCTGATGGCTTCCCATCAGGTCCAATTCCAATTTGCCCAAGGATGATGAGTACAAGTGGCCAAGGTCGCTGATTCGCGGGACACCCGGCGACTCGTTCAGCACGATGGCGCGCTGCCGAGCGCTAGCCACCATCGCTCGGTAGTTGGCCAAGCTGAATCGTGCCGATACGCCCGACGCTTGATCCACATATTTGCTGCGACGCGCTTGTCGCGTAATCTCTTCGATGATCTCCGCCATAAAGTATGGAACTTGAATCGGATAATCTCCGTCCAGCGCAGTTTGAGCTTCTTGCTGGGTGATTTCAATTCCCAATTCGCGCTCGGTTGGATAGTGCGTCTGAATGCTCGACCCGATCCGGTCTTTTAATTGCGGAATAACTTTTCCACTACGGTTGTAGGTGCTTGGATTGGCGGAAAAGAGGATGACAATGTCCAGATCAAATCGGATGGGATAGCCACGAATTTGAACATCGCGCTCTTCGAGAATATTAAAAAGGCCAACTTGAACCAATTCGTCGAGTTCGGGCAATTCGTTCATGGCGAAGATGCCGCGGTGCATGCGCGGAATCAAGCCAAAGTGAAGTGCCTCTTCGGTACTCATGCTCACGCCGCCGGTCAGTTTGGAAGGATCGATTTCGCCGATGATGTCGGCAAACTTCGTACCAGGACTCAACCGTTCGGCATATCGTTCTTCGCGCGGCCACCAAGCTATCGGAATTTCATTTTCGGAGCGTTCTGCCACGAAGCGTTTTGCAGTGGCAGTGATCGGGCTGTACGGGTCTTCGTGAATAGGTGCGCCAGGAACGTCCAGGAACGGAATTGCTTCATCCAGGAAACGGACAAGCGAGCGCATCAAGCGGCTCTTGGCCTGCCCTTTTTCACCCAAGAAAAGCATGTCGTGGCCAGCTAGCAGCGCGATATTGATCTCGGGGATTACTGTATCTTGATAGCCGACGATGCCCGGAAACAACTCTTCGTCAGCTGCCAACTGACGAGTGAAATTCGCAAGCATTTCTTGCTTGACGGTTTTCGACTGCCAACCGCTCTCGCGTAGTTGAGCTAAAGTGGTGGGGCGGATTGCGGTAGAAGCTGTCATGCTGCGATTCTGTATTTCTAATACGACTCAGTTGTCTAATAGGGAATGTCTTCGGCTGACTCTTCTTCAGGGAAAGTCGCGTACGCTCGCGAGAGCGTGAAGCATCGAACTGCCTATTATACCGACTTGTCTACCAATCGCAGAATTTGCGCAATTGCTGGTCGTTAGCTGTCTCGCCTGACGCTGGACACTTGGTTTAGTCAAGTCGTAGGCGTGCAGGCATTATGACAAGATCGTCAGCACGACGGCTGAGGCGGCTAACAGAAATGCCGACAGCAGGCTGATGGTCACCGCACCGAGGCGCTGGCGGTCCCTGCGACTGCTTTCCAGCAATTGTTGCACAATTTCGCGTTTGGCCTCGCGCAATTGTGCTTCATGATTCGCTTCGACCTGAACTAACTCGGCAACCACAAACGGATGCAGGTGTGGCAGGAGCGGTTCACGCGACTTCTGCTGAAGTTCGAAGTCCGTTTCACTGAAAATGCTCAATTGAATGCGTTCCAACGGTTTTCTGCGGCGACGCGGATCGAGCAGTCGATAGGTGCTGGTCGCAAGATCGCTCAACAGGATGTCTCGCTCCACCGCCGGTTGATCCGGCAACTGTTGGATTCTGGCTGCCATATTCTGGGCCGCTTCGCGAATCACCTCCACACGCGCTTCGCGCGCCTTAAGCCCTAGTAATGCAAAGTCGAAGCCCAGAGGCCTGGCGACGGCACGCGACGCTTGTTGGTCGTTGGATTCCGGTGAAGTGGATTCAGGTGAAGAAGTAGTCATTTCAGTCGTTCGTTGTCTCAAACACTCGTCCATGATTTCAGAAGGCTCACTGTTAACCGTCGGCACATCCAAATGCGCAACACCAGCTAGGGTCTTCGTCAAAGTCTCGGAATTATCGGTGCAAAAAAATATTGATGTCTCTAAGTAATACTTCGGCAGAATACGGCCAAATATCGGGCGCGGATAGGGGATTTTTGTCACATACGTCCGATAGCATTATGCAATAGCAGCAACCGAATACTCGTAGCGGAGTTTGCTTGCGCACAGAAGACGCCTAAGGGCAACGAGGTGACCGAATGGTAGCCTGCTACGACTTTTCGTTTTCTTCCAGTTACTACGAGAAAATAGACAGGCGAACTGCCCGATTGGTTCCCGTAAATTTTCAATTGCATTGGCATGGACGTGGCAGTGACAGTTTTTGCTGCCCATTTCGATAGCCAAGCAGAAATTTTAGATATCGCAGACGCCGATCGCATGTTCGAGCGCGCGAGCGGGATCGTCCCACGTAGGAATGAACTCTTGGGCCACGAAGCCCGTATAACCAGTGTCCAATATGGCTTTCATGATCGGGGGGTAGTTGATTTCCTGATGCTCGTCGATCTCGCCGCGCCCCGGGTTTCCCGCCGTGTGATAGTGTCCAATGTGCGAATGGTATTGGCGAATGCGTCGAATGACATCGCCGTTCATGATTTGAACATGATAGATGTCGAAAAATAATTTAAAGTTTGGCGAATCCATCTGCTGAATCAAATCGATGCACAGTTCGACGTCGTCGCCAAAGTAGCCCGGATGTCCTTTCATGGGATGTGTGTCATCGCGGCTGTTCAAATGCTCGAGACACAACGTAATCTGCTTTTCTTCCGCGTAGCCAATCACCCGCTTCCAGCACTCAATGCAATTCTGCTTGGCCACTTCGTCCCGCATCGCAGCGACGCGCATGCCGGTAAACGTGATGACATTTGGACTGTTGAATTCCACTGCTGTGTCAATCGCCGCACGTAGCGCCGCTTCAACCTCGGCGTGATGATCGGTATTGACCGGTCCGTTGGTGAATCCATGACTGCTGACCAGCGAAATGGCTAGTCCCATCTCACGGATCGCAGGATAAAACTGTTTGTCAACGCCCTCGATTGCCACAAGCCCAAGTCGCTTGCCTAGTTGGGCGAGTTCCAATTCCGGCATCGGTTTGAAACACCAGCCCATCACCGATTGACGAATGCGGCCATTTCGTTTCATGTTAGGCTCAGTTGTTTGTTCTTTAGGCGCTGCGTGTGCGGTATTGCGGATAATGCCATTGGCAGCAACTGCAGATGCAGTCAGACCGGTGGTCAAGGTAAGCCATTCACGTCGATTGCGATGCGACGAACACGATGTTGAACCTAAGTGGTTTGCTTCGTTCGCCGCAGTTGGCGTCACGCCTTGCATTATAAGCCCTCCGGTACACGGATTGTGCTTCAGCTCGAGCCGTCGCAAAATCCACTAGCAATTCTCGATGGTGTGAATTGTAAGCTGACAAGCGGCTTTGTTCTAGCGACTGCGACAATTTCAATGTAGAACAATTGTCCCCAATTGTTCTGTTCCTGGCGATGGCTGTCGTTGGCTGGGTAAAAAAACAATTGAGGATAATTGTTCTACATTAAAACACTGAAACAATTGAGGACAATTGTTCTACATTAAAACACTGAAACAATTGGGGACAATTGTTCTACACTGGTTTACTTCCAGCGATCTTGAGAGGGGATGAATGGATCGATGGCGGCAAGCTCGCTTCCATGGACACTGGCTGCGAAACGAACACCAAGTGAGTTGATGTTATCGGCCGCTTCCGCCAATTGCTCTCGGTTGTTGAGCTTGAGCTGCACGCTCTTGTAAACGGCGAGAATAGCGTCAAGTTGCGGTTGCTGAAGTTTGCTCTGAGCCTCGGCCAAGCGTTTGGCCGCGCGCGATGCACGCTTTGCAGAATTCACGCCAAAGTCAGCTTTTTCCGTGGCTGCCGCAGTTGCTCTCAAACTGAACTCCAAGTCGGCGATCATCCCCGCTACGAACAATTGACGCAATCGGTTTTGATCCGACGGATCGTTGGTCGCCCCATTGGTACGCACAAAATTGTGCCGAACCATCCCTTGCGACCATGAGACAATTTCAAAATCCATGCTCCCGGCTTTATGTCCGCCTACATTGACCAACCGTTCATCGGGAACGGTATGGCACCGGTAACAGCTCTGCGCGACCAAATAGACGTTGATCGGATTGCGCATCCCGCCAGCAATGCTGTCCCGCAAACGCGATAGGCGGTGGGCCGCTGGCTCCGCCTCACGCGTGACTCCTGGTCCGCCGTAATCATTGTGAATTTCTACCCAGTTCTTGGCAGCACCATGGCACGACTCGCACGAAATACCCGAAATCGCAGTGATTCCATCCCCCTCGGCCTGCATGGTGTAATGACAGGCGATGCAGGATGAGTCATTTTTGAAACTACTGATCCCCATCCGCGCCGCGATCTGCTTCGCTTCAGGATTGCGATGCAATGTCATGAACGTTGAATGGTGGGGAGTCTGCTTCCACACGTTGACCTCGGCGGAATGACACTTCTGGCAATTCTCGTAACCAACCACCTCATGCGGATTCAAGTGAACTTCTGCCCCCGTGTTGCGCGGGTCGGTGTCATCAGCCATGACACATCGAACGCAGGTAACAAGTGCAGCAACGGCGGCCCAAGTGGTAAATCGGTAGGTCATGGTATTCAAAGTCAAATTGGGATTTATGGGATTTTAGTGATTCGAGCGAGAATTCAACGGTGGCACTTCGAAATCTAGCATCTGCATCGCTACCGTTTACCCAGCAGGTGTTTTTTAACGCTGTGTGTTTCGGGCGGCTGCAGGGTCGGCCGGAATATTCGGCACAATCGGACGGCGGGGAGTGAAGTTAAGAAGAGTCGCTTTGGTTAGCTTGACACGGGGTGGTGGGAAAGAGGAGCTTTGGCAAAGAAGAGGAGCTTTGGTTGGCAAGCTCCACTACGGAGTTATTTAGAAAGAGGAGCTTTGGCAAGCTCCACTACGGGTTTAGGCGTCGATGCGTAGTTCGGTCTTGGGCTGCGCGACGCAGGCGAGGCATTCGTTTTCAGGCAGCTCAATCGTAATCTTGCGATCATAACTCACCTCGCCCTGCAGCAAGCGGACTCGGCAACTGCCACAGACGCCATTTAAGCAGCCACTAGGAAGTTCAATATCGTTTTCTCTTGCCAGTTCCCAAATCGACTGGCCAGCCGTATTCCACTGAGCTTCGACACCACTTCGCTCAAAATGAACTTTTCGGCGCGTGGCTGAACCACTTTCATCGATCGAGTTCGATGGCGCGCCTCCTCCAAAGGATTCCCAATGTACGTGTTCCGCGGGGACGTGTGCCGCAATCAAACTGTTGCGTAGCTCTTCCATCCAAGCTTCCGGGCCACACATATAAAAGCGGCGGTTGGTGTACGGCAAAGCTTGCAGGGCCTCCTCGGCCGTCAATTTCCCCGATCGGCAGTCGAACTGCGGGTCGATCTGTTGACGCAAGTCGTTGTTCGAATGGCGGCTGAAGTAGGAGATCATCCGGCAGTTCGGAAACTCTGGAAGCCACTGGTGAAGGGTCTTGCCAAGCGGCCAGTGCTCGATGTCTTTGGCTTGATACAACAACGCGACCGGACGTTCTGGTGTATGTTCCATGCTCCATCGCAACATGCTTGCCATGGGTGTGATCCCAACTCCGGCGGCCAGCAAAACCAACGGCTCTGTCTTACTTTCGGCAGGGAGAAAGAAGTGACCACTGGGACCTCCGATGAGTAGGCAATCGCCGGCGCGAATGTTCGAGTGTAACCAAATGCTGAGTCCACCGTTTTTGCTCGCTACCGCTCCGGCAGCTAACTCCTGACGCTTGACGGTGATTCGCCAATAACGGCTATCAGGAGCACTGGAAAGCGAATAGCACCGGGTCGCTTGGTAAGCCCCTGCGGTAGCGGGGCGTACCATTAAGAATTGGCCTGGGCGAAACTCGGGAAGCGGCTGGCGATAGGGATCTACCAAATAAAAGGAGCGGCAATCGACGGATTCGTCGACCACGTCAGCAACTTCCATGACCCGCCAGTCTCGGCCAGTTTGATGGGCTGAAACCTGCAACTCGGATTCGAGCCGGGCGATTTCTGCCGCGCTGCGAAGGCTCTTGAGCGCGTGCATACGCCGTTTGGAGAACCGGTAATGAGTGCGACCGGCAGCCACACCAGCAGAAACAAACTGCGAAGATGCCAGAGCCATCAACGTGGCGGCGAGTACTAGCAAGAAAAGTTGGAGCATCGGCAAACCCAAACGGATCGAATTGTCGCTTAGCTGAGGCTTTCAAACAATTTCCCTCATCCCACGCCAGTTACCTTCCCGCTCGGAAGGTCGCGCGGGGTGCGAGCTGAAAAACTTAGCTTGCCGCGATATGCCAAGATGACTAAAAATGTAGAAACCGGCTCTTTTTTGCCGAACCGAGATATTTTGGGATATTACTGAGCAATTTCCGCTCTTTGTCGGCAGGCGTGTCAAGTAGCCGCTGCTCTCCGAGACCCAGTCAGCAACTCGCGTCTCTCAGAGACGTGGTTAATTCGCATCTCGGAGAGAGGCGACGAGGTATACGAATCACACCAACTCGTTGACAATTAGGCAGTTCGCGGATAGCCTCACCCCACCGTCGGCACGGTTTTTGGGCTGTCGGTCCGTTTTTCAGAAATTGAAAATTGCTCGTCAAATCGTCATTATCGCTAAACTCTTCTATGACCGAACTTGATAGTGGACTAACTGAACTGCAGAAAGTCGAAATCTGCCAGGAACGCATCGGCTATCGGTTCAAAAACCCAGAATTGCTTCGATCGGCATTGACGCATGCGTCTGGTGCGGTCAATCGATTGGCTTCCAATGAACGGATGGAATTCCTGGGCGATTCTGTTCTTGGCTTCACCATCTGCGAATGGCTTTTCAAACAGCATGAAGAGTATTTGGAAGGTGAGTTGACGCAAATCAAATCGGCTGTGGTGAGCCGCCGCGTGTGCGCTCGGGTCAGTCGCGACCTGGGATTAGAGGAATGCCTAATCCTGGGCAAAGGCATGCAGTTGGCCAGCGGCGTCCCGAAAAGCCTTTTGTCAGATGTCTACGAAGCCATCATTGCCGCGGTGTATTTAGACGGTGGCTTTGACGCGGCGCGAGAATTTATCCTGCGCAGCGTACACGACGAATTACAACAAGCGGTTATCGGTCATTCAATCGGCAACTACAAGTCGGCACTGCAACAGTTGGCGCAGCGCGATCACGGTTCCGCACCCGTCTACCGGCTGCTTTCCGAGACAGGTCCGGATCACAGCAAGATGTTTCAAATCATTGCTGAAATCAAAAATCGCAAGTTTTCGCCCGCGTGGGGCAGGACCAAAAAAGATGCCGAGCAGCGGGCTGCCGGCAACGCCTTGGCGGAATTGCAAGGCGACGCACCGCCCTACGCGGAATAGTTAATGTAGAACAATTGTCCTCAATTGTTTATTGAGCAACTCGCTTGGTACGCGCTGAGGACAACTGTTCTACATAGTTCCATAACAGTTGAGGACAACTGTTCTACATTGAAGCTGTACTACACTTGGTCAGCCTTAGGGCAAGCAAATTCGTCGCGATACTTTCGAGTTACCAATTCGGTCGCCTCAGCCGACTCGGGGAATACTTCCCGCTCCACATCAAACTTCAGATGAGGGCCAAGCGAGATCGGGTACTTCTCCAAGTCGACGTGGTTTTGTTTCAAATGGGCAATCGTCCGATCAAGTGTTGCGGCGTTATCGTCAAGGCTCTTTATTTTGCTCAGCGCCGCGCGCAAATCCGCTTCCGATGTAAGCGAATCCTCGCCGAGATAGTAGGAAATATTGCCCAGGTGGCTCATACCTGCCGAGAGGTGGCCCTCGCGCACTCCAGCGTTCAACAAGCTTGCATCGCGTTTTTCGCAAGCCAGCAAGAAGTTATCAAAATGGACCTGGTCCAAGTTGGCTTGGACGTGGAACTCCTTGATGATGTTGAAGTCTTTGTCGAGGGCTACGCAGTGGTCATAAGATCGCTGTACGACATAGCCGTCGGATCCATAGAAAACCACTCCGACTTTGTTGCCTTGCGTGGAATCAAACAGGCGATTCAATTCTTCGTCGGCGGAATCATTGACGCTTAGTCCCCGCGTTTCAAACACGATGCACTTATCACCGTAGTCATAGATGGTGACTTGCGTGTTGGCGGTATCGCCGGCATCGATATAGCCGGGGTCGTTGCGTTCGGCCTGATAGCCTAGCCGTCCACCGTAGCTGATCACCGACTGAGGGTGGGAATCGATACCCAGTCCCCAGCGGGCGACGTCGGTTTGGTGAGGACCCTGATTGCCGGAGTCGCCATTGCCATAAAGACGTTGCCAGTGCCAGTCGTAATGGAATTTGGGACGTGTCAAACGCGGTTCGGTCAAAACGGCTGGTCCACTCCACAGATTGAAATCGACGTTGCCAGGCACTTGATAGTCACCCAAGGCACCAATTGACTCGCGACGTTTATAGCACAGTCCGCGGGCGAATTTCACTTCCCCCACACCACCGCTCTGAACAAATTTGACCGCGTCGATACAAGCTTGACTGCTCCGGCATTGCGTACCAACTTGGCACATGCGTTTGTATTTCTTTGCCGCTGCAATCAGGGCGGAGCCTTCGGCGATATTATGACAAACCGGCTTCTCGATGTAAGCATCTTTGCCAGCTTGCATGGCCAAAAAACCGCCAAGAGCATGCCAATGATTGGGAGTGGCAATCGTTACGACATCGATCGATTGGACTTCCAGCAACTTGCGGACGTCGGGCTCGATCGTCGGACGCGATCCTTGGCGCTGTTCGATTTCATCGGCCCGTTTGTTGGCAGTACTAGCGTCGACTTCGCACAAATGCGTGATCACAGCGTTGTTGGCGCGCAGCATCGCACCGATGTGCGAGCCGCCGCGACCGCCGCCTCCAATGATCGCTGCATTCATTTTTGAATTGGGTGAGTTGCCTTCGTCACCCGCCTGCTGCGAATGCACCATTCGCGCCGACGCAAACGTCGCTGCACCGGCAGCCGAGACGGCCAAGAAGTTTCGCCGGTTTGAAGTCGTTCGCAACGCAGAGCTGGGTCGTTGATTCATGATATCTCCAGTGGAGTAGGGGAGGTGGAGGGAGGAACATGTCGACTTCAGTTCGGAAGTGACGTTTTGCAATTTTGAGGGGTACCTATAATACAACAATTCTCGCAAGCTTTGGAATCCGCAGCGGTTCAGGCTAACTTCTCACCTACGAAAAGTAAACTGTTGTGCGAAAACAAGATCGCGCCAATTGGGTATTGCAGCGCCTCGCAGAACTCTACCCCGATCCAGCAATTCCGCTGGACCATCGGGATCCCTATACCCTCTTAATTGCCGTTTTGCTTAGCGCGCAATGCACTGACAAAATGGTAAACATTGTGACCCCCGATCTGTGGCGATTGGCAGACAACCCAGCAGACATGTCACAGAAAAACGAAACTGAAATACTGGACATCATTCGACGACTTGGACTGGCACCACGCAAAGCCAAAGCGATTCGCCAGCTATCGCAAATGCTCTGTGAGCAGCACGCTGGTCAAGTTCCAGCCAATTTTGCAGACCTCGAGGCGTTTCCTGGCGTCGGTCACAAGACGGCAAGCGTGGTGATGGCACAGGCTTTTGGTGAACCCGCTTTTCCAGTGGACACACACATCCATCGACTGGCCCAGCGCTGGGGTTTGACTAATGGGAAAAGTGTCACGCAAACCGAATTCGATTTGAAGAAGCTTTTCCCTCGCCATACATGGAATGTGCTCCACCTACAAATCATTTATTATGGCCGCGAACACTGTACAGCTCGACGCTGTGATGGCACAAAATGCGAAATATGCAAAGCGTTGTTCCCGGGCCGGACAGGTCCGTTCCTGTCAAAGAAATCGTAGCAAGAAATTACAACCGATTCACTCAGCCCAACGGAATATTCAATAGCTTGGCAGGGTTGTCGAACAATAACTTGCGCCGACTTTCGAGGCTAAGTTGTAAACAGTTCGATAACCATCGGTCTGCATCGCGCATGGAACTCGCCGCTCCCACAAAGTGTTCACCCGACGCGTCGCGAGCTGCTTTATCAGGCCCTATCTTGACGCGTCGTTCGCCAAGTTGAAAAGTGCCTGGGCCTAAACCAGTGGCACTCATGGCATCCGACACAACCAAGAGGCGTTCGTTTGCGACCCATTCCAATAGATTCTCAAACAGGGTTTGCGGAATATGAAAACCATCCGCAATCAAGGAATACGTCAAGATTTGATGATATCGTAAAGCCCTGTAAATAATGTTGTCATGGCGATCCATCAGACGCGGACAGCCATTGCCCAAGTGGGTGAACATCCGCATTCCCGCATTGATGCAGCATTCTAATTGATCAAGACTGGCGTTGGTATGCCCGGCTGCAACGATGACACCTCGCTGAACAGCCAAACGCGTCAAGTCACCCCGACTGTCGATTTCTGGAGCCAGTGTCAGCAGTTTGGCCCACGGGCCAGCAGCATCTAAAAGGCGCTCAAGAACGCGTTGGTCACTTGGAAGTGCAAATCGTACAGGGTGAGCTCCAATGTACCCTGACTCCGGCGACAAAAATGGTCCTTCGATGTGAATGCCACCAAACACCGAAGCCACTTCCGGATTGGAATCTATTGCCGTGCGAATGTTCGAAATGCACTGGCACATCACATCCAGATCGGCCGTGATCACCGTCGGGAGCGCGACCAATACACCTTCCGCTCGCATCGCCCGTGCGGCGGTTAATAACTGTTGGAGCGTGGTGTCGGGAGCGTTGAAATCGACTCCTACGAAGCCGTTGACTTGTAAATCTATGTAACTCTCTACGGGATTGGAGTCGCCGGTCTGGGCGTCGGTGTCTTTACCCAACATTACGGAACTCAGTTGGAAGCGAGGTGCTGGCAATTTTCGAAGGTCGTCGATGAGAGCATACTGCTACTTGCGGTGTCCAAAATGAGAGTGATGGCCGGATGCTCTTGTAAGATTGATGCAGGCACCGCCGGAGTGATCATCCCTTCAACGCTGTTCTTGACGGCTTCTGCTTTCCGGCGGTCGGGCACGGTACAAAGAATGCGTTTGGCTTTCATGATTTGTCGAATCGACATACTAATTGCATGTGACGGGACGTCAGCCATGCCGTCGAACCATCCTTCGCCAACTTGCTGTTTGCGGCAGGCTTGGTCCAGTTCGACGATGAGGTACGGAGAGTCCGTTTGAAAGTCAGCGGGAGGATCGTTGAACGCTAAATGGCCGTTTTCACCAATACCGCACAGCAGCAGGTCGATGGTTTTGCCCTCAATGGCTGCGTTGGCCTCACTTTGTAAATCCGAAGCAGGGCGGGTGCCTTCCAAGTAGAAAAACGACCCAATGGGAATCTTGTCGACAAAACGGCTGGCCAAGTAACCACAAAATGATGCGGAATGATTGCGAGGTAGTCCCAAGTACTCGTCGAGGTGAAAGCCGTGAACGCGTTTCCAGTCGATGCCGGGTTGCTGTACCAGGCCGTCGAGTACCTCAAATTGACTAGAACCGGTGGCGACGACCAGATTGCAGTGTTCTTGAGTTTTTAGGCAGTTTCGCAGCGCTTCAGCCGCTTGCTCTGATACGTAGCGCCCCAATTCGACGCGATCTTGAGCTACAACAATTTTCATAAGATCCTCCCGTTTTCTTCCGCCGACGCGCCCTAATTCTAGCGGTAAGTACCATCGGGCGGGCCACTTTAGGTCACAGTCTTACCTCCAAAGTCGATTTTTACTAGGTCGCCCTAGGCGCGAGCTTTTTGTCGAAAACAACTGTCTAGTGGTTGGAGTGGCCAGATTGCTCGCCACTTGAAAAACAACGTCGATGCCTTCTTGGTTGATAGTTTTCCTTTAATCCGTTGACACAGCGGTTTCAGTTGCCCATAATGGCTTTTCAAGATTTGCATCGCTGGTACCTAAGCTGTTTCGAATGATAACGACCGTCGTACTTCGTTCCGCCAAGAGGTAGAATCCCGATTCTAGGATTACGACATTCAATGGAGAGAAATATGGCTTCCGGTACATTCTTTGTTCGTTCTTGCCCCACGTGCGGCAGGAACTTAGAAGTTCGTGTCGAATTGTTAGGCAAGGATGTTGAATGCGTGCACTGCGGCGCCAATTTTAAAGCGACTGAAGAGTCGAAAAACGCTGCCGACGACCTACGGATTGAACAAGTACTGGCGCGCGCGCAGCAATACATTGAGTCGGTGATTTCAATCAACTCGACAACCGCTAAATAGTTCAAGGTCATCCCAGTAACCGGGATAGGTCTTGGCGGTGCAATTAGGGTCGCGGATCGAGATACCATCCACTCGCAGCCCCACCAACGCTAAGCTCATCGCCATGCGGTGGTCACGGTAAGTCTCAATTTCTGCAGCTTGAATCTCTTTGGGTGGTGTGATTCGCAGCCCGTCCGGAAATTCTTCCACTTGCGCGCCAAACTTCTGCAGTTCGCGGCTCAAGTCCGAAATGCGGTCGGTTTCTTTTACTCGGTTGTGCGCGACACCGCGCACCGTGGTTGGCCCAGCGGCAAACAACGCGACGGCCGCAAGCGTCTGAACCGTATCGCTAATATCGGACATGTCGACGTCGACGCCAACTAGTGCATCTCCTCCAACCACCTCGATCGCGTCGTCGAAGTAATGGACTGTACAGCCCATTTGCGCCAGCACTTCACAAAACTTCACGTCACCTTGAAGGCTCTTGCGCGACAGGCCTTCGACCCGAACACGACCACCTGTAATTGCAGCGGCACCCCAGAAGTAACTTGCTGCGGATGCGTCGGGTTCAATTGCATATTCAGTTCCGGTGTAACGCTGGGTGACATCGATCAGCAGTGGACCAGTCGCCGCGCCCTCGATCTTGCTGCCAAAGGAGCGCATGACCTGGGAAGTCATTTCGACATACGGAACCGAGACGAGCGTGCCTTCAACGTGTAGAACAACGTTGTTGTCAGCCAACGGGGCGGACATCATCAGTCCGGAAAGAAACTGGCTGGAAATGTTCCCTGCGACCGTTGCCGTTCCCCCACGCAGACCGGTTGCTTCGATCAGGACAGGTGGACAGTTGCTGGCATCGGCATTTAAACTCGTAATGTTCGCTCCCAGTTGCCGCAGCGCTGCGACGAGGTCACCGATGGGTCGCTCGCGCATCCGCGGGACGCCGTCCAATTCAAAACGCCCCTTACAAGCGGACAAAGCAGCGGTTAAAAACCGAATGGTTGTGCCGCTATTTCCCACGAATATTTTGGCGTTCGGGTTCGGAAGTTCACCCCCACAACCCTCAACTGTAAGTTCGCTAGCCATCACGTCGTGTTCTAGTTTCACCCCCAGTCGTTTCCAAGCATCGATCATTACGGCGGTGTCTTCGCTATCGAGCACTCCAGTCAGGTGGCTCGTTCCCCTTGCCAGGGCGGCGCAGACGATTGCGCGATTAGTGATGCTTTTACTTCCAGGCGTGCGCATCGTTCCATCGACGGGCGAGCACGGGTGAATTCTTACTACGTCGTTCACAACCACAGATCCTTGTTGGAAGCCAATCGGATTTCGCTATTTCTGAGCAAACGAGGGTAACGTACCTGGTGCGATCTGTCGTGGGGGCAAGTCGCAGTGGTCGAAGCGGACCCGATTGTCGATGGTGTTACCGCAACAACTTCCGCACCAGATCGAGCCCCGTCTTTGCAACTCGTGGTCCAAGGACATCGGGGTGTCCCCCCATCGATCGTTTCTCATGATGCACATGGTCACGATAGGCAATGGCAAAATGGAATTCAAAAGCAGTATTTGTACTCTCCATCTCTGCGAGGCTGGGGTATACGCCAACGGCGAGCCCAATGTCTGAAGCAAACCTCGTGCGAGCTTGAATGGCAAGTTGACTCCAGATTCCCTGTGGCGAACTCGATGCATCCAGCCAGCGTTCGGCTTGAAGAAGTGCCGGAAAGGCGATGCCACCGGCAAAACTCGTGGCAGCTTCCGGTTCCGGTTGGTC
Organism: Pirellulaceae bacterium; assembly: GCA_041753315.1. GTDB lineage: Bacteria > Planctomycetota > Planctomycetia > Pirellulales > Pirellulaceae > Aureliella. Next base: position 15,416 of record JBGSUV010000024.1, on the reverse strand, counting down.
GTGTGAGGCAGAGTTCGATTGATCTTGCAGGGGAGTTGATGCGGTGTGTCGCGCGGTTCCAAGCTGCGAAGCGGCCACGGAAGCTTGCAGCAGCCAATCGCTCAGCAAGCTTGCTGCCCCCACTTCGACGCAAGCGATTGATTCACCACGGCTCTGTAGCTTGCGTAGCACGACGTCTTCGAGTTCCTCATCGCCTTCACCAAAGACAAGGTCACCTAGTGCTTGCTGAATTTCCTCAATCGTCGGGGAGATTACTTCGCGAAATTCGTCTTCGCTACGAGCACGACTGGCAATTCGCAACGTGATGGTCGCGCGACTCACCGTAATGCCAACGGTTGGTGTTCGATTCCGGTCGATCAAGTCGGGCAACTTGACTTCAACGTCACTCTCACCAATCCCGAAGATCTTGAGCGCATAGTAGCGGAGCGGTCCATTGCCACTTCCCAACATCGATTCCAATCGTCCAACGACGGTTTGCGTCCACATCTCCCGCAATTCCGCAGGGACGCCAGGGAGTGCAATGACCCGACTGGTTGATCTTTCGGCTGGTCTGGCTGCCCCAGTTGCCCCGTCCGACCCAGTTGGGCTCGGTTGCCAGTCGACGAGCAGGTCGATCCCTGGAGCAGAGCCATGTGGATTGGGAATTACATGGGTACCTTCCGGAAACATCGCTTGGACGCGATTGCGTTCCGGCATCTCACGTTTTCGGTTCGCAAACATCGCTTGGATGTGTGCGAGTGAATTTTCGTCTTGGACCAGCTCAAGCCCAAAAGCGTCGGCGATGGCTTGGCGTGTGAGGTCATCAAGCGTTGGTCCAAGTCCTCCCGAGCAGATCACGACGTCGGCCCGCCGCACCGCATTTCGCAACGCGTCAATGTTGCTCTCTAAATCATCGCCGACGGTGGTGTGCCGCACCGTTTGAATTCCCAACTCACCCAACTGTTGGCTGATCCATTGCGAATTGGTGTCAAGGCGTTGTCCGCTGGTGAGTTCGTCACCGATAGCGATTACTTCAGCATGCAAGATGGAACTACTTTCCGACTGTTTAAATGGGATTGCCAAATTGTAACGACCCGGACAGTGCGCGACAGCACCGCACCAACAAAGGACACTGAGGACTATAGGAACAGGGCACTGTTTTGGCTCAGGGCATGGTATACTCTGCCCCCTTATCCGTTCGTACAGCCCCTTCTGTTGTTCAGGGATTTGGTAGATGATCGCAATTGACCTGTCCGGCAAAGTGGCCGTGATTACCGGCGCTGTACAAGGACTTGGCAAAGCCACAGCTACGATGTTGGTCCGCGCTGGCGCAAAGGTTGCCGTCAATTATCTCGACGACCCGGCTGGCGTTAGCCGCCAGTTGGCCGTAGAAGCCTGCAACGAATGGGGTGACGCAGCCCTGGTCATACCAGCGGATGTGCGCAGTCGCACGGAGATGACCGCCTTCGTAGAAAAGGTGCTGGCGAAATATGGACGCATCGATTTTCTGATAAACAACGCAGCTGTCCTGCGCGATCGCTCGCTTAAGAATCTGACGGATGACGACTGGGAGGCAGTGATCAATACGAATCTGTCGGCAGTCTTCCGCGTTAGTCAAACGGTGTTGCCATTTTTGCAAGATGGAGGTCGCATCGTGAACCTGGCCTCGATTTCGGGAGTTATCGGATTCTTCGGGCAAGCGAACTACTCATCAGCCAAAGCAGGGGTGATGGCCTTCACTAAAGTGCTCAGCCGCGAACTGGCCTCACGGCGGATCAATGTCAACGCAGTCGCACCCGGCGTGGTACTCACGGACATGGGAGCCTCCATTCCGGAGGCAGCCCGCGAGCAGATGTTGGCTCAGATTCCTATGAAACGCTTTGCAGAGCCGGACGAAATCGCCTCGGTGATCTTGTATTTGTGCAGCGACTTATCATCTTATGTCACCGGTCAGACGTTGCATGTCAACGGCGGCTGGTGGGGATAAGGGACGGATCGGCCTGAATGTAGAACGATTGTCCCAATATTGTCCCCAATTGTTCTGTTTCTTGCGATGGTTGCCTTGAGCTGGGCACAAAAAAACAATTGGGGACAATTGTTCTACATTGCCGTCGCCTGAAGTTGCTACAGTCACTCTGCAGATACAATCACGCGCTATGTCCATCCACTCGCGAACCAAGATTCCGCCGCACGCCACCCTCTGTTCGGCTGACGAAGCGGTTGCGCAGATTCGGGATGGTATGACCGTTGCCTGTGGAGGCTTTGTTGGGGCCGGGCACCCGGAAGCACTGACGGCCGCGTTGGAACGACGATTCTTATCGCAAGGCGAGCCATCCGCATTGACACTGGTTTACGCTGCTGGTCAAGGAGACGGCAAGTCGCGTGGCTTGAATCACCTAGCGCACGCCGGCTTGCTACGACGCGTCATTGGTGGACATTGGGGATTATGCCCTCAATTGGGCAGGCTCGCCTTGGCCGATGCGATCGAAGCCTACAACTTTCCTCAAGGCGTGATCTGCCAACTGTTTCGCGACATTGCTGCAGGCCGCCCCGGCTGCGTGACCCATGTAGGGCTCGGCACCTTCATCGATCCCATGCACGGCGGCGGTAGGCTGAATGCCAAGACGACTGAAGAATTGGTCGAACGCGTCACTTTGCGAGGAACGACTTGGCTGCTCTATCATGCTTTTCCAATCCACGTGGGGCTGATTCGCGCGACATCATCGGATCCATTTGGGAATCTTTGTATGGACGAAGAAGCGGTTATCGGCGACGTTCTGCCAATCGCTCAGGCGGCTCACAATCATGGCGGGATCGTCATTGCGCAGGTGAAACGCGTACTGGAACATCCCGCGCCGCCCCAACAAGTGCGCGTTCCTGGGCGACTGGTCACACATATCGTTGTGGCCGAAGAGCATGAACACTGGCAGACGTTTGCGGAACTTTACGATTCGGCCTTTTGCTCATCGGCGGAAGTTGTGCCACAACCTAAGTTGGAGGCGGTCCGCATCACCACTGGCGCAACTCAGACTCCGCTCGACGCGCGACGGATCATTGCGATGCGGGCCTGCGATGAACTCACTCCGGGAGCGATCGCTAACCTGGGAATTGGACTTCCCGAAGGGATCGCTGTGGTCGCTGCGGAACGAGGCCTGTTGTCCGAAGTAACACTCACCGTGGAAAGTGGCCCGATCGGCGGAATTCCGGCAGGTGGCTTGAGCTTTGGTGCATCCCGCTTTCCCGAAGCGATTATCGATCAGCCCGCCCAGTTTGATTTTTATGACGGCGGTGGACTCGACTTCGCCGCGCTCGGCGCGGCACAAGTCGATCAACATGGCAACGTTAATGTCTCGCAATTTGGTGTGCGTTTTGCCGGTGTTGGTGGCTTTGTGAACATTTCTCAAAACGCGCGGCGGTTGGTGTTCTGTGGAACGCTTACAACCGACGGACTTGTGGTCGAGTTGGAGGATGGCATGTTGCGAATTCGCCAAGAAGGGCGGATCGCAAAATTTGTTAAGCAAGTCGAACAGGTTTCTTTCAGCGGACCGCTGGCCCGTCAAGCTGGAAATGACATCTTGTTCGTCACGGAACGGGCTGTGTTTCGTCTGCAGACGGACGGGTTGGAGTTGATTGAAGTCGCTCCGGGGATGGATATACAAAGGGATATTGTGGATCAGATGGAATTCACTCCGATCATTCGCTCAGTTGGCCACATGAAGATTTGTATGGAGTCATGCTAGTGAACGCAGAGCGTCAAGGTAAACAAGTTGTCATCGTTGCTGCCAAACGCACTCCCTTCGGTCGATATCGAGGAGCACTGGCGGAGCTTTCGCCTGTCGCCCTGGCGGTGGTCGCGGGCGAGGCAGCGCTGCAAAGCATCGATCGCACGCGAATTGATCAAGTCATTCTGGGAAACGTGCTGGGAGCCGGTCACGGGATGAACGTGGCTCGTCAAGTTGCCCTGGGGCTCGGCCTACCGACTGAATCGCCTGCCACGACCATCAACATGATGTGCGGATCCGGCATGCAGTCTGCCCTGATGGCCGTGAGTGCTATTCGCGCCGGAGAAGCCCGAGCGGTGCTCGCCGGTGGAACAGAATCGATGTCGCAATCGAAACTGTTGATGTCTCGGCCTGCCAAAGGGGAGCAGCCGGACCCTGCAACTGCGGTGGATGCCCTCCAGTGCGATGGACTTGTCGATAGCTTTAGCAATCGACCAATGGGGGAGCAAGCAGAAGAGCTGGCGGTGGAGTTCGAGATCCCACGGCAGGCGCAGGATGCGTTTGCTGTTCGTAGCCAGCAGCTGTACCAGGCGGCCCTGATGCGCGGAGATTTCGCAGACGAAGTCGTGCCCATCGGAGAGTTAACGGCCGATCAACATCCCAGGCCGGAAGCCACTTTGGATGATTTGGCGTTATTGCAACCGGTGTTTGGCGGTCCCGAAGGCAACGGCTCGGTGACCGCGGGCAATGCATCGGGTATCAACGATGGCGCGGCCGTTCTTCTGCTGGCGGAACAAGAATATGCACAAACAAACGGCTGGCCCATACTGGCCGAGTGGATCGATGGAGTGGTTGTTGGCTGCCAACCGCATCGCATGGGATTGGGGCCCGTGCATGCGATCAGGACGTTGATGCGACGCACACAACGCGACTGGGACAGCATCGATACGCTCGAAATTAACGAAGCTTTTGCTGTCCAAACTTTGGCTTGCCTCAACGAGTTAAAACTGAGGTTGAACGGTTTGGGCGAAGCCATACATGTCCACGGTAACGATGGCCAAAGCATCCACTTTAATCGAGCAGGAGGGGCGATTGCGATCGGCCATCCGTTGGCAGCCAGCGGTGCGCGACTGCTTACACATCTGGCATGGAGCATCGCTCACCAAAGATCACTCGCGGCAATCGGTGCCCTCTGCATCGGCGGTGGCATGGGCATCGCCGCTTTGCTGACAGCCCCTCAACTCAAAATGAACCAAATTGCGTCCCCAGAATTAGAACGGTCACCATAGCAATCAGCGGAACCACAATCGTAACCATGGCCACGTCAATGTAACCTTGGCGATGTGTTACACCACAAATCAACAGGAGCGTGATCAAGGCACCGTTGTGAGGCAAACTATCGAGTCCCCCGCACGACATCGACGCAATTCGATGCAGCAATTGTGGATCGATACCTGCGGCCAAGCCGCGTTGGTAATACGTTTCGCCAAGCGTATTGAGCGCTATGCTCAGGCCGCCGGAGGCTGAGCCGGTGATGGCTGCAAGCGCATTGACGGCAACGGCTTCTGAGATCAACGGGTTGTTGGGTGCGATGCCTGTGACGAACTTCTGAACAATCGCAAAGCCAGCTAGAGCCTTGATCGTAGCCCCATATCCAACTTCCGATGCCGTGTTGAATACGGGCATAAGCGACGATCGCGCGCCGAGTGCAATTGAGCTCTTCAGTTTTTCAAAAGACCTGAAGTGCAAGGCCGCTGTTACCAGCACCGTAACTGACATCGACAGGATGGTTGCCCAAGGGCCACGTAACTTGTTGATATCCGTCTTTCCAAAAAGGTCAGTTGCAAGATATTCGGTGTCCCAGCGCGGGATGATGAATTGCGAAAACACAAAGTTGAGCCCGATCATGCAGACAATCGGCGCAAACGCAGACAAGGCGGATGGCAATTGCTGGGACTGCTCAGTTGTCTGGTTATCCGCCGCAGTTTCATCCATGGGTAGTATTGGCCCAAATCCCTCGTCCTTGCGTCGCGCCCGAGCTGCGCGAGAATTGAGCCACAGCATACCCAGGCTAAACATCACCAGTCCGGCGATGCAGCCAAGGCCTGGAGCGGCAAACGCATTGGTGCGAAAGTACGGCATGGGTATCAGATTCTGAATCTGAGGACTGCCCGGCAAGGCCGTCATCGTGAAGGTAAAGGAGCCGAGTCCAATCGTTGCTGGAATCAAACGTCGCGGGATATCTACTTGACGGAATAGAGAACGTGCCAGCGGAAAAGCAGCAAATACAACCACAAACAGCGAGACTCCGCCATAGGTCAAAATCGCGCAGCTCAGTACGATGGCCAGAATCGTCCGTTCCTTTCCCACCGCACTGACGATGAGCTCCGAAATTTTTGCGGCTGCTCCGGAATCTTCCATCAGTTTGCCAAAAATCGCGCCCAGCAGAAATAACGGGAAATAGTCGCGAATGAAATTGCCAACGCTGACCATGAAAATCTGAGTGTAAACCGCCAGCACGGGCAAGTTGCCATCAAGCAACACTGCCAACAACGCACAGATCGGGGCAAGCACAATGACACTCACGTCGCGATAGGCGAGAATCATCAACAGCAGCAACGATAACATGATCCCGACAACGCTCAGCATTTCACTTCCATAAACATTGATGGGCTAACAGGGCAGGGGAACGGCGCGGCACCAATCCTCGACAACCTGTTGAGGTTGGCTGTTGTCAAGGCACTTGCGATTGAGCGTGACCAACCCGCGAAGGAACTGGCAGGGGTTGGAAAGCAGTGGGGGGTTCTGGGTAAACAAAAAAGGCCAACCTGTTATGATCGAGAGTGTTAAAGATCCTCTATCATCTGGCAGTACGCCGTTATGAAAAGCATGGACTGTTTAAAGAACCTTGGCAACCCCCGAGTCCTTACGGCTACAAACGCGCTCTTAGCTCCGCTGATGCTTCTACGGAACAGATCCGCTAGAATGGCTGCAGCAGTCGGAGAAACGCCATGGCTATTCGAATTGATCCGCGAGTCGACTTCGTTTTCAAATTGATGATTGGTTGCCCTAAGCACACGCGTGTCACCGTTCACTTTTTGAATGCGTTGCTGAAGCTCAGAGTGCCGATTGTGAGCGTCACGATACTGAATCCGCTCGTCGGCAAAGATCGATCGGAAGACAAAATCATCATTCTCGATGTGCTGGCTAAAGATGCTGTGGGACGCGTGTTCAATATCGAAATGCAAACGCGCATTCCCTTGTCGTTCCCGAACCGCCTGCTGTACTACAACAGCAAAAATTACGTGCGGCAAATCAAGGATGGTGACGGTTACGAGAAACTTCATCCAGCGATCAGCATCTGTCTGCTGGACAGGATCATGTTTGACCAACCTGCAGAAGCCGATCGATGGCACTACAGTTTCCGGTTGCGATGCGACCAGCATAGCGATTTGGTACTCACCGACAACTTTGAATTTCACATCTTCGAGCTTCCCAAATTTATGCCCAGTAGCGATAATGTAAGTGAGTTACCGGCTGACGAAAAATGGCTTTATCTCATCAAAGAAGCGGTCAATTTTGACCTCGATGAGTTGATCGAGCAGTTCGTTGAGCCTGAGTTTTGCGAAGCGATTGGAGTGTTAGAGATGATATCGAAATCACCAGAAGATCTGCAGTACTACGAAGACAGGCTCAAGTTTCTCCGCGACGAAGCCGCCAAGCTCGACGCCGCACGTGAGGAGGGGCGTGAGGAGGGGCGTGAGGAGGGGCGTGAGGAAGGACGCGAGGAAGGCGAACAGGTTGGCATTGGCAAAGGAGTGCGTCTCGGGAAGCTCACGGGCAGAATTCAAACTCTTCAAGAACTCCTTGGCGAGCAGGTTTCGCCAGACGAAGAGTTGCTCCTGGAGAGCGCTGAGGCTCTCACGAATCGTTTGGATTCGTTACGAACTCGGCTGAAGCGTCGGGGCTAATATTCGTCGAGCCCCGTTGCTTGGCAGAGGTCCAGCCGTGACCGCAACTACAGCTAGTAGCTTGGTGCAAGTCAACACCTGCTAGCCAGCGGGTTGCCGCACACTAGACAGAATGGACGCAAAGGTCTGTAGCTCGCGGGCGATACCGCTAGACAGATCGGCCACTTGAAGATTATCGGGGAGTACCGGCCAGGCGTAGGTCTCGACTTCATAGTGACCAGTGAACCATGGGACACCGTCTACTTTGGTTCCAATGTTTTGTTCCAGGAAATCACATGCTTCCACGATGTCGCTTTGTGTCGTCGACAAACTTTCAAAATGATCGACGTAAATGGGAACATGGAAATGTACTCGCCAAGGTTCGTGTGGAAATGATTCAGTTGCATGTCCAGTCGCCAGCGCGGCGGCACCGGTCTCCTGTTGAACTGCGGGGAGCCAGTGTGCAAGCGCTTGTGGAAGGTCTTCGCTGAGCGCACCCAACCTGCCATCCTCCCGTGCACGACTCGTCTGATGCAAGTACTTGGGCTCATTAAAACTCTTCAACTGCGCCAACATCGACGACTGCTCTGCCAAGTTGCCGATCGCTTTGTCCCAGGGTACGTGGACGGCGGATGAAACCTGCACTTTGCCAACGCGAATCCCTTTTTCCAAGTACATCCGCAGCGCTTCGACTTGAGGTTCGAACATCACGCCGCTATGACAAATGTCGTGGCAGACGGTGAGGTAATGTCGTGCAAGCTCGGCGTCGGGGCCACTAAAGAGATAATGTTCAAAGAATTCGCACAGTTCGGCGGCCGTGTTGAGCACACATCCAGGTTCCGGCTCGATCGCCAAGACGACTTCGCAATGATATTTTTGATTCAGTCGATCGAGAAATTTGGCGACCACCAGCAAATTGTCCGCAGCATACTTGTAGTTTTCGGCGTGCCAGGGAGCGTGGGGCCAGCCAAGTGGCAGTGTAGAAATGGAGCCGGTTTGTCCTGTGGGCAAAATTGCTTCCATGATCTCAGCCAGGCACATGGTGTAGCGCGCCCGCGAGTCGCAAGTCCAGGTCGGTTCGTAAACGGCATGCTTGACCACCGACTGGTGAAAGTCGCCCTGCGGAAAGCCATTCATTGTGTAGGGTATCAGATGGTTTTCGCTCAGCCATTGACCAAACTCGTGAACCTGCCCAAGCTCAATCAGGCTCGTTGCCGCCTTATCGGCTAGCCAAAGGCCGATTGGTAGCCTTCCAGCTGGCGAAACCTGTTCACGCACCGCCACAGCGTATTTGAGCAGATTCGCTTTGGCTTCATCCAGCGAGGTTCCGGCATGAACATTGGTGCAGTAGCCAAACGCAAAGTCTAATGGGGCTTCCATGTTCGTCTCGTTGGGTTAGGGAAAGAGAGGTCTGGCATTGGAGGATAGATTGTGAAGTTGCTGGCTCGTACCCAGTCGATGGTACTGCCGACCGATCAGTTATAACGAAATCGCGGGCAGGAAACCCGCGGAAGTCAACTTTGCCGCACAGAAAAGATGCACAGTGGGTTCCAACAATTTGGATCGAAACTTCCCGCGTGCCAAGGTTGCGACTAGACTAGGGGCTGCCCAGGCAACGGTGGTATTTTTTTCGCCTCGAATCTTCACTGCGGTTCAACTATGACGTTTTTTTCAAGAGTCCTCGCCTCGCTCTTTCTTTTATCGATGGCAACCTCGGCAATCGCTCAGCCGTTCGAAAATCGCAAATATGGGCAAGAAGACAAGTTTCGGCAGTTGGAGGAAATATTACCAACTCCCAACGGCTACCGAAGCGCTGCCGGCGCGCCAGGACCAGAATACTGGCAACAGCGGGCCGACTATGACATCGATATCCGACTGGACGATGCAAAACAACATTTGACCGGTAAAGAAAAGATCACCTACCACAATCACTCGCCGCACAATCTGACCTATTTGTGGCTACAGCTCGATTCCAACATTTTCAGTCCCGACTCCGACACAAACAAGCTTAGAAGCTTTACGCCGACGGAGCGCGTTTCGACCGACATGATGAAACGCATCGCGGCCGCAAAAGCCTTTGATGGAAGCACCAAGGTTACTCGCGTGGCAGACGGCACCGGCAAAGCTCTGGCACATAGCATTGTAAAGACAATGATGCGGATCGATTTACCGCAGCCGTTACCGCCTGGGGAAAGTTTCAAGTTTGAGATCGACTGGAACTATCAAATCAACGATTCCGCCATCGTTGGCGGTCGCGCAGGTTGCGAGTATTTCGAGAAAGATGGCAACTATATCTATGAAGTGGCTCAGTGGTTCCCACGCCTGGTTGCCTTCACCGATGCCAATGGTTGGCAACACAAGCAATTCCTCGGCAGCGGCGAGTTCACACTGGAACTTGGTGACTATCTGGTGCGCATTACGGTTCCCGAAGATCACATCGTCGCCTCAACGGGTGTACTGCAGAACGTAGGTGAAGTTTTAACCGCCGAGCAGCAAGAACGATTGACGGCAGCTCGTACCGCCGCGCGTCCCAAATTCATCGTGACGCCTGAAGAAGCACTTGAGAATCAAAAAGAGAAGTCGACGGGCGAAAAGACTTGGGTCTACCACGCTCAAAACGTGCGTGACTTTGCTTGGGCCAGCAGCCGCAAGTTCATTTGGGATGCTCAAGGGCATGACGTCGAAGGTAATTCGGTCATGGCTATGTCCTATTATCCCAACGAAGGTGAACCTCTGTGGAGCAAATATTCGACGCACTCGATCATCCATACGCTGAATGTCTACAGCCGCTACACGTTCGCCTACCCCTACCCAATCGCCATCAGTGTCAACGGACCGGTAGGCGGCATGGAATACCCGATGATCTGCTTCAATGGTCCGCGACCTGAAGAAGATGGAACCTACAGCGCCGGCACGAAGTACGGCCTCATTTCAGTAGTCATCCACGAAGTGGGTCACAACTACTTCCCGATGATCGTCAACAGCGATGAACGGCAATGGACCTGGATGGACGAAGGAATCAACACGTTCCTCCAGTACTTGGCCGAGCAAGAATGGGAAGACGATTATCCGTCCGATCGAGGCGAGCCAAGCGACATCGTCAATTACATGCTCAGCAACAATCAAATGCCGATCATGACGAACAGCGAATCGATTTTGCAGTTTGGCAACAATGCATACGGCAAACCTGCGACAGCCCTCAACATCCTCCGCGAGACCATCTTAGGTCGCGAGTTGTTTGACTTCTCTTTTAAGGAATACGCGCGGCGCTGGAAGTTCAAGCGACCAATGCCTGCCGATTTCTTCCGCACGATGGAAGATGCCTCCGGGATCGACTTGGATTGGTTCTGGCGCGGCTGGTTCTATACGACCGATCACTGCGACTTGGCGATCGAAGACGTCACCTGGAAGATGTCTGACAATGGCGATCCGGACAAAGACGCCGACATGAAGAAGGCGAAACGCGACGGAGTGACGCCAACCCTGTCAAAAACTCGCAATGAAGAGTTGCCGAAACGTGCCAATGAGTTCACTGAACTCAAAGATTTTTACAACAGCTACGATCCGCTCGATGCAACTCCGGAAGCTCGTCAAGCATACGAACGAATGGTTGAAAAAATGAGCGATGAAGAACGCAAAATGATCGAAAGCAAAGTCAACTACTATTCGATCGCCATCAAGAATGTGGGTGGTTTGGTAATGCCAGTTATCTTGCGTATTACCTATGAAGACGACAGCGAAGAAATTATTCGCTTGCCTGCCGAAATCTGGGTGCGTGACAATCAGAATGCGACAACCGCAGTGATCTCCGAAAAAGTGCTGAAAGAAATTGAGCTGGATCCCTATCGTGAAACCGCTGATGCAGATCGCGATAATAACTACTTTCCGCCACGATTCGAACCCAGTCGCTTTCAGATCTACAAGGACGAAAATGCCGAAGGCGGCCGACGTCGCCGATTTGGTGGTGGCGAAAATCCGATGAAAGCTGCTAACCGTCGAGAAGCGGAAAAGAAGGAAGCGGACAAAAAGGCGGCCGAAGCCGCCGAGAAAAAAGCGGCCGAAGAAAAGCCCGCCGCTGAAGAAAAACCCGCTGAAGAAAAGAAAGAAGCAGCTGCAGCAGCTGCGGATTAACTCATGCACGGAAACCAGATACGTTCGTTGACTCTCCTGCTACTGCTCGTAATCTGTTACAAGGGGCTCGGTTGCAGCGCGTCAGCCACCGCCGCTCATCCGTTCCATATTAGCACTGCTGAAATGGAACGGAACAAGATGACGGGGCGGTTCGAAGTCGCATTGAAACTGCATGCGACCGATCTCGAACAGGCGCTCTCGGCACAAGAGAAACGCAAGATCGATATCGAAAAGGAGGCTCGCGTCCAACACTTGTTGACGAGCTATCTGGAATCCCACTTTTTTTTCGTTGGCAAGGAAAAACTGCGACTGGACGAAGATCCACGAGGCCTTCTCGATCCAAAACAGTCGCAGTCCAAAATTCACTATGTTGGCCATGAATTAAAAACGAACTGGTTGTGGATCTATTTCGAAGTCGAGTTGCTGGCCGACGAGACCAAGACACCAAAAGAGGGCGAGTCGCCAGTTGAAAACCCGCCAGCGAATCCGGAACCGGCGAACACAACGGCGACGGAGGAGGCGAAGCAGTCCGTTGAAAACAAGTCGTCTGACAAAACCGAGTCCAATGCGGCCGCCAACTCCATGGTCTTGGTCAACTCCATCTTGCTCGATGTGACAGAAGGTCAGATCAATACCGTCGCCATTCGTCATGCAGGTAAAAAGCTTTCACTCCGTACAACCACTCGACAAGCCTGGGCTGATTTGAAGTTTGAAGTTTGGTAACCCGGCAAATTAGAACAATTGTCCCCAACTGTTTGTTACAGAGTAGAACAATTGTCCCCAATTGTTTTATGTAGAGTAGAACAATTGTCCCCAATTGTTTTGTGCAGACTAGAACAATTGTCCCCAATTGTTTCAGTGTTTTAATGTAGAACAATCATCGACACTTCTCGCTAATCGCACCGATCTTAGCTCCAAGCTGTTTACTCGTTTAAAGTTGTGTGGACGTCTGCCATTCACGTAGTCGAGTCTCTCCGAGCCTCGAAAAGGCCCCTGTTTTGCTGGTTTCAGCCTCGGAGAGGCTCCTCCGTACATACCTAGCTCAGCGATTCACGGATGTTGGTGTAGCTCCACCACATGACTTTGAAGAAGATCCAAAAGACCAATACCGTGTAGAGACTGACAAACACGGTCCAGACGATCTTTTCAACACGTGAAAAGCCGCGACTCTTCCATAATATCGGTAGTCCTAGCGCGGCCGTTGCACCAAACAATAACAATAATACGGCCCACCGTTTGTGCATGTAGGTCGTCAACAGCGCCTTGATTGACGTAGGATGAGCCGCTTGGCAATCGTCCCTCGCGACGGCGGCTGGCTGGTTGCCTGCCATCAGGCCGGACGATACAGGATTGACAACCGGCGGTTCGGAGCGTTGAACGATAGGTGGTTCAGTCATTACATTCTGAGATCAAATGAGTCGTACCCAGCAATTTCTGACTGCCAGCTTATTTGGATTTCGCACCAACTTTGGGAGTTGTTTTCCCGTCGGTTTTGTCAGCGTCGTCGCCACCTTTATCGCGGCGATTTCGCCCTGCTGGTTTCTTTTGCTGCTGTTGATTTGCGGCTCCCAGCGGTTTTGCACCGGTAATTATGACGGTTTCTGCCTGCACCACATTTTCTTGAGCTGAATTGCGGAGTCCCGTGATTTCGACTTGGTCACCTTCCATGCAAAAGGTTGTATCGCCAGAGGCCACGGTGATGGTCGCGTCAGGTTCGAGTTGAACCGTAATTGGCAAGTTGCCGGCCGCGACGCGTATCATATTTCCTTGGATCGCGGCCACCTTTCCGACGACTCGATAGTTTTCAAATCCTGCCGGTAAAGGTGCAGTGTCTTGTTTTTTTTCCGTCTTGGCTTTTGCATCTTTTTCCGTTGGCTGTTTTTTGACGCCAGCGGGCTTTTTCGCGTTTGCATTGCCGGGCTTCTTACCCGTATCGCTTGCCTCTTTTTTTGCATCCGCCTCATCAACGGGATAGACACCCGCCGTTTGATTCTGCATGTATTCTGCGGTCATGCGTCGTTTTTGCGCAGGCGTGAAGATCTCCAGTTCCTTGATGGGAGCGTTGGGTCGTCCAGCCGCGTCGAAAGCACCGGTAAAGCGGACCATCAGTCCCGGCATCAAGAACTGGGGTTCCGCCTTTCCCACGTAAGAGAAATTGGTCTTTTGCGGGTTGATCACCGCCAACAAATCTTTTTTGTCTTCAGTGGTCAGCTTGATCTGAAAGCCCGCGATCGACTGTAGTTTGCCTTTCACCTTTGCAATTTCCAAGCCACCTGCTTCCTGAGCCGTCGCGTTGGTAGTGAAGCATGCAGCCATCAGGATTGCGCTCAAGAGAAATCGTCTGCAGCCAGGAACTGGTTGGATCATCGTTGAACTTGACGTATTCATGCGCATGGCCTTTGTATTTACAGCTCGAGCACTCATTGATAACAGGAATCAATCCAGTAGGATGGGGCAGGCAGGAGCGTGGGTCGTGGTTGACTTACAAGCTGCAGGCCCCAATCGATCGAGGCTGCACGGCGGAAATATCCTCCACTGCTTGTTAAGTAACGTCTAACCTGCAGCAATTATACCCAACTATTGCCGATTTTCCGCTGAAAGAGAGAAATTCTCAATGGCTGCCTCTGCGAAGTCTGCCACAGTCACCCCGATTACCACAGCGACTTTGTTGCAAATGAAGCAGCGGGGGCAGCGCATCAGCATGCTCACCGCCTACGATTTTACCATGGCAGCTTTGCTGGACGAAGCTGGAGTCGACATGCTGCTGGTGGGTGACAGTCTGGGTATGGTGGTGCAAGGCCGGAATACCACTATTCCGGTCACCCTCAAGCAAATGATCTATCACGGTGAGATGGTAGCGCGGGCTACACGCCGAGCAATGGTCGTCGTCGATTTGCCATTTCCACATGGACAGCTTGGGGTACGAGCCACACTACGCGCATCCGCTCGGATCATGAAGGAAACCGGTTGCCAGGCGGTCAAGCTGGAGGGTGGAGCCGAACAAGCTGAGACCATTCATGCACTGGTCGCAGCCGGTATTCCAGTGATCGCACACGTCGGCCTGCGACCGCAAAGCGTGCATGCGGTGGGAGGCTATCGCGTGCAGCGCGATGAAGAGCGGATCGAGGGCGATGCGCTGGCGGCACAATCTGCGGGTGCCTTCTGTGTACTGATGGAGTGCGTACCCCAAAGTATTGCGAAAGCGCTCACAAGCAAACTGCGGGTTCCTACCATAGGTATCGGGGCCGGTGTCGACTGCGATGGCCAAGTGCTTGTTACCCACGACATGCTCGGATTGACCGTGGGTCGCGTCCCCAAGTTTGTTCGTCCCTTTGCGAAGCTGGGAGAACAAATCCAGCAAGCAGTTAGCGGTTATAACACAGCAGTGCGCGAGGGTGTCTTTCCGAGCCCTGATGAATCGTTCGAGTAATCGCTTTAAGCTGGGTACAAAACAAATGAGGACAATTGTTCTACATTGCACAAAAACAATTGAGGACAATAAACCCTGTAAAGCTGTCATTAGGCTCCCGGGTAACATAGAGGTAGTCCTCTAGCTTACACGAAGGAGCCGATCATGTTGTCTGATATTGTAGAACAGTTTGCCAAGGGCGCTCCAGTGGCGACTATGTTCCGA
>JBGSUV010000023.1:0-1624 GCA_041753315.1 Pirellulaceae bacterium | reverse complement strand
AAGCGGAACCCCAGGTGCAATGGAATGTGCCCAAAGTGGTCGAGCAGAAGGTTATCCCAGCGCTAGGACGTGCGCCGAGGCCGCTATGTGACGGTTTGTCCAATGAGCAAATATTGCTGCACAGCCAAACGCGATTGGTTTGTGCCTTCTTACCGCCATCTTCTTGCCTCCGCTGTCGCGGGTTGTTGCGATTCCGCGAAGACTCGACGCTCTGCCTAATGTTGGACGGCACAGTCGCATCGCACGCGCTCGACACGCGACGCGCTCGTCCCAGCCATCCCCCATTTGTTGCGACCTCGAAACGGGACTGAGGGTTGGATAGGCCAACGCTCGGTCACTGTTGCGGTAGAACGTCCGACCTGGGGTTCCGCTTCCGAACTCGTCTGAAACTCGTTCTCGCTCCACCCCAGGCTAACAAATGTCGTTGCTACGCAACTGTTCACTGCAGACTTGGTTGGTACCCGCTGACCGTTTGATGCGCCGACAGCCCCGCAGATCACCGAAAAAATCGCAATGATTAAAACGACTTAATAATTCTTGTGAAAGGCAAACAGACAAGTTCAAAACGATAACCGATGATCCCTCTACATGCCCTGCGGTCACCGAACATCCACCCTGAATGATTTGAACGAGAATTTACTAAGACGTTTGATACGCCTATCTGAACATGTCACTGCTCGGTGTTGCCCTAGATCGCAGGTAGTTGACATGCAAGGCGAGTGGATTCGTAGGAATTAGAGCAGTGTCGAGAGCGAAATTGACTTCAAAAATGGTCGATTTCGGACATTGGTCAGTACAACGAAAATACATCATCGAGTTTCGTTTGCAGGACCTCTTTCCCGAACTGTGGCTCAAGTTGTTAGCCAGCCTATTCATCCAATTGCGAAGTGGCTGGTTGGTGCTGAATGAGCTCCCTCCCATCGTGCGCGACTTATTTGGCAAGGGCCTCTATGACACGATGGAGTTCATCGCGCTGGAGGCACTGCTCGAGCGCAAGTACTCCGAGCCGTTGCCCAAGAAGAATGTCAAAAAGGAGTACGTCTAAATTTTGGCCCCGATTGCACCCAACGGACCCGTCCCACACAGCAGCCCGTTGCAAAAAAAATCGCGTAGCGATGACATTTGATAGCCTGGGGTGAAGCTTGGCTGGGGCGTTTTTCCAAAACGTCCCAGCCAAGCGGAACCCCAGGTACAGTTCGATGTGCACGAAGTGGCCGAGCAGAAGATTATCCCAGCGCGCGGATGTGCGCCGAGGCCGCAATGTGACGGTTTGTCCAATGAGTAAATATTGCTGCACAGCCAAATGTGATTGGTTTGCGACTTCTTGCTGCCATCGTCTCGCCTCCGCTGTTGCAGGTTGTTGCGATTCCGCGAAGACTCGACGCTGTGCCTCATGTTGGACGGAACAATCGCATCACACGCTCTCGAAACGGGACGCTCATCCCAGCCATCATCCAACTGTTGCGACCTCGAAACGGGACTGAGGAGCCGCGCGACAATAAGTTACCGGATTGACCTTGCATCAGATACCGTGTTGAAGACATATTGTAATGCATGCCGGATGCAAAAGTTGTGGAATGGATTCGCGAAAAGTATATAGGGCGTGGCGGCATTGCTGCTGTCT
>JBGSUV010000022.1:0-21375 GCA_041753315.1 Pirellulaceae bacterium | reverse complement strand
CACTTATAGCACGGGCAATCGCGGACGCAATCCAGCCAAGAACCGGCGTTACAACAAGAAGAAGGTGGTCTACAAGAAGGTCCATAACTTCACTTTTGGTCTTCTGATTTCACCATCAGGCATACGTATCCCGATGGAGATCCCGCACTACACCCAAGAATACTGTCAGACCCATGGCATCCAACATCAAACAACGGCCGAGTCTGCTGCGCAATTGATTCGTACGCTACCTTTGCCAGCCGGTGCGGAAGTCGTTGTGCTTGGCGACACCGCTTATGATGCCGAAGTTGTGCGAAATGCGTGCGATGAAAAAGGATACACCTGGATCTTTCCGGCAAACCCGGAACGGGTCTATGAAGGCAAAACGGGGCAACGCCCGAAACTGCGTTCTCGTTTAAAGGATTGGACTAGTCTGTCGCTGAAGACAATCAGGCTTCGAGCGTCTACAGGGAAATACGCGAACTACCGTCGGCTTTCCAAGTGGCGTGTTGGGCCGAAAACGAAACCTCGCGTGTACTACGCATATCAGGAAATACAGCAAGTGCGTAGCGTTGGCCGCGTACAGCTTGTGTTTTCGACAATGAAACCAGACTTGAAAACAGCGAATTCAGACGATGTGAAGATCCTGATGACCAATGCAGTGGACATGAGCGTGACCGAAGTCATTGAGCTTTACTCACTTCGTTGGCAGATCGAGTTGTTCTTCAAGGAATTGAAGTCGACACTCGGCTTTGCCCAATACAGCTTTCAAGACTTCCTCGCCGTGAAGGCTTGGGTGCAAGCCGCGATCACCACCGTGCTGTTCTTGGAACAGGAACGAATCAAGCACATGCAAGATCGTCGGCTGAGTCAAGAATCCAGACGCTGGTGGGAGTCACAGCGACTCCACGGCCTGTGTCATGCGTATCGTCAGCAATGTGACGCTAGCGAGCTAAAATACTTATCGGATCGCCTAAAAACTTCCGGTGGGATCGCGAAGCTCAAACGTCTGCTCGCTAACGCTTTACCAACAGAATACCGAGTCGTCGCTTGAAAATACTCAAAATAGCGCAACTTCAAAACTTACGCTTCGGGTTGTGAAAAACCTGGCAACCGTAATTAACGAGGACCGAAATACTTAGAAGGATGGTTGAAGAATGTGAATGGTTCGCGGCCTAACGTTGATAGACTTTAACGAAGTCGACTTGCATCTGTTGCGGAAAGGCGGTTGAGGAATCGGGGTTGCCAACAAAGCCGCCACCGACTGCCACATTGAGGATCAAATGAAAAGGTTGATCAAAAGGGGCGGGAAACTCGCCACCATCGCTATTCCATTTCTTCACCGTCTGAAACAAAGTATCGTCGACATACCAGCGCATGACCCCAGCTTCCCATTCAAGAGCGAAGGTATGGAATTCGTCCGCGAAACTGCCCGACTCCAGTTGGAATGGCGGCTCGTGCGTCAGTTCGTTGTTTGGCCAGCTCTTACCAAAATGTAGAGTGCCGAGAGTTTCGTTCGGCTTTTGCCCGCGGACTTCCATGATGTCAATTTCGCCACTGGATGCCCACGATCCGTATTTTTCTTCGGTAGGCAACATCCAGATGGCCGGCCAGATCCCCTGCCCTTGTGGTAACTTGGCACGAATTTCAAAGCGACCATACTTCCAATCGCCGCGATGTTTGGTGCGGACCCGACCGGATGAAAAATCGCGAAGAGTACCGGCGATTTCGGGATTGTCGCGACGAGCTTCCAGAATCAGCCGCCCATTTTCGACGCGGACATTCTCTTTCCGATCGGTGTACATCTGCAATTCACTGTTTCCACCGCCAAACGCGTTGACCTCACATTCCCATTTGGAATAGTCGAGCGAATTTCCGTCGAAGGCATCTTCCCACACGAGTTTCCAATCAGTTGGCTGCGCTGACGCTGGGTCTGCGATGCATAAGACAATCCAAAAGAACGCGATCCCGCGGACACTCATCTCGGCAGCTTTCATTTGAACACATTCACTCAGGCAGAAGTGGTTTGCGAAAGAATTTCTCGACATGCCGTAGTCTAATCACGTTTGAACACCATGACTCGGCTTGGGCCACAAAAAACGAGATGATCGGAAGCAATTGTCAAGTTACCGCCTTCAATACCACGACTGTCGAGACGATGACGTTTACGGATGGCGGGAGGAACCGCTCGTTTTCGCTTTGAGATATCGGCTTCAAAAACGAACACTTCACCAGCGGTTGGCCAATAAACCTCTCCATCGGAAATTGCGCCACGTCCCATTCCGCGCGGATTCGGTAGGGCATTTACCGTACCGGGGGTCGTACTTCCAGGAAACCGATCGATGACTTCACCCGTTCGGCGATTGAGCCATGTCAAGCGATCTCCGCTAACCAACAAGCTATCACCGGCAACGCCAAGCAAATGAATTGCATCATCGACTTCAACATCATCGCTGGACCACAACATGTCACCGCTATAGGCATCCAATGCAAAGATCTCTGCGCAGTCCTGTGGCATACAAACCACCATCCCTTGAGCAAGCAGGCAAGGAGTCAAGTCACGGTAGCGAAATCGCATCGGCGATGGATAACTATGCTTCTGCTGATCATAACGTTGATAGCGCGTCAACCACTCGGTTTCACCTGTAAGAGGATCCAAACAAACGATTGAACCCAAATTGGTGTTATAAAAAATGCGTCCGCCAGCTTGAGTTAACAATTGATGTGTTATCAAGTTTGCACGGTCGCTTCCTTCGACGGCTCCTGAAGCCAATACGGCGGATTGCCACACCAACTCCGCGCTGAAACGATCAAAGGCCACGACGCTGCGTCGCAATCCGACATTGTCGCGTTCGACAATTGGCACTAAAAGTAATTCGCCCCAGACGAGTGGACAACCTTCGAACTCAGCGCCTGAAAACTCAGGAGGAGTTAATCGAAGCGGAAATCCGCGGAGCAGACTTCCTTGTTTGGTCAAATCAAGACCCACGAGATAACTGAGCGACCCGCCATCTTCTGCGGCTTCTTGATTGGCCCAACCCGTAATGGGCGTTCCCATGCGGGCATACAAACAGTCACCGGCAAAGGTCAACGTGCCACGTGGGGCACCGACAATTGGGTACCCGAGCGGTATATAAGCCGCCGAGTTGATGTGGCTATCGAAGAGCGGTAGCGGAGGAGTTACATCTGGCCAGGGCTTACCGCTTACTAGATCATAAGCTCGGATTTGGTGCATCTCATTGATGAACAGCTTGCCTTGTGCCACGACGGGGTGATATGCCAATGTGCCGCGTGCGTTTTCTCCCACGCGTGGCTTGCTTGCCAGCGTTCGATCGTTGTTTGCCGTGAACCGTTCAAGCTGCTGATGCCACTCGGGCCACAAGGATAGATCGTATTTGCCTTCTCCGCTGGCCGTCCGCGACGAATTGGCCGCAAAAGTGGTCCACGCCTGCGAACGTGGCCATCGATCCCAATGTTCAACTTCGTCCAGCGCCGCCCGCAATTCACGACTCTGAGACTCGGTAAAGTCTCCTGCAATGGACCGAACCCAAGCGACAATTGCTGGCTGGTCAAGGATCTGAGGTTGCATGGTTGCGGCGACGATCAGTCGTTTGAGGAGTTCGACGGTTCGCCGATCATCGATCAACTCTCCGTTTCCAACGACTTGTTCGCGCCACGCCTCGCGCAGACGTGTTCTCTCAGATTCACTCGGAGCTCTGCTCCAGATCTGCCACCATGGACCACTCCCATCGATCGAGTGTGGGGTGGGGTCGGAATGCGGTGAATGATAAAGCAAATCGGGAGCAATTTGCATCAATTCGGAAGTTGCGGCGAGAGTCCATCCTCTCTCAAGGTAGAGATCACAAAGGTAAAGTGCCAACTCGTCGCCGGCGGCTGTCAGCCGATATCGCGAAGCGACCCGTTTGGCTTCACTCGGATCCTTTTCAATTTGCAGGCTCGTTAGCGCTGCAAACGCCGGGCTGTCCATATGCTGTGCGTATCCGGCTCGCAATTCAGGACGATCGGTCAAGAGTTTTTTCGTCGCCGACTGACACCACTGCCGGAGCGGAATATAGCTCTGCGTGCGTTGGGTGGAAACGTGGCGGTCTTCTCCAGCCTCGACGATGCTCGAACCACCCATGTCGTACAGCTTCTGCAGACTTGCAAGCGACTCCACAAATTGTCCCGCACGGTTTAATTCCGCCACCTGCTCTATCATCAGCCGTTCTGTCGAAGTCGCCAGCTGAGGAGGGCTTGTCGATTCAAAGTCTTGGGCTGTGCAGCAAGTTGTCCAAACTAAGGATAAGAAGAATCCTAGAAAAAGAACTTCAAGGCCTCGACCGATTCGTATTCGAGCGTGCATGGGTAGCCAACGACTCAGGTCCCGGGCAGATAATTGCCCACTGCGGGGTACACAATCTGTAACATCCATCAAAGCGTCCGAATTTGCAGTTAACAGTTCGTACAGTCAATTGTTAATGAACTCGCCTCTAACAGTCCTCTCAAACTTGCTGCTAAGACACCTAAGACGCGGGTATGTAGAGTTGGTAGAGCATCAAATAGACAATTACGCCCGTGATCGAAACGTACAGCCAAATTGGCCACGTCCACTTGGCCAACCTGCGATGCCGCTCGCGCTTCCCCGTCAAACCAAGATAAATTGTCCAGACCGCTAAAAAGGGCACCAAGGCAGCTAGGATTACATGTGAAGCCAACAAGACATAATAAAAATAGCGGACTCCGGTTGGTGCGACTGCGGTATCGGTGGGAAAGGTCTTACTTAGAACGTTGGCATGATAAGTCAAATACGAAATCAAGAAGACAACATTCACGCCAAACGTCGCCAACATCACTTGTTTGTGAGCGGCCTCGCGTTTGCGTTTAATAAGTACATACCCCACAACCAACAGCACTGTTGCTAGTAGATTTAACGAAACATTGACGTGTGGCAGCCATTGGATCACTTAGGAGAACTCTTTTCTTCGAGGGCGGTGGTTTCGGACGTAGGTACGACTGTGGCTTTATTGTCATTGGTAGGCTCGGCAGGGCTTTCGAATTTACCGCCGGCGTCGATGATCTTGGCGATGTCGCGCTGCAAACCTTGCCACTGTTCTGGGTCGGTCCAGGTGTAATAAGCGTGCAATTTTCCTTCAGAGTCGACCAAGACAAATTTCTCGGCATGAAAACGGCGCATGACCGGCAGGGAAAACATTTCGCTACCCACCCGTCGAATGTAATTCATCTCGCCGGTAAAGAACAACCATTGATTTTTGTCCGCATTTAATTTGTCGGCATACGCGGCCAACACTTCCGGCCGATCCACTTCGGGGTCACACGTGATACTGACAAATCGAACGGGTTGCCCTGCAAACTTCTCTGCCAACATCCGCACTTTCTCGTTTTGTTGAACACAAATTGACGGACACAACGAAAAGAAAAAACTCACGACATACGGTTGGCCTCGCAACTCGTCACTGGTCATTGACTGGCCTGATCGCTCAATTAAGTCAAATGATGTAAGCCATTCTTGTTCACTACCTTGCGGCACACGCTTGAGCGGCGCAAGCGTCGCCCCCGATGGAAGCTTGCCATCTCCTTCGATCAACTCGCCTGACTCGGTCTCCGTGTACGAGTAGCCTGCTTGATCCGCATCAAGCCCCTCCCGACAACCACTCGATATCAACCCAAAAACGCAGCCTATGGCGATTGCGATCGATCTTCCGCTTACCAATTTCATTTCAAATCTCCTTTGGCAGGTCGCAGTACCATCCACCAGGCGGCCACCAACGTAACTCCCAAAAACAATAACGAGACCAACCAGCTCGCGAGCAGACTTGGGCTCCAAAACTGGGAGGATGTACTTTCAACACTCATCATTGTACGCAAACCACCAATTGTATAGCTCAACGGATTGCAGCGCATGATCCAGTGCATGACCCACTGCCCAATAGGACTTTCCGCCCCAGGTTGTGGGATCGGGAAAAAAGCTCCACTTAAGAGCCACAGCGGCATGAGCACTAAGTTCATAATGGCATGGAATCCCTGAGTCGACTCCATCGGCCAGGCGAAGAAAACCCCCAAGGCGGTTAGCGACAGGGCTGAAATGGCCATCAGCACCAAGGCACCAAACAAAGCCCCATCCAGCGGAATGCTCCGCGTCCCCACGGCCAGCCCCAGGAAAATGCATGCTTGCAGCCAAGCGATCGCAGCTCCACCAATTATCTTACCCGCAGCAATGGTCCACCGCGAAACGGGTGCAACCAGCACGCTTTGCAAAAATCCCTCGCGACGATCCTCAATGATCGATATCGTGGTGAAGATCGCGGTAAACAATAGGATTAACGCGACCGTCCCGGGCAGATAAAACGTCATAAAATTTTGGTCACCACCACGAAAAGCGGCGTGCATGCCTGTGCCAAACAATAACCAGAATAGGATCGGTTGTCCCAAAGCTCCGATGACTCGATTTCGCTGCCGAAAAAATCGAATCCATTCGCGCCAGGCCAACATCAAAACGACTGACAACGAATTTGGGGAGGCGTCCAGAGTTGAGAACTCACTCCCATCTGCGGCTAGTTTGTTCGAGTCATGTTCTATTGCATCGATCGTCGGCATGGGTTCGCCAGTTGTGATTTGTTAAGTTTTTCGAATCAGCGGAAGAGTGCCACATCAACCTACGTCAAATTCAACCCGTCCACGTTGAGCTTAGCGTCGGCTGCGTTTTTTCGGCTCGGAGTTGTTGCGGTTTTCAACTAGCCAAAAGCGGTGTCCCGTACGAGCGATAAAAACATCTTCCAGACTGGGTTGTCCCAACGTGATCGACTGTATTTGCGCTCCAAATTCAGTTGCCAGCGGTGCAACCAAGTTGACTGCCTGGGCCCCAACAACCCGGATTTGTTCGTCGACGGTCTGCGCTTGGACTCCCTTTTCAACCAACCAGGCGAGAACAATGTTTTGCGCCGAACTGCTGATCGTTAGCACTTGTTCGCCAAGCTCTTGGCGCAGATCGCGCGGTCGACCAACAGCAACCGTGCTCCCCTGGTGGAGAATGGCGATGCGATCGGCTTTGTCGGCCTCCTCCAACAGATGGGTCGTAAAAAGTACGGTGACGCCACTTACTTGCTGCAATTCTTTGATGGCATGCCATACATCCAGACGCGAAGCGGGGTCGAGACCCGTACTGGGCTCATCCATCAACAGCAGGCGCGGGCGGTGCAAGATGCCCTTCGCCAGTTCGACACGCCGCTTGAGACCCCCGGACAAGTCCTCGACTTTGCTTTGCAGGCGATCAGCAATCCCAATTTGGCTGGCCACTTCGTCAATGCGTGTCGACATTGCAGAACCGGTCAAACCGTACAAGGCAGCTTGGCAGCGAATGTTCTCCAGCACCGTTAACTTGCCATCGAGACTGGGCGACTGAAAGACAATTCCCAGTGATCGTCGCACCTGTGCAGTCGCCGTTGCAACTGAATTGCCAAAGACAGAAACTCGTCCACTTTGGACGCGAGCCAACGTACTGATCAACCGAAACAAAGTCGTCTTGCCGCTCCCGTTTGGTCCAAGCAACGCAAAGACTTCTCCCGGCTCAATGCTCAACGACAGTCCTCGAAGCGCTTCATGCGCTCCATATCGGTGGCTCACCGCATCAACTTCGACGGCGGGCGATATGGTAGCTTGATTTGAATTCATCTGCGCATTATCCAGGATATGTCAATTTCGAGTAGTCCATGACGCAGTCGACGCAGGCGGAGGGCATTCTTCAAACTAGAAAATACCCCAGGGCAACCCCAACCGCAGCGATGGTCCAATACATGCGCAAAAAACGAAGCTTATAGGTCCATTCGGACAAGTGCGATTCGGTTGAATGGCATCGCCAGCCGATGGTGATGCATACTCCAACCACTGCATAGACAATATGAAGCGAGGAAAAAGCGACAAAAGTCCACGACCACCACTGGCCACCAGGTATGCAAGCAGGGAGTTTTAACCAACGGTAGCGTCTGTTGAGCCCTGCGCCTCCCGTCGGTATTTCTTGCCGCAGTGCCAGTCGCCCGTCCAACCCTTGCTGCTCTGACTTCAGCGACTGCAATTCTGTCTCCAGTCGTGTCACCGAAGCAGCGACCGCAGAACGCGTTGCAGCAACGGAGGTGTCGCCGTCGCTCTGCACATCTTCTCCGTGCAGTCGTTCCAGTTCTGCAGACTGTCGCGTCAATTCGCTTTGGAGCTGTTGTTGAGAAATTCTCAGTTCTTGAGCCCGTTCAGTGATTTGTTGTATTTCTTCTGTAACGAATCGTTCTACAGCAGCTCGTTCAGTGGCCCGGGGGTAGATATCAAAGGCCAAGATACGCAGTGCTGCGAGTTGCGTCGGCAGCTCGTTGGAGTTGACCACTTTGTGCTGCGTCCACCGGACGAGGCTTGCGTCAAGCCGGTCGAGTAGCTCCCGCTGGGACTCGTCCAGGTGTTGAACGTGGTCTTGGATGTCGGACAACTCTGCAGCTACGGCAGCCAAGTATCCCAAGTCAGCTCGGGCATGGAGATCGAAACGACCGAGCAGTTGCTTATTCGCCAAGTCGTTGCAGTCGGCCAGCT
Organism: Pirellulaceae bacterium; assembly: GCA_041753315.1. GTDB lineage: Bacteria > Planctomycetota > Planctomycetia > Pirellulales > Pirellulaceae > Aureliella. The sequence goes on along the minus strand of JBGSUV010000022.1, from coordinate 12,807 downwards.
GCAGTCCGACAGCGAGCAAAGCACAGGCGCTTGGCACTGCCCACCAAGCCCTGCTGCTTGACTGGCGAGGTGTTTTAACAAGCCACTGAGCCGAAATGGCCACGATCGCCATCGCGACAACGCTCGACCAGCCTCCCCACCAGATTCGCTGCAAATCGATAGATGTCGGCCATGCGGAGGAACATTGCCAACGCAACCATACACCAAACATCAGCAGAGTGCACCAAGGGGCAGCCAAGACCGCAACGGGTTGCGAAGTAGCCATTTGCCTAGGGTGCCAACCAGCGCGATAGCAGGATCAGCAACATCGTCAGGGGCAAATGGAGCAAGCTCACATGCAGCATCTTGCGTGCAGTTTTTAGTTCAGGCGCTTTGACAAAACGCCATGCGGCAGTTGTTTGCCACACCGACACCGCGACCGCCATGAGAGTTAAGAAGCCAACGAGAATTCCCGATGGTGGTACGGCTAACACAGCCAATACAATCAAGGCAAACGAACCGAGCATCGCGTGGACCCCCGCTCCGATCCCTGACTTATCGGTTACCGTGATCATCTTGTAGCCCGCCGCTTCATATTGCTCACGATACATGTAAGCAATGGCCATGAAGTGTGGCAATTGCCAAGCGACAACGACACCTAGCAAAATCCAAGCTTCAACTTCGAGCAAAGATCCACCCGCGGCTGTCCAACCCATCCAGACAGGCAACGCGCCAGGCAGCGTACCAACCAGTGTGTTGGTCCAACTGACCATTTTCAAAGGTGTGTAGACCCATACATACAGCCCCCATGTCGCCAAGCCACACCACATCGTGGGCAAATTAACGAGCATTCCCAAGTAGATGGAACCGACAATCACCAAAACCCAGCCCATCCATGCCGCTTGGCTCGATGCAACGCGTCCCATCGGGATCGGTCGTTTGCTCGTGCGCTTCATGACCGCATCGCGATCGCGTTCAATCCATTGATTCAACACACTGGCACTCGCCGCAACCATGGCTGTGCCAATGCAAGCGTGCAACGCGACCAACAACGAAATGGAATTTCCAGCCGCGACCATTGCCATCACGACCGTCAAAAGGATCATGAGCAAAATGCGAGGCTTTGTCAGCTCGATGTAATAAGACAATCGTGCGCGAACGGTTGGGATCGCGGCGGCACTTTGACTGACTGTTTCCACTTGAATGCATACCTCTAAAGTAAATTGCTGCGAACTAGTGATTTGTCAACATTGAAAATTAGCGTAGTGGAAATTGCAAAAGGTCCTGCGGTAAAGGGAGCTTTAGCAAGATCCATTACGACGTACTCCCCGCGTGGGATGCCCGCGTGCGCCAGGCTCTCAACGAAGCCATTGTTCCCAAACTGATAATGAGTGACCCTGTCGCGACGTGGGCGGTCACAATTAGGCTCTCTGCATAACCCTTGGCTTGAATCGTATACGCCGCCAACATGGCATCGATTTCCTGCCAAGGAAGTGCATAGTTTACGATCCAGGTTGCAATTCCCAAAGCGACCTGAGCAAAAACTAGCAAGACTATTACAAATGCCGGGCGGCTTACCCGACCCGGTGTTCGACGACTCAAACCAGCAAACGCCGCCAGAATGAGGGCTAGTAGGGCCACCAAGCCTGCCAACGTCAGGTGAGAGTGTACGTACATCATGAACACTTTCGAAGGTGTCGCGCCGGTCACGTGCCGCAATTGAGCTCCCACGATCAACTGGATGTAGCTAAAAACGACCAACAGAGTGGCCAACCACACCACGCCGCGTCCTGAAGCGAACTCCCTCTCTCCCGCGAAATCACCTTGCTCCAGCCACCAACGGGAGCTCATCACGGCTGTAGCCGTCGCCATTGCAAAAAACAGCGGCCCCGTGCAGCCGTGGATCATTGCAAACGTCCGCTCGTCGAGCAGTACCCGGAAGCCACCCAAAGCGCCCTGCGCAACCACCGCGATCAGTACAAAAAACGTCCATAAAACAAACCAGCGACGCCGCTCTCTCCAAAATGCTACGGCTACCAGACCAATCGATAATAGACCTGCAAGTGAACCTAACAGACGGTGACCGTGCTCGACGAGCAAATCGAAGGGGCCATAGAGCCAGGCAGAATAGACAAACATGTTCTGTCCGTATGTTCCGGGCCAGTCGGGAACTGCCATCCCGGCGTCATAAGTGGTGACCAATCCACCCACCCAGATCAACGGAAAGACGGCAATCGTCAATGTCACTGCCAAGCCGTGCAGCAGTCGACTGTAGCCAACGCAGGAAGGTTTGCCGGGATCTCGATTGGGTGTAGCAATGGTACTCATCGTCCCACCTTCCCGATCAAACCAACGTCCTGAGCTAGTGAATGCTCCGAGGCAGTCGTTACGACACTAATCGGTTCCAGCGGTAGATTGAGGAGGTAATTCACCAGATCCCAAACGTCGGTCTTCGATAGGCCGAGCGGGTTTTCTGGCTGAAGGGCAACCGCTGGCATCGGCGTTCCTTCAATTCCGTGGATGATGCGATAGTACAAGTCGATTGGTCGCGAGCCTCCGCGAAATACGCCGCTGCGAAGATTGCGTGGCTGAATCGTTCGCGGTTTTAGCGCTCCGAGGGCGAGCATCGGTTTAATCGCCGCCCTGTCAGTTAGATTGAGCCCTGCCGAAACGCTCCAGTCCTTGGTCCAATCGTCGAAGTCCTCGGTTAAACCGTCTCCCATTGCAGTAAGTCCGTGGCACTTGGCACAGCTAGCGACACCTCCTTGGAACAGTTCGCGTCCGTGCTCGATCGATGCATCTAATCGCTTTGCCATTTCGGTATCCGAGGCATTAACTTGACCAACAATTGGAAAGCCTACAGGCGGACCAGTGACCTCGGGAACATTCTCCGCCGCACGCGACCATTTGATCGCCACACGTTCAACTATGGATTCAATGGAGTTCCACGCCTCTGCGAACTCCGCGGGATTGGATTGTTCCAATTCGACGTCCAACAAGCGATCGCCGTCTTGATAGTCGAGTTGAAAAGCCGCTTCGACTAACAATGCTCGCTCCACTTCTCCACGGATGGACAAATAGATGACGTAGTCGATTAAGGCTTCGACGTCGCTTTCGTCCAGCAAATCAAACGCGGCCATGCTGGTACCCGGGATGCCACTCAACAGGAGTCGCCTGAGATCATCGCGTGTGGGCTTACTACCGATCGGAGTCGACTTGGTTTTGAATTTTCCCAGGCGAAAATCTCGAGGATACGGATTCAGCAGGCGAGACGTCGCTCCCAGTCCGTCGCCGCTGGTTCCATGACAGGCAATGCAGTGCTTGCGATACAAGCCAAAATGGGTGCCGGCTTCGTCGCTGCTGATTGGTCCCGCAGCCCGCGCCAACCGCTCGAGCGAGACAATACTCCCCAATTCGTCAGACTGGTCGAGCATGTCCGGCCACTGGGGTTGGTCAGGCGTCCCAAACAAGCGTTCCAAGATTAACTGGATATCGCGAGCGGCTGGATCCAACTCGCTCCCCGTTTCCAATTCCAACCGTTTGGCATAGATTCGATTTGAGTCAAACGACTCGATCGGCGCATAGCAGCCAGCGATCAACGCTAAAGCGCTTAAGCAGAGCGACAGACGGGCTAGATGGCTTACAAACATCAGGGTACAAACGTTCACTGTTGGGTGATGGACTGGTAACCTTCATTGAACGACCTGAACCGCAAAGATGCTAGTCGAAAAAACATGGGGCAAAGGGTCGCATGCAACTTGGAACCCTTTTTCTCACTCTCAATGGCAGATACGTCGGTAGGAGTGGGGAAGGACGGACTCTCATGCCGATTAGGTAGGGAAGTTATCGCTGACGTGGCAAGTCGATCAAACCCAGTAAACGACTTATCATTGGCTATCCAGATTGCCCACTACATCTTCTCCAACTCGTGAACTCGTGAACTCGTCGCTCGCTGTGTGCTCACTTGCGCCACGCTCTCAATGCTAGCTAAAGGTCTGTTTGCAGACGAGTTTGCGTTGTTGGTGATCGCGTCGCGTTGAACGCAAGAATTGCGATGATCCGCGATGCGCAACACGAAATCTGCTTGGCGACCTATTCCATTGACTCCAGCTTTGTTTCGACCGCCATTCTCGCTCATTTGCGTGAACGAGCTCAAGCGGGAGTGCGCGTGCGTGTCATTGTTGACGGACTGAGGTCGAAGTTGTCAACCGATATGGAACGCTACCTGACCGAAGGTGGGGTCGAGCTTGGCATCTATCATCCATTGCTTTCCGGGCACCCAACCTGGTTAAACCATCGCATGCATTCAAAGTTGATCATTGTCGACCGAAATGTGATAGTGGTAGGTAGTCGGAACTTAAACGACGCGCACTTTGGCTTGGACGATCGAAATTTTATTGACTACGACGCCATGCTGTGCGGGGCGATCTGTCATCAGGCCAACAATTACTTTGACTCTTTGTGGGCGAGTTCCGATGTGCGACCGGTCCGCGAGTGCATTGCCATTCATCGCAATCGGAGTTGTGAATTGCGCGGAACCGATGCTCGCACGCCCGAAGCCGCTGCAGCCGAAGCCATATCGCGATTCCAATACGGTGTCGAATCCACAGACGGCCTGCACTCGCCCATTCCCATACTCCAGATCGAAGCCCATGAAATGTGTTTGCTGCATGACCCCGATGCAGCAAAATCCGAACGCTCAATGGCCGACACGATTGTCGAACTCATCAATTCGTCACAACACTCTGTGGTGATCGAATCCCCCTACCCTGCATTTTCAGATAGTTTCATTGAAGCGCTGCAGCACGCGGTCGAACGAGGTGTGGCCGTTACCTTGCTTACCAATTCCCTCGCAAGCACCGATCAAGTTGTCGTCTATGCGGCCTACCAGTGGCAAAAAAGCAGACTCCTGCGCAGTGGTGTTCGCTTATATGAATTTCCTGGTCCCGATCGATTGCATGCCAAAGGGATGCTCGTCGACAACCGCATTGCGATGCTCGGCAGCTACAATTTTGATGCGCGATCCGAGGAGCTTAACTTGGAGTTATGCGTGCTAACGAACAACGTCGCAGCCGTTGCATCGATCCACGATATCATGTGCAATCATCAAAATATGGCGGTCAAAATCGATCAACATCAATTGAGTGCCTCCCCAACGGCCAAGATATCGCGCCGGTTGCAACTTCGTTCTGCGCAAGTGATCACACCCATTTTACGTCCGGCGCTGTAGTCATGTCCGCCTCACGCGCATATGGCTGAGCGTGTCCAACACGACGTGGCTGCCACATATGCGATCGTGCAATACCAAGTGCCGTGGTCCCAAGATAGGAAGGAAGTTGATAAACAAACTCAATTCGTCCAGCATCGAGAGACCTGAACTGATTTTCATGAGCCCCAGGCCCATCGTCAAAATGGAAATCGATGCAATCCACATCATCGAATTGCGCAAAATGCTTCTGAGCATGCGACGTTTGGGATCGAGCGGCAAGCCGTTGGAATCAACAACTCGCAATTGAAACAGGTAGCGTCCAGGAGTTTGAAAGCCACTCCATTCGATCCAGCACCACAGCGCGGGAATGCCGGGAGCCAACAGTCCAAACATCCACGAAATCTCCGACAGCAGGGTTAAGGCGACGGGTAATCCTTCGATCGCATAGCCAAAGTTAGAGAACAACGTGAGTGCAACGAACGGCGACAACAACAATCCCATAAGGAATGTGTCGAGCATAAAAGCGAGCGTGCGCGTAATAAAGCCGGCTTTGGTCACCCCAACAGGCGTGAGCGCTCTCAATTCCGACATCAATTCGTCGTAACTCGCAAAGCGAAATTGTCGATCTTTCGCCAGCAATTTCTCCAAGATGTTGCGCCATCCTAGTGGAATGGTGTTGGGCCACTTTTCAGGAAATTCAACCTCTGCCACGCGATGATGGTTCATCTGGTCCGAGAGCGTATTGCCAGAAAGTGCATAGGGTCGACGACCAAAAGTCAATTCGAACAACGTTACCCCAAGCGCATACATATCGCTCTTTTCGCTTGCCGATTCTCCATCGACAAGTTCTGGTGCCAAGTAGCTGAGCGTGCCACTGATACCTTGATTGGCGGCCATTTCGGGTGTCTTCGCCAATCCGAAGTCGCCTAGCTTTACAACATCGCGACTGGCGAGGATCAAATTGCTCGGTTTGATATCGCCATGCACTAACCCCAAACGGCTAGCTTGGCCCAGAGCACCGACAACCTGCGCTGCCAATCGCACAACGCGTTGATATGGCAATGCGCCGTCGCGCAGTTCAGCCTCGAGGGTTGGTCCCGGCAATAGTTCCATCGCGAAGAAAGGTTCCGCTTCATCGCGACCGACAAAATAGATCGTCACAATATTGGGATGGCTGACGCGGGCTTGTGCCACCGCTTCATCCAGCAGTCGCGATACGCGCTGCGCGGAACTACCGACACCTTGAGTGGATGCTCTCATGACTTTGACGGCAACATAGCGCTGCAACGACTCGTCCAACGCTCGGTAGACAGCACCCATGCCACCTTCGCCCAATTTCTCTTCGAGTCGAAAGTAACCAAGTTGTTCACCCACGCGATCTTCGCTCAAATGTCGGTCACTCGGAACAAGTGCTAACATCGGAGAGCAGAACGTCAACGTTTGTCCTTCGTTCATTGCCGCCAAGGCCACGCGTCGCCCACAATCCGGGCATACCAAGTCGCGAGACTCATCGATAGCGATCTGTTGTCCACAGGCGCAACGATATTGCCGCAACGGCTGAGGCGAATTGAAAGCAGTTGTTGGATCGGATACCAAGAGAGACTCGAGTTTTCAAATATTGAGGTCTGTCGCACGCGCATTGGTATTGGCACGCACACTATCCCAACACACGCGACGAGCTGTTTATTCCAGCCAGTCATTATGCTCCAATTTCCGACGCTTCGATGGATGGACAGACCGATTTCCACTCGCCCGTACAAAAAAATTGGTGGATGCAGTCGACCTCGTCGGTCAATTTTAGGTTGCAACGCGACCGCCACTCGGCATCGAAATAGGTCGAACTGTAGCGCTCGCCCGCATCGCACAATAAGGTAACAATGGGGCCAGTCAGTCGACTTTTGCGCATGCCAGCTACCAATTCGATAACCCCCATCAAGTTGGTTCCCGTTGATGGGCCACAGCGGCGCCCTATCACTCGCTCAAGATAAATCATCGCCGCCACGCTCCAACAATCGTCTACTTTGGTCATGCGGTCGACAATGGTTGGGAGAAATGACGGTTCGACCCTCGGTCGTCCAATTCCCTCAATGCGTGAACCTTCATGGCTGGTGACCGTAGGATCGCGAGTACGAAAATAGTCGTAAAACACCGAGTGGCTGGGATCAACCACACACAGGTGCGTCTGCAATTGGAAATATCGAATGTAACGTCCGATGGTGGCGGAGGTCCCGCCCGTACCCGCTCCAACGACGATCCACTTTGGATGGGGATCGGGTTCCAAATCGAGCTGTCGAAATAGGCTTTCCGCAATGTTGTTGTTGCCGCGCCAGTCGGTCGCACGTTCGGCGTACGTAAATTGATCCATAAAATGTCCTCCGGTCTGGTCCGCCAATCGTTGACTTTCTTCGCGGATGCGACTTCCATCGGAAACAAAGTGGCATTTGCCACCATAAAATTCAATCTGCCGGATCTTCTGCTCCGACGTGCTCTGCGGCATGACCGCAATGAACGTCAATCCGAGCAGTTTCGCAAAATAGGCTTCCGAGACAGCCGTGCTGCCAGATGAAGCTTCAATAATCGTCGTGCGCTCATTGATCCATCCGTTGCACAACCCGTACAGAAAAAGCGATCGAGCCAAACGGTGTTTCAAACTCCCACTCGGATGCGTCGACTCGTCTTTTAAGTAGATCGGAATACCAGGAGCACCAGGGATGGACAGGCGGACCATATGTGTGTCAGCGCTCCGCTGAAAATCCGCCGTTATCTCAGCCACGGCCCTTGCAACCCAATTGTTCATCACTCATCCATGTTCAAAAGCGGAATTACTTGAGCAACTGCTCAATGGTCGCCACCAGGCTTTCCAATCGAATCGAACGTAAGAGTGTGGCTACGTTTCGCCAATCATGATAGGCTCGTGTTCATCAATCTCAAGCAGATAAAAACGATCGCACCCACAGTGGCCCGTTTTGCCTTGACACCTGGTCGGTTCGAACCCCAAACGTTGGTAGAGATGATTGGCAACTTCCATGCGGTCCAGCGTTTCAATATACATAAATGCAAACTCGCGGAGCCGCGCTTCGTTAATCAACAACTCCGCCAATACCCGCCCTGCCCCTTGGCCACGTATTTCAGGCAAGAAATACATTTTCTTGAGTTCACACATCAGGGGATCACCGCCTGACAAAGGCGCCACGCCACCACAACCCAGCACTTGGTCATCCTGCGTCACCACGTAGAATACTGACCGGGGTGCTTGATACGCTTCGAACATTGCATCCACCTCGGGGTCTTCGATCGAAAACCCGGGCCCAACGGCACCAAATTCCGTCATGACGGTCCGAATCACATTGGCCACTGCTGCATTATCATCACGGTTGATTTTTCTCAGAGAGAATTTGCTCATATTCAAACAACTTGGTCCAAACGGAATGCACAAGGAAGACGTGAAAAGAACGGCCAGGAACTGGAATACGCAGACATTCGCCAGAGAGGCGCGGCAGGCGATCAAGTAGAGTCCTGGTCGCCTCGCGGGTCAAGCGACAATGCACTATTTGATCACAATTGTGCTTTCACCTTTGGACAAATTGAAGCACACGATGCAATCATCTGCGTCTTGCACAAAACTGCCGGGCCCTAGCGATGGCAAATTGCTTACTGCATGCAAGGTTTCCACTTGTCCACTAGCATGTTGGAGCGTTGCGGATGCAAGTTGTCGTCCGCGAAGCCTGAGTGTGAAATGCTCACAGGCGAAGGGGGCGATCAACCGGATCGAGCCTTCGTGCAGCGCGATGTTCGTCAGTTCTTTGGCGGTCCAGTAACGTCCGATCTCCGATAACTTCATCCACTGCACTTGATCCTTGAATCGTCCATGCAGAGCCAGCACAACCGCTTGAAAATCGCGGTAACCGGTTAAAGCACCGTTGCAGTAGAGTCCCGGCCAATGGCACAACATGATGGCGGGCTGTCGCTGTTCAATCAGCTCCACCATGCGTCCGGCTGATGCGTCGCTATTAGCATAACGCTCACCTTGGCTCGTCTCGAATCCATCCCACCCTCCAAACCAGTCGCCAGTGCCAGCCAAGACGTTCACACAAACGCTGGGCGCATTCGAAGTGAGGTCACGGACTGCCTCTAGTTTGGGAAAGGTGTGATCTTCGACGTATTTGAAGTAATGCGGCAACTCGCTGCCATAGACATCCCGCACCGCTTCGAAAACAGCGAAGGGCAGTTTTTCTTTGACTTGATTTCCGAAACCGCCCGGCGTGGTAATGCCTTCGCAAGGCAAATCGCAATTCTTCAAGATGCGGAGGGCGTAGGCGAGATAGCTGGCCAGGTAGTCGATGCTCACGTCGGCGGCTGGATAGGAATTTTCCATGTGGGCCGGGGAAAAATCTTCGAAGGGACGTCCAGTCTTGAGATCGATCACGCGCGTGTGCGTGATCATTTCTGGATGGATGTCCCAGTTGGGTACCATCAATTCACGCACGAGCTTCAGGCTATTGCTCAGTTGCGATTGTGACCAGCCTGGCAGCGTGCGATCGAGCCAACCGACGCAGGCCGGATTGGGGACGATGCTATATTTCCCTTTTACCCCATGTTCGGCACACCAGGAGCCAAACTCTTGGACAAACGAGTCAGGGATCTCTGCAGGCCACTCTTGCCACGGGCGTTGATAATCTTCACGTTCCGGATAAGTGGCCGCAAATTGAGGCATGCAATATTTGCCCATATTCACGAGGCACGTCGAGTCGTCGATAATGAACGATAGCGGGACGCGGCCACGCGGCAATTCGACTTCGAACGGTTGCAACGAACTGAGCTCATGTGCGTCCGCTTGAGGTGCTGCGCGGTTGAAGGCATATTGCGACGACAAAGCAACAACGCCAGCAGCCTGAACAAATCTGCGACGATCAATATTCATTAGTTGCCTCCGGCTGTGGATGGAGTGTATAAGCTATGTCGAACTTCCCAACACACATTTGGAAGTACGCAGAGTATGGAAGCTGACATTCTAGCATCTCAGTTCGCGACAAGCTCCCCTGTGATATCCTCTAGTTGAAATGCCAAAGATGACCGAGCCACCTTACGAACGACATCCACTCGACGCCGATCCCGATGAAGGGGAGGAGGCGGTAACGCGATCGACAGCAACGCATGCGGGACGCGACATAACCAAGGCGTATCGCCCGTTGCTCAACGCCAGCAAGTACACGCTGATTGGCAGTGCCGCGGTGGTATTCCTGTCTGGAGTGGCAGTCAGTAATGCTCAGGCGAACTCACCGATGGAGTCGATCGCTGGCACCATCAATCGGCTGAGCATCATGGTTCTTTTGTGCGGTTTCATCATGTTATTGGCATCCTATCGTATCCCACACTTGCCCAGCTTTTCCATGGGCGGACATGTCCCCATCGATCGCCCAGTATTTTCGCGATTTCATGGCCTGTTGCTGGCCAACGGCCTGTTGCTTGTTCTGATTTGGGGCCTTCTCATTGTGACGCCGGCCAACTTATTTGGTCTACTTTTTACGGTAGCAAGTGCCATCATGGTGATTGCGACTGGGTTGATGGTCACCATGATCGTTTTTAACACCGGTTGGCCAAGGGCGTATGCGATTGGAGTGCTGGTGGGTATTGTCCCCGTCCTCTTTTGGGGCTTGTTTTCGATGCGCATGCTGCCCATGTGGAATAGTTGGCAAATGACGCTGACGGCAGGCATTCTCTTCTCACTGTCGCCTTTGACGGGGGTCGCTTGTGCAGCGTATGTCGTGGCCTTGCAGTCGTCGCTGTTTGGCCTGCAGGGCGAGTCGTTGCATGATCGTTCGAGAGCTGGACGACACCTTGCCGACCACACTTCTGCTCAGTCCGACGATCCCGGTTGATCCTCGACCTTCAAGTAAGTCAAACGTTCGCAAAGCAACTGTCACGTAAGTGTACCGTCAAGCAATTCAGCGCGTTAAGGAGTCGAAACTCGACAAGTCGTGTTTCCTCTGGTTTGCTGTGAAGCATTCCGACGGTAGAATGATGAAGGCAGTTTTTAAAGCGCGCCCTCGTAGCTCAGTTGGATAGAGCGGAGCTTTCCTAAAGCTCAGGCCACAGGTTCGATCCCTGTCGGGGGTACTAGGTCAGCCATCACCGGCCTTGAGAAGCATCAATAGCCTTCTTTCTCTTGGATTTTCTGACGCCGTGATGGTCAGTGAGGGACTCTGCCCCATTAGCGATGGGGGCACCAGCGGGATGTGGTCGAAGTAAGAGTGGCGCCGTTTTCAGAGCACAAAGTCACAGAGACCAAACAGAGACCAAGGAGATCGAATAGCGAGGAGGGGCTCTGTGAACTCCGCGTCTCTGTGTTCCAGTTTTTCGGCAATTGCCCTTTTGTACCTATTCGGCCGGTGGTTTCCCTGACGCCTTCACTGCTTGCGGCTTAAGTTAATCTGTCTTTGCACCAAAATTATCGTGCTCGCACACGAGATCCACTCATCCGTTTTTCAGCGGTCTGGCGATTGGTTTGATCATACTCGTATTGTGTGACGCGGCCATTGCGATCGGTACTCCAACACAGTCACCTAGCGGTCTAGCATCCGTGTCACTTGCAATTTTGGCTTGGGAACTTCTTGTCCCGGAGTTGCCGCATCCATGCTTTCGTCCCAGTGTAGAGCAGTTGCCCCAACTGCTTCTTACCTCCTAATCGCTGCTGGCAAGGATTGTACAGCATCCTGTTCCGCTAAGCTCACCGTTTCGGGTTCACCCCGGCGGGAGCATGACTGGTAGCTACCAACACCGCGCCAACGAGCGCTGTGGACGAGCCAATGTCTCTGGCTAGCCGCTGATCTGGTTCGAGTCCACCACATCCCGGCTGGTCAGCATCACTCCAATTGCGGACTCGCTTAAGCGTTACTTGCTCGCCATCACCACCACTCGTCCGCTGTTGCTGTCGCCCGCCATGGTAGCCGTCAGTCATCCTCCCGTCGAGATGAACTCGAGATGAACTCGGACGGGGAGGAGCTCAACTGTTCGTAGGGCGTTTTCCATATCAATGTCTGGGATTTGAACCGGATGTGTTGGAAATGAAGGACCACCATTCCCAATCTGGTAGAATTGCAATCGATGAAGGCCCCGTATAAACCAACAAAACAGGTGGAAAACCATCGATACTCGCGTCGATTTGTTCGTGCAGCGCCCTAAAGGCTACAATTAGTGCTTTCATTCCTTCGCCGCATCGCTGCATGGACCCACCCGTGTCACTTGGAATTAAACCCACTGTCGACTTTGTGTTCAAAAAGATCTTTGGCTCGCCGGAGAATGCTGTGGCGTTGATTGGGCTTCTGAACGCGGTTCTCAATTTCCGTCGACCGATCGTTGCTGTCGAGATCCTCAACCCCTTTAGCTACCAAGAATTCGCCGAAAGCAAACTGATTGTGCTGGACGTTCGCTGCCGTGACTCGGAGTCTCGCTGGCTGAACGTGGAAATGCAGGTCTCGGTCTACGCGGGCCTCCTCGAGCGACTGGTCTTCTATGCGAGCAGTATGTATTCGGACCAATTGCACATAGGAGAGAACTATGCCCTGGCTGAGCCAGCGATCTCAATCTGCCTGCTGAATCATGTGCTGTTCCGTGACACT
>JBGSUV010000021.1:0-12942 GCA_041753315.1 Pirellulaceae bacterium | reverse complement strand
CGCCATTCCCCCTTTCCCACTCGTGCCGGGGCTCTGCCTGCTCTGCCGCGGAGCCGTGGAGCGAGCAAGTGGTGACAGCAGAGTTTCCAAGGGAGGCAGGAGCCTCCGCGCAGTGCATTCCAGGCAGAGCCTTGGAACGAGGAGAGTTTCCATGGGAGGCAGGAGCCTCCGTGCAGTGGATTCCAGGCAGAGCCTTGGAACGAGGGGAGTTTCCAAGGGAGGCAGGAGCCTCCGCGCAGTGCATTCCAGGCGGAGCCTTGGAACGAGGAGAGTTTCCAAGGGAGGCAGGAGCCTCCGCGCAGTGCATTCCAGGCAGAGCCTTGGAACGAGCAAAACATGCACTCGGGAGAGCTAGGCGAGCGAGGCTCCTGCCGAGATTTTTCGGGCCGCCTCCCAACGTCCACCAGCTTTGCCATCCGTCCACCGGCGTCATCCGTCCACCAGCTTTGCCATCCGTCCACCAGCTTTGCCATCCGTGCTGTCAAAAGGCGTAGCGGCGAGGAATGGCAATCATTCACCTACCCTACGCAACACCGCTCCGTCGGCCAAGGCAGCGTGAAGTGGGTCGAAAGCGGGAGACGAGAGGCCGAGGTGGATGTGCTGCCGCCAGCCCTCGGCCAATTCAAATCGCTGGCTGAGCTGGCCCACTTCACGATTTAAATCTTCCATCGTCGTCAAATAGGAACTAATGCGCTGAGTTGCGTCAAGCCACTGGTCCTGACTGGCATGCGCAGATAGCAACCGACGCTTGTCTTCCAAGTGCGGTGTGACATCGACGAAATGACTCGGAACAACCAACTTCCCCAATGGGTCGCGATTGCCATGCGGCTGAGCATGATAGACGGCCACATCACTTTCATAACTCAACACGGCTGGGGTGGTCACAAAATTGGGCATGCCGCGCACGAAAGCACCACCCACGGCCAACCGTGCGGCGTTCTGATGGTCCTCCATATAGTCGCTTAATGCATGCGTCAATATGATCGTTGGCCGGACCAGCCTCACCACGCCCGCGACTTTGGCATGCAACTCGGGCGTATAAAAGATCTCCAGGTCGTTGCAAATCGGCGGATGAAACTTGGCGGGAATTAAAGCTGCAGCCGATTGCGCTTCCACCAACCGTACCGCGGCACACTGTTCGCGATTAAGTTTCTTCGACCCACAACAACCGTTGGCAATGTTGAAATAATGCACGTCCCAACCCCGCGCTGCCAGTTGCAGGAGCGTGCCGGCCATCACGAATTCAATATCGTCTGGATGTGCGGCGATCGCGAGGACGGAGGGTGGTGTTTGCGACGCCAATGGTGTCGTGGGTTGTTCCATCATTCCCTACCGTTGCACGCGAGCGGAGCCACCCGACGCGACCGCTTCCACTTCGGGCAGCTTGGCCATGGAGACGTCTCCAACAAAAGTGGTGAGCAATGCGCCGTGTGCCCAGCCAAGTCGCAACGCTTGCTCGGGTTCTTTTCCAGCGAGCATCCCGTAGATCAATCCAGAGGCAAAGCCGTCTCCGCCGCCAATGCGACAGATAACGTCCAATTGCATGGTTGGGCTCACGTAACGTTGGCCGTTGTACCATACGACTGCCGCCCAATCGTGGCGATTGGTCGAATGGACTTCGCGCAACGTGGTTGCGACCAATTTGACGTTAGGGAACTTGTCGACCACCTGCTCAATCATATTGAAGAACTGCTCGGGATCTAATTTCGACTTGCTCTCAACATCTTGACCTTTCATGCCAAGTCCCTTTTGCAGATCCTCTTCGTTGCCAATCAACACATCGCAATGCGAAGCGATCTTGCGGCACATCTCTTGCCCCTTCGACTCGTCACCGATCGTCTTCCAGAGTTTGGCGCGATAGTTCAAATCAAACGAAGTAACGGTGCCTGCAGCCTGGGCCGCTTGCATGCCTTCCACAATCAGCTCAGAGGTCGTCGGCGAGAGCGCGGCGAAGATGCCACCGGAGTGAAACCACTTGACGCCACTTGCAAAAATCGACTTCCAATCAAAGTCACCGGGTTTCAGCATCGCACCCGCTTCGTTAGCACGGTTGTAGAAGACCACCGGCGCGCGAACCCCCGCGCCTCGATCACTGTAGACCGTTGCAATATTCGGACCGCGCACACCATCGTGCTCGAACCACTTGTAAAACGGCTTGACACCTGTCTCGCGCACCGCGCGTTGAACAATTTCGCCAACGCCATAATTGACCATGGCTGTTGCCACGCCGGTCTTCAGTCCAAAACAGTCGGACAAGTTGGCGGCGACGTTGTATTCACCGCCCGAAACATGCACTTCAAACGATCGCGCTTTGCGAAACGGAATTGTGCCAGGATCAAGGCGATGAACCAGTGCGCCAAGTGAGAGAAAGTCGAGTTCCGCCGTGGGTTTGATGTTTAAAGTAGCCATGGAAAGTTCTTAATGGGCTGCGAGTGAAAGTTGTTGAGGATCGGTGAGAAAAAGGAAACGATTGGGATGGTCGAAGGTCTCAAGGCAATAGATGTCAGATGGTCGTCGATGAAAAACCGCCATCCACCACTATGTTTTGTCCGGTGACGAACGAGGCAGCGGCGTGAGATGCAAGCCAACAAATGGCTCCACCCAACTCCTGTGCATTGCCAAATCGCCCCATCGGCGTGTGGCCAATGATCTGAGCGCCGCGTTGCGAAAGCGTGCCATCTGGATTGTACAGTAACGCTCGATTCTGCTCCGCCGGAAAGAACCCAGGGCTGAGGGCGTTGACCCGGACTCCCAGCGTTGCCCATTCACGGGCAAGAAACTGAGTCAAATTGATGACGGCGGCTTTGGCAGCAGAATAAGCTACCACGCGCGAAAGTGGGATCATGCCCGACATCGAAGCGATATTAATGATGCTCCCTCGACCGGTGCCGACCATCATCTCGCCAAACACTTGGCAAGGCAAGAGAACTCCCCCGACCAAGTTGAGATCGAAAACCTCGTTCCAAGCGTCCAGTGGAAGTTTGCAGAAATCGCTTCCGGGTGGAAGCGTTGCGTCTGGGCGATTCCCACCGGCAGCGTTGACGAGCACGGTGACAGGGCCAAGCTTGGACGCAATGGCATCTCGAGCTGCGACCAGTGAATCTCGCGACATCGCGTCAGCGGCTTGGAAAACTGCCTTGCCCCCTGCCGCTTCGATTTCCGCCACGCGAATCGCACCACGCTCGGCACTGCGTCCGACGACAGCCACTTTGGCGCCGCAGTTGGCCAAAGCATCGGCCATCGCACCACCTAGGCCGCCGGTGCCACCAATGACAACTGCCACATCGTCAGTTAAATCGAAGAGTCCACCCGCCATATTGTTTCTCGCTTGATTGCGTGCGTGTAAGCATCGTGCGGTTTTAAAGTTGGCTTTCGCGGGGCGAAAGTGGGATGTAAACGATCCGTTCGCGGAGCGAACGGCGACTGTGGCGCTACGTTCGCAGAGCGAACGGCGACTGAGACTTAAAGCATCGTCGTTTGATGGTGATTGTTCAAGGCGGGGTAATGGGGTGAATCGAGTGGGGGAGGATGTGTGGGTTGATCCCCATTTACGTGGTGCACAGCGTGGTCGATAATCGCCCGTTGAACAGCCCGGCAGGAAAAGCTGGAAACGGTCACGCAGGAAAAACTGGAAACGGCCCAGCGGTACAACCAGGAATCCAGCGGGACAAACAGGAATATCGGACAGGCAGCTCCACGGCGAACTTTCTCTAGCATTAGGACTTCACGACATGTCGGCTGAAGAACGACTGACCAAACTCGGAATAGAACTACCTCCGGCCCCTAAACCCATAGGACTGTACAAGCCCGTCGTCGTCGTGGGAAACCTCGCCTATTTGTCCGGCCACGGTCCGTTAAAAAGCGACGGAACGCTCATTACAGGTCGGCTTGGCGATGGCATGACGGTCGAAGATGGTCAAGCGGCCGCGCGGCAAACCGCATTAGCCATGCTTGCCACCCTGCGTTTCGCATTGGGAACGTTGGACCGAGTTTCCCGCGTTGTGAAAGTGCTTGGATTAGTGCGTTGCACCGAAGCATTTGATCAACAGCCTGCGGTCATCAATGGTTGCAGCCAAATTTTCGCGGACGTGTTTGGTCCTGATCAAGGGATTGCAGCGCGGAGCGCATTAGGGACCAACGCCTTGCCAGGAGGTATTGCCGTTGAGATCGAAGCCATTTTTGAAATATTGTAAATTCAATGTAGAACAGTTGTCCCCAACTGTTTTGTACCCAGCTTGGCAAAAATGTAGAACAGTTGTCCCCAACTGTTTGTACTCAGCTTGGCAAAAATGTAGAACAGTTGTCCTCAACTGTTTGTACTCAGCTTGGCAAAAATGTAGAACAGTTGTCCTCAACTGTTTGTACTCAGCATTAGGCGATCGCGAGAAGCAAAACAGTTGAGGACAACTGTTCTACATTACGCGATCGCGAGAAGCGAAACAGTTGAGGACAACTGTTCTACATTACGGCGACTATCGCGAGGAGCGAAACAGTTGGGGACAACTGTTTTACATTCAAGCCTCCCTCACCCCGCGGGATACTTCAACCGATTTTTGACCATCTTCCGTGCGATGGAGCTCGAGAGGTCTAGCCCAAGGGCGTTGGCCAACGAAAGGGCGCAGCAGGCAACGTCGGCCAATTCATCCGCCACTTCGTCGCGATTAAATCCCTCTCCCGCGACGACTTGCTCCGTCGTCAACCACTGAAAATGTTCCATCAATTCTCCGGCCTCGATCGCCAGCGACATCGACAGATTCTTAGCGTTGTGGAATTTTTCCCATCCCCGTTCCGCCACGAATATTCGCATCAGCTCTCGCAATTCGTCGACGGTCGTCTGCTGGTCGACAAAGGACTTGGTGGGTTTTAATGTCATACAGCTCGTATCCGGCAATAGGATGGGAAAAACTAGTACTTTGCTTGAATGTACAGTGCACTACGTCCCACTCCGTCCAGCGGCCCCGGGGGACTCTCGTCAAAAATTGCTCGGAGTGGTAAATTTACAGTGTAGAGCGATTGTCCCCAATCGCGTACGAAACAAAAAAAACGATTGGGGACAATCGTTCCACACTGATGCTTTCCACAAATAAACAGTTTTCAGTCCAATAGGAGAATTTAGCCACATGAGCGTATTAGTCACCAAACCAGCACCTGAATTCAAAGCACAGGCCGTCATGGAAGATGGATCGTTTAAGGAAATCAGCTTAAGCGACTACAAGGGAAAGCACGTCTTGCTGTTCTTCTACCCGCTGGACTTTACTTTCGTCTGTCCTACCGAAATTATCGCCTTTTCCGATAGGGAAAGTGAATTCAAGAGTCTCGGAGTGCAGTTGATTGGCGTGAGCGTCGACAGCCATTTTAGCCACTTGGCATGGCGCAACACGCCGCGCGATCAAGGCGGTTTAGGAAATATCCAGTACCCGCTCGTGGCCGACTTGAGCAAGCAAATTGCGCGGGACTACGACGTACTTACCGGAGACACTGTAGCGCTCCGAGGACTGTTCTTGATCGACAAAGCCGGCGTTGTGCGACATCAAGTTGTCAACGATTTGCCACTCGGTCGAAGCGTCGACGAAGCGTTGCGGATGGTGCAAGCGTTACAGTATTTCGAATTGCACGGCGAAGTCTGTCCAGCCAACTGGAAAGAGGGCGCGCGAACCATCAAGCCGACTGTCAACGACAGCAAGTCATTTTTCTCGGCTGAGTATTCGTCCTAGATCCAGCAGGCTCAAATCGAGTGCTGCGTTTAAATTTTGTGCAGTGGATGGGGCTAATAGTCCCGTCTGCCCTGCTATCCGAAATGGACTCGTAGCCTCGTCCACAACGATGCCGCAATGGCTGCGACCGGACCTCAAGGCGGAATAACTTATTTGCTTTTGCACTTCTGATTGACAAGACGTTGACGCTTCAACGTTGCGTCTTCGTCATCTACACCAAAGCTCGAAAAAAAATCATCGAAGTATGTGGCAAAGCTCTGTCCGCCACCGCTGCCGCTGAATGGCGTCGAAGGTTCCAGCAGCGTTGGCAGTTGTTGATTGAAGTTTTGTGAAAACGCTTGCAAGTCGAGTCCGTTGATTCGCCCATCGGCATTGGCATCCACGGAAGTGCGGTAGTTGATATGCCCGAGTTGACTGTTGAAACCTGCTGCAAACAACTGCAAGTCAAGCCCGTTTACCCGCTTGTCGCCATTGCTGTCTCCTGGTAGCACATCGAATCGAATGTCGTAGATATCTCCAGCTTCCCCCGAGTTGTTGCCATCCAAGGCATTCCCAAACAAATCTACGATAGAGTCGGATACCCCTACGCGATACTTTCCAAACGGTAAAGGTGCAACCAAGATCATGCTTGCTGTCAACGTTCCTGGTGCATATTCGAGAGAAAATGGTACTGGACCGTCACTGTCTCTCAATTCAAAAGCAGCAGGTTCCAATCCATACACGGGCTTCGAAAACACGATGTCGATCTTGTTAACATCGTCATGGGTTAGGTGAACTATCGCTGGGTCCAATCGATAGCCCAATCCATTGTCGATTCCTGCAGCACTGTCATCGACTGCATCGAAGAAGTCTGAACTCCATTGCGTTGATGACGCAAATGAGGATTGCACAGTTGCGGGTGAACAAATCTCCGATCTGGAAGCTAGGAACGGGGTGTAGACAACAGTTGGGAGAGTTGCGTCGTCGGCGCTATGAAAGATCTTGCCTTCGATGGCTTCGATTGAAGTTGTACCCCAGAATTGATTCAGCAACTCAATGCTGCCGCCACCTGTTCCAGAAGCACGAACTTTGCCGGAGCTAAAGTCATTTTGCCCAATCTCAACCGAACTCAGGTCACTCAGGTTTAACTCCAGACCTATGACAGAGCATGATACTGCGCCTTGACTTCCAGCTTGATAAGAAAGTCTGGTCCCACCGGTGATGATCGAGTTGTCGAGGATAAGCTCACCTCCGTTCCGAACGAGAATTGCCATTAGTAAGCCACTGAATTCCGTTCCAAAGGCAAGAGTCCGCCCGTCGACTAAAATCTCTGCATTAAAGTCGCTATTGGTGACAATAATGCCCGGTTGGAGATTGAGTTCAGTGCCGAAGGGGACGATGACATCGCCACCAAGGCTGTATCGACGCAAGTTCGGATGGACCGACCAAGTCGTATTGACGGATAGCGTTCCGCTGACTGCAAGCGTTGCATCCGTTGTATAAGTGTTCGAGCCATAAAACTGAGTTACCACCGACGGAGAAGACGAAACAGGGTCGGAACGTTCAAACGTATTTCCAGAAATCTCGCTCAGTTCGGTACTAAATACGTTCAATTTCGCCGTGGTGAAACGATTTGCGTGCCTGCCATCGTCGAATTGTCCAAATTCAGTGTACCGCCGGTTCGAACGAATATGTCGGGTACCTCGATGCTCACTCCTGAGGCATTAACGCGTCCGTCAACGAACAGCTTTGGGCGAGTATGCCCCCTGACAAGCAGGCCAGGTGCGATATCGAGTTGATAATCGTGGCCAATGTACACGTTTTGATAAATGTAGTAGCTGTTGAGGTTTGGGAATGGCAACCAAGTGGCATCTGCATGCATGGTCCCACGTATAAAAATGTTGCCTGGGGTAGGGTAAGAATTGCTGCCATGGAACATATGGACCAACGAGGGAGTTGCTGCGACAGCGACAAGTTCATTGCGTTCAATCGCGGATACTTCAGTGCTAAGCAGTTGCAGTCTCGCAGTGGTAAAGCGCGAATCCGTAACGCTTCCAAAGCTCCCTTGCTCGTAAGAAACGGTGTCACCAGCGACTGTCGAATGTGAAAGCTGAAGTGTGCCCCCGGCTCGTACGGAGATATCTATTTCCGTGCCTGTGAAACTCACTCCAGTTGCCAGCACCACGCCATCAATGAACAGCGAATTGAACACATCGTTATTGCGAATCACGACACCTGACTGGATGTCCAGTTGATACCCAGCATTGACATAAGTGTCTTCAACTAGATCATAGCGCAGAATGTTGGGATGAGGTTGCCAGACGGCATCAGAAGTCATCTCGCCTTCAACTGAGATGACTGCTGGTACTAAAAATGAATTTGAACCATAAAAGCGAGGTACTAACGAGGGTGTGGTCGTTATCGGGTAGACCTGTTCAAACAGATTCCCAGATATGTCTGCGACATTTGGGCTGAGCATTCGCAAAGTCATCTTGTCGAAGGTGTTGCCAACGATCGAGCCGCTAGCGCCTTCAGCATAAGTTACACGACCCGTGATGGTCGAATTGCTTAAATCGAATCTACCAGTCATTCGAACGATCACCTCGTCACTGACACTGCTAAAATGGACTCCGTCAGCTGTCAACGAACCATCCACGTAGATTTCAGCTTGAGAAGAACTTGTCGTGACAACCACGCCGGGCCGGAACTCCAAATGGAAACCTACACCAACGTTCACATCGAAGACTAGATCGTGTGATATGACATTGGGATGCGGTTCCCAGATGGCATCGGCAAGCATATCCCCCTGAACCTTCAGCTTGGTGTTTCCGACGTAGGAGTTTGTACCGTAGAACCTGGGAACTTGGGATGGGATCACAAAGACTGGACTGTTGTTGAGAAACGTATTCCCTTCGATTGACGATACATTCCCGCTCAAGACCTTCAATTTAGCAGTGCTAAACGTCGAGTCTGTAACCGATCCATTGCTGCCAGACTCAAACAAGACTTGATTCCCTTCGACGGTCGTCGCATTGGTCAATTGCAGGTTGCTTCCAGCCCTTGCGACGATATCCGTCGGTCCGGTGAAGATCGCGCCGCTTGCCACCAGTCCCCCCGATACCAATATGCCCTTAGAGGCATCTGGAGTGACCACGCGTACACCGGGCATGATCGACAGTGTTGCGGTTCCCGCAACAACAACTGAACCAACAAGGCAGTAGGGTTGAGAAGTATCACTCCAGACCTGGTCTGTGTCGTAGGTGCCCCCCACGTTGTTGCAAAGGAGTAAGCGACTCTCCAATCGTTCGATCGCAAAACGCTTTGGATGATTGCGAGATAAGCACTTGTTGGGATGCATGTTAGCCCATATTCCGAAAACAAGAACAATCGCCGATTGGCCCGCAGCACAGGACCGATTCGGCCTTGCGTCTACCAAAATTGGATCGCCAATCATACCAATTTTGTTCGTTCTAGTTGCATTTGCAACTCAGACTTTTACGTTGTCCTGCTCGCATGCTTGCTGAAGTCGTGTAGAGCCTCCACCAGACGCTGATGGTCAGCGGTGTTGTTGTACGCATGAGGGCTGACGCGTAGTCGCCCTCCGCGGACGCTAAGGACGATATCGCGCGTTAAGCAAAATTTTCGAGCGTCGGCGTATGTTGACTCTCCTCCCACATCGGCTTGCGGCCAACTGATGCCCATGATGCCACTGCGATGTCTGGGATCGTATGGCAGATGGCAGTTAAAGCCATCGGCCCTGAGCAATTCTTCCAACTCGGCGATGTTATCCAAAATCGCCTGAGCCAGAGGGGTGGTTGTGTTGTTTGCTGGGCTCGACGCATGCTCGTTGAGCAATTTGAGGCTCGCCCCAAAAGCGAGCATGCCTCCCATGTTGATCGCTCCACCTTCGTAGCGTGCGGCGGTGCTCTTGAGCTGGACGGACGAAGGATCGAACCCGCCAGTGGCAAGACTGTTCCAGCCGAGTCCCAGCGGTTGCAGTCGATTCAACAGTTCGCGGCGTACGTAGAACAAGCCCGCTCCCTCCGGCCCCAACATCCATTTGTGTCCATCGGCGCTGAGGAAATCGACGCCGCATGAACGCACGTCGATTGGAAACGCTCCAAGTCCTTGGATGGCGTCGAGCGAAAGGAGGCAGCCACGCGAATGAGCCATTTCGGCAAATGCCGCCACATCAATTCGAAAACCGCTTAAAAACCCGACCCAACTGATGGCAATCATCCGTGTTCGGCTATCGATCAACGGCAGAATGTCATCGACAGCGATTTTGCCACTAGGTGGCACGGCGACAAGTCGCAGTTCGACGCCGCGCCGGGCCAAATTTCTCCAGGGAACTAGATTCGAAGGAAATTCGTTGTTCGGGATAATCACATTGTCACCGTCCTTCCAGGGGAACCCCTCGGCGACAAAATTGATTCCCTGCGTTGTGTTGCCGACCAAAGCGAGTTCGTCCTCGCTTGCACCGATCATTTTCGCCGCTTCTTGGCGAAGGAGGGAAACTCCCGCTGACCAATTTAACCAGGGTACGTCCCCCTGCTCGGAAACTTGAGTGGCATAGTCGATTAGAGCTTGGGCAGACAATTCCGGCAGTGGCGCAACGGCGGCGTGATCGTAATAGGCAAAGCGACGTGCAACCGGCATGCTGGTTCGAAACATTTTCTGTAGCTATTAGAGGAATGCGGAGCGTAGGTGACTTCCCGCCGGGAGTCACCCCTGACCTAGCGTAGGTGACTTCCCGCCGGGAGTCACCCCCTGACCACTGGTGCTTCTTCAGGCTTCAGGCATTGGGCTTTTTGGGAAAGTCCACTACGAGAGGCTTTCTGAAGGGCAGGATTTTTGACAAAATCCACGTCGGGAGATTCTGAACATCTTAACGCGAGAGAGCTTTTGGGGCGGGAATGTAACAATTATATTGATTATCGGTCCGCCCGCTGACTTGTAAGGTGTGCAGTCGAGGATAAATGGGCGAACTAGGTGACAGTCACCAAGCTTGGATTATACTACCGCTTTACCTTTAACCCTATTGTTGCCGTGAACGCTACTGCCGCGAGCCAAAAAGGTTGGCTGATGCCAAAAGCATTGTGTTTGATCGGGCTGGTCCTTGCCTTCCTGGTCTTCCTTATCTTCGCACTTGACTTAATACTGGGCCTTAGCGGCATGGTAGCGCAAGCTCCATTGCGTTATGCCAGCCTGCCGGTAGACATCATTTTTATGGTCGGCGCCGGGGCACTGGCGTGGATCGCTTGGTCCACCTTCCGCGAACAGAAGTAGCACGCCCCCCATTCAGCTAGTTCATCCGCTTTAGAACTCAGGTTAGTGGACGCGGGTCTCAGTTTCGAACGATTATCGCTAATCGTTTCTTAAGTGATCGTGGACGATCTTCGCTTAAGCGACTGGGGGCGCTAAAGCTACTGGACTAAGCGATTGGGGACAATCGCTTTACACTAGGGAACAAGCGCTCGACAAACATTAACTGAAGTTAATTGCTGAACATGGCCCTTATTGAACTCGATGATGTGCGACGCAGTTACGATCTAGGCGAAGTTGAAGTGCATGCATTGCGCTCCGTCACCCTGAACATTGAGAAAGGGGAATACGTGGCGCTGATCGGGCCAAGCGGATCGGGTAAATCGACCTTGATGAATACTCTAGGCTGTCTCGATCGCCCAACACACGGAAGTTATCTACTTGACGGTGAACAGATCGTCACGATGTCGCGGGACCAAAGAGCAATCATTCGCAACCGTTACCTGGGCTTTGTCTTTCAGAATTTTAACTTGCTCAATCGCACATCAGCACTCGAAAACGTCGAGTTACCCCTATTGTACGCAAAGGGACTTAGCAGCCGGGAACGTCGGGACCGCGCCAAAGAGATGTTGTCCAAAGTTGGTTTGGGGGATCGCTTGCACCACCATTCGAGCCAGTTGTCGGGAGGACAACAGCAACGGGTCGCTATTGCAAGAGCGCTTGTTAATCACCCCTCAATCTTGATGGGTGACGAGCCGACGGGGAATCTTGATTCGAAGACGAGTCGCGAAGTGATTGGCCTGTTTCGCGAATTGAACGAGCAGCAAGCGATCACCGTTATTCTTGTGACCCACGATCCCAATGTCGCCCGTAATGCGAAACGCATCATTGTCTTGCGCGATGGCGAAGTCGTTCAGGACACGCGAGACTTTCAAGCTGCCATGGATGCACTCAACCAAGAACTGAACGTCGACGTTGAGCCCGGCTGAAGGATAACGAATTTGACATTCTCTTGACGGGCACGCCATGGTAGTCTTGGCAAGGTTGGAACGCGAACCGCACCTGTCGTTCGTCTTATCTTTCCCACAACTCCCGAACTTCCTAGTTAACTCTGGCAATGCCGATACTTCGACGAGAAACGGATCTTTTTCCAGATGATCTGCTGAGCAGTGAACTGGCAAGCAAATCACCTTGGTGGGCGATGTATACCTTGGCAAAGCATGAAAAAAAGCTCATGCGCCAATTGGTGGAATTGAAGCTCCCCTTCTACGCCCCCGTAATTGAGCGGCGATATCGATCTCCCAATGGACGATTGCGCAAAAGCTACGAGCCGCTGTTTGGCAATTATGTGTTTGTCTGTGGCGAAGAGGAGGTGCGTTATCGGGCGGTTTGTACGGGTTCGATTAGTCGCTGCATACCCATCTCCCGGACTGATGAGTTGGTTGCCGACTTGTTGCAGATCAAGAGTCTTATTTCGGAAGAAGCTCCGTTGACGCCGGAGAGCCGACTTGAACCAGGCCAGCGGGTGCGAATTCGCAACGGAGTATTTGCGGGCTACGAGGGTGTCATCGTTCGTCGCGAGCGCGAAGTGCGCTTGCAAGTATATGTACGTTTCATGGAACAAGGCGTTTCCGTGCAATTGGATGACTGTCAAGCAGATCCGATTTAAGTTCTTTTAGTGTAGAACAATTGTCCCCAATTGTTGCCTGTTGCGTACTCAGTTGAAGCATCAGTGTAGAACAATTGTCCCCAATTGTTACCTGTTGCGTACTCAGTTGAAGTATCGCAAGAAACAGAACAATCAAAAAGCAGAATAAAACAATTGAGGACAATTGTTCTACATTGAAACAATTGAGGACAATAAACCCTGTAAAGCTGTCATTTCCTTTGCTCGAGAATTTTCTGAGTTGCCGCGTGCCTCGACCCATTAAACTTTCGTTTCGGCGGCGGTTTTTTGGGTGAGCGGTAGTGCTTCCGATAGTAA
>JBGSUV010000020.1:0-6323 GCA_041753315.1 Pirellulaceae bacterium | reverse complement strand
AACGGCCACTGCTTATCCAGCGTGGTCCCCACGTGAAAACCGTGTCATCACCCTCGAAGACCGAGTTCTGAACTGCTTTATGCGTAGCTGCAACGGCACTCGCCCACCATTGGGCAGCGAAGTTTCTGTGGCCGTGACGGCGTATATCACTTCGCTTTCGCAGGGCCAGTCATTGCGGATGAACTCCAAGCGGCCCGTCGGCCCAGGAGCTATCAAGCTGCTCGCTGTAAAGCCTGATCAAGCCGACATCAATCGAGGTGCATCCTTGTACCATTCGCGATGCGCGGAGTGCCATCAGAAAGATGGTCAAGGCGACAAGGATAATCCTCCAGTCTGGGGCGAGCGATCTTATAACGACGGCGCTGGTTTATCCTCTGTCGAGAATCTGGCGGCATGGTTGAAAGTCGCAATGCCACTGGATGACACCGACCTTACCGACCCACAGGCTCTCGATATAGCGGCGTATGTGAACTCGCAAAATCGCCCTCACTTCGATTTGCTGAAGCATTTGCCGACCAAAGAAAAGCTCGGTGAATATAACGCTTCCCCCACTAAATGAACCACTGTTTGTTAACAACCTGATACCTTTCTAGAACGGAGTTTGGAAAACATGATTAGATTGAATGCGATATTGCTCACTTGCGTTGTAGCTGCTTTTGCTGCGTTGAGTCCTAGCGTCTACGGGAAAGATTCTGACGCACTAGAATTCACCAAAGACTCTTTATCTCAGGTGAAGAGAAACGTCGCTGAAGGCAAAGCGATCTTAGTGGATGTACGCGATCTAGTTGAATGGAACTCAGGCCACGTCCGAGATGCCGTTCATCTTCCCTGGCGTGATTTGCAAGGGAAGAAGTGTGATCAACTAGTCGACAAACTGCCCAAAGACAAGATTGTCTACACCTATTGCGCAGTTGGTTATCGCTCCTCTCGCGCGGGCAAGATCATTGCAAAGTACAAATTGGATGTTCGACCACTAAAGCCAGGCTTCGAAGATCTGGTTAAAGCCGGCTTTGAGCCTGAAAAGAAATAGGATCGACGATCTATGTAACCTTTCTTCGTCTGGAGGATCAAATACGATAGTTCGCAATGACCCTTCAACAAGAATGGTGCCAAAATGTGTCGATTCAAGAGGTTCACGGTTGAAGCCCAACGTACTGCTTCGGCAGCCAAGGGATTGATCATTGTTTTCGCGTTGCTGTCCACTTTGACGCCTCAGTTTGCTTGTGCGCAAGGGAATGGGCGGGGCAATGGGAGAGGAAATGGCAATTCCTTCCAGCAGCATCGAAAGGGTTCGCAAGCTTCGGAGAATCAAGGCAATCGCCAGTCGGGTGCCCGAGGATACAATTCCATCGGAGGCACTTTAACGCCAGCCCAAGTTGATCAGTTGGTCCGCATGCGTGAAGAAGAGAAATTGGCGCACGACGTCTATGTGACGCTCGCTCAGTCTTCTGGCTTGCAAATCTTCAATAATATTGCGAACGCCGAAGCACAACACATGCGAGCAGTTGAACAACTTGCTTCGCGATATTCATCAGCCGCAGCAGCAAACCTAGCCGCTGGGAGCTTTTCAGATCCGCAGTTCCAAGCACTCTATAACTCGCTCGTCGCAGCAGGCAGCAAATCACCGATTGCTGCTGCAACGGTTGGCGCAAAGATCGAGGAAATGGATATCAAGGATCTACAGACGTTACTGTCACAGAATCCTCCACAAGACGTTTCAAAGGTTCTTGAGCATCTACAGAGAGCATCCGGACAACACCTTCGCGCCTTTACTATGGAACTGAAGCGGCTGGGCGGTACATATATGCCCGAATTCCTAAGTCCACAGGAGTACAACAGTATCCTCAATTCGGGCAACGAACGAGGACAGGGAATGGGGCAAGGAAGTGAGAAAGGTATGCACCAAGGAAGTGGCCAAGCAAACTCGAACCATCAACAAATGGCTCCTCGGTCGCAACAAGGCAGTGGAAAACGAGGTGCAGGACGTTAGTAGAAGTGGCCTAACATATCAATAGTCTTTCCAGTTAAAGCTCCGTTAAGGAAAAAATCATGGCGTGTGACATAAACGGCTCAGGATGCAAAGTCTGCCCAGGGATGTGGATCGCTGGCCTCTTGTTTCTGGTGATGATGATACAGAGCGTCTTCTTCCGAACGCCTACGCCCTCGACGATTCCAGCCACGGAATCTGCGAGCCAACCCATGGAAGCGAAAGAGATATCGAATACGCCACAGTAGCATTGGTGGTGCGAAACCGTAACACCGATTCAATCCAACGTTCATAAAAGGAAATAGTCTAATGAGTAATGCAAATCAGGTTTCACTCGCGACCTTTGAAAGCGAAGTACTAGAATCTTCGATGCCCGTAGTGGTCGACTTTTACGCTGACTGGTGCGCACCATGCCGAATGCTCAGCCCGATGCTGGATCGAATTTCCAAGAAGTTTGATCGCCAGGCAAAGATCGTAAAGGTCTACATCGATCAAGAGCCTGCACTTGCACGGCAGTTCAATGTTTCATCCATACCAACGTTGGCGTTCGTCATCCGAGGCGAAGTGGTCGGACAGTCCGCTGGCTTGCCATCCGAATCTGAGCTGAGTTCAGTCGTTGAGCAATTGATATCGATGGATTGTGTGTAACCATTCTTAAGGTGGAGGATCAAACCTTCTGACTAATGAATTGTCATGATGAAGGACAGAATGTGAATCTACTAATTGCTAAGAACACGACCAAAACAGGTCTTTGGGCCGCGAAAGTCAAGGGGCTGTCGAGCATCACACTGATTGCAACACTCGCTTGTTTCGCGTTCCAAGCTACTGCATTCGCACAGACAAATCAGCGAATACAGCAAAACATTGCATCGGTACCACCGAGGGACGCCATACATTTCGCTAAGAGCACTGACTGCGCTCTTTGCCATTCGTTTTCAAATGCAGCTTCGGCGATGCGAGACGGAAAGAACCGCAACGTTGTTCCGTTCGATCTTTGGTCTGGTTCGATGATGGCGAACTCTGCCGTTGACCCATATTGGAAAGCGGCGGTGTCGGCAGAGGTCGCGGCAACTCCATCCCAGAAACCGCATATCGAGGAGGTCTGTAGCCGATGCCACTCGCCCATGGCGGCCCCAATCAAATCGAGTCCCAATGGTGAAGTACTTGCCTTCTTACGCGATGACCATGCAAAATCTGATCTCAGTAAAGATGGAGTCTCGTGCACTGTTTGTCATCAAATCAGTAGTGAAAATCTCGGCACCGACGCATCGTTTACGGGCGGTTTTCAGTTCAACAAGAAGAGCGAGATCTATGGCCCGCACGCGAACCCAGTCACGATGCCTATGCAACGCCATGTTGGTTTCACTCCCACCAAAGCAGACCACATCTTAAGCTCCGCCATGTGCGCTACCTGCCATACGGTCATTACAGAGAGTTTTGACAAGCAGGGAACGGCAACGCACGCGCATCTTCATGAACAGGTGCCTTATCTCGAGTGGCGCAACTCCAGCTTCAATGACGAAGTCGATTCGAATAAAGCGACGGCTAGAAGTTGCCAGAGTTGCCATGTGCCCCAGACCGATATTGATGGCAAGGCGATCTCCGCCAGGCTGGCCCACAACCCTGGAGGACGCGATTTCCCGTTCCTGAATCCACGCGAACCCTATGGTCGTCACACTTTCGCCGGTGGCAACGTCTTCATGACGCAGTTGCTGCGTGACAATCGTCAGTTGCTGAAAATCTCGACTCCACCAGAGGCCTTCGATCGCGTTATTGCGGAATCACGGAAGATGCTGCAACGCGACACAGCCAAGCTAACTATCGTTCAACATCAAGCGGAATCGTCCGTCAGCACAATCTCCGTCAAGATAGAGAACCTATCTGGACACAAATTCCCAACGGCTTACCCTTCACGCCGCGCATGGCTCGAGTTCGTCGTAAGCGACAATCGAGGGAAGATTGTCTTCGAGTCTGGACGCGTCAACAAAGCTGGCCAGATTTGCGACGGACAAGGTCGCCCCATTACTACGGAATTGGCTGGCGGCCCAACACAACCTCACTTCGATACAATTTCAAATGCGCAGCAGGTGCAGATTTATGAGACCTTCATGCAGGGTAGTGATGGCAATCTCACGTTTGCTCTGCTGAGAGGAAGCCAATTCAAAAAAGACAATCGTCTGCTCCCTCAAGGGTGGAACAATCAACATGTTCACGCCGTAGCTACGCAGCCGATTGGGATCGAAAACGATGCCGACTTCTTAGCTGGCACTGATACGATCGACTACGAACTGTCATTACCAAGCGGTCGATACAAGATTGAGGTGCGTTTGCTTTTCCAATCGCTGTCGAGTCGCTACGTTGCCGAGTTACTGAAAGTCGATACGCCGGAAGTGAAGTTCTTTGAAAACATCTATAAGAAAGCCAATCTGGCTCCCGAAGTTATCGCAACTCAATCCTTAACTTGGAACATACCGTAATTCTTCCATGAGCCAACCTGCTCGCTACGGTTGACAGGGGGAGCAAACTCAATTGCTTCATTACCTTCGACGGGTGGTGACTCAAAACGCTCGATCTCGAATGTCGCCGGTGGACGCGAAAGAAGTTGACCGGCAACCAAAACCAGCAATCCAACAAAGCTCGAGTCCGAAA
Organism: Pirellulaceae bacterium; assembly: GCA_041753315.1. Taxonomy (GTDB): domain Bacteria; phylum Planctomycetota; class Planctomycetia; order Pirellulales; family Pirellulaceae; genus Aureliella. The sequence goes on along the minus strand of JBGSUV010000020.1, from coordinate 1,687 downwards.
GAAAACTTTCCGCGTAATTGAATTAAAACACTGCCCGTTTGGCAGTGGTTTAAGTGCTACAATGTGGGTTCGACTGTGGCTACGGCGGACAATCAACTCTCATTACCAGGGAAGGGATCAAATGGCTTCCAAGATGCCAATGCTGGGTGCGGCGTTCCGAAAGATTGAACCCAAACTGCGGATGGTGGCCAACGGCAGTCCGCAAGTGAATGAAGTCCGAGCAGACTTCAATCCCGCTGTTCAAATGGCTCCTTCTTTCGCCTGTGCGACGGAAGCTGCACCGCACCAGATTATGGGGCAGGTTGCTTTCACCGCTCGAAAAGTTCTCAACGAGCCGAAACGCGGCAAGCTCAAAGAATTGCCGGACGAAGTTCGTGTAAGCGTTTTCATAGAGCGTGATGGCGAGGCGGCGAGTCCTACGCTGGAATCGATAAAAGGTATCTCGGCGAAGAACGTTACGGCGGAACGGGGCCGGCTTGCCACTCTCGAAGTACGTGTTTCCGACCTGCCCCAAATCGCCGCCCAGGAGTCGATTGTCCGTATTGAGATGGGAGAAACACTCAAACACCCTCGACCGCGGATCTCTTCGTCAACCGTTTCAGCTCCGGGAACAACGCAACGCCGCTTTGGTGCTAACGGCGGAAAGAACGTTCTGGTCGGGATCATTGATGTCGAGGGCTTCGACTTTGCCCATCCAGATTTCCTTGATGCGCAAGGGGGAACGCGTTTCGTTAGCATTTGGGATCAAGGGGGTGACAATCGACCGAACCCCAGCGGATTCAACTTCGGATCGGAGATCACCAAGGCTCACATGGATGCGGCCATCGCTGCGAGTTCAACTCAAGGCTTGGCGGCACAACTGCTCGAACCTCAGTCGGCCATGGAGCATGCATCGCACGGCACACACGTGGCCAGCATTGCAGCGGGCAATCGCGGGGTTTGTCGCAATGCATTTCTCACTGGTGTATTGATCGACCTTCCAAGAGCTGATTTCGATCGTCGCAAGTCGTTCTACGATTCAACGAGAATCGCACATGCCGTCGAGTACATTCTTAGCGTCGCGGAACAATTGCGCATTCAGCATGGACTCGACACGCTCCCCGTATCGATCAACATCAGCTTAGGAACAAACGGACATGCACACGACGGTAGCAGCGCCGTCTGCCGTTGGCTTGAGCATCTGCTGTCGACGGCTGGTCGCTCCGTTACGGTGGCGGCTGGCAATGCGGGGCAAGAAGGGCCTGAGCATGCCGATGATATTGGCTTTATCATGGGACGTATTCACAGCAGTGGTCGGATTGCAGCCCGCGGATTGGTCAATGACATCGATTGGGTTGTGGTCGGTAATGGGCTGATTGATGTCTCTGAAAACGAGTTGGAAATCTGGTACAGCGCGTCCGATCGTTTTGCCCTCTCCATCAAGCCCCCCGGCCAGGATTGGATTGGTCCGATTCAGCCGGGGCAGTTCATCGAGAATCGGCAACTTGCCAACGGTGCCAACTACATCGGTGTGTACCTAACGCCCTTTTTCTCTGCCAACCAGATTGCTTCCCAACCGATGCGACGCTCGAATCGTATGATTGGACTCGCAATCCCAAAACGATTCGCCCCGAGCCATTCTTGGAGTTAGCCACTGGCCAGTTCATTAGCCGCAAGGAAAACGCAGCTTTCGTTGGCGCCAGCGGCT
>JBGSUV010000019.1:0-22252 GCA_041753315.1 Pirellulaceae bacterium | reverse complement strand
CGCTCGTCCAAATCCGCCGCAATTGCGGTATACTTTTCATTAATCCATGTTACTACTTGTGCGTCCGGCATTCACAAATAATGCCAAAACTTAGAAACCACCACAATAGCAATCCGGACAGTTATTGTTTAGCAACGCCTTAGTCCAGCGGTAGATTGAAGTATCCCGAGCCAAAATGTAGGCGAGGGGCAAATCTACTTTTCTGTGGCTTGCGTTTTTAAAGTCGCGGAAATTGTTGCTCAATCGTGTTCGTATTCAATGCAGTTCAGATTTCACTTGCCGCTAGTCTTAGCATCTTGAAATCAAAAAAAACGACTCAGCGCTCAATTTTCTGAGCGCTGAGTCGAAAGAGCCTGCATCGGAAGCTGCTTGCATGGGCAAGTCAGCCACCAACGAAGCTGGGTTGGCTATGCGTAGGGGTTGTATTTACCAGGGACTGGAACGGGATACTCTCCGTTTGGTCCGGGCATGGTTGGAGGATCGGATTGAAGTGTGTAGTCGTCGATACCTGGGCAAATATCCTTTCCTTCTTCCATCAGCTTATCCCATCGGACAACTTGTGCCGAATAGCAAGCCTCTCGGCCCAAAATCGCGGTGAAGGTCGACTTCGCGCCATATTCCCCTTCGTTGTAGATTTCGCCTCGGGCCAACGCGGCGATGAGATCGTTCTGTTCTTGTTGGTGCCCGTTTAGAGCTTTGCCTGCGAACTTCCAAGCATTTGGACCTTCGATTCGCCCGCTGGGGTCAGATGTCCCCTTTGAGCCGTGGGCAAATTCCATCACTGGACTCCAGGAGTTGGCCAAATGACGACCCTGGCTGAACATCTTCGTTCCATCGGCAAACGTATATTCACAGAAGGTGTGGTCGAAGATTTGGGACTTGGTCGCGTCACCGCCCATGCGTTGCTCTCGGCCACCCATTCCGTTGCATTCAACTGGATACTCACCCTTAACCCAACAACCGACATCCAAATTGTGGATGTGTTGTTCGCAGATCTGATCTCCGCTGAGCCAATTGAAGTGATACCAGTTGTTGCATTGGTAAGCCATTTCGGTTGGCTCCATTCCCGACGGCATTAGTGACTTGACCGTTTCGCGGCCACGGTGCCAAATGCCACCACCGTTCCAGTAGACTCGCATTGCAATGATGTCGCCGATCGCTCCATCGTGCAGTCGCTTGACGGTTTCGATATATTGCGGCTCATGTCGGCGTTGCAGACCGATACCCACCATCAGGTTCTTTTTCTTAGATTCTTCAACAGCCGCCAGCACGCGTCGCACGCCGGGTACGTCGGATGCGACCGGCTTTTCCATAAAGACGTGTCTTCCCTTGCTAACTGCATATTCAAATTGCTGAGGTTTGAAGCCTGGGGGGGTAGCGATGACGACCAAGTCGCAGTCGAGGTCAATGGCGGCCTTGTAAGAGTCTAAGCCGCTGAAGATCCGATCTTGGGGAACGTCAATTTTTTCCTTGTATTTCCGCGATAGCCCTTCAATGGCGTTGGTCGCGTTGGGTGCAAAAGCATCCGCCACGCCGACAAGCTTCACGTTGCCGTCAGTCAGGAAAATGTTCTCTGCTGCTCCGCTGCCGCGACCACCGCAGCCAATAACGACAAAGCGAATTTCGTCGCTGCCAGCAGCGTGTGCAGAGCGAGAAATCTGATTTGCAACCGCCACCCCGGTCGCTGCCACGGTTGAGGTCTTGAGGAAATTGCGACGATTCGGAATGCTTGTCATGAGGATAACCCTTTTCGAAGGAAGTCGTAGGAGAGACTGAGAACAGCGTCTGTAATTCATTCTCGGAAGGAAGCTCCGATTTTACTCGACAACAAATTATAAACCAACACCTACCCAAATAGAGTTGGTATTGGCGTTTAAGCCGCCATTATTGATGAGCAACCTCTCTTTGCGGCTTTTTACGGGTAGGTGGCGTGTGCGGCGCGCCGAAGGCGGTTATCAAGCGCTGCCAACACCAAACGTTTGAACTGCAGCCACCCCCGCTATGGTGATTTCTCAATTTGCCTTGACGCGCAGGCAAAAAACAACTAAAGCTCTTAAAGCTTGCAGACGGAAGGTAGTTATTTCAAGGATGAGTCAAGTGTCCCTCACACACAGTGCTATCGAACAGCGGGCACCGCTAATGTTGTGGTGTTCTTCCCATACCACTCTGGCCGCAGAAGAAATTCCCATGTTCTTGGAGGCAGGCTACAGGGTTGTGCCGCTGCTGACAGACTTTTGGACTTTTGAATACAAGCCGGAAATCGACTCGCAGATTTGCGATGCATGGAAATCGAGCGTTGATCTGCCAGCGGATATCGTCAACCGACTACAAGCAATCCGCTTCTGTGCGAATATGGGGCAGAACGAACTCTCGACCGACGAGATCGATTTATTGAACGAACATGTCGACGCTATCTATGTCACCGTGTTACCTAACTTGGCGATGAAGCTATCGAATGTGTTCAAAGGCACGGTCATGTTCCGTCCCTTTGGACATGGTCACTTAAACACTTACACGAGGATCGCCGAACATCTCGGCGGAAACTTGGCCGCGTTTGGCAAACGCAATAACTATATGTGGGTGCCAATTCTCAGCACGCTGAGCGAGCCCGAAGACCAGCGGCTTTGTGCGAATGCAAATCACTTAGGAGCTTTCGTGACTCCAGGGCGGTTGGGGAGTTGTCGTTGGTCCGTTGAGCAGAGTCAGCCCTACGTGGTTGAAACAATACCGCGCATTCAAAAGCAAACGTACTACATGGACATCTACAAGCAGTATCGCGAAGACTATCGCGATTTGCCGGTAAAGATCCTTGGTGGCAATCCGGTCGCAGGGGGAGCGCTCAACGATCCTGCCATTGTAGGCTTTTTGGATGACGAAACCTATTTTCGTACCGCGGCTGAGGCACGTGTCTCCATTTATCATGGGATGTCGCGATTCCATGTGCATTATCACCCGATCGAATTCATGGCAGTTGGCGTTCCCGTCCTATTCCATCAAGACTCCGCATTTGCTGCCGAGGGAATGCATTTTGGTATGACACGGACCGACTTGGAAGATGCGGGCATGTACTGCTCCGTGGCGCAGGCAAACGACATGGCGCGGGCCGCGCTGGCGGACGCCCAAGTAGCGCAAGCTTGGAGCGTCAAGCAGCGATTTTTTTTGGATGAAGTATTTAATCGCAAAAAAGTCCTGGACCAAGCTCGTTGGATCAAGCGTCGCATCGCACAGCAACGTCCGTGGACCGAAAAACAATTTGATACGCATATTGAGGATGCGACGAGTGCTCCACAAGCGACTGTGCCAGTGCTTGTTGGAACGGAATCGACAACCAAAACAAAACGTCCTCTGACGCACCGCGTCTATCGAGAATTCAAGCGAGTCATCCACAGAACAAGAGGACGTTATGTCGCTAAGAACAGTGCGTAATCGTATCCATGGACTTATCAGAGTTCCGGATAATTGGCGCAATGCGTCCGGTCGCCGTCATGAACAATCGGAAACGTTACAGCAGGTGGGTGAACGCGTTCGAGCCGTATGCGATCATCTCCACCACATGGCAGTTGACGTGCAGGTGTTGGCCCAGCGTTACGATAGCTTGGCGACCAGCTTTTCTGAAATTCAAGATCGCGAGCCTGCACCGATTCCGGTAGCTCCAACAACCAACCCGCCAAAAGAAGTTCACACGTTCTACGGACAATTCACACCGCCGGTAGACCAATTCATTTTTGAGCGGTACTTTCCGCATACGGGCATCCAAGGCACATTCATTGAGTGTGGGGCGTTTGATGGCCAACTTGAATGCTCATGCAAGTTCTTCGAAGAGACGATGGGCTGGCAAGGCTACAACTTGGAGCCGTCACCTCACATTTTCGCCAACTTGAAGGTGAATCGCCCCAGTGCGAGTAACCACCAAGTGGCCTTGTCCAATCGAATTGGCACAGACAAGTTCACCGTGGTAAGCCATCCACAGTTGGGCTTGAACTATGGCAATGGTTCGCTGCGCCATACCGATAGCCATGAACAATTGTTGGTAGACGGTGGCTGCACTTTCTCGGAAGTCGAAGTTGAACTCATCACTTGGAAGGCGTTCATCGAACGTGAGCACATTACCCAAGTCGATCTGTTCGTGCTCGATGTTGAAGGTCATGAGCTTGAAGTGATAGAAGGCATGCACGGAAGCTCGGTCTTGCCGGATGTCATCTGTGTCGAAGTTGGGCACATACCTCTTGCACAAGTGCGTCAACGCTTGGCAACTTTGGGATACGTCTACGACATCTCGTCTCATGTCAATGCATTTTTCGTTCAGCACAACAAGTTAAGTCTATTCAGCTTTCGACAAGCCTGTAGCGAACTCTAAACAGTTGCCCATTTCCGGCCGTGATATTCCGACCCGTCCGCTTCTGCCCGCGCAACAAGCGATTGGCTTCCCCAAGGACTTAGCGACTGCATCGCCATCGAGCGCTTGGCGTCTTGGTTAACAGTAAACGTTGGCGTCAAGCGCATCGCTCTTGTCCTCGAACGCTTCGTTTGGCTATAGTCAATTTTCGATAATTCACCACGATGTGATGGCAGTTCTGTTGTTTGCTTTCGACAGATTAGTTCGTGGAGAGGGTGATGGGGCGCGACTGAGCTTAGGAAAACTGGAGTTCGGAAACGATATGGACTTCGAAACGCAAATCTCAAACAAGATCATTCGTCCGTTGGGCGATCCGCAGCGACTGGCGATTGTCATGCCGACCTGGGTTGGTGATGCTTGCATGGCTACTCCAACGCTTCGCGCCGTGCGCCGCCGTTATCCCAATGCCAAGATCACCATGATCTCGCGGCCGGTCATTCGCGACGTCATTGCCAACGCCTGGGGTAGTGACATTCCGTGGATCGACGATTACCTGTTGGTCAGCAAAAAAGTCAGCGCAGGTGCGCACACGCGTTTGAGTCTGACCAAGGCGGTGCGGAGTGCCGGTATAACATCGGCGCTCTTGCTAACCAATTCGTTTTGGTCTGCTGCCGCTATGCGACTCGCCGGTGTTCGCCGAGTCATCGGGTATCAACGCGATGCACGAGGTTGGTTGTTGAGCGATCGCGTTCCAGTGGTTCGCGCCGCTGGAAAGCCAAAACCGATCTCTGCGATTGACTACTACTTGGAGTTGGCCCGCTGGATGGGCTGCGACACCTCCAATCGTTCGATGCAATTGTACATCACGGCTGAACAACAGCAGATGGTTGAAAAATTGTATTGCGACGTCGGCTTAAATCCTCATGGGCGGACGCTGGTTGTCAATAGCAATGCTGCGACGGAAGTAGGTCGTTTGTGGCCGGAAGATCGGGTCAGCGAGCTTTGTCGGAGAGTAGCCGTCGAGTTAGGCATGCAAGTCCTGTTGCATTGTGGTCCGCAAGAACGCGAACAAGCAAATCGAATTGCAATGCAACTCAACCACCGCAACGTCGCAAGCATGGGAGTGTGGGATGAACTTCCCATCTCCCTGAGTTGTGGTGTGTTGGGAAGTGCGGCCGCGGTCGTTTCCACCGACAGTGGGCCAAGGCATATCGCGGTCGCATTAAACCGCCGAGTCGTCACGCTTTACGGGCCAACGTCTCCAGCCTGGACCACTACCTACAATCGTCCAGAAATTTCGGTGCAACATTTTGAGAATGGGCAGGCTGCGATGGAGCATATTTCCGTGGACGAAGTCATGGCTGCGGTAAGATTGGCGACAGAAGAAGGCATCAGCGAGGTAACACAGGCGGCATAGCCCTCGATCACAAAAAGGTCTGACTTCGAAACCACCGATTCGGCCGTCAAGTTGAAGTTACGTTATAGTTTCAAACACCATTTGTCTGCGATCTCTGTACGAGAGCATTGTCTTTTTGACATGGATTGCAGGCTCGCGGGAACATAATAACCGATGTTTGTATCTGGCTTTACCATAGCGCGGAACGCAATTCGTTATGACTATCCGATCGTGGAGAGCATTCGATCCATTCTGCCGCTCGTCGACGAAATGGTGGTTGCGGTAGGCGACAGTTGCGACAATACGCGCGAACTGATCGTGTCGATGGGCAGTCCAAAAATTCGCATCATCGATACTGTTTGGGATGAATCGCTGCGGCAGGGTGGAACAGTGCTGGCGCAGCAGACGAATCTGGCGTTGGACGCATGCGCAGGGAAATGGTGCTTTTACCTCCAAGCGGATGAGGTGATTCATGAACGCGACTTGCCACGCATTGCAAACGCGCTAAAACGATATGAGCATCAGCCCGAAGTGGAAGGTCTGAGCTTTCGATTTCATCATTTTCGAGCTGACTACTCAATCCGCGATCCGCTTCCCTATCGAAGACAAATTCGTATCGTAAGACGCGGCTGTGGTGTTCGTTCCGTCGGCGATGCCTGCGGCTTCTCCATCGGTGAACGAAAACTCAACGCCGTGCGCACCGGTGGTTGGGTGTACCACTACGGGTACGTTAAGCCGCCAAAAAATATGGCCGCCAAGATGGACTACTTCTGCAGCTTGTACGATGGTCGCCGAGTAACGCCCGGTACCGAACTCGAGGCCGAGCGATACGACTGGGATTTGTCGACTTGTGAACCTTTCACTGGTTCACACCCTGCCGTCATGTCGGCAAGGATTGCCAGCAAGGACTGGGAAACTCCCTCTGTGGCACTGGTTGCACGCTGGCGCAATCCCCTCTATTGGCAAGGGATGGCCTGTAAAAACACGCGAACATTTAGGCGCTGGGCAGAACGCGCCCGTTTATTAACTCGACGAAGCGCTTGACCCTACCCGTAGTGGAGCTTGCCTTAGCTCCCCAGCCCTACGTAAATCGCAACCCTGTCACAGCACGCCAAAGCTACTTTCACCCAACAACTTAGTGGAGTTTGCCAAAGCTCCCAGCCCAGAATCGCGTCCCGAGCCATGTCGAAGTCGACGTGTCGTTGACCGGGGGATTGGGAACTTTGGCAAGCTCCAATACGGTTAATTGGACGATCTGCGTTAAGAAGTTTGGTTGATTGTCTCCTTTCGCATGGCAGGCGCTTGACAATTGCTAGCCACTTGCGTAGATTCGCGCGAGTTTAAACGTGAATCGTTACGTTTATTTCTGACGTCTCGGATACCTGGGTCGCGACTCGATCGCCGCGACTTGCCAAATTAACAGCGAGCTATGTTCGACAAGTTAGTGAACGTAGTGAGCACGAAACGAAGCTTCTAGTTGCATGATTGATCTTCAAGGCATTGCTCGCCATCTCCGGCTTTCTGTTGAACAACTTCGTATCGCTGCGGATCTACTTCAACAGGGTTATCATCCCGCCTTCATCGAACGTTATCGCGCGGATGAAACCGGCTCTTTACCTCGTCAGGCGTTATGGACGCTTAAACTGGAGATTGACCGACAGCAACGACTTGCCGCCGCGCGACAAAAAGCCAAGGATCAACTTCCCAAGGACGCTGAATTAGACGAAGAGGCGCTGAAGTATTTGGAGCGTGCCTCGACCGAGGTTGAGATTGAAGCGACGTTGAAGGCGTTTCGAGCCCGCCGCGCTTTGCAGCAATCCCAGGAGCGGGATAGCCAGGCTGGACATTTGCTTGAAATGCTGATCGCTTACGATGGTGCAAAGATTGACGACGTCGAACAGTGGGTCTCGGATCAACTGGGAGTCGACAAAACTACGGGTACGCAGGCGTTGCAGCAAACCGCCCGTCTAATTTCAAGTCTCGTGCAATGCGACACACCACTCAATGAACGACTCCGCCGCGCCATTCAACGCAAAGCGACCGTGCGTGTTGAGCTGTGCGATTCGAATACGGATGAACATCCGCCCGTAGAGTCAAAGAAGTTGAAGGGAAAGTCGGTTAAGCCGTCCGCTGAAGCAGCGTCCCCGACTACCGAACCAAGTGCGCACGTCGAGCCCACCGAGTCTACAGCTGCGGTTGGAGCCTGTAACGCAGAGGTTACCAATAGCACGGGCGACAGCGGATCTGAAACGGCATCGTCAGAAGCTGGGGCGACCACAGAGCTCGCTGTAACCGACGTCATAACTGTAGAGATCGTCGAAGCCGCGGTCACTTCCAACGAAGTCATCGATTGCGCAGTCGAGATTGTCGTTGCCTCTACGCATGAAACCTCGGCGAACGCAACCGAACCAACAACCACGTCCGAGATTTCGGCTGTAGGCGCTGATGGCGAATCGGGCGGCGAAACTCTGGAGCAGGACGAACATGCTCAAGACGATATGTCGCACGACGAGCACGATGAGATGGATGATCAGGCGCACGATGATCACGGCCATGAGGATGATTCGACTGGCAGTGCCGAGTCGCCAAGTGGTGCTCAGTCGCGTTCGAGCAAATCAAAGAAAAACGCCAAGATGACTCCGCGACAACGCAGGCGTCGGTGGCTCATTTCGATGCTCCAGCCAATGAAGACTCTGAAGCGACCACTGACTCAGCTCACAGCCTATCAACAACTAATGCTTGGAAGAGGTCGTCGCAGCCAGTTGGTGAAGACGCACCTTGAATATGATGTTCAATCTCTGGTTCCGATGGCGCGCGATGCCTTTGTCAGCGATAAACATCCTTTGTCAAAATGGTTTGAAGAAGCGGTTAAACAGGCGCTGGAAAATACCACGCGCGTAAAGATCGAAGCAGATGCCGTTGCCGATCTTGAGGAAATCGCACAAGAAAAACTACTTGAAAGTTCAGCAGATCAATTGCGCCAACATCTGATGCGTCGACCGGTGCGCGGGCATACGATCATGTTGGTTGATACCGTCGGTCCAAAGCTTGCCGCAGTTGTCGTCGTCAACCCGCAAGGTGATGTGCTGGCAATTGAAGAGTTGCCATGCTCTGCCCAAGCAGAAACGGTCAATCAGAACGTTGTCAAGCTTGGCGAACTAGCACACAAGTTTCGCGTCACACTCGTCGCGTTGACCAACGGTCCAGCGCGGCGTTTCTTGGTATTGACCGTACGCGAACTAATGAAACAGAGCGCCAGTAGCGGCCTTCGTTGGACGATGGCAGATCGCGGGGGAGCGGAAGCTTATGCGGCCGGCCGGACTGCTCTCAAAGAACTATCCGCTTATAATCGACGCGATCGAGCTGCCATCTGGATTGCGCGCAGTCTGCAGAATCCACTTGCCGAACTGTTGAAGGTGGATATCAACCGTATGCGTTTGGGGAGCTACCAGCGCGAACTGCCCCAGGAACCTTTAAAGAAACTGGTGCAAGAAGTTATCGCCGATTGTGTCTGCAGTCGCGGAATCGACACGCATCACGCATCATTAAATGAGCTTTTGTTTATCCCGGGAATTCAGGAAGCTCAAGCTCGCCAAATTACGGAAATCGCCTCATCGGGCAAGCTGGAAAGTCGAGCACAGCTCTGTGCTTCCGTAAGCGATTGGCCCGATGTACAGTCTCGGCAGGCGATCGGTTGGCTGCGTGTATTTGGCAGTGAACAACCATTGGATGCAACGGCGATTCATCCCGATGACTACCGGCTTGCGCAGCGGTTGATTGATAACACGGAATTCACCGCGCCACCCAATGCCCCAGAGAATTGGGTCAAACGCGTCTCCTTGGCAACTGCTGCGGCAGCGACGTCAGAATCTTCAGAACCATCGGGGACATCCGCGGAGCCTGAAGCTGATGCAACGTCCACAGCAGAGATTGGTTCCGAGAGTTCGTCTGGCGAAGTGACTTCTTCGGCCGATACAACAGAAACAAACGCAGTCCCAGCCAGCGAAGGTGCAACAAGTAACGAGACGGCAGCTGACGCTACAACCGATTCACCGGCCGCTTCCGAGCCCACCTCTGAAGTCGCAGCCAGCGAAGCGGTAACAGACCAAGTGGAAGCAGGCCAAGCCGAAGATGCAGTTAATCCAGCTGCGTTGGACGAAACGGCGATGAGCTTCAAGTCGCCTAGCGCGGCGCAAGCGTCAGTCGAACCGGCGGTTAAACCAGAATATCCCGAAGATGTTCTGCCCACGACGGTGGCCGCAGGGCCTGATATCGACGTTGAAAAGTTGGCGCGAGGTTGGCAAGTTGGTCGCGAAAAACTGCGTTGGATTGCCAGTTGCCTGAACGAACCGTTTGCCGACTCACGGCTCGCGGGAACTCCCATTCCACTTCGAACCGATATGCCTACGCTGGCAGCGCTTGAGCCGGGTATGTGTGTCTGGGCGGTTGTGGTTGGGGTGGCCGACTTCGGAGCGTTTGTCGAGCTGTCACCTGATTGTAGCGGCTTGATACATATCAGTCGTTTGTCAGCTGCCTATGTCGAGGATCCTCATCAAAGTGTTCAAGTGGGCGATCTGTTACTAACGTGGGTGGTGGCAACAGACGAAAAGAAAAATCGCGTGGCGTTAACAGCGCTCTCCCCAGCCGAACGCGCTGCTGCAGAGGCATTGCTTCAAGAACGACGCGAACAACAGCGGGAAGCCGCGGCGGAGAATCGTGGTCGAGGCCAGCGCCGTGGCGATCGGCCTGCGGCGGCCGCCGCAACCGGGCAAGCACCGGCAACTGCCGGCAGTGAGCGCAGTCGTGGTGGACAACGGCCTGCCAATGCAGGTGGACGCCCACAAGGCAGCGGGGGCGGACGACAAGGCCAAGGGCATGCACAAGGCGGACGTCCATCGCATGGGGGTGGACAGGGTGGACATGGACAAGGCGGCCGTGGTCGAGGCCGCGGAGCGGGTGGGGGCGGTCCACGTCCCGCCAAGACCGTGGTTGTAACTAGCAAAAAGCCCAAAGCGCCCATCTCTGAAGCGATGAAAGAGGGAGATGAACCATTGCGTTCGTTCTCCGATTTGTTGCAGTTTTACGAAGCCAAACGAACGGACGAACCACCAACTCCTCCTGCTGAAGGTTGATTGGCTTTGCTTTGCAACTGACCCGAAGCGAGTTTTCGATGTCGATCGTCACGCGTAGAAGACTGTTAAAGTCGTTGGCTGGTATCGGCGTCGGAAGCGCCGCTTTTCAACGCGCAATGGCTGTGCAGGTCGACGACGCTGGCAAAGTCACTCGAGAAATGATCGCCCAAGCGGAGTGGATTGCTGGGATTGAACTGGATGATGAGCAGAGGAGCGAGGTGGCTGCAGCGATGGAAAGCAATCTCGCTGCAGCACGGCGTCTCCGCGAGTTTGCTGTCGACGTGGACGAAGTACCAGCGGTCGTGTTTCGCCCAGATTTTTTCTATCGTCAAGCTAAATCGAGCGACGAGTATCCCGGCGCCCCATCGGTTCGGCGCCCGGGGATCAACGTTGCATGGTCGGTGCAAGATTCGCCCAAGACCATGCCGGATGAAGACCTTGCGTTTGCGGGGCTTGAACAACAGGCATCGTTGCTTGCCACCAAACAGCTGTCCAGCCGTGAGCTGACGCAACTCTACTTAAATCGTCTCACGAAGTTTGATCCGTTGCTGCATTGTGTCGTAACCATGCTTGAGGAACACGCCTTACAGCAAGCAGCGGCAGCCGACGAACGCCGTGTGCAAGGCCGGTCATTGGGGGTGTTGGACGGTATACCATGGGTCGCAAAGGATTTGGTCGCGTTGCCGCCGTGGAAAACGACTTGGGGCGCGGAACCGTTCAAGGAACAGGTGCGAACCTCGACAGCAACTGTTGCCGAAAAGATGCGTGACGCAGGCGCTGTATTAATGGCGAAGGTGACGTTGGGTGCGATGGCCTGGGGCGACCAGTGGTTTGGTGGATTAACTCGCAATCCCTGGAACCCGGAACAAGGAAGCAGTGGCTCTTCGGCTGGTAGCGCTTCGGCCGTTGCAGCCGGGCTGGCAACATTTGCACTCGGTAGTGAAACACTGGGTAGCATCGTTTCTCCGACAACGCGTTGCAGAACCAGTGGACTGAGGCCAACTTTCGGACGCGTGAGCCGCGCGGGATGCATGCCTCTTGCGTGGTCGATGGATAAAATTGGTCCAATTGCGCGTTATGTCAACGATCTCGCTTTCATATTTTCGCATTTAATTGGCAGCGATGGTCGCGACCCAACTTTGGTCGAACGGCGGTTCCAATGGCCACTTTCGAAAAAACTGGACGATCTCAAGATTGGTGTCACTGGCGGTCGACTTAGCCGTGGTGAAACCACTGCGCTGGAATATCTGAAGTCGGTTGGGGCAACCATTATCGACGTGGAGCTAAATTGCTCGGTTCCTGAGGGACCGCTCAGCTTCATTCTCGGCGTTGAAGCGGCGACAGTGTTTGACGATGCGTTTCGCCACGACCCGCATGCCGACTACGGATTGTGGCCAAGTACTTTCCGCGAATCGCAGTTTATTACGGCTATCCAATACTTGCGAGCCAATCGTTTGCGAACTCGCTTGATCGTGGAGACGGAAGAAAAGCTGTCGCAAGTCGATGTCCTGTTGGGTGGCAATGATCTTCTTTTAACCAACCTCACTGGGCATCCTTCTCTGGTGATTGCCTGCGGAAGCGATGAACTGGCCGATGGAACAAAAGTCCCAGGAATAGTCAAGCTATCGGCTGCGGCTTATCGCGAAGAGTTGCTCCTAAAAGTTGGTCAAGCGCTACAACAAGCCAATCCTCCCACTCCGAGCCGCCCACCGCTGGATGCCTTGTTGCAAAAGCAAGTTGATCAACTTTAATGATCTAACGTTTTCGTCTTCATAATCTTTACCGTCCTGTTTCCTACATCTCTGGAGTTTACGATGAAGTTCCGTGTAATTGCGTTAGTTGCAATGTTCTGTTTCCTGTCTTCCTCGCCGTTCGCCAACGCTCAAGGTCCTGGCAAGCAGCACGAAGAATTAAAGAAGTTGGAGGGTCGTTGGAAGGCCGTGATGAAGATGGAGGGTAGTGAGATCGATGCCAAATGCGACTTTAAAATGACCTGCGGTGGAATGTGGCTTGAGTCCAATTTGGAAGCTGATTTGGGCGGAATTGCATTTCACGGCAAAGGGTTGGATAGTTACGATGCGACCAAACAAGAATACGTGTCTGTCTGGGTCGATTCCATGAATGGCGCTCCTATGGTGATGAAAGGCAAAAAGGAAGGCAACGTAACCACGGTGACCGGTGTGGGGCCAGGTCCAGCGGGCGACGCTACGTACACAGGGGTTACCACCTACGAGTCGAACGACAAAATGCTTTTCAAAATGTTAATGAAGCAAGATGGGAAGGATACGGAGATTATGACGGTGACTTACACTCGGGTTGGTTCTTAGTTCTTAGTGCTTAGTGCTTAGTGCTCGAAACCCAAACTCATGAAACTGTCGACCGCATTTGCTTCCCTGGCGTTGATAACCATGGCCTTCACGCAACCACGCGGCGTGGCGTTTGCTCAGCAACAGCCATTGCCGCAGGTTCCGTCAGCGGCGTCATACGATTCGATTCAGGCCGCGCTGGATGCGAATCCTGACCAGATGGTTTACGTGCCCGCCCGCGATTTTCTAATCTCAGAAAAGATCCGGATTCGCGGAAAGAGAAGTGGACTATTTGGTCCCGGAAAAATCATCCAGCAGAATCCCACGCATCCCATCATCGAAATTGAAGACGCATGTGATGCTGAGATCCGTGACGTGACGCTCACAAGGCCGAAAGGTAATACGGAAACTCAGAACGAGGGAATTCTGGCCATTCGCTGCAATGATCTCGTGATCGAAAATGTGCGCGTTCTGAACAATCAGACACGCACCGCGGTCATCGCTCTTCGCGAATGTCGAAGTGCCCGCATCAGTCACTGCATCGTCCGAAATTACATGCGAGTCAGCATCGATGATCGAACCACCAGCGAAGACTGGGGCTATGCGTTCAACTGTACCGATGGAACGGGCATCAGCGTGAATCAGTGCATGGGGACATTGATCGAATGCAATCGAGTCACCGAAGACCATTTTGTGCCAACTCCGGAGATCAAAGCCAAGTACAAGCTTGGCGACTATGTTCGGAAGAATGACCAGAAAGGCAAGATCGTCAGTCAGGAAGCATGGGATGCGAATTATACCGACACATGGCAACAGGGGTCCGCAGTGATCGTAACTGGGCCAACGATCAGCGATCAAACCCGGATCATCGGCAACCACATTGAGAATGCCGCTCAGGGAATCGATCTGCATTGCGATCATGTGCTGGTTTCAAACAATATCGTCAGCAATTCGTTTATCGGCATGAAGGCGATGCATGGTTCTCGCAATGTCCTCATCATCGGAAATCAGTTCACGAAAAATAGCTTATGGGCAATCGGACTGATGCCAGGAACGGCCGCCGATGAACACAACACTGACGGAGGATCAATCGTCGCTAACAACATCATTTCTGATTTTGGTCACGGCGATGCTCACTGGATCTGGGGCATTAATCGTTCGCCACTACGATTTGATTCCGGGCAGGAAGCTGACGATCCTCCGCTGACAGATGTGCTGGTGCAGGGCAATCTCGTGCACAATCCACACGTTCCTCGCTACGAATATGCGGTGATCATCGCTGGTGGTCCGAATACTCCACGAGGTCTTCATTTTCAGAACAATCTGCTGCCACCTGGGCATGGAGGTCTCTGTAATTCGCAACTCTCTCCCTGACTCCGCAAGATTCTGCTAGTTTTCATGGATGCAGATGCTGTTTCTTCGCTACCTCTGGCTGAAAACGAAGCCGCGTGAGGCCGTCATTCTGGCCACCAAGATCGCTTGGCCCGCTCATGGATGGTTCGTTCTGCCCGTCCGTTATGGTCACTCGTCCATGGATCGAGTTCAGATCATGCGCGCTGTCGAGGCCAGTCTCGCCGATTGCTTATCAAAAGCGGCCTTTGTCTGCCGAGATTTCGCCATAATCGGAGACGTGATTTCCCCAAACCTACTTGCGATGATATCGATGTGATATCACAATGCTAGAAAGTTTTTCAATTTCGTACGCGTACCTTTGGAGCGCAAAACATGTCCTTCCGCGATTACCCAAACGCTGCATGGATGGCACTTGGTTCCTTGATGGTCATCTTTTTCTGTTTAGAGGCCGCGGCGCAGGCAGCGCCGCAGGCTGCGGCCGCGCAGCCACCTGCAGAGCAGGCGGATGTGGAGTTGTGGTACGGAACGCTTGATGCCGATGTTCGCATCTTCCGGTTTATGCTTGAACTGCGCTCCGATCCGGCAAAAAAATGGACCGGAACGTTGATAAGTTTGGACGAAGGTCGCGCCAAATTCCCGCTCGACGAACTGAAGCTCAACGACAAAGTGCTGAGTTTTGAGATCAAAGCATCGGCGGCCAAATTCGAAAGCAGCCTGCAAGGTAATAACAAAACGGTGGACGGGAAATGGAAACAGGGAGCGGCCGCATTGGACTTGAACTTCGAGCGTGTTGATGAGATGCCACAAGAAAAGTTGCGGGTGCTTTGGACCGGGCAACTCAACGCAGTGATTCAGAAGCTGGACGTGGCCATCAGGGAATTGGAGTCGGGAGAAGTCCTCTTTGACAGCATCACCCAGCGGGCTGGGGGCTTTGTCGCATCGAAGACAGTTGATGGGGACGAAGTCGTCTTTGAAGTACCGGCATTAAAAGCAAAATTCACGGGTAAACAGAATTCCGAAGGTACCGAAATCGTCGGAAGTTGGCGTCAAGGGATCGTGCCGTTGAGTTTGACACTAACCAAGTCGGAGGCCAAAGAAATAGAAGTTGCCCCTCTGAAGCGACCACAAACTCCGCAACCTCCTTTTCCTTATGAAATCGAAGAGGTTGAAGTCGAAAACCTTTGGCGACAAGGAGTCAAGCTCAGCGGCACACTCACCTTGCCACAAGGAGTCGAACGAGCGCCTGCAGTGGTCTTGATCAGCGGCTCGGGGCCGCAGGACCGCGACGAGACGATCGTGGACCATAAGCCGTTTTGGGTCATTGCAGATCATCTTTCGCGCAATGGAATTGCAGTTTTACGTTTCGATGATCGCGGAGTAGGCAAATCCACGGGCGACCATGCAACCGCCACTTCATCCGACTTCGCAAGCGACGCCGGATCCATCGTAAAATTCCTGCAGGCACATGAGCGGATTGATGCCAAACGCGTTGGACTTTGCGGGCATAGTGAAGGCGGCATCATTGCGCCGATGGTGGCTGCCAAAGTGCCAGGGGTTGCGTTTGTCATTCTTTTGGCCGGCACAGGTGTTAATGGTGAACAGATACTGTTAAGCCAATCGCGTTTGATCTTAGCCGCAAGCGGAGTACCAGAAAATGAGATCGAACGTCAGGGCAAGACCCAACGCATACTGATTGACTTGGCCAAAGAGTTTCAAGATATCTCAGCCGACGAGTTTGCTAAGAAGGCCTCGGCGGCGATTGAACCCTTTTTGACCGAAGAAGAACGCGCCTCCGATCAAGCCAAAGCATCAGTTACCCAAGCCGCAGCGCAGCTCACGACGCCTTGGTTCCGCTTCTTTTTGACGTACGAACCCGCCACGAATCTCAAAAAGCTGACTTGTCCCACGCTAGTGTTAAACGGCGAAAAAGATTTGCAGGTCGATCCTAAACTCAATCTTCCTGCGATCGAAGCCGCCCTCAAAGAAGCGAAGTTGAAAGACTACAAAATTGTTGAGTTCCCCATGCTCAACCACTTGTTCCAAACCTGCAAAACGGGCAATGTGACCG
Organism: Pirellulaceae bacterium; assembly: GCA_041753315.1. GTDB lineage: Bacteria > Planctomycetota > Planctomycetia > Pirellulales > Pirellulaceae > Aureliella. Next base: position 5,661 of record JBGSUV010000019.1, on the reverse strand, counting down.
AGTATGCCGAGATTGAAGAGACGATTAACCCGAAGGTTCTGGAAACCATGACAACTTGGATACAGAGTCTACGATAGGCAGTTCTGCGCAGCGGGAAGTTGCCTTACCTCTGGGAAGGTGGCGACTGATTTGACCCATGAAATATTGCAGTCGGGAGAGAGAGGCTCCTGCCGAGCTTTTCCCGGCTGCGTCCCAACGTCCACAAGCCAAACGAGTACGGCTCTTTGCTTGTGAACGGCCCCTTGCTTGTGAACGGCTCCTTGCCTGTGAACGGCAGGTTGCGGCCGCAGAAGGCTCCGCCGGAGCGTTGCCCGCGTCGCCCTCCCATGACCGCGTTACAAAGATGTTAAGAGCGGTCGACTTAGTGGGGAAGGTAATGACTTTGCGTTTTTTTAAAAAACCCACTACGGACCGGAGGGCAGCGGGTCACTAATAAGAAAGGAGACTTCCCGCGCGCTCGAGCTCGCGCTATGTAAATTGCAGAAGACAAAAATAGTCTGAGACCGACCATGAGATTAACATTACGTACATTACTGGCTTATGTCGATCGAGTGCTGAGCCCTGTGGAGCAAGAGGATCTTCACCGTCGGATCCAACAGAGCGAAGATGTGAGTAATCTTTTGCAACGGGTTAAGCGGCTGACCAGTCAGTCGGAACTGCTTTCACCACCTCTGGTTGGCAAAGGACTGGGGGGGGATCCCAATGTGGTGGCCGAGTACTTAGACGATGTGTTATCTGGGCCGCGAGTGCCCGAGTTGGAGCGGATTTGTTTGGAATCCGATTTACAACTTGCCGAACTCGCTCATTGCCATCACTTGCTGGCAACTGCATTCCAAACCAAAGTTGTTGTGCCAGATAAACTGAGTGCGATGGCTCTGGAACTGAAAGACCCTCGACGTCGGGCGGAAATTGAGAGTCAATTGCTAACTCGGACTACCAAGAAAACCAGACGTCGCAAAGGTATGTTAGTCCCGAGCGAACTATCCGAGTTGAACCCGTCCGCGAGCCCTGTTGCATCCTGCGAAGCGTCGGTACAAATCAAAGCGCCGATGGTTGCATCGGGTGGAGATTCGATACGTCCCGAAGGGCTGGACTTGGAAGAGTCGAAGCTGGCACGCGAAGTTCCGGAATATCTGGTAGGGACCACCAAGGGCCGTTGGACTATGCCAGTTGCCATGGTTGCATTGGCGGGCTTGCTGGGCATTCTCGTCTGGCAGTCGTTGGGGTCCTGGGAACAGGTGACAGAACTCTTCAATGCGCCATCGACCTTGTCGCAATCAGACAATCAAAAAAATATCAAACCGATTCCCATCAACTCAACTGACGCTGACAGTGGTGCGGAGGACAGTCAGCTTGATGTGGAGATATCAAATGAAGGCCCGCCCATTCCTGCCGACAACTCCGCGGTTGGTAGATCAGACACAGGACAAGATTCGGACGACGATGCACAGACCGACTCAGACGTTGTCGGTCGACCTGGTGCAGTTCGTGGCAACGAAAATACCGGAGATGGCTCTGACGAACTTGCCATAGCACTGGATGAAAGTGCGGAAGCTCCACCCATCCCAAGTGGAGCTCCACCTGAACCGAGTGATCGCATTGCATCCGTCCCCGTCCCTGCCGACGCCGCAAGCGAAGCCGATGGTGATGCCATCCAGCCCGATGTTCCAATGGTCGACTCAGCCAATACTCTGCGATGGAATCCACGCACAGCGACCGAGCAGTTTGCCGTCGTACTTGTAAATGATGGAGGAGCATGGCGACGGGTGGCAGAACAACAAACGATCGACGATGGATTACCACTAGTCATTCCGCCTGCAACGCGTACGACGCTCGCATTGCCCGGCGGAGTCGATTGGCTGGCGTGTGGCCCAACAACAATGCATGTTGACCAAGTTCAGGGAACTTCGGCAATTCACTTATCACTCGGGCGAGCGACGATGACCGTTCCGAAGAAACGGTCGCTGCAGTTGCATACTCCCGCGGGTAACTGTTCGATCACAACTCTGGAGGGAAACTGTGTGCTGGCCGTCGAAGTGGCCTACCGTCCTGTCGCTCCCGGTTCCATCCTCGATCGCAGCTCGTTTGCCCCTACAATGATCGCCATTGCCGTCGAAGGTTCTGCGAAAATCGCGAGTCTGGCGGACGCAACGATGAAGTTTGAATCTAACCTCAAGCTGGGCGAAGGCTGGGCAACGGTCAATAACCAACCACAGAATCCATTCAAACTGCTCGGCATCCCGACTTGGCTGCGAACCAGCTTCGAGCAACCCACGGACGAACCAGCTTTCGAAGACCTCGATCGCCTATTCAAGACTGCCCAACGCGATGAGCAAAGCTCCGCCGATGCACTTAATGCCATCGCTCTTCATCGACGACCCGAAACGGCAGCACTGGCTATTCAGACCGCCATGCTCATTGGGCAATGGCGTCCGTTTGCTACCCAGTTACTCAATTCGGATCGCTTTCGCAGCCATTGGGAGCCAACGCTTAATCTGGCGCGACAGATCCTTGCAAGCGATTCCACGGCGGAAGCACAATTGCGAGCGGAATTGGTAGCGGCGTATAACGAGCCCGAAGCGGACGCGCTTATCCAGCTCCTCTGCGGACTCACCCAAGATCAATTGCAGGCAAATGGATTGTCGCCGTTAGTTTCCGAGCTTGATAGCGATCAGTTACCGCATCGCGTGTTGGCCGCATATCATCTCGAAGCGATGTTGGGAAAGAGTCTTGGATTTCAGCCCCATGCACCTAGTCGTGCTAGCATTTTGCAGTGGCGTCGGGAGTTAGCATCGAAACGGTCCGCGATACCTGCACCGCGCGATCCAGTATGGGAACGTTCGATTTCGCCCTAATGCAGCGAACACATTTCTCGAAAATCGCGATCGCTTATTTTTGGGAAACTACGTAGAATGCCCGCTTGATCGGAATTTTACGACGTCGGTTTAACCCAAATGATGGCGGTCCATTGCGAGAGTTGAGAGAAACTCCGTGCGGGACGCCGTTGGTTAAACGGGCTTCTTGATGAACCCAACATAAAGGAGTGTGACATGGTTCCATCCAAGCTTACTTGGTACCAAGCTTCCCTCATTTGCGTTTCGCTTGCGGTTGCGGTGGTACTACAGACGGTTAATTCGTCCCGTTGTTCCGCCCAAGAAAATGGCGCTTCAACCTCGGTTGAAGAACTGCTAACGATGTTGCAGACGATCGATCCGTATCGCCCTATGGGGGAAGTCAAAGGGGCTGTCAAAGTCTTTGGCTCGACCAGCATGGATGCGATGGCGCATCTGTGGGTCACTGGTTTTGCTGAGTTTCATCCGTTGGTGAAGAGCGAGATTTCTGCGGCTGGTAGCATGGATGCAATGAAACAATTGTTGGAAACACCAGCTGGTGTTGCGATGTTGTCGCGTCCGGTGACCGACAACGAACTCGCCGAGTTAAAAAAGCAAGGACTGAAAAACCCTGTTGCCTTTGTTGTCGCCCGCGAGGCATTGGGCGTTTTTGTCAACGCGGCCAATCCGGTGCAGTCGATATCGGGCGAACAACTGCGAGCCATCTTCACGGCGGAAAAAGCGACTTCAGATCTTAACTGGAGCCTGTTGGGGGCCAGCGGGGAATGGTCAAAAAAGGGTATCAACGTAGTATCCAGAACTGAGAACAGCGGTACGCAGAAGTTCTTGCAAGACTTTGTCTTCAAGGATACAACGCTACGAACCGGTAAAGTGGCCTTCGATTCAAACAAAGAAGTGGTTAACGCCATTGCCGCAGATCCACTTTCCATCGCCATTTGTGGGCTGCATTGTGGAGAAAACTCCGCCAAGGCACTGCAGCTGACCGCAGGTGCGAGTGTGGTTCCCAGCGATGATCATGCCATCTTAAGTGGTCATTATCCACTGACCCGCCCCATGTCGATCATCATCGACTTGGGACAGACGAGTCAGGAAGCGAAATCAAGCCAAGAACTGGTGCGCTATGCGCTATGCAATCAAGGGCAAATGAGTGCCATCCGCGCCGGGTTTTATCCTGTCGATTTACCTCTACTCCGCGCCGGCATGCAAAAGCTCAATCTTCGCTAGTGTTACGTCAATGTTAAAAATTTGGGTAGTGGACGAGTCTACGAGTCCGGCATGCCTTGGTTGAGAGGGACTCGTAGCCTCGTCCACTGCGATGAACCCTTGAATTTTGCGAATCATTGCGTTGGAGTCGCAAACTCAGTTCCACTCGCTAGTACAACTTGTCTCATGGAGGCCTAATGATGCCCGCTTTCGCTTACAACCTGCTACCAATTAATCTCGTCTGTGCAGCATTTTTTATTCAGGCAGTTGTTGTTTTGGGCGGCAACGCATCTGCCCAGGAACGATGGGGCGGAGCCGACGTCCGCAGTCGCGGACTTGAATCGAGTACAGCGGGTACCAAATGGCAGGGAAGCGATTGGCTGGGGGGCAACAACCTGTCACGGCGAGAATGGCGTTTAGGAGTTGACGGAATCGAAACGGAAACGGGCATACTCGTGCGCTCGGTGGCTCCACGCTCCGCCGCAGAAAAAGCTAGGATCGAAGTCGATGATTTGATTGTCGCCATCGAAGGTTTCCAAGTCGGCATCGTCGCCGGAAGGCTCTACAGCTTAGACGATGAACTCAACCAACGAGCCAACGCGACCGGTGTCGTCACGCTGCTCGTACAAGTCCACATATCCGGTCGGCTTGCCTCCATTAGAGCGCAGCTCGACGGAAGCCAAAACACGCTTTCCGGTACCTTGGTCTATTCAGGCCGCACACCGATTCCAAGCGATGCTATTGTTACCGTCGAGATCGAAAATGTGTCTCGCCCACATTATCAGGTTCGGCAAGGCAATTATTCATTCCGCCCCACCGCGGCCAATAACATCCCGTTTGAAATTGCGTATGATCCCAGCTACGTTCATCCACAGGATTCGTATCGCGTTCGCGCATTCGTTTCATCGGGTGGGCGGACGATTTTAAATTCGCCTACACCCGTGAACGTCTTGACCAAGGGCAATCCAAGTCAGGCACGGTTGACGCTTTCGCCGGTTGAGACAAGCCTTACCAGTACAACGGGAGGATCGACCGGGGTGATTACGGCTGGTTATCCCAATTACAATACGTTGAACGATCGCATCTCGGCTATGTACATGCAGTATCTCGGCAGACAACCATCGACGCTCGAACTAGCTGCCCTGCGGGCGACTCCTGGCATTGAGACGCGTTTGGATCAGATGCCGCTCGAACTGATGGCCGCTCAAGAGTACTTCGATATGACGGGGAACAACGACTTGGTTTGGCTCGAGACAGTCTTCCAAGTCATTGTCAAAAAGCGTCCCACGCAGACGGAGCTTGACCAATGGATGCGGCGATACGCCGATCTGCGTTACTCGCGCACCGAGTTGTTGAGGCAACTCTATTCCCAAGTACGCCGCTAAGCAGGCCGCCACAATGTAGAACAATTGTCCTCAATTGTTTTGTACCCATTCACGGCAATGTGCAATGTGCAATGTAGAACAATTGTCCCCAATAAACCCTGTAAAGCTGTCATTAGGCTCCCGGGTAACATAGAGGTAGTCCTCTAGCTTACACGAAGGAGCCGATCATGTTGTCTGATATTGTAGAACAGTTTGCCAAGGGCGCTCCAGTGGCGACTATG
>JBGSUV010000018.1:0-21195 GCA_041753315.1 Pirellulaceae bacterium | reverse complement strand
GCTTGGAGAACTCGGCAGTAATATAGTCCCGATTCATGGTCGATTGCATGGCCCGGTTAGCCAACAACAATCGAGAATTGTTCACGCGACAAAGTATCTCACTCCAGGCATCCAATACCGCCGGCGTGATTTTATACTGACTGACCAAACTACCGAAAGTAAAAACCTCGTCTTTAAGGCAGGGAGGAGCTACAACATCAGGTGCGCGATGGCCGACAACAAAGGCCAGATAGCTGCAGGGAAGTCGGAAGATTTTTTCACTGTACCAAGCTTCTTCTTCGTTACGAATTACGAACTCATCGCCTACGATCCAGTCGATGCCGGGTAGTGCTGAAGTTGCATACAAGTTGAACCAGGCAACGACCGACGGCGCTAGTCGCTGAGTGTATAAGCCTAGTCGCGGCACAACGCTGTAAGCATTCAAGTCGATTACAATGTCTAGCGATCGATCTCGCATTAGGTTTGCAAGGGCCATATTGTCCAACTGGCTGGTGATGTGGATACGATCATGAACTCCTTTCTTGAACCAATCGAACTGTTCCAGTTGGCAGTCATCGGCAAATAGCTCTACTTCAAATCGCTGGCGATCATGCCCATTGATCAACCCCCAGACGGGTTTCATGTAGTTCGCTCGGTGGAAGAAAGCTGAGACATAGCCCAGTCGAATTCGCTGTGATGGATGCGTCCCTGCTGTTGGCGTGGCCAATTCCGAATCCGCCGAAGGTAGAGTCGCCTGCTGAAGCAGTTCGGCAACAAACGCCCGACGCACATCAAGCACTTTGGCGTTATCGGCCGTGGGACAACCAGGGATGATTGTCGCCAGGGAAGACCAAGCCTCAAGCCAGCTATTCTCATTGGCTAAGCGCTCGAATTCGGCGGTAGCTGCTGGAACGTCACCAAGTTGGAAGCGGGCGTTGGCTAACTCATATTGAAGCTCGGCGTGGTGAGGGTCCAGTTGTAGCCCTTCATTCAGCACTTGTATTGCTTGAGCGTACTCGCGGGCCTTAATCAATACCTGGCCTGTGAACAACCAATCTTCGACGCAGGCCTGACCGGATGCGAGAATCGGGTCTATCGCCTGCAGAGCGTCGAGAAGTTGTCCGGAATCGAAGGCTTGAGCGGCTACGTCGCGTAGCCGCTCGCAATCGACAAGTTCTTCCATCTTTTGAACCTTCTCACCGCAAAGCCAACTATCGATCCAATCGAATTACATAACAGTTGGCACCTGTAGGATCGGTGACCATTGAAATGCGTCCGACACCGGGCGCATCGAAAGCTGGTAGAGGATTGCTACCGCCGAGTTCTTTGGCTTTTGCACAGCAGGCATCAACATCCGGCACCATCACGTAGATTCCCCAGTGAGGCGGAATCTCGCCCCACTCGGCGCTCATTGGCAAGATACCGCCATAGCGTGTGTCGCCGACGGAGATCTCGAGGTAGTTGCCCGAATTGGGAACGGGAATCGGCGATTCAGTGTATTGCCACCCCAGCAGTGCAGCATAGAAGTCACGAGCCTTGGTTGTGTCGCGCGTTGCCAGTTCCACCCAGCCGATCGAGTGATCCTCAAACATCACAAAATTTCCACCACCGGCTTTCGGTTGCCATAAACAAAACACTGCCCCAGTAGGATCGCTGACCACACTCATACGACCATGTTCGCTGACATCCATCGGCGGCATGATCACCGCACCACCCAACTCGTTGACTCGCGCGGTGGCCGCATCGCAGTCCTCCACAGCAAAATAGACTCCCCAATAAGAAGGAATGCCTTGCTTCTTCTGTTCCTCTTGCATGTTACAAAAAGCGCCGACACAGCCGTTCTCATTAAGCAAAAAGGAATAAGTCCCCATCGCTCCCATGTCCATGTCGGTGCGATTCCACCCGAACAACGAATTATAAAATGCAAAGCTTTTTTCCGGTTCGGTGCTCGCCAACTCAAACCAACATGGAACGCCTTGACGCATCTCAGTGATCAACATGTGAAACTCCGATCAAAAAAGGGGATTGTGGCTTCAGTGCGGCTATCGTTCTTGCGTTGGTCGAATAACCGCAGGCATGATCATAGCCGAGCTAACTAAGCCTTCGAAAGTCGGCCAAGAACTTTCTTTTCAAGGGCAGACTGAAAAGTTTAAGTAGATCGACTCAGCAACGTCTGGTTGTGTTCGGCGAAAACCCCGTGCTTCGTTCACATTAATCAACTTGCCTTCTCAGCCGACGACATGCGTATTGCGGTAGCATCGGGCTCAGTTTATTTACTCGACACGAATGCAGGCGTGTCGCTGCTCCATTTACAGCCCAACGATGATGATATCTACTTTCTAGCCTTCAGCCCCGACGGTTCGCGTTTGGCGACAAGGCGAAAGTCGAAGAAGGTGGGTCGTTCCTCGACAAGGATGGAAACTCGGGGGAGTACCTACGGGTTCGTCCCAACAAGGACTTGCGATTCACTTGGACCGGCTCCGACTCCGAAGCGGCGACTCAAGTTGACGTAGCGTTTGCAGACAAGGGCAAGGGCAAAACCGGCATTACGCTGACGCACAATCGCATTCAGACTCGCGCCGAGGTCGATGGCTTACGCACCGCTTGGGGGGCCGCCTTCGATCGTTTGAAGTCGCAACTTGAGGACGCCGCCTAGGGTGCGCGTGCTAGTTTTAGCACCTTAAGCTAAGTTCTTGAGCATAAAACTGTTTGTTTTGTACCCAGCCCAAGGCGGCCGTCGCAGGGAATGGAACAATGGGGGACAATATCGGGACAATCGTTCTACATTGCTTAAGAGTTCATAACAATTTAAACACAGGATCAAAGAACAATGCTCAAGTTATTTTCCCTAGTTGTGGTCGCTACCAGTTTCGTGCTGTGCGGTGGCTATGTGGCATCACAGCCGCAGGAGCAGTCCAAGAACTTACCCAAGGCACAGGCCGTTGCCAAAGCCCAACAGGAAGTACCGCAGGCTGATAAAGCAGTCGTACAAGACAAATACAATGCCGAGTTGGCCAAAGAACTCGGCGCGGACGAGTATGGCATGAAGGGATATGTGTTTGTTGTGCTGAAGACCGGGAAGGTGACGATTGAGGATAAGGCAGAATCGGCCAAAGTTTTTGCGGGACATTTTGCCAACATGTCGCGTCTGGCCAAAGAGGGCAAGCTCGTGCTTGCCGGTCCGTTTGTTGAAGGCGCACCAAAGCGTGGATTATTTATTTTCAATGTAACGGAGATTGAAGATGCAGAAGCCCTTGTCAAGACCGACCCGGCGGTCGCCGCGGGCGTCTTCGATTACGAACTGACGAAGTTGTATTGTTCGGCTGCGTTGATGAAAATCAACGAAATTCATGAGACCGTGCAAAAGATCAAAATTGAATAGGCAAGTGCATTGCAACACGATGCACTGCTAGTCATGCTTCCCTTGGATGTGCCTGGCTGCTCGATAAACCATCAGAAAAATACCGCTCGAAAAGATGCCGATCACCAAACCCGCAAATGCGCCCAATGCGGCTCCGCCGTACCAGGGTAAGCCCGAACGCGGGTTGAGTGCCGCTAAGATGGCTCCGACTGAGGCAGCGAGCATGACCGAAATGATGACGAACACTGCTTGAAACTTATTGTCGCTCCACCGCATATTGACGCCAATCACGGTGTCGCTGGCATGTTGTAGGCAACTTGTCCGGCGGAAAGGTCTGCCGCTTGGTTATCGTCTTCGGGAGTTATTTCGGTTGGCGGATCAAATGGGTTATCGGACATTGTGTGCTCTCGTAGAAAGATGGTTCTGGGATGCATGCTACCCTCTACTGTCATTTTTTATCGATGTTCCCTTCCTGTTTCTGTCGTTTGGTAGCGGGCGATTCGAAGTACAGTCGCACATCCGAGACTACTGAAATCTCCGGATGCATCGGAAGTTCGCGGGGTTGGACATCGCCGTCGGAATAGAGGCCACGGTAATAGGTATTGCGAGGGCGATAAGCTCGAATGAATGGGACATTGCGCAGCCAACTCGATTGGAGCTCCTCGGCGTAGGTATTCACAAACGAGTGGTAGAGCGATTCTGGATAGTGAACTGTTGTTTGCTCCTGCACGTTGATCACGGTTGGAGCCGCGTCGAACATCGCGGTGAACAGAAGATCGGACTTACTACGCGCGGCTTTGACAGCAAGCTCTCGAGCTTGGCGTTTGGAGTCGTCCAACTCCTTGCTCCAGTAATCGAAGGCAATAATATCGGTCACCTCCTGTTCAAAGGCCATAGACAGTGCCTTGGCAGCGATCGCGTCGTTGGGCACGGCCAGGTGGACGTTGGTTTGCATACGGAAGCCCGCTTTCTTTTCGACACCGATGTCAGTAGTGCCGCGTTGCTCTAGTTCCCATTCATAGAGTGGTAACACGGCAATGAAGTCCTCCACAATGTTCTCCGCCGGAATTCCCATTTCCATCCACGATTTCTTCAATTTGATCATGGTCTCATTGATCAACGAACTGCATTCCCGCGCCGTCGCACCTTCGCCGGTTACCGCTAACACGATTCTAATCTCTGTGGGGCGCACGCGAACTTCGGCGCGTCCGTCAATCGCTATGAAGCCTTCGACTACTTCACGCTCTAGCACCGGTAGGCTCGCCAGTGCATGGGAAGTTGGCTCCACCCCAGCCCGTGAGCCTGCGAACTGCGCCCAACATGCCGACGGCGAGAGGCATAGAACCAGCAGCGAAACGGCAACATAAATCATCTGGCGGCACATACTTCGATTCCTAGTGTAAGACGGACGGTGTGTGGAAACCTTTGATGGGGCAGAGCATGCTTCACGTTAACGGTGAGCAAAAGTTGTCGTTGCGAAACGCTCAATGCGCGGGCATGTTTCCTTCGGGAGATAGCAGCCAACTGAAATTTAATTTTAGCAGTCGCGCTAGTTTCCCGCAAATTGCTTGCGGACAGTCGATAGACCTAGTCAACTATCACGGGTATCGACGGCATCTTAACAGTCGGACGGAGATTGGTAACCGCAGTCCCCGACAGCTCCAAGAATGCAAGCGGGAAGATAGACAGGGGTACCAAGGCGTTGCTAAACAATTAGTGTCCGAACTAGCCGGAACGCGTTAGCGTCCAGTTCCCATAAAAACCGGTGCTAACGCTTTGCGGCTGATTTACGGGGCAAGTAAAAACTCGGCAGTGAATTCTTTTTATGAACGATGTCGCCAAACTTCCTCACCTCTCGGCTTATCAAGACAAAGCGCGAGAGGGAGGCTGTTTTCACGACTGTCAACTGAACCGCATGTTCACTTAAGCGGTGAGCTTCTTCGTAATTTCTGCTACGTGCTTACCTTGAAATTTGGCGATATCCAGTTCATTTTGGCTCGGTTGCCGCGAGCCATCGGCACCGGCCAGCGTGGAAGCGCCGTAAGGAGTACCGCCAGTGATCTCGTCCATGTTTGTCAGGCCGGAACAGGAGTAAGGAACACCAACGATGATCATCCCGTGGTGGAAAAGTGTGGTGTGGAAACTGGTGATTGTCGTTTCTTGACCTCCGTGCTGCGTGCCTGTCGAGGTGAAAACGCTGCCGAGCTTGCCGATCAACGATCCGTTCTTCCACAGGCCTCCGGTTGCGTCGAGTAGCGCTCGCATTTGTGCGCACATGTTACCAAACCGAGTGGGAGTGCCAAACACAATGGCATCGGCTTCCGCCAGTTGATGAGGTTGAATGACTGGGATGTGTGAGAAAGTCTTGCGTGCCTCGGTCGCTCCCATCTTTTCAATAACATCGCTTGGCAAAGTTTCAGCGACTTGAAACAGCTTCACATCGGCTCCCGCAACGCTCCGGGCTCCTTCCGCCACCGCTTCCGCCATCTGAAACACGTGTCCGTAAGTGCTATAAAACACAACATAAATTTTCATTTTTAGATCCTAAGTCTAGTTAAGAAACAACGACACAAGGTTACTGATACCTTCCACTTAGCCACGATCACTGCAACTCTGAAACCGTTTTTGCCCGACGTTTGACAAGATTTGTCGAGTCCAAACTTCCGGGGCCAGCACCATTGGCAATAATCATTAACATGGCACCTGACAAACCAAGGTTTTTCATGAATTGGATCATCTGCGGTTGGAACTCGGTCGAATCGGCAGCCAGATTCCAGAAGTCATGAAAATAGTAGGTCGCCAGCACGAGAAACAGCAATAACAGCCCCGCCCCAAGACGGGCTCCAAAGCCGAGTGCCACGGAAATGCTACCGATCAATAGGAAGACAATTCCTCCGACCAACATAAGTTTGGGCGACGGTACATCGTTAGCCGCCATATAGTCGACTACGCCACTGAAGTTCGGAATCTTGTTTCCAATAGCGCTCATAAAAAAGATGGTGACTAACATCACTCGATTTGAGGTCAAAAACTTTGACCAGATAATCACCTCCGCCGGACGCGAGCCATTTGCCGTCGGGCGACACGGCTAGAGAGTAGACGTCATGCTCGTGCGCCTGAAACTCCCCCTGGAACTCTCCGCTATCAGCGTCCCACATGCAAACCTTGCCAGATGTTCCACCGGTGAACAGGCGGTTTTGTGCTCGATCGAAGATCACGCAGCGGAGCATGTCATCACGTTGGCTGTCCCATAACAAGGGACTCTGCAGATCTTGAAGATTCCAGAGTTTGATATGTCCATCGCGGCTGGCGGTTGCCAATCGTTGCTGCTCACCGACCATCGCCAAACCGCCAATATAGTCGTCCGCGGCTCTAAACTGCTGTAGTTGTTCATGACTGTCAATGTCCCAAACTTGAATCAACCCATCGCCGCCGCCGGTGATGACCTGCTGGCCAGAAGGTGCAACCATGACAGCAAAACCTTCTTGTTGCAGGTTGCATTCGCCAAGATAGTCTTCCAGTTGATGCTGCCAATAGTACCACTCAAAGCCGCGCAGATCTTGATCGTCGGTGCCATGTTCAGGAGGAAGGTGCCTGGAGAGATAGTCGCGAGCGCGTTGCATGTCGCTTTCTTGCATCGCCTGCTGTACCAGGTTCATATGGGCAACATACAAATTCTGTTCCGCGCGATTGCGAGCCAACTTCGTTGCTTGTTCGCTGGCGAGCAAATGTGCACTCCGCTCTTCCGCCAGCCGCTCGGCGCGAATGGCGCGATAAGCCAGTAAGCTGCTCACGAGCGAACTGATCAGTAAAATACAGGCGACAGCCGCCACGGTGCCAAACACGGCGCGGTGGCGGCGGACATACATTAATACGACTTTCCAATCGGAGGCCGCCGCCGCATGCACGGGGCGATGTTCCAGAAAGCGTTGCACATCGTCCGCCAGGGCAGCTACAGTTTCGTAGCGGTTGGCAGGTTCGTTGGCTGTCGCCTTCAAGCAAACGGCATCCAGATCGCCCCGCAACGCCTGAACGGCCCAAGTCGCACTGTGACTGGAAGAAAGGCTCGCGGACGCAGCAGGAGATAGCAGCCTACGATCTTCAGGTCCACTTCGCTGCTCTTTTCGTGCCAATCGTAGGCGGTCGCTGGGGCGGAGCGGCTGCTGCTCGCGCACACGTCGTAGTCGTTCGTCAATCGGTATGTGCACAGGCAATTGGTCGGCCAGTGGCGTGCTGCCGGTGAGAAGTTCGAACAACAAGATCCCGAGTGCAAAAACGTCGCTACGAATGTCTACTCTATCGGCCTGAAGGCTTGCCTGTTCAGGACTCATGTACTGCAAGGTACCTAAGATTTGTCCGAACTGCGTATGCGAACTGGCAGGTGGCTGGCCAGGATCCGCTTCGCCATCGGCCAGAACTTTTGCCAAACCAAAGTCGATCACTTTGGGCACTGGGGCACCGTCGATCTCGGCCACCAAAATATTGGAGGGTTTGATGTCTCGATGGATGATGCCTTTCTGATGAGCGTGCTGAACGCCAGCGCACACTTTGAGAAACAATTGCAGGCGACCCTGGATCCCAACTCCATGCTGCTGGCAGAAATCAGTGACCCCCAGACCGTCAACCAATTCCATGACCAGGTAAGGGCGTCCATCGACCGTCGTCCCACCGTCGAGTACGGTCGCGACATGCGGATGACTCATTTTGGCCAGACTGCGGCGTTCGTTATGAAACCGCGACACGAGCTCTCGACCAAGTAGCTCTGGTTTGACAATCTTAACCGCAACTTCACGAGGAATGGGCTCTTGCTGCGTTGCGCGAAAGACATCGCCCATGCCACCCCGACCGATTTTGGCGGTCAGTCGGTAACAATCCAAGTCAAATGGCAGTGTTGTTTCCGCCTGTTCGACCGGTTCCTCGCCTGCGAGGACATCGTGATACCCAGCCGCGACTTCCGACGCAGGTGCAGCGCCGATCAAGGTGCGAGGATCGCCAGACGGAGCCAAGTTTGACGGCACTACGTCAGGGGAAACGGCCGGTAGTGGCGGGAGTCGACTGAGCGATGCCTGGCAAAATTCCGCATTCGCCGCGGTCAGAATTTCGCGAATCTCCTCGCGACGCTCTGGAAAAGCACTTATCAATTGGTCTACATCGGCCTGAGGGTTTACTTCCAATTCGCGCAAGAATTCATCGACCGCACTTTCGAATGAATTGTGGCGATTGGATGGCTCCGGAAAATTCATCTGGCGATAATCCCAAAGGGGTCAGCAATTAGAGAGCTAACGGAGTATAACAGGATGCTAATCACACCAAAACATATTCTTGCTTGCTATTCACAGGCTTGAACCGTTTGAGCGTTAGCTCATTGAGTAGCGGGAATCGCAATTCGCAAGATGATATGGAATAAAATCGGAGCAATGAGCGACGACGACCGACTTAGTCAGATCGATACGCTGTGGTCGATGGTCTACCGCGCCCACGCGGAGGATCGGTCAGATCAATCGCAAGCGCAACATCAACTACTGGCCCGTTACGGTTCGGCCATTCAGTGTTACCTTCGTGGCGCCATGCGCGACACTATCGCTGCCGATGATGCCTATCAAGAATTCGCCGTTAAGTTCCTCCGCGGCGACTTCAAAACCGCGGACGAACAGAAAGGGCGTTTTCGCAGCTTTCTCAAAGTGATTCTGGGACGTATCGTCGCCGACCACTATCGTCGGTTGATCCGTCGCCCGATCTCTCAACTCGACTCAACGGTGCAGGTCCCCGACAACCGCGATGCGACCAGCGACGATGAGCGGGCGTTTCAATCGATATGGCGTGACCAGATGTTGACCGAAGCGTGGAGTCGTTTGGCAGCCGAAGAGCAAGCGACTGGTAAGCCCTGGATGACGCTGCTGCGGTTGCGTGTAGAAAACCCCGACTGCCGCTCGCAGGAACTTGCCTCCCTCTTGGCTGAACATGCCGGAGAACCCTTTAACGTGTCGCGGTTGCGAGTCCAATTGCATCGCTCGCGCGAGAAATTTGCCAACTACTTGATCGACGCGATCGCCGACACGCTCCGCACGAACTCCGTAGAGGAGATCGAAGCGGAGTTGTCCGAACTGGAGTTATTGCAATACTGCCAAGGTGTATTGGAGAAACGCAAACGGGACGCTGAACCCGAGGATTAATTAAGGCAACCGCGTCAAAGATTTTTCATTGTGATTTATCCAGTGGAAAATGGCTTGGGAGAGCGAGGCTCCTGCCGAGCCTTTTCCGGCCGCCACCTGCCGTTCACAGGCAAGGGGCTGTACTCGATTGGCTTGTGGACGTTAGGACGCTGCCCGAAAAAGCTCGGCAGGAGCCTCGCCCTCCCGACTGCCTATTTCACTTGATAAATCACCATGGAAGATGCTTAAAGCGATGGCGTCGCCCTCCCGTTGTTCATTGAAAAACCTACGTGATTTTACGATTTCTTAGAGAACTGGTCGCATGGATTGAACTCACGTCCAACGAATTGCAGGAGACGATGTCCAACTATTGTTGCTTGCTTGTTGACGTTTGACAGCAGCCCACAAGTTGCCTCACAGGAGTGTCAACTCGCGGCGTGCCCAGGCAGAGCCGTGGATACGAGGAAGTGTTGACAGCAGAGGTCTCAAGTGAGGCAGGAGCCTCAGCGCAGTGCGTGCCCAGGCAGAGCCGTGGGCACGAGGCTGTGGTGGCCGTTAGTAGCCCCGCTTGGGCGGCTCTGGGAAGCTGTCGCTCGGAACCTCGTACAGTCCAACGCGTCCCTGACCATCCACTTCGAACTCGTATTGCCGGCCACCTCGCAAACGATACGTAACCGACGAACCACCATCCTGAAAACGAATCAACCATAGTTGCTGCTCATTGAATGTTTGCGATTCACCGGGCCGCATCGTGTAGCTATAGGGAGTGCTACCGACGATCAATTGATAGGTGGCCGATCGCGGCATGGTCTTGGGGAGCTGCAGTTTAATCGGCTGGCCGTTGAAAGACATGCTTCGCTGCGGTACTTCTCGGTAGCTGGACCCCTGCGAACTGCTATTGCTCGGAAACACTCCTTGGTTGGATTGCTGATTGGAAGGAATGTATGTTTGCTGAGGAATCGTTTGCGAGGGGACGCTGAAACTGGGCGAATTCCCTTGAGGTGGAGCGAAGCCACCACGGTCCCTAAAACCAGGGCCTGGATTGTTGGTGTTTCCCGATTCGGAGGGAATGCTCCTCGATTGAACCGGAGGTTGTCCGGGGCTTGGCGATTGTATGGGGGGGTGCGGTTGCGACTGCCCGGGCAAGCTTCGATCGATGGCTCCCTGCACTTCGCGGCGGACTTCGTTGCGCAGTTGATCTAAGATTCCCTGGGCCTCTGCCGCGGGCATCGTCAGCAAGCACTGAAAAAGGAAACACAGGCTGGTGAGGCTCAGGATCATTCGAGGTTTCATGTTTAGCTCCAATGGTTTGTTTTGGTTTGCTTTAGCGAGAAATGATTTCCGAGAGGATGAATGCATGACGCGAGTGTTTATGGCTTGAGTTCCAGTACGTTGAGCGGTCGATGGGTGACGGGTGCGTACGCCACTGGGTAGAGTCGTCCGTCGGAGAGTCTTTTGACGCGGTCGCTCCAGGCCGACGCGATCTCGGAGGGGGTCAGCAGCGCATCGGGAGGTGTTGGTTCGATATCCGACGACGGATCGCTCAGCACACCGTTCAACGCTTGCGTCAGATACCCACGCTTGTCGTTCGCCTGCGGCAAATTGAGTTGTTGCAGGCTGTTCGAGGAAAAGAAGCTCGTCGCCAACTCAGGCGCGGCCAGATCCAATAACGGATTGCGCATCGATGGATCGACGGCGGCCTCGGTGGGGGACACATCCAGGAACACCAACCGTTGACAATGCGGCAGGTCCTCGTGCAATGTCTTGATCAACTCCCGCCAAGAGATTGCGGTCGCTCGCGGACGTGTCCGATCGACCTCAAAAGTACCGATGTAAAAGTTCTGCGACGAATCGACAAAGCCGTGAGCGGCAATGTAGATCGCAGCGGTATCACCGGGCTGCGTGCTGTCGACCAACCACTGAAGGCCATCGAGTATTTCCGTGCGTGTGGCAGATTGATCGGATAGCACGCGACTGTTAACCCCTTTATATAGTTTGCCATCCGCCTGCTCTCGGGTGATTTGCTCGAACAGCCTCGCATCCTCGGCTGCTGTGGGTAGATTGGCAAATCCACCGCCGGTCGCGTACTCGGAGATGCCAATGGCGAGCACGTTCAAATGGATCGGCTTGGGTTCCACCGGAGCTTCCACAGTCACATGCAATGACTGCGCGGCGGAGGTGGATTCAGCATTGGCTGCGATCAGTTCAATATCGTTCCTACCTGGATTCAGGTCGATGCTGTAGGTGATATCGAGCGATGTCATGGTGGGGGATTTGGGTGTGAACACCTTCGCCGCTACATCGTTGACAAGTAGTGTCACCTCCTTGATTGGCAGTCCGTTCAACGACCGGACCACCGCTTGAAGTTCGACCTCAGCACGGCTCAACACCTCTCCACGAATTGGGCTCAAGAACTCGATCGATGGTGGATGGTGCCGCGCTAGATCGGATGGGCTGCGGAAGTCCATAGGTTCGACTTCACCCAACGTGGCATTCGCCTGGGCGATGGCCTCCTGAGGAGTCACGCCGTTCCAAATCAAATTGATAATGTCAGGGCGATAGAGCTGCTTGCGAAACTGCTGAACTTCAAAGAAGGCGGCGCTCTTGTCAGGACCGCGATTCACATGCCAGCCGATCAATCGATCCGCCCCAGGCGAAGCGTCATAGTACCCAGCTGGCGTCCAGACAATCCAACTATCGCCGTCGCCGAGATAGATATTCAACAATGGCTCGGAGAAATCGTATCCCTTCTGCATCTGCATCTCATAGCTGTAGGGGTCACCGCCACGCTGCATTTTCAGCGGCACGCGCTGACCAGGCACGTAGTCGAAGTTGCCCTCGAGCATCAGGTTCTGCATCTCGGTCAATGACAATCCGTCGATGCTCAAGATACGATCGCCGGGCTGCACCCCTGCCTGCTGCGAATCGGTACCGGGCAGGACGCGGGTGACCACCGCATTCTCGAACTTGAAGTCAAAAATACCGGTGGGCTGGTAGTTCTCAAGACTCCACAAGCGAAGTGTGCGATCGGCGGATCCGCTCAGCATCTGCTTGCCATTTGTTGCCACGCTCACGCCCGACACCTGCCCCTTGTGGCCGATAAAGGCACGTCGGAGTTCATCGCCATCGGAATCCCAGACTGCCAATAATCCCAAGTTGTCTCCGATCAGGGCGGGTGCCGGCAGCTCTAGTTTTCCGGCATCCAACAGTGTAAACACGGTTGCCAACCTTCCCGATGTCAACTGGTATTTGTTTGCAACGGTGGAACCGACAAACTTCTCGATCACCTGACTGGAAGGATTTTCTGCGCTCGTGCGGATGTTCAAACGCACGTCGCCGCGCAGCGGCTGCTCTTGCACCAGCGCGAGGTCATCGGATGGTTGTACGGGATAGATCGCCCGTGCATCCAGATCGAGCACCTTCTCGATGGCACCGTAGTTGTTCCGATCCCATTTGTTGGGAGGAAACGGGGTGGTCCCAAAGGCGATTCGCCGCGAGGACTGATCAAAGGCGGCTTCGTAGATCGGCTTACCCTGGGCGGTGAAGCGATGCAACATTTGACCGCTTTGTAAGTCCCACAAGTGCACTTCACCAAACTTGTCGCCGCTCGCCGCCAATTGATGGGCAGGAGCGAGATCGATCGCAGTCACGTTCCAACGATGTCCCGTATAAACCAACACGGGGTCGGCAATGGCCGGCGTTTCGCGGGTATGACTTGGCCACACTCCGATCCAAAACTTGTTTCGACCACCCTCGCGGCCTACACTTGCCGCACCCCACACACCAAGATCTAATTTTAGATCGGCGACTCGCGGCTGGCGTTCGGTATCAAACGGATAACGCAACTGCTGCCCCAAGATGTCGGACATCCAGGCGAACAGTGTGGATGGGAGTGGATCGCTGGCCGTCAGTTGATTTAAACCAGGTGCATCCAGCAACAGCGGTCCCTCGAAATCGATTCCCATCAAGATGGGTTCAATGCCTGGAAACAGCAACTCGTCGTAGATGGGCGAGTCGGTGTTGCGGGCTGGAAGCGTTTTCTGAATTGTGCGCTCAACCCAATCCCAGACGGCGATCTTTCCATTGGCATCGACACTGGCCAACCACTTACCATCCCGCGAAAACGCCAATCGGCGAACCGGAGAGGTATGCCCTGGAAGCAGAGAGTCGATCTCGGCCAAGTTATCGGTGCGATAAACTCGAATGGAACCGTGGGGCCGGTAGTCATTGACGCCAACCAACAGGAACTGGCCATCGGGTGAAAAAGCAATTGCATAACAGTTGCCGTAAGCGGCCCGCGATCGGTCGCCGCGAAGCGTGGTTGCGAGTTGCCCCAATTCGATATCCCACACTCGCACTACTTTCTCACCACTCGCCGCCAGCCATTTACCATCAGGGCTGATCGCTACGTCCGATACCTCTGACATAAAGCCACCACTGTCGATCACCAATTCGGGTTTCCCCTGAAAATCCTCCAAGATGGGCCGCGGATCGACTTCGATCGAGACCAATTCCAGCAAGGGGGAAACAAACTCGGGCTTGCTCACGATGGCTGGCTCAGTTGGCTCAGTCGGATTTTCGCTTGCATCCGGCGGGGATATTTCCATGATGATTTCAGTGTGCTTCGGCTCTGGTTCAACCGTATCGACTTCCTCCATGTTGACCTTCTGCTCCACTGCGGCGACATTGAGTTCGCCAGTGTTGAGTTCTGCGATGTCCACTTCGCCAGTGTTGAGTTCTATCGCCCCCGTTTCTTCCTGCGAGGTTTCTTCTTGCGAGGTTGCTTCATTCAAGCGCTCAACAGGTGGAGTCTGCGGCAACTCATCCTTTGACTGAGACTCCTCGGGTGCTACCCGATCTGTGTCCTCGGTGTCGTGAGGATCAAGCAGACTGCCATTATCAACCTCGGGCGCAACTCCATGTGCCATCTCTGGCGCTGGTTGACTAACCAGTTCGTCGCGCGGTGGCTCGCCGGCTGGAAGCTGAGCCAGAGGCGGCACCTCAGCGGGCTGCAGGGCAAAGCCGATGGCGAGCGCTCCCAACAAAAGCGCCGCGCACAAGGGATAGAGCACGAATGGTTTTCCTAACAACTGATTCCATCGCTCGCGCGAGGTAAGCGAGACTGTGGCGGTTGCCCGCTTCCGCTGCGAATCTTTTCCTTGGCTGGGACGCGGGTGCTGCAGAAATGTGCGAGGCATGGTGGAGGTCATCTGCTCTTTAGTTCCAGGGGGCTCCAGTTCGCGAACAGTAGAGGGCAATAGATCGAGACCAACTCCCGACGACGTGGTAGCGACCGCCACGGGATGCACTGCAATGACTGGCTGTTCGTTGAGTAGCTCAATCGCCTGATCGGCCGAACTACAGCGTTCAGCAACTGGCTTCCGCAACATTTCGTTGAGTGCCCCGGCTAGATCGCTGGGGATTCTTGGGACAAAGTTTTGTACATCTGGAAATGCTTGCTCGCCACTATGCCACCGCAGCCACGCGACATCCTGCTCCACGACACTCCCTGCCGCTTCGATGGTCAAGCTCGCGAACTTTGGGCCGGCCAAGAGCTCCAGCGCGGTAAAGGCCAAGCAGTAGAGATCCGCTTGTGGCCCCAATGGGCCAAAGTCGGGTCGTATCAGCTCCGGTGCGACATACTTCTTGCTGGTCGTGGGAGCCCTTAACTCGCCGTCCAGGCTGGTCTCCTCGAAGTCGCTGAGCTTAACCACCCCACTTTGGTCGATCAGTATGTTGGATGGACGGATCGCACCGTGAATCTTGCTTCGACCGTGCAGAAACCCGACTGCTGGCAACAGTTGGGTCAGGACGCTGCGGACTGTGGCGGCGGGGAGCGGCGCGTGCTGGATCTGACTGGCCAGCGTTCCCTCCATCAACTCCATTACGATCCACCCCCGCTCGAGATCGACCGCGTGGATTTGCAAGACACCCGCGTGGGCCGATTGGGCCAAGAACTGAGCTTCCTTTAAGAACCGATTGCGTCGCCGCGCATCAGCCCGACCGGCTTCGTCGAGCGCCTTGATGGCGACATCTCTCCCCAAAGCCAAGTCATGAGCGCGGTAGACCACCGTTCCCTCTCCGCGTCCAATCTCTTCAAAAACTTCGTAGGCTGGATGTGGCTTCATGACAGTACCTGTGGAGCATGGGGTAAGGGGTGAGGCGTGAGGCGTGAGGAGTGAGGGGGATCGCTCGAGTCTGATTCGCAGGGGTTCGAGGTGTGTTACAGAAAAATGTGCACAACATCTGAAATGCTGGGCCAGGGCTGCGATTAAGCAGTGTAAGGCTTGACCTTTACTGGGCCCCCATTCCACTCGCTAATAACTGGCCGCTATGGATACTCGCGACATTTACGACCGCACGACCCGCCACTTCCTGGCACCTGTCTTGAATTTGCTGGACGATGAATCGGTAACCGAGGTACTGATCAATGGGCCGCAGGCGATTTATTTTGAACGCCGCGGCAAACTGCAACTGGCCGAGGGGGTGAGTTTTTCGGGCGAGTCTGCTTTGTTGGCAGCGGCCAGAAATATCGCCGAATTCGCGGGTCGACCGCTTGCCAGCCACGGCCCCACACAGCGACACAGCTTGGACGCCCGCTTGCCCAATGGCTCGCGCGTGCACGTGATACTGCCACCATGCAGTCGCAATGGAGTCTGCATTTCGATTCGCAAATTCAGCCCATCGACTTTGACTCTGCCCCATTTGATCGGACTACAAACGTTGAACGCGATCGCTGCGGAGTTTCTTTCGTTGGCCGTAGCCGCTCACCGCAATATTATTGTCGCTGGCGGCACTGGCTCTGGAAAAACCTCTTTGCTGAACGCGCTGTCGAGCGAGATTGCTGCGGACGAACGCATTGTGGTCATCGAAGACAGTTCGGAGCTGCAGTTGCAACAGCCCCATACGATTTACCTCGAAGCCCAGCCTGCGGCCCCCGACGGCACAGCGGATGTTTCGATCCGCGATCTGTTCGTCGACTCACTGCGGATGCGCCCCGATCGCATTCTGGTAGGAGAAGTCCGACGCGGAGAAGCGCTCGATCTGATTCAGTCGATGATCTCCGGTCACAGCGGGTCGATGGCGACCGTCCATGCCAGCACGCCACAAGATGCCACCACGCGACTCGAAACACTCTGTTTGATGAGCGGCGTTGAGATCCCTGTTTATGTAGCGCGTACGCAAGTCGCATCGGCGATTCATTTGATCGTCCAAATCAATCGCTTTCCCGACGGTTCGAGACGCATTCAATCGATTACTGAATCGCGAGGATTGGCCAGCGACGGCAGTTACCAGTTGGTCGATATTTTTCGCTTGCACGCCAAACGGCATTCCGATCAGTCGCTTATCAGCGAGTTGGTATGGACCGGGGACACACCCTGCTTTGCCGATTCGCTCTCCGTGTTGGGGTTAGCCGACCGGCTCGACCATTCGAGGGAAATTTTCTCTAAAAAAATCTGTAATGACCGGGTAGGTCACGCGAACTAGTTACGACAACGAAGCCACAGGAAGCTACTTCAGCTTTGGTGCTTGTCGCTAATTCTATTTGCCATTCCGTTGGGAGAAATACAGATGTCGACCATAAACAAAGCTCGAGTCGCATGGCGGCAGTTTCAAGACGATGAAGAAGGACTGGAAGCGATTCAAGTCGTGATGATTGTAGCCATTGCTGCCATCGTCCTGATCGCGGTTATGACCTTGGGCCAAGAGGTGTTTACTTGGCTAAAGGACAAATGGAATCAGTTGAAGGGTGAGGATATCAGCTAACATGAGTCTCGCTATCGCAACACACCCGACTGCTCACGCAACAACTGCTCACGTGGCAACTGCGCAGGCGACGACCCATCACGCAACAACTGCCCAGCGGAAGAGCTCCACGTGCGGGCGCCCACGGGGCTACGTGACCATGACTATCTTGAGCGGAATGACCCTGGCAGTCGCCTGGACGCAACACGCCCTTCTAACCCAAACGAACACAAGTGCAGTGTTTGTGGGGTTATCTGCCTCCGAACTGCTCGTGGTGGTTCTGCTGATCACCGCCAGTTACACCGACATGCGGTGGCAGAAGATCTACAACTGGTCGATCTACCCCGTGCTGGCGTGGTCTGCGGTGATTGCCTGCCTGCACAGCCTCGGATTGCACATGGAGGTAGGACCTCAGCGGTTGCCCGTTGAGGTTTTGGGATCGTTGGGTATCACCGAGTTTGCGATCGGTACTATGGGATGTGGCTTCGTTATGCTCGTTCCCTATCGCATGGCCCATGGTGGTGCAGGAGATGTGAAACTCGCCATGGCCCTGGGTGGCTTGTTAGGCTTTTTGCCAGCGCTGGTGGGCATTGCCTTCGGTTACATCCTGGCCGCTGGCTACGTCCTCGCTGCTTCGCTCGTTCGCGCGGATTTGCGATCGTTGATTCCCACGTTGGCACGCATGCTGGGGCATCGATGTGTTCACTCGGGCATCGCCCCCCCTTCGCCAGCCCGGGCGGCGGCGCTGCAACAGCCTATTCCGTTGGCAGGTTTCTTTGCGATGGGTGTGGTGATCAGTCAATGCTTATGAAAGCTACTATCCAACGCAAGGGGGCAGCCAGCCTCGAACTGGTCTTGGCCACAGCGGTCGTGCTGCCACTGGCGCTGGCTATGTTCCTGCTCGCGGTACAGATTTGTCGTTACGTTTTCCGTGGACTCGGCGGCATGCTGACCATGCCGATGCTGTAACGCGACAAGTTGAATTTAACTCGGACAGCCCCATGCGAACTGCAATCAAAAATTGGATGGAGGACGAACAGGGAGGCGCCTACACGCTCTCTTACGTCATGGTGATTCCCTTCCTCATGCTATTGGTCGCTTTGATCGTTGAGTCGTCGCTGGTACTGCATGCCAAACTGGGGACGGTCTACGCTGGCTATGCTGCCGCCCGGACCGCCAGCGTCCACAGCTCGACCAGCAGTGATTGGAATTGGGTGCAACAGCATGCATTGGCTGCGGCGCAACAAGCCATGGTCCCGTTCGCCAGTGCGACCCAACGCCCGTCCAGCACTTCAGGTACCCAAGACAACATAAACCAAGACGACTACGACGGGGCCTACCGTGACTGGGCCCAACAAGCTGTCGCGAGAGGCTACGTGGCCGCCAAGTTCCGGGATGCCACCTCGAATTTACAGATTGCCATGGAGCGACCGACAGCCTGGGACGCTCCGTTGCGTGTCCGTGTTACCTACAACTACACATTTCACGTCCCGGGCTTGGGGAGATTGTTGGGTGAAGAGTCGGGCGAAGGCGACTACTCCTTTCCTTTGTCGAGCCAAGTTGTGTTGCACAACGAAGGACCTCAGAACAGCACTCAATCTTTAGGGATCGGCTATGGCACGCGCGACTGAACGCACACGACGATCGGGCAAGATCGCCATCCTGGCGCTGATCGTCCTCTTGTTGGTAGTCGTGCTCATCGGCATGCTCGGCAACGCGGGTCACACCGTCCATCAAAAACTGCAAACACAACATGCCGCCGATGCGGTCGCTTTCTCCTCGGCCATGTGGATGTCACGGGGAATGAACACGATCACCACCAGCAACCATCTCATGGGCGAAGCGATGGCGATGGGGGTCGTTCACGATGCCCTCGGCGGGGTTGAGCTGCGATTGGAATTGACCACTAACACGGCCGAGAACCGTATTCTTGATAGCGTGATCCAAGCGTTGGTGAAAACCGCTCCAGCGGGAACGATCCCCTCTGCCTATTTCCCTCAACCCATCCCCGCCATCGACGGCCGGATCTTGCAGGCGGTCACGCGGCGGACATCGCCTGCCACCGCCGAGGAACTGCGAGCCTTCGGTATGCTCTACGACTCGCGCATGACTTTGAAACGGAAGTTGGTCGGTTGGCTCGCCGCCAAATCAGTAGCCAATCTATCGGCACTGGTCCTCATCCCTGGATTCTATGAGGCGGCCGCCTTGGCCGCCTGGGGCGTGCATATTGCGGGCACGTCCCAAGTCGTTTTGATCGGCAAAGAATGGCTGTTACTGGAAGCGATCGAAGTGTACGCCTCGGCTGCAGGTCCGATCCAAAACAAAGCCTTTGAAGAACAGTTAATCCCCACGCTATGGGCGTTTAGCTACCAGACGGCTGGCATCGCCACGAAGAGCGAGAGCAACGGCGGGGCACAGGAAGCCGATGAGTTAGCAGCAGAACACGTAACTGCGAATGGGCAGGTGAACCGGGCCCTCGAGGATGCCTTGGCCGAACACGCCGAGAGGCATGCTGTCGAAGCGGCCATCGTGCCGGCGCCACCCGACTTAAAACTCCCGGTTGTACCTGAGCCCCAGCCGAGCATGGAGGGCAGCCAGGGGGGCAAGCCAGCGGGTTGGGGTAGCGACGCTGCGATTGCGTTGCCCACAGGACTCGGCCCGTTGGACGATTTGAACGATCAGCTCGACCGCTTCTTGAATCGTTCTTCGGCACGCCAGCAAGAATTGGAATCGAACTTGCAAGAACTAAACGAGCTGTTAGATGACTTGGATCAACGACTAGACGCAGGCGATCTTGATGAATCGGTTTTGCCCGATGCCCGCGAGGAACGAGCCGAACTGGTAGCAGCTATTGCGGAGGTCGAGGCAGAGCTGGCTGAGTTGATTCAAGCCGAAGAAGAACTTGTGGAACAGCGGTCGGAACTGGAAAGCTTGCTGCAAAGCATTCCTGGTGGCCAGTCGCAGAACCTGAGTCTAAAGCACATTCCATCGGCGATGAATCCGCATGAAGAACAGTGGACGCAGTGGGTGCGGGCTGCCTATCCCAATGTCGATGCTCTCCGCGCTCCCCTCTTGGCCATGATGGAACGTCACCTGCCACTCAGCCGGGCCGAGGAGCATTTTACGAAATGGACCAATCGTTACGCGTTGATCAAAGCCTGGCAGTTTCGTAGTGGCCAACGACTACGGAAGTCGAATAGCAGCGCGGCCACATGGCAAGCGGACGACCAGGACGCCATGTGCTTGCTCGTCTTGCCCGACGCTTTTCGCGGCCCAAGCCCCAACAAGGGATCGGAGCCATGGACGATGGCGACTGTGGAGGGTCGCCGCGCCGCGGAGTTGCACTTTACGTCCCTCGCCGTTTGCCGCCGAGACTACCGCCCCCTCATCTCGCCTCGCATTTTCGGAACGCCTCATGATCATGGTCTGACCAGCATGGCCCAAGCCATCGTCTACAACGCCAATCCACAACAGCGGAATGTGTCCAACAATGCGACGGTTCAGCCGCAGGTCGGTTGGGATACGTTGAATTGGGATTTTAGCCAACGTTCGATTCCCGCTTGGGGCGCTGAGCCGAGTCGCCAATCCGTTCGCTGGCCCTGGGAACTGTTTGAGGGGCTAGAACAAACGCCTGTTGTCAAGCTGAACTGGCAACCCAAGTTGGTCCCAGTGACCGCTTCAAGGCTCGCTGATGCGGTCGCGGAAGTGGGTGATTCAATGCAATCCGCCGTGGAACTGGCAATCGACTATTCCGATTTGTTGCGGCATTGATTCCGTAACGCCTCCTCGTGCTCGTATTCATATTCGTATTCGTATTCGTGCTTTTCTTGAGTAGTTTGGGGACGCTTTTTAGGTGTTTGTGTTCGCTTATGGGCGCGCGCGATCTGGTGCATTTTGAATGATTTTCAAAAAGCTTCGCGGCGTTGTTGACTCGGTTCTGATCTTCGTCAGCGATCA
>JBGSUV010000017.1:0-28054 GCA_041753315.1 Pirellulaceae bacterium | reverse complement strand
AGAACGCCCTCGGCTACTGGAACTCGCCGTACTGCTTCCACTGAAAACTCGTCCTGAGTCATGCAACACCTCCTTGTTGTCATGACCTAAGTCTATACGATTCAACACCTTAGAATCAATAAAGATGTTTAGAGCGGTGGCGTAACGCTCGCTCGAATACATGAGCCGTTACAACATTTTATTATAACCGAAACACTCGCCTTGAGACCAAGGTTTGACCGTTTTACGACAATCACTTGTCAAGTCACTCGGGCAGTGTAGCCGTCGAGTCAATAGGTGGGCGATTTACCGCCATATTGCCCCTCAACGATTTTCTAACCAACGCAATGATAGTTCGATTGCAGTGCGATGGGAATGCAAATCTGCAAATTGTCAACGCAGGGGGCATTGGTACCCACCAGCGATGGCCGATAACGTCGCGGCGGGGAATGTAGAACAATTGTCCCCAATTCTTTCAATGTAGAACAATTGTCCCCAATTGTTTCAATGCAGAACAATTGTCCTCAATTGTTTTGTACCCAGCTTAAAGCAACCATCACAAGGAACAGAAAAATTGGGGACAATTGTTCTACATTGCCGTAAACGGTTACAGAGCTTATTTGGTCAATTTCCAGCCTGTTTCGTCGACGACCAGTTGCGTACTTCCCTTGAACTGCTCCGAGACCTGGTGCATCTCGTCGATCGAATCAAAGTAGCCGACGACATGGGCCGCACTAAACGACTCACCTGCCTTTACTGGTCGCCCATGGATCTCTTCGATCATCACGATGATACCACCGGGTCTTTGGCTACACCACGCTTCGTAGACAACCGAAGGTTCAAGCGTCACGCCACCAAGCCATGGTCCCTCGCTGCCCGTTTGCGGATCGCGCAGGTGATAAGCGCGAATGAAGTGTTCGGGAACATGATGCGTATCGCGACGATAACCGTATTTCAAGTCTGGCGGAAACGGCGTGAAAAACTCCTTAGAGGGAATGCGAATCCCTTTAGGTCCGCTTAGGTAACTCAAATACATTTCGCTGAAGGTATCACCCTCGGTATGGCGCACGCAACCGGGAGTATCGTTGCGCAAGAACATTTCCTCCGAGTCGTTGATGCAATCGACTTTGTCCATCAGCACGAAGTAACGTTCACCTTTGGGAAAAACGATTAACTGAGTCCAGGTTGATCCTGGCTTCCTCCCTGGAGCCGCATACTCGAATTGATACGTGGTCTTGACGGCGACAAAATCGCTGCCGCGGATGACTTCTGGTTGAACCGGCTTCATACGATGGCAAAGTTGCGGCCCCTCCACCATCCGTTTGCGATGACTACTTCCGTGCGCCATCCAGGAGTACTCACGTCGCTCGGAGTCGGATTCGTTTTCGTACCAGGTATATCTCCCAACTCCATGACCATCGGGAGCAATAACGTCATCCGACCACGCTTCATCGGACCCCGCTTCCATGAGCCAGTCAACGACCATCAAGCCATCGCCAACTTCACGAAAGCCCGTTTGTTTGTCGAGGAATGAGCCTTTTTCGATCCCCGTCATCCATTGCTTCGGATTGTTCTTGGGAATAACCGCTTCGAGTTGATCCGTTTCGATTTTGATGGAACGGTCATCTTCAATGACTTGCACCCAGTTCGCCGACTCCCGATCTTGGGCCAGGGTCAAATGCATGCTTGAAAAACTACTGAGACACAAGCCTGCCCACACGGTCAAAACCTTCACTTTCCATTGACATTTCATCGACGACTCTCCGCTGCAAATAGTGTTAAATGTTGGAACCATTATTCAGTGAGTTTAAAGATCTTAATCGCTTGCCCTGCGGCGGCTGGCACTGTGGCCACATGGCTTCCATCCTCGGACATGGCCAGGGTCTGAACATACAAGGGCGTATCCAAATCGAGCCTCGCAAGTTGTTCTCCGCTGAGTCGATCCCATACAATCACCATGCCGCGAGCACCACTTAACAACCATGGCTGAGTCGGATGATAAGCGACGGACCATTGCGTCTCTGAGCCAGAGGCTGAATAAGAGCGACGTAGTTCACCGGTAAATGTATCAAATTCGTCAATGTGAGAACCATAACTGATGGCTAATTCTGTGCCAGAGGGATGAAAGGCGGCCGCTTGCGAATGCCGCTTTACCAGTTCGTGCGATGAAATCACGCTGCCGTCTCGCAACGAAAATCGCAATAGTTGGTATCCATCTGTGGCAACTGCCTCGACTCCTAGCTCAGGTAGAAATGCGCATTGAACTTGTTTAGTTAACTTCTGCAACACGCGCAACGAATCCGACCGATAATTGTAAGGATGCCAGGCAAGCGTGCCATCGCTGCCTCCACTGATCATAAACGAATGTCGCGGACTTGCGACAATGCACTTGGCCTCCCGCGAGTGCTTATACATCGTCGTGGGACTGCCTAAGCGCCCAGAGTCATGCAGCGAAAACGTGGCCGTAGCTCCGCTGGAACCACCCGCAATTAGCAACTTTTGGTCGTTTGATTCAGCGGTAGCCACAATTTGCCCCAACACATCAAGCCGTTCGCTTTGGAACAACTTCTTGCCATTCACCGCATCGAAAATGGCAAGCGTCGAATCCAATCTGCCCACTGCCAACCAGCGGTTGTGATTTAAGAATGACATGGAGGTCACGTTCCAACCATCAGCGGCAATCTCAACCGCCAATTCCGTTGGGATCTTATTCTCAAAAGCGGGTGCCGGTGGCTTTGACCGTCGATTGGAATCCGATTCGCGACGCTCTGGCGCGGGTCGCGATGGACCGGAAGGAAGTGGACCAAATGGCGTTGGACCAAATGGAGAGAGATTGCCTGACTCTGGGTTAAACAGCGGGGGCGGCAAAGCACTGGCCAGTGCTTCGTCCGGCGTCAACGGCGATGCAACATCGGGGCGTAACTCGGCAGCCTCTGCACTTTCGCCCGCAAGGCTACTACTGGGTGGCGTGTTGAATGAGTCAGACTCCGTCGGCGTCGAGGGCTCCACTGGTGACGCATGAGTGTCTGCTGTTGACGGTTCTTTAAAGAATGCGAGCAAATCCTTGCTCTTACCTGCGCGCCAGCCACTGACTGCCCCAGCCGACTCAGTCCCGCTGGGAATGGTACCAAGCCTGATGTCACCGTAGCGCAGCGTTCCACGCAAGGCGACCGCCAGTTGATCTCCTGGTTCGAGCTCTGTCGACGATTCTGAAACTGCGGTGACCCAAGCCAACTCCGCCAAGGCCTCTCGGGCCTCATCGTTGTAGTCGCGATAGGAGGGAACATGAACAATCAGTGCACAGGAGTTGGGGTGCAATTCGCAGTGAGTCAGAAACTCGCCGCGCGTCAACTCGATAATTCGCTCACGGCTGCTGGTAAACAATTCGTCGTCCAGCTTTTTCATCGCCGCGGCAAATTCACTTGCGATCGATTCAGCAGTTGGACTGTTTCCCATCCCCACTTGACCGTTGCTATAGCTCAATACGCCCAACTCCGCTTCACGCAGACGACCTTCCGCTGTCGTGGCTAATGTACCTGTCGCAATGGATGCTGAATTCCGATCATTAATTGGCGTGGGGCGAGTCACGAGAAAGACGATGACGGCCACCGTTAGCATGAGCGACAAATATCCAAGGCATAGCCCTGCAATGGCCAGTCCAAGCCCTTTCAGTCGCCCTGCCCCATTACGAATAGAATAAATTGCGATATGCCCAGTAACCACCGAAACGGTTGACGTGACGAGTGACAAGAGACAGGCAATGATGAGCAGCGGTGAGAGCAAGCCCGTTATCAGGCTGACGATTGCCCAAGTTGAAATGCTGGGAAAGCTGTTCCGCATCGGCGAGGGAGCTGGCGTCTGCCTCGCATCTCCTGCATGCTGGACCACAGGCGGGACACCCTCGGAACTCGCGGCCAGCGACGGAGCGTGAAGCGGATTCATAACGCTGCCGCAACCGCCGCAAACCAGACTTGTCCTAACACTTCCGACCGGAATGAGTGGGATGAAAAAGAGGGTAAACCAGGTGCGCGATCGACTTTCGCCCTGTGTTTGTATCGACTTGCAGACAGGACAACCAAATGTCCCGGTCGGCAGGATCGAAGTGAGGCTCCGCCAGCCAAAAATAATCATGTCGCAAACTCGTCATGCAAAGTAGTAGCTTTGTGAAAGCTCATCAGCTTTGTACTTCCGTTGCCATCCGCGACAACAGAGCCTTGCGACCAGTATACTCTACATGCAATTTTTGCTCGACATTTCCTCTCGTGCGCGCGTCGACTATGCCACCCCGACTCTGCCTCGCTGCGTAAGCCAGGCAGAGCCGCGCAAGACAATTCAACTTCAGCCCTGCCGTTTTCGGCGAAATCCAGCCGATGCAGCCAGCCCGATGAGTATGGCGATTCCCGCACTTGGTTCAGGCACTGCGGAAACTGTTCCAAAATAGCTATCAGCCCCGAAGCGAGCGCTGAAGCTAACTGGCCCAGTTGCCGCCAACGCTTCGATGCTGGCAACTGTTATTGCTTCGCTAGTAAAAAGGTCGCCAGTGAATCCAAACGAAAGGTCACCATCGGGTGACATCGTCGACGCAAAGAAGTCGGCTTGATCGTTTGCGCCCAGATCAAAAAACGATATATCTCCGGTCGTAATGGCGATCGGCGCAAGGGCACCGAAAGTAAACTGACCTCCATTGATCGTCGTGAATGTCGTTTCGGGAGTGAAGTCGAGTTCCAACGTGAAATCCTGCGCCGGGGGGACCTGACCGAGTGCCGTTGCTCCGGGACTGCTGGACTGTATAGTCCCGGCTAAATAGACCAGTGCCCCTTGGGCTGGCATCCATAGAAAACAACTTGCCGCTGCGGCGAGTAGCGTCTGCATTGAGATAGAGCGAATCATAAGTTCATAACCTTTTTCGAGAGTCGTGTGCGAAATTAGCAAAGCAATGGAAATAATGCGCATGCAAGCTTTTGCCTACATGCGCTACTGCTGTTGGATCTCAACTTGCCGATCGGAGTTCGCGTCTGGAAATGTGGCGAGCCAGGGCGTCGAGCATCTCATCCTCCAAGTCGACGAATGCCAAATCGCGGCGGGCAAATGCTTGAGCTCGGCTCTCAAGTGCGCTGAGGTTAGCCATAAAGCTTGACCGAACCGCCTCCGCCCGCGCAGTCAACTGCGCCTCGTCAGTTGTCTCAGTCGTGGGGGGCACTTCATTCATTGCAGGGATGCGGATGGCCGCGTTGCCGTGTTCATTGATCACGTTAATGACCAACAGAGCATCGAGAGGAGTTACCACTCCGTCCTGGTTCACATCCAACGAAGATCCTACCTGTCGGCGAACACCCCGTTGGTTCAATTCGTTGATAACATGCAGAACATCAAGCACACTCACGAGACCATCGCGATTGACGTCTGCGTTAAGCAGTCTCGCTAAGCCAGCTCCGCCACCGGTTTCCAGTTCGAACGCTCCTATGTCGCTGGCCGCTCCTTGAGGCCGACTTACGCCACGTTGGTCAACGGCAGGTACCGAAGCGGAACCGGCGTTCAGCGCCGGACTGCCGACCAATAGTTCATGGGTCCAAGTACCACCTCCGTTGTCCTGAAGAGGTCCCAGCAAGGCGAGCGTGTCATAAATATCTCCCGTGGCAGGACCGGTGATCATTGTGTCGGCAGTATTGCCGATGAGGTTATTGCCATTGCTGGTAAGGGAACCGCGCACATCGGTACCCATGGTTGCAACGTTTTCGGCAACGATGGAATTGACGGCAGTCAACGTACCACCTGCGACTTCTATGCCGCCTCCATTGAGGGCCGTATTAAGGGCAATCGTGGCGCTCGTCAGGTCGATCGCACCGTCCATGATCATGAGACCACCACCATCACTCGCCGCCCCATTCGCGGAGACCGTACTGTTGACGATTGACACAACACCTCCTTCGCTCGCCAATCCACCACCAGCTGCCAGTGCGGTATTAAATGAGATGGTCGATGAATCGATGTTGATATCGCCGCTCGTTCCGTCGTTGAACACTCCACCACCAACCAAAGCGGTGTTTTGATCAATGGTGACGTTGGTCAAGTTGAGCGTTCCCGTGTCTGAGTTCCAAAGTCCGCCACCTTCATTGGCGGCCACGTTGGACGACACATCTCCACCATTGATATTTACCGTGCTTGCGCCGGTGATATGCAATCCACCGCCGTTGCCTGGGGCACTTCCGGTCACATTCCCGGTCAAAGAAACATCAATGAGTGCCAGTTGACCCGCGTTATCTTCAATGCCACCACCAGCGCGACTTGCACTATTGCCACTGATGAACCCTGAGTCCACGGTAACAGAACCGCCGAGGTTCAAGATCGCACCACCCGAGCCACTTGCACCCAAGGCTGTGTTACCGGTCATGGTCGGACTAACGAGCGTAATGACTCCGCCATTGTTGAAGACGGCGCCACCACCATCATCGAGTGCAGCGCCATTGGCAATGTTGCCAATAAATGTAACGTCTGTTGCCAGCAACGAACCAGCGTTTTGAATCCACACTCCACCTCCTTCGCGTCCTGCAATGTTTCCGTTGAAGGTTCCTCCGGTGATTGTGACAGCGTTGTTACCCGAAGTGTGAATCGCACCGCCATTGCCTGGATTGGCAGCTCCGGCAAGGCCACCAACATCGTTGGCGACAAAGTCGCTCGCATTGATCTCTAGAGTTCCGTCAATGACTTCGATGGCGCCTCCCGCGCGATTGGCTCCGTTGGCAATCCAAATCGAACTGTCTATGGTTACGTCACCAGATAGACTCAATAGTCCACCGCCCGATCCGCTCAGACCATCGGCGATGTTGTTTGAGATCGTTGCGTTGAGAATCTCCAACGTTCCGCCATTGTTAAACAGCCCACCACCTCCATCGTCGGCTCCTGCTCCATTGGCAACGTTACTATCGATAAAAGTCCCATCGACAGTCATCAGACCAGAGCCATTCCACAGTCCACCACCTTCCAGTGCGGCGAGGTTGTTGACAACGGATCCACCGATGATCGTCGCATTGCCAGCACCGGTGATGTGAAGCCCGCCACCATTGCCTGGCGCTGCAACCACGCCCGTGACATTCCCATCTAAGGTCACGTTTGTCAGCGCCGTCGTCGAAGCGGCGGTGGCTTCGATTCCACCTCCCGCCCGATTGGATTCGTTGCCAGATATCGTCGTGTTTGAGACGGTTAACGATCCGCCGAAATTAAAGACACCGCCACCAGAACCGAGTTCTCCATCCGCCACGTTGTTCGAGATCGTTGCATTGGAGATCTCAACCGTCCCACCATTGTTGAAAACGCCACCGCCACCATCATCAAGCGCCGACCCGTTTGCCACATTGGCGTCGATCAACGTTCCCTCGACTGTCATCAGCCCAGAACCGTTCCACAGTCCACCACCTTCCAGTGCAGCGATGTTGTTGACAACCGATCCGCCAACGATCGTCGCATTGCCAGCACCCGTGATGTGAAAAGCGCCACCATTGCCTGGCGCAGCAACCACTCCCGTTACATTGCCATCCAGGGTTACGTTCGTGAGCATGGTTGTCGAAGCGGCCGTGGCTTCGATACCGCCTCCTGCGCGATTCGACTCGTTGCCAGCGATGAGCGTATTAGAGACCGTTAACATTCCATCCAAATTTAACAGACCTCCACCTGAACCGCTGGAGCCGTCAGCGATGTTGTTCGAGATCGTTGCGTTGGAAATCTCGACCGTCCCGCCGTTGTTGAATATAGCTCCACCTCCATCGGTCGCGTCGTCACCGCGAGCTTCATTCCTCAACAACCGCACATTGTTGACGGTCATGGTGCTCCCCGCCTGGTTCCACAATCCGCCACCTTCGCTGGCAGCCTTATTTCGCAGAATCAGACCACCGGTAATATCGACAGTTGCGATACCGGAAACGTGAATCCCTCCACCGTTACCGGGACTTGCGACTCCACCCACGCCCACTTCGTTGCTAATAAGGTTGCTTCCTTGCAACGTCAGCGATCCGTCGATGATTTCTATTCCGCCTCCAGCGCGCGTCGCCTGATTGAATGTCAACTGCGAATTGACTAAGGAAACATTGCCGTTCACGCTAAAGATGGCACCACCTGAAGCGCTAGCACCAACTGCAAAGTTACTGGTAAACACCGAGTTAACGATCAAGATGTTTCCGCCGTCGTTGTAGATGCCTCCACCGTCGGTCGCCTGATTGGCCTGCAACACAAGATCATTCAAGGTGACGCTAGCCGTATTGCCAACAAAAATACCGCCGCCATTGGTGGCCTCGCCACCACGCAGCACCAAGTTGTCGAGGGTGACATCGGTCGTCCCCGCGGCCACGTTAAGTATCTGCTGCGAATTGCCGTCGATAATGACTGGTACATCGCTTGTATTTGAAATGCTGATGGCATCCGAAAGCTCAAGTGGCGCAGAAAGCTCAATAACGCTTCCCGCCAAGGCTGGGGCAAACGTGATGCTGTCGACCACGCCGGGGCCCGCGTCACCCGCCGGAACATCTGAAAAGGCAGCGTTGTTGTTAGCTGCCGTGATTGCTTCGCGTAAACTAACAAAACCGTCATCTGCAACAACATCATCTAATGTGTCAACGATATAGCTAGTCAGAACAACGCGTTGCTCTAAAGACTCGCAGCCCAAAAAACGGCGTAACGTTTTCCTTGACTGATAGCGTTGAAAAGTATCTCTGCGGGTTTTGTGAGGTCGAGTCAATTGGCATATTTTCACGTGAAAGCTCTCTCTGGAATTGGGGCAAAGGAGACAGTTTTGGCGACGCACGACAACCAAGTTACGGTTGCGATGCTGTCACAGATGCGATCAAAATTGCAAGTTGCAAAAGAATCCTGAGTGCGTTCGAACAACGACCAAGGTGCCTGCTGACCATCCAGCGGTGAAGGTGGTGGGGGGCGAAAAATGGTTGAAAGCCGATCTACACACGGCGACTTCCGCTTGAGCACCTGATGTTCCGAAACAGAGCTTCCGACGAGGCTCTACCTGGAAAACTCGCTGCGATTCCGGACGACAACCACGCCGAGCAGCAGTCAACCGGCCACCGAAACTTCTCCTCTATTGACGTGACCAACTTTAATATTCCACTTCAATCCGTGGACTTTGAATTTATTAACATCCAATCCCTGCCTGCATTCGTATTAGTACAATGGGCAATGCCACTCTCCGCGCCACCGGAGCTTACATGCCCGTGCCCGAACGATTACTACTGAAAAATCACAGCTTTACAATCTGATACCGTCCAAACCGGTCAACACGACTCAAGATCAAGCGAGTTCTACAGTCTCATGTCTAGAATACTTCAGACGCTGATTTTCTTTGCGATTGGCGCTGGCGTCGGTGGTATTCTCATGCAAACCGTCGAGCGTCGGCCGACGGGAAGTGAACGCAATCAGATAGAACAAGCTCCGCAAGGACAAATTGAAAAAGTCGCGTCGGAGCCACTTCAAATGACGGACGAAGATCTCACACTGGACACCAAGCCGGAGTTGAGCACTGAAGAGTTGAGCACTGAACAATCGTCGAACGCTGGGGAAAAACAAGTAGCAGCCCCAAACCTCATTGCGCATCAATCATTGAGCGCCGGGGATGTAGTTCGCAAACAAATGCAAGCGATAAGGCTTTCGCGCGATACACCCGAGCGGCTCCGCGACTGTTATGAATTTGCTTCGCCGAGTAATCGCAAATTTGTTGGATCCTACCAGCGGTTCTCCAAACTCATGCAAGAGTCGCCGTACAACGCACTGGCCCATTATGACTACGCCAGCGTCGGCAGACCAGTATTCGTCGAAGAAGATGTCGCCATCGTGTTGGTAACATGCTTGACGTCAGAGGCCAAGATTGATGCATTTCGCTTTGTTGTGGCGCTTCAGACCAAACCACCGTTTGAAAATCGTTGGATGACCGAAAGCGTAATGCCCTTGCCTGTTATTCCACAGGGAGAGACGCAGCAACTATGGAGTTCAGCTGAGCCGACAGTGCGAGGAGCGGAGCTGCATTGAGTAGAATAGCGTTGCACACCAGCGAACAGACTGACGGCATGTCAGACGATGATTTGATTGCTCGCATCGCCGAGCGACGCGAGGACGCTTTAGAAACAGCCGTCGATCGACATAGCGCGGCCGTCAGCGGATTATGCCATCGAATTTGTGGTAATGCACTTGACGCTCACAGCGTCATGTTGGATGTCTTTTGGCAGTTATGGCGTAACGCCCAACACTACAACCATCGTCGTGGTTCACTGCGAACTTACCTTCTCACCATTGCTCGCAGTCGTGCCATCGATCAGCGACGAGCCGCGTTGGCACGCCAGGCAAATCATGGGAGCTATGTGGTAGCCATGCAACAAGTCAAACCTGTCGTCGAGCCGGATCCTTGCAAGCATCAAATGCAAAGCGAAACGGCCAAAGACGTCCGGTTGGCGATTGGTAAACTACCTCCTGTCCAGCAGCGCGCGCTGGAACTTGCGTTTTTTGACGGCCTGACCCACAGCGAGGTCTCACGTGCGTTGGACATTCCGCTCGGAACGGCGAAAACTCACATTCGAAAAGGACTAATGCAATTGCGATGCATGCTGTTGGACGCAAGCGAGGTATTTGAATAATCATGAAATGTACAGACGCAAGCGACCAGCTCGTCGAATATCTGCTCGACGACCTAAGCGAAATCGAACAAGACGCTCTGCGGCAGCATGTCGAAAGCTGTCCACACTGCGCTTCGGAACTGGAGCAACTGAGCCACGCGGTCGAACTGCTCTACTTGGCAGCCCCAGAACGAGATGTTACCACGTCAGGAAAACAACAACTGATCCAGCAAATCGTGCGATCGAAACGACTCCCCGTCGAGTCGTTGGCGGTCAATGTCAGTTCCACAAGTAGAATGAGGATTACGCGGTGGTTGGTCGCTTTTGCTGCCGGAGTATGTTTTGCCGTCGTATTGATTCCGTGGTTTCGTTCCGATCGTGCTAACCTCGCAACAACTTCCGAGAATAGTGATGTTCCGGCTTGGCTGGCGAACCTGGAGCAAAATTTCCAACAATTGAAGTTTGTGAGCACATCGATTGGAAAAGCACTTCCGCATCCGCAAGCTGTCGTAATGCTGGACCCCCTCGCCAATCAAGCCCAGTTGTTGGTGATCAACTTGCCTCGAATTGATCCCCATCAGGCGCTAGTGGCTTGGGTATTTGCTGCAGATCAACGCCTTCTAGAACGTCATCGCTTGGAGATCAATGACGATGTGGGTGGCGTTTCAATCGACGCCGATCCCAATTTGATTCGCGCCATATCCGTTACTTTAGAATCAGTTTCCCCGGAAAATTCACTTGCTTTACCCGATGAGGCTAGCAAAGAGGTCATTCTGAAGCTGAAACTTGCCAGCTAAGCACCTGTCAGACATTTCCGGGAACAAAAGAAGCGAATGATCCTGCCTAGATCCACTATTTTTGCGTGATGCAATCGTGTGGCGAGTTTGTTAGACTGGAGGTCCCCCACCTCAACCTTCCGTTGAATCAATTCCCGCCAGTTCGAGAGCTTCGCAGATGTTAACATTCCAGGGCCAGCCATCGAAACGCTTTTGTGATGGACGTTCCCGCCGCAACTTCTTGAGGGCTGGTGGTCTGGGACTCGGGGGATTGGGACTCTCGATGACGCAGTTGCTGCGTGCAGAGAGCCAGAGCGGTCGCAGCAGCACCAAGTCCATCATCATGATCTATCTACCAGGTGGTCCGCCTCACCAAGACATGTTCGACCTCAAGTTGGATGCTCCGGCCGAGATCCGTGGCGAGTTCCACCCCATCAGTACCAACGTTCCCGGAATTCAGATCTGCGAACACTTGCCGCGGCTTGCGAAAATCATGGACAAGTTGGCAATTATCCGTTCCATGGTCGGGGCAAAAGATCGCCATGAATCGTTCCAGTGCATGACCGGACGATTGAATGAACGCAATCCACCGGGTGGCTGGCCGGAAATTGGATCGGTCGTTTCGAAGGTACAAGCGACTCCCAATCCGACGCTGGCATCGTACGTCAATCTCTCTCCCAAGATGCGTCACTTCCCTTACAACTTTGGACACCCTAGTTTTCTTGGAGCGAGCCACACGCCCTTCATGCCGCTGGGAGCGATCAAAGACGACATGGTACTGAACGGTATATCGACCGAGAGACTAGCAGATCGCAAACAGTTGCTCGCCAGCATGGATCAACTCAAACGGATGACCGACAGTCGCGGTGCGATGGATGGTCTCGACGCGTTTCAGCAGCGTGCCTTTGATATCCTGACATCCGGTGAGATGCTCAATGCTCTGGACATTTCTTCCGAAGATCCGAAGCTGCGCGAGCGCTATGGAACCGGCACCGATAAAGAGCAAGGGGATGCTGCACCACGGTTGAACGAACAATTTCTACTTGCCCGCCGCCTGGTCGAAGCGGGTGTCCGCGTGGTTACGCTCAGCTATTCATTTTGGGATTGGCATGGCAACAATTTCAAGATTGCCAAAGACAACTTCCCCGACTTTGATCAAGCGCTCAGTGCGCTGATTGAAGACCTTGACCAGCGCGGCCTGTTGGACACCACGACCGTAATCGCTTGGGGCGAGTTTGGTAGAACGCCGACAATCAACAAAGATGCTGGCCGCGATCACTGGCCGAATGTCTCTTGCGCAGTGCTGGCCGGAGGAGGCATGAAGACGGGACAAGTGATTGGAGCAACCGACCGCTTCGGTGGCGAAGCCGTTTCACGACCAGTCACATTCCAAGAGGTGTTCGCCACCCTTTATCACAACGTCGGCATCAATGCCACAACCACCACCGTCACCGACTACACCGGTCGCCCCCACTATCTCGTTGACAACGACGTGCAGCCCATCCAGGAATTGATTTAATATCCGACCGATCGTGGCTGTCAATCTCCGACGATTCTGCTCTCCATTCAGTTAACGTTAATTAAAACCTATCCGTTTGCGATTCTTCTACTGCGGTAGAGAACAAAGATTGTTCCCGCCAAAGAAACCATCAGCGACGAATGTGGCTCGGGAACTGCGGTAATCTTGAGCACATGTGCTCCGGCAAGCGAAGCAGCTCCGTCACTTGATGGCAATGGGCCAACGCCGTCTACATCAATCGACACCAGAGTAACCAATGTCCTATAGCGGTAGATTTTGGAAGGATCGAGCATGCCGAATGGGGTTCCCACGAGTACATTGGTTGTGTCACCTGAAGTACCTCCCACGACAAACGACTGATTGAGGGTAGTTGTACTGGTTTGGTAGCTATAAAATTTTGGAATG
Organism: Pirellulaceae bacterium; assembly: GCA_041753315.1. Classification (GTDB taxonomy): domain Bacteria; phylum Planctomycetota; class Planctomycetia; order Pirellulales; family Pirellulaceae; genus Aureliella. The sequence continues at coordinate 14,768 of JBGSUV010000017.1, read as the reverse complement.
GGAACTCCAGGCAGCATATCGAATTCGAGAAGCTCGATCTCTAACTCCACATTGCCTGCTGTCAAGGCGACGGGATCGTCTGTCACGGCAATGAATCCACCGATATCAAATGATGCTACCGAGTCGACGGTGAAAATGAAAACGCTTTCCGCACTCGCTCGGTTTCCCAAAGTAGAAGTGCGACCGAAAGTTCCCATGTAACTGCTGTCGAAAAGGGCTGGGGTTATTGAGTAGTCAAGGTCTACAAAAAAGTCGTGCGTCGCGAGGTTGCCGTCCTTCGCCGCAACGGCAAATCCTGCGCCGCTTCCAATGATGTCGACCGAGTCGAGGTCACTCGAGAGCAGTGGTCCTGCCAGTGCATTGGCATTGGCACCAGTCGGCACCGAACCAAACGGAAGCAAGGTAACCAAGTCAGCCATAACGCTGACAGGAGGAATACAACACAGTAGCGAAAACAAGAACAGTCTGATGAAATACATGATTGCACACCCATCGTAACGACATTTTCGAGGACATCTATTGAAGTTCTTCATCGATAAATGCAATAATCGAATGACAAGCCTGCAATATTTTTTTGAATATTCCGGAAATTTTCGGGCAACCAACCATGTCAGACGTTCAATTGCAAAAGCTGATTGACGCGATCGAACGAGGCGAACAGGCAATTTCTGACACTCTCTTCCTCCAGGTCTACGAAGAGTTGCACGGAGTCGCATCCGCACTTATCCGAAACGAACGCAAAGGACATACGCTGCAGCCAACCGCCCTCGTCCACGAGGCCTACTTCCGACTGATCGGTCTACAGGGGGGGGAAGAGAATCGCTTTTCCAACGTAAATCACTTTATGGCGGCAGCAGCCCAAATCATGCGCCGCATCTTGATCAACCATGCCGCACATCGTAGGCGGCAGAAACGCGGGGGTAATTGGACGCGAGTTCCACTCGATGATTTAGTCGATAGCTTCGATACTAACGCAGTGGACTTACTAGCGCTCGATGAAGCTCTGAAAGAGTTGGAGAACCTCGACCCAGTGCAGCATAAGTTAGTCGAGATGCGATACTTCAGTGGCATGACAATGGAGCAGTGTTCGCAGGTGTTAGACATCTCCGTTCGATCGCTTTACCTTGAATGGGCTCATGCGCGCAGTTGGCTACAAAAGAAGTTGGGGGCGGACATTGATGAAAGCTAGCGAATATCAACGTGTGAAGCAACTTTTTGCACAAGCGTTGACTATGCCCTCGACCGAACGAGAACACTTTCTAACGATCTCCAATGAGTCGGCGAACTGCATAATCGAAGTGCAACAACTGTTACAGTTGCACCATGAGCTTTCAGAATCTCTCTTCCTTGAGTCTCCAATTGCGACGTCCGCCAATTGTGAAACGCGGTTGGCGAACACTTCAATTGACGGGTTCGTCATCAGTCGCCAAATAGGACATGGTAGTTTCGGCGCTGTGTTTGAAGCGCAACAGTTGCAACCCAAACGGCGAGTTGCACTGAAACTGTTGAGTCCACATTCAGTCATCTCTTCCCGGAGTATCCGACGATTCGAACGGGAGGCAGAAATTTTGGCATCTCTCCAGCATCCTGCCATTGTCCAAATCTATGCAACAGGAACCACCAATGGAAAAGGGGACAGGCAGCCCTGGATTGCAATGGAATTCGTCGATGGCGTTCCGCTCAACTGCGCCACCTGGCTTCCGACAATATCTATAGAGAATAAGCTAAGGCTGTTGCTTACGATCGCCGAGGCAATCCAGTTTGCGCATGGCCGTGGAATCATCCATCGCGACATTAAACCAGCCAATATACTTGTTACGCGCGATCCCACTACTTCCGAGGTCCACCCCAAGATTCTCGACTTTGGACTTGCGAGTTTCGTTAACACCGACTCAACGATCTCAAACGACAGCTCACTTATTGGGACAATTGACTATATTTGCCCAGAAGCAATTGAGCGAAGAGACGGAACGCTCGATCAGCGAAGCGACGTTTATTCACTAGGCGTTGTGGCGTTTGAAATGCTGAGCGGCCAGCTACCATTCGATCGCCGAGCAGAGTCGATTGTCGAATCATTACAAAAAGTCCGAAGCGTTGAGCCTCTCCACTTAGCGCAGTTTGATCGCCGCCTTCGTGGCGACTTGGACACCATCATCTCCACATGTTTACATCGCGATCCGGACCAACGATTTGCAACCGTTTCTCATTTGTGTGATGATCTTCATCGATACCTAAATTGCCAACCTATCACGGCTCGTCCTACCACTAGACTTTATCGCGCAACTCGATTTCTACAACGCAATTGGGGCGCAGTCACCACGGCCACCCTGGTTTTGATGGCGGCCTTACTCGCCGCGACGATCAACGCCTTGGAAGCTGGTCGCGCCCAACGTGCAGAACGGGCCAGTGCCTACGAAGCTGAAAAGGCTACAGCGATTCAGAGTTTTTTCACCAACGATTTCTTATTTAACGTATTAACCAATCCTCGCTTGGCTGACCACACAGCCAATTCGGAGCCGACGGCGATCCACACATTACAACTGGTGCAACAAGCTGCCAGTCAAGTCGACGAAATCTTCGGCGACCGTCCGGCGATCGAAGCGGGAGTACGCAATGAATTGGGGACACTCTACTACAATCTCGGCCATTTCGAAGCTGCAGCGGACGAGTATCGTCGCGCTCAAGGAATTTGGACACAAGTTTGGGGTGAATACCACCATGATACGCTTAAGTCCATTAACAACCTTGGGCAAGCGTCACGGGCACTCGGAAGAAACGATGAGGCGGAGTCGCTTTATCGTCGGGCATTCGAAGGACGAAAAACAGTACTCGGCACTACAAATGCCGAAACGCTGGCTAGCATGAACAATTTAGCCGAAGCAATCCGAAGAGATTCGAACCGGTTGGCTGAAGCTGAGCAGCTCTTTCGCTCTGCTTTGGAGCTGTCAATCGAGTCGCTGGGCCAGAACGATAAAATCACTTTGACCACAATGGCAAACCTTGGATCGATCTTAATTCAAATGGAGCGACTCCCCGAAGCGTTGGAATTGCACGAAGCAGTGTACACACGAGGAAGCCAAGTTTTCGGTGCCGATAGCATCTTTGCATGTCATGCTGCCGATCGCTTCGCCCAAACTTTAAACCACGCTGGACAGCATGAACGTGCATTGTCTTTGCTCACGTCTACGGTGGAAACCTATCGGCGGATTTTCGGAGACGCAGATCAAAATACAATTTTGGCTCGACGACTGCTTGCCCGCACCTATGCTCACCTCCACCGACAGGGGGAAGCACTGGCCGAGCTAGAATGTGCTCGCACTGCATTGCAAGGGCACGAGGCCGGAAGAACGTTGCTCGAAAAAGTCGAGAAAGACATCGCGCGCATCAACAACTCTGTAGCACGCACAACCACCAAATAAACAAGCAGCTCGCCCTACTGAATTATCGGACAAAGACTTGCTGTGATGAGTTTTGGTCGATGCGACACGCCATTCAATTCAAGTTCGCCATATTTTGATTCTGCGGCGACGGACAACTCCCAAACCAATCGCGCCACAGGTGATCAGCAGGAGTGTCGAGGGTTCAGGTACGGCGGTAAACAGGCCAACTCCATGAATTCCTGGGCGTGCGTAAGTGATGAACAAATCTCTGCCGCCAAATGTCCCAACCACATCACCTTCGTCCAAGCCCGCGAACTGACCGCTCAATGTTCCACCGACTTCACCGATCAAATAGAACTGATCTGCACCAAGCGTATGCCCGTTGATCAAACTAACAAACAGCGATCCATCGACGTGGAAGTCTCCGTCAATCAACAATTGGTCAAACTGACCTTGGTTGAGCCCGCCAAGCTCGAAGAAGGACCGCACAGAACTGTTGAAAAACACATCACCTTCGTAGCTGACCGCGGCCGGACTATTGCCAGGTCGAAGATCGCCCGCATATTCGACCACACCGGTTCCAGTGAAATTACATTCACCCGTTTGCTCGCCAAAAAAAACCGTTTTGCTCCCAAGGAAAGTGCGAATCTCAACCCCGTTGTGCGTCACATCGTCGAAGAAGGTAGTCACGCCACTCCCGCTGGTCACAATCCGCCCGTCCCTGGTCTGATTGACATCGCCATGCACGTCGGTAATCCCGGCACTGAAGCTCATGATCACGGCCGCAATTTCCCCGCCCTAACGGGCCGCCGCGTCCGTCTGAGAAAATCTAAGCAGCGCGCTTGGTTTTGCTCGGAAAGGTCATTCCACGTCGGACCTCAGCGATACCGCTTTATTCCAAAAAACGGTCGAACCACTTGGTACCCCACGCGCTGCTGGGCGTCTGGTCAGGCAGAGGAATTGTCGATGCGACTGCTTCTGCCTAACGCACTTGTGCTTCGGCAAACGCCAGCGCTCGACGCTGCGACTCTTCCCACTTGCGTTCGCGCGCAATGGCGACGATAGCCTCAAACTCTTCTTGCTCTGGCGTAGAAATCAGTTGCTGTTCGACCAAGAGTTTTAGCTTGACTTCCGCTGCATCCAACCGCTCCAAGTTCTTCGTATTGCATGCCGTGTAGACTTGTTTGATCAAATCCATCGACTCGGCGCTCGTTGCACGTGGTTGGGTATTGCACCCAGCCAGCACAAGCAGACCAATGAAGGTTGCACTGAGCGAAAAGATGGTTGCACTGAGCGATCGAATGTTACTCCACATGCTCAAACACCTCTCCACCAGCGATAGAACACATCGCTGCCCAGACGTCAAGGTTGATGGTTGTCGGAATGTAACGCACGCTACCATCCCCAAGCAGTACATATCCTCCACCGGACGCCCAGGGCGAGTACATTTGGCAAACATGGCAGGTGGGAAACGAAGGTGGATGGATGACACTCGGTTCTGTGGCGGCAGGTCCCGAATGCGCCAATACATACGTGGCTGCGTCATCACAGGTTGTGAATGGGTGACGCAACGGATCTATCGGGCAAGATGCACTTCCCGGCATTACGGCGACCCACGTCTTGTCACTGATCGTCGTGTGTTCACCAATCATGACCGTGTTGCTCAGGCCGTCGCTGATATCGCCGTAGCGGACGCGCGAGTTGCGGTAGAACGGCCCCGACGCTACACCACGCCACTCATCCAACGGTGGACGGTATGCCCAGGGTTCGTCGTGCCCCACATTGGCAACGTAATGCGAACGACCAAAACGCGCCATCACATTCCCCGCTTCATCCTTAATCTCGGTATCTCCGTCGAAGTTGGGCGCCCCTGGATTCAAATAGACGGGTATTCTCGTCCTCACCAGTGCCGCGTTGATCGGATGCCAAGCCGGCAGCGAGAAATCCAATTGCGATTGCAACGCCGTTTGCTCTAAATAGGGGAGCAACAGTGCGCCCCACGCCCATCCAGGGCTGGCATCAAGAGTCTCGGAATAAACGTTGCCGGAACGAACATCGGAAACATAGCCCGACGGAATCAAACGCAAAGCCGATTCATAGTTGTGGATGGCAATCCCCATCTGCTTGAGATTGTTTTGCCCTTGCATGCGTCGCGCCGCCTCTCGCGCCGCCTGGACGGCCGGAAGCAACAATCCCACCAATAATCCTATGATCGCAATCACGACAAGCAACTCAACCAAAGTGAATGCACTGGTACTAGCGACGCATCGATAACGCACGATCGTTCTCCGTAGCGACTTAGAATTAACCGAGTACCTTCCGCGCGCAGCGAGAGCACTCCTACTTGCATCAGAATTGCCAATTTAGCCTATGCTAAATTTTGAGTCAAGCCTTTTGACGGACGATTTCCAGGAACAATCGAAACCCAGGTCACGACCGAATCGAAGTGACAGAGTTATCGCGCAAAAAGAAGATCCCGAGCCAGATAAACCATATGATCTGGACCACCCCGAAAACCATGGCTGTATCACCGAGCCCTGGCAATGCCGACAAAACGCCAGCTCCGCCAACGACAATACCAAGATAAGCTAGTGACTTGGGCCATGCTTGGGAACGCAAAGCGATCCAACTGAGCAACAGCATCCATGTGCCGCCGAGAATCTCGTTCCCACCTCCCAACCCATCACATATCGACGCAATCACAATCCAGGCTGTCGTCGCCTGCGCTGAGTCTTCCTGATGCAGATTGACAACATGCTTCATACCGACGTTGAAAACCATTCCGCTTGCAACAACTACCGTTGCCCAGATGATCCCGATGGCAGTCGCTATCCGTGTTGCTGTAGCTTCATCCGCTTTCAACCTATCGTAAAGGGCAATCGTTAGTACAACCAAGGCTATCGCCCATACTTGATAGACAATGACGTAAAGGAGGTGCAAAACAAACTGATTTTCCACCAGGACAACTACTTGCTGTACAGGTGCATCCGGCCATCTAAGGACAAAGAGAAACCCGACAATGCCGATAACATAGGCAAGCCCCGCGTACAATGCAGCGAAGCCACCGGCCTTGTGAACGCGATGCATCAAGTGACCTCCAATGGATCGAGTGTCCGAATAGTTGCCTTTTGCCAATTAGAAAACGCCAACATGACGATCCGACTGTTTTAACATTTCTTGCTCTTGTGGCACAGGACTTAAAAGATGCCCGTTGTAACGAGCTTTAATAGAAATGTTTATCGATCTGGATGCCGCGCTGCTAGCCCAACATGCCCTGCATGAGCCACGCGGCCTTGTGAGCCGACTAGACGATTCTAACCAACAATGCAGGCCCCTACTTGTCGCGCACATAACTACCAACCTTGATCGCTTGACCGAGGTGAATATTTTTGGGGAACCAGCTATACTCAGGTCGACAAGCACTTTAACCTGCCTTCCGTTTGTCGACCTTGGTTCACCACTTTCCCCCGCTGCGAAGGAGTTTGCGTATGCGATACTCCCCCTACCTCCTATTCTGCTTGTTGTTGTCCGCCTACTCAGAGAACTCTGCGGCAGAGGAAGTCACCTTTTTCCGCGGACTTAATCTAAATGGCCCGCAAGTTTTGATCGATGGCAATGAATGGGAGGGCGCTGACTCCACCAACTACACATGCAACGACAGCGCGTTTGAGAAAGCGGATGCCATACTCATCCCGCCAACCGACCCTGAACGAGCGAAGATGATTCGCAGCAGTCGTTGGAACGGCAACCGGGTTGAACTCACGCACATTCCTGCCGGGACCTACTCGCTGTTTCTCTACGTCTGGGAAGACAACAACTCAGAGACATTTGAGATTAGCGTCAATGGCAATTCGGTGGGGCCGCGGATTCGAAGCGGTAAAGCGGGTGAATGGCAAAAGCTTGGTCCATGGCATGTCGACGTTACAACCGATAAGATCGAGCTGTCGAGTCGCGGAGGAGCCGCAAACTTCTCAGGTATCGAGTTGTGGCGTGGAAAACACCCAGGGGACGTGGAGCCAGAAATTACGGATGAGCAGCTGACATTTTTCGAGACAAAGATCCGGCCGCTTTTGATCAAGCACTGTTATGAGTGTCATAGCAGTGAGTCCGACGACCTGCAGGGTGGATTGCTCGTCGACTCGCGACCCACGCTACAACGCGGAGGCCACTCAGGCCCAGCCATTGTGCCTCGCGATGTCGAGCACAGTCTGCTGATCCGCGCCATTCGCTACGAGCCAGGGTTGGAGATGCCTCCTGCGGAAAAATTATCCATCGACGAAATCACCGACTTGGAACAGTGGGTTCAAATGGGCGCTCCCGATCCACGGAGCGATGCCACTCGGTTTGTTCGCAAGCGAATCGATGTTGATGAAGCAAGACAATTCTGGTCGTTGCGTCCTGTAATGGATCCACCCGCTCCAATACTCCGCAACGCTGATTGGCCTTATTCGGAAATTGATCGTTTTATTGGCGCTTCGCTGGAAGCCAACCAGCTAATGGAGCCCGTACAAGATGCTGACAAGTACACGCTAATTCGACGAGCAACTTACGATTTGACAGGCTTGGCGCCGACGCCTGCTGAAGTCAAAGCATTTATTGAAGACGATTCGCCCCATGCATTTGCCGCTGTCGTTGATCGCTTGCTGGCTTCGACGCATTACGGTGAACGTTGGGGAAGGCACTGGATGGATTTAGTACGGTATGCCGACACCGCAGGTGACAACTCCGACTATCCTGTTCCACAAGCATTTTTGTATCGCAATTACATCATTGATTCGATCAACGCCGACAAGCCTTATAACCAATTTATACGTGAACAGGTTGCCGGTGACTTGCTCCCTGCTGAAAGTGAAGCTCAACGAAACGAACAAACGATCGCCACAGGTTATTTGGCGATCTCACGTCGATTCGGATCGGTCATCGAAGATTATCCTCAACACCTAACGATTGAAGACACGCTCGACAATATTGGTCGTACCTTGCTTGGAATGACCATCACGTGTGCTCGCTGCCATGACCATAAGTTTGACCCGCTATCTCAAGATGATTACTACGGACTGTACGGAATTTTCGAGAGTACACAATATCCGTTTCCTGGTATCGAATTGGATAAGACACCCCGCGATTTCGTTCCAATGATCAAGGACGGAAATCCTTCCGAGCAGTTCATCTATGGCATGGCCGAAGGTCGAGCAAATGATGCTTACGTCCACGTGCGCGGCGAGCCCAAGCAGCGTGGGGATGTCATCCCCAGGCGATTCCCGGAAGTACTGGGAGGATATATGCTCTCGGTTGAAGACGCACGACAGAGCGGAAGAATTCAATTAGCGGAGTGGCTGACTGCGGGAAATAATCCTTTGACCGTGCGAGTCATGGTCAACCGCATCTGGCAATATCACTTTGGCAGTGGACTAGTTAAGACCCCCAGCGACTTTGGAAAACGAGGACTACCTCCGACGCACCCCGAGTTGCTCGATTGGCTAGCCTCACGTTTCATCGAAGATGGCTGGTCGCTCAAGTCGCTTCACCGCAGGATTATGCTCTCGAGAACCTATCAGTTGAGTTCGCAATGCGACGAATCGCTCCGCGCTGCACAACGAGATCCCGACAACAAGTTGCACTGGCGCTTCAACCGGCAGCGCTTGGACGCAGAGTCCCTGCGAGACACTTTGCTGCAGATGAGCGACGAGTTAGACCGCGTGATGCCTCGGGAACCTCACCCGTTCCCACCGAGCGATCAATGGCAATACACGCAACATCATCCGTTCCGCGATAGTTACGATTCGACCAAGAGAAGCGTTTATCTGATGATGGCCAGACTGAATGCCAGGCCATTTTTCACAACTTTCGACGGTGCAGACCAAAATGCAAGTACCGCAAATCGGGACAGCAGTGTCACTACGATTCAATCGCTGTACCTGATGAACGATCCGTTTGTACACGCTTGTGCCGAAAAAATTGCAGATCGACTAATGTCTCACACGAACTCCACTGAGGCGCGCATTTCTCATGCATTTGAACTTCTGTTGGGGCGTCCGCCAGAAAATGCCGAGTTACAAAATGCACATGAATGGATCGAGCAACTTGAACAGGAGTTCGAAGTTCATCCGGAGAATACGGAACACAATGCTCGGGAAATATGGTCGGCGTTTGTTCGAGTCATGATCCGTACTAACCAATTCTTGTATGTGGACTAAGCAAATAGATTTCGCCATGCAACCTCAACACAAGTTTTCTCGTCGCCATTCTCTCCGTTCAATGATCTGCGGATCGATTTTCCTCCCTGCAATCCTGTCTGAATTGCAAGCTGCCGATGAAAACACTTCTTTGACAAGTAATGCCGGACCCCTCGCAGCCAAACCGTCACACTTTCCAGCAAAAGCCAAGCGGATCATCATGGTCTTTGCGACGGGCGGCGTCTCACACATCGATACGTTTGATCCTAAAGCCACAGGCGATGGGCGTGACGGCCAAGGCAAAGACAAGCTGATGGGCTGTGTGTTTCCGACGCGGCGCGATGCACAATGTGGAATCGAAGTGAGTGATCTTTTTCCTCACTTGCGAGAAACACTGGCAGACATGTGTGTTATCCGCTCCATGAAGTCCGCGCACTTTGATCACACCGAAGCAGCCGTGGGCATGCACACCGGGTCGGCCACCTTCACCCGTCCGAGCATGGGCTCGTGGCTCAGTTATGGACTTGGTACCGTCAATCAAGACCTGCCTTCGTTTATTGTCATCGCTCCACATCTCCCCTACGGAGGTACGCAGGTTTATGCTAGTGATTTCCTACCCGCTTACCATCAAGGAACGCGAGTAATACCCGGCACTGCGCCAATCGCGAACCTTCTTCCCCGCACTTCGACAGAACGATTGCAACAACTGGAATTGCAGTTGGTCGATCGCCTCAACGCCCAGCACTTGTCTGGTCGCCAAGTCGATTCGCAATTAGCAGCGCGAATGCGAAGTTATGAAACTGCATTTCAGATGCAAACTGCTGGCCCGGAGGCTTTTGATCTCAAAGATGAAGATGCTCGTACGCTCGAAATGTATGGGCTTGAGAGGGGCGAAACGACAAGTTTTGCCTGGCAATGTATTGTCGCCAGACGATTGGCGGAACGCGGTGTACGTTTCATCGAACTAATCGACAGTGGTTCCCGCCCAAACTGGGATGCACACGGAGACATGAAGGAGCACGTGCCACTGGCGAAAGCAGCAGATCAACCATTGGCTGCACTGATTCGCGATTTGAAACAGCGCGGCATGTTAGAGGAAACATTGATACTCTGGGCAACGGAGTTCGGGCGAACGCCAACTAAAGAAGGGGAATTCGGACGCGGTCACCACGGTGACTGCTTCTCGATTTGGCTGGCCGGAGGGGGCGTTAAAGGTGGATACGTCCATGGCGAGACCGACGACATCGGTAAATCAATTGTTCGCGATCAAGTGGATGTACATGACCTGCATGCGACCATCCTGCACCAAATGGGGATCGATCACACTAAGTTGACCTATCGACATGCGGGACGTGACTTCCGGCTCACCGACGTACACGGCCGGATTGTCAAAGACATACTTGCGTAACGTCGTCTCAGTCCAGTGATTTGTTATCTCAGGATTGAAGGCGAAGAATCTTCAATTGCCTGCCCCTCAGAGCCTGATTGGCCCGACGCGTTTATCTGCGATTCGTTGGACGAACTGGCCTCAGCAGGATTGATGGAAGGCAGGAGGGCTGACGAACTGGCGGTCCTTTGAATGACTTCTTCTGTTGGAAGCCAGCGCATGGCCGAGCGAGCGGCGACGGACAGTGATCGGGAACCGTCTAAGAAATTGGAGGCATTGAGCGTCTCGATGATGTTTGCCAAGGCAATTGGCTCATGCCATTTGGCTGCGGATCGGCGGGCTAGACCACCAAGACTATCGGTGAAGAGCAAGTCAAATTCTGGCCCGAGTCCACCTGCGATCTGCACTCCTTCAGGTTGAATGCACAAATGCACTCCTGCCTCGTCGAAGGCGTGAACTGAGACCGGATTGGTTTCACGCACTTCGACGTCCATGTGCACTCCAATCGCTAGTAGGAGCGAAGAGCTGATTCTACCTGCCCCGAGTCGAATGGAGCCGTTTGCGTACTTGACTTGATGATCCGTGACAACAGCTTGCTTAAGGTCAATACGCCCCTCACCGCTAATGCCTGCGCCGGAGTTTTCGCTGATTTTGCCGAAGTCGACTCGTTGAAAGCTGACATCGGTCATGGCCGCTTCCCAGCTTGTATCGCGCATGTGAAAATCGAGAACACCGTTAAACGTCGCATTTCTCCCTAGTTGCTGCACTTTGGGAATCAAGCCATAGATAAGTGCACAGGAAAGTGGTGAGTTGGCACGCAACTGAATATCAGTCATCAACTGATGTTCACGGTGATCGCGGCGAATGATCAACTGCGACGGTGCAGGCTCAGTTTGTGTATCTTTGTCGGCCAATTGAAAGCCGATTTCGAGAAGTAGTGCTTCGTCGGATGGCAGCATCTTTACGGCAACATCTGAGATCGTGTCGACGCCCTCCGCCTGGCGAATGATTAACTCGTCGATATCGAAAACTGACATGTGCGAATAACGCTGCGGACGACAAAGAAACCAATCGTGAATGATTCTCCAGGTCGTTGCCAACTGCCGCCCATCGAGTTCGGGTTCGGTTAGGCGCACCAGCTGTTTACCCGCTCGCGACCGCACGTCAACTTGCTTGACCCGGGCAATCACCGCTCCGCTTTCTGGATGGACCAGTTTCACGCCGTGCAAAACATAGAAAGTGGGTGACTTGCTTTCGACAGCGGCTACTTCAACCCCTAGTCCTAATCCAATTGCTAGTCGTTGCCCGACTTGCTCTGCACGCCAACGCTGGTAATTCGGAAAGAACTGCGCAGCCGCAAACACGCTACAAGCGATCAAAGGCAATACACCAAACGTCACAAAAGCGAGGCGACACAAATTTCGCCGCGTTGATTCGTGCAGTTGGTAGCCAAATTGTTGTCGCTTACCTGCCATCCTAGCAGTCAGCCTTTTGCTTAGTGTTCATTGCCGCCATGTGGAAATGCCAATTAACTGAAATTGGCAACTATCATTCGTACATTAAGTGCGGATGATGCCTGATGATTCGACCCGCGCTAGCGTAGCGAAGAGTACACGTAAGTGGGATCTTCCGTCTATGGCGAATCTGTATTGCTAGCAAACTGCGGAACGACCAGTTTGACCACGATGAAGCAAATAGTGATCTGCGATGACACAGGCCACCATCGCTTCGCCAATCGGTACAGCTCGAATACCAACGCAAGGATCGTGACGTCCCTTTGTGCGCACCTCGATATCTTGGCCATCGGACGTTACACTTCTGCGTGCGGTGAGAATAGAAGAAGTTGGTTTGACTGCAAACCTCGCGACAATGGGCTGACCGCTTGAAATACCGCCTAAGATGCCACCTGCATTGTTTGACAAGAACTCGACTTTCCCATCAGAGCCCATCCGCATTTCGTCGGCGTTTTCGACACCCGTAATGGCAGCCGACTCGAAGCCATTTCCGATTTCGACACCTTTGACCGCGTTGATAGACATCAAACCCGCGGCAATGTCTTGGTCGAGTTTTGCATAGATCGGAGCGCCCAGCCCTGGTGGAATACCTTCGGCAACCACTTCGATAACAGCTCCAATCGAATTTTGGCTGAGACGAATTTCTTCGAGATATTTGGCCCAATGGATGGCGGTTTCGGAGTCTGGGCAAAAGAAGTCGTTTTGCTCTACAGCTTCCCAGCTCCACCGATTCCGGTCGATGCGACTTGTTCCCATTTGGACCATAGCCGCTCGCACCGTCAGTCCCGGCACAACTTTGCGGGCCAAAGCACCTGCGGCGACTCGCGCCGCTGTCTCTCGAGCTGAAGACCTCCCTCCGCCACGATAGTCGCGAATCCCGTACTTAACGTCATACGTATAATCTGCGTGGCCAGGTCGATAACGGTCTTTGATTTCGGAGTAGTCTTTTGATCGTTGATCTGTATTCCAGATCAACATCGATATGGGAGTTCCAGTCGAGATCAGGACATCCGGGTGATGGTCTGAAGGCATGAAGCCCGAGAGCACCTGGACGGCGTCCGCTTCTTTTCGTTGTGTCGTAAATTTCGACTGTCCAGGTTTTCGTCGATCAAGTTCTTGTTGAATTTCCGCGACGGTGAATTCGATTCCCGGAGGACATCCGTCGACGACGCACCCCAGACCAGGACCATGGCTTTCACCCCAAGTCGTAACGCGAAAGAGATGGCCGAAGCTGTTATGCGACATTGAGATAGCCGAAGCTGTTGTGCGAAAATGCGATGAATTGGGTAGCGATTGAATTTCAGTTCTTGGTGAGCCAATTTGGAGCGGGAGTCAATTCGGGCTGTACGGGACTCCCCGCATCTTTGCGACCACTCCCTTCAAATCGACTTATAGCTCGTACTGTCATATCCTCTTCGCAGAGCACCTGACAGCTCAGCCGCACTCCTGAAAGGCCCCGCGCGGACAGGCATGTCTTTTCCGCTTCGGTCATCCGATCCGGCTCACCATCCACGAACTCGACCCGACAAGTCGTGCAGCGTGCGTTACCGCCACAAGCGTGCAACTGGTCGATACCAACATCCTCGGTCAAAGCCAATACGAGTCGTTTCCCCGATTCAATATCGAATTCCCCGACCCCATCGACGGTTAGCTTAGGCATATGAAAGTTCTCGCTAGAATATTGAATCGCTGAGTCCAGATTCGCGCATTAACCAAACACCGCCCCCAGACAAGCAGTGTTTGTCAGGAGTCTGACGGTACAGGCGCCGCGTGATCTCGTCCAGAATAGAGCCCATCTCCGCCCGCGTAAACCCACCCTCCCAGCGGACTAGCATTACTCGCCCACGCCATTCGCTTCGCTTACAGGACAGGCACTGCGGGTTGCCCCTTTACAGGACAGGCACCGCGGCATTGCGTGCGCCGCCTGTCCTGCCGTCGCAGGGCGTTGTTGCCGCGATGCCTGTCCTTGCAGCGATGGCGCGCCGCCTGTCCTGCAGTGGGATGCGACGCGGATGGGCTGGGTAGCGAAACGACGCGGCGTCAAAAAAGGCTGCACTGTACCGGACGATGGCTTCCGGCACTTGCTTGCGATGAGCAGCAAATTCGGCAACAGCGACGGCAAGCTAATACAACGGCTTTGCGAAAAGCGTCAAAGAGAATGCTCGCACATGTTGTGCAAGCTCATGTTGTCTGGCGCTCACCAAACCAAGCGGCAATTCCGCACGGAATCACGCGGAACCATAAGCACATCCAGCGATACAACATGCGCAAGTGGCGCAGTATGATGGCGCTCGATGATATTGTCTGCTAT
>JBGSUV010000016.1:0-90355 GCA_041753315.1 Pirellulaceae bacterium | reverse complement strand
ATCCGGTCCTACTCTGGCCGCCAATCCCGATAGTTCCTAGCCGAAACCAAAGCCGAACAAGACGAAAAACCTGCCGCTGGCAACGATTCCAGCCAGCAACCAAAATCGTCGCGCCCACACCTTCGGCGAATGTTTACACCTCACTGGGCGCAAACCTGGAGGGGCATTACACCTTTGAAGGCGGCAATCCCGAAGACCAAAGCGCGGGTACCGCGCATGACGGCGTGCTCAATGGCAATGCTGCGTCTGTTATCGATGGGACCCGTGGCGAAGTACTGAGTCTTGATGGTAATCGCGACTTCGTCTCGATCGCATCCACTTTTTCAAATCCAGCTAACGCGACGCTAAGCGCTTGGGTTAACCTTGCCGCGGGCGCGCCAGCCGGTGAAATTATCAGCATTGGCAACGTGTTTACGCTACGAGCAGATGACACCAATGGAACGCAGGCGTTCTTCTGGGATGGGACAGGTTGGCAATATACGGACTCTGGGATTGACCTAGCTGGAACCGGTTGGCGACATGTGGCCTATTCCTACGATGACGCATCCAACACTCAGACGCTTTATATCGACGGCGAAGTGGTTGCAACAACTTCGCATACTGCGTCGATAAACTATGATGTTTCGACAGGCGTCACGACCATCGGAGCCCACGCCAACGTGTCTTTCGGTGGCTATGACTTTAACGGTTTGATCGACGACGCTCGGATCTACACCCGCGCCCTCTCGGCCGACGAGATCGCGGCGTTGGCAAACGATCAAACGACTGCAACCGGGAATGTGGCGATTCAGGTCAATCCGGTTAACGATGCTCCGACAAACGTGGGAAGTCTTCCTGCGACTCTGAATGTCACCGAAGATCTACTGAGCAATCTGGATCTGACGTCGATCAATCTTAGCGACATCGATCATGCTGGCGGCAATCTGACACTCGCGCTCAGTACCGATACCGGCGGCAATCTGACGGCGGCCGCGATGGCAGGTATCACCATCGGAACCAACGGCACCGACTACGTTACCTTGACCGGAACGCTCGCAGACCTAAATTCCTACTTGGATGTCACGACGAACATTCAGTATTTGCATCCCACGGCAAATATCTCTGGAACGGCCGCCGACATCTTGTATGTAGCGATCGACGACAATGGAAACACCGGTTCCGGTGGCGCCCAGAGTACCTATCTCGGCGACGTGCAAATCGACATTGCCAGCGTCAATGATGCTCCCCTGGGCAACAACAACGACGGCCATCTTAATTTCGATGGCATCGACGATCGTGTAGCGATTGCCAATTTCGCTAGCTTGACAATGTCCACTTCGATGACATTGGAAGCCTGGTTCAAGGCGGACACGTTGAGCAACCTGACCAACATGATTTTGAACAAGGAGGGTGAATTCGAGTTTGCCGTTCACTCAAATGGTTCACTGCAATGGGCCATTGCGCGGGCCGACAACAGTTGGGCATGGGTGAACACGGGCTACATCGTCACCGTCGACACATGGACACACGTAGCGATCAGCTATGACAATGGCACGATCACCACATATGTCAACGGAGATCGGGTCCATCAAGCAACTCAGTCGGGTCCGATAGGCGACGCCTACCCAGCACTCAACGAGTTGTGGATCGGCGGTCGCTCGAACGCTGCCAACGCCCATTTCGATGGTTCCATTGATGATGTACGCATTTGGAGCGTTGCAAGAACGCAAAATGAAATTCGAGCAAGTCTATCGAATGCTTTGGTCGGTAATGAAACCGGACTTGTCGGCTACTATCAATTCAATGAACAGGGCGGCAACACCGTCATTGACGCATCGGCGCACGCCAATCACGGCACACTGGGTGGCGCAACAGCGGAACCTGTTCGCGTGCAATATGCGACGGGTGAAAACACGGTACTCAACGTCAATGCCATCAATGGTGTTCTCTCCAACGATGTCGATGTTGATAACGATGTCCTTACAGTCACGCATTTGAATGGCAACGCTACTGCCATCGGCGTTGCGACAACGATCGCCTCCGGTGCAAGCGTTACTCTCAACGCTGATGGGAGTTTCACTTACGATCCGGGATCGGCGTTCGACAGTTTGCCAAGCGGTGGAACAGCTAGCGACTCGTTTGATTACACCATCTCCGATGGCAACGGTGGAACTGAGACAGCGACTGTGCAAATCGTGATTTCCGGTACCAACGACGCGCCGGTCGCTGTCAATGATCCATCTAGTTTTGCGTCTGCGGTTCTTTCGCATGATCCAGTCGGCTACTGGCGACTGGGGGAATCGTCTGGCACAACGGCGACCAACCTGGGTACTTTAGGAACGGATGGGACTTACTCGGGGCCAACGCTCGGTGCCGTTGGTGCCATCGCGGGCGACACGGCCGCAAGTTTCGATGGTATCAACGACAATGTGAACCTCGGGACGTTTGATGTGAACGGAACGGGATTAACCATGACCGCTTGGTTCAATGCCGATGACTTTGATGTTCAAGACCAACGAATAATTTCCAAAGCCCTATCAACAGGCGCAAACGCTGAACAAGATCACTGGTGGATGCTCAGTACACAACAAAGTGGCAGTGACTATGTGCTTCGCTTTCGCCTAAAAGCTGGCGGGACAACGGACACGCTGGTTGCCAGTTCAGGAACTCTCTCAGCGAATCAATGGTATTTCGCAGCGGCAACGTACGATGAAGCAACAGGCTTGATGCAGTTGTTTCTCAATGGAAACCTGGTTGGTAGTATGACTCATGCTGTGGGCGGTGCGGTAAGTACCGATCCAACCCAGACCGTCATGATCGGAGCCAACCCAAACGGCTACGGTCACTTTGACGGCCGCATCGATGAGGTTGCTGTTTTTGATCAGGCACTTGACCAGTCGCAACTTCAGTCCATGTACAACTCGAGCGCTGGCGCGTACAGCGTCGACGAAGATGGCTCGTTGAACGTATCAGCTGCTCAGGGGGTTCTTGCCAATGACAGTGATGCGGAGAACGACTCGATAACAGCCGTCTTGGCAACGGGGCCGGCCAACGCGGCATCCTTCACACTCAACTCAGACGGGTCGTTTACTTACACGCCAAACGCCAACTTCGAAGGTACAGATACGTTTACCTATCGAGCTAACGATGGCACAGACGACTCCGCGCTGGCCACAGCAACCATCAATGTTACTGCAGTCAACGACGCACCTGAGCTCGACACTTTGGGCACCATGACGCTGACGACAATCACAGAAAATGACATCGCCAACACCGGGCAAACGATCGCTTCGATTATCGACTCGGCTGGTGGCGATCGCATTACCGACGTCGATAGTGGAGCACTCGAAGGGATTGCGATCACTTCCCTCAACAGCGGAAACGGAACCTGGCAATTCACAACCAACGGATTCCTATGGGCTGATGTTGGCGCTGTTTCGGAATCGTCGGCTCTGTTGCTGCGGTCAACGGATCGGATCAAGTTTATTCCCAATGGCGACAGTGGCACAGCGGCGTCTTTCGACTTCCGGGCCTGGGATCGAACCAACGGTCTAGTCGGCTCAAAGGTGGATGTAACGACCAACGGCGGCACCACAGCGTTTAGCTCCACCTCAGAAACCGCATCGATCGTTGTCAGCGATATCAACGACGAACAAGTCCTCGCGACAAATACGGGCGCGACGTTCGACGAGAATTCGACCAGCAACACAATTTCAACGGCGATGCTAGAGACCACGGACATCGATAACACAGCGTCGCAGTTAATTTACACGATTACAACGTACTCGACGTCGGGTAGTTTGTATCGAAACGGTGTGCTGCTTAGCAACGGCGGCACGTTCACCCAGGCCGATATCGACTCGAATCTGGTTGCCTACAGTCACAACGGCGCAGAAGTCTTCAGCGACAGTTTTTCTTTCAGCGTCGATGACGGCGTTGGTACTGCATCGACCGGCACTTTCCATATCGCGCTAAACCCAGTTAACGACCAGGCCGTTGCGATCACCAGCAACGGTGGCGGAGCGAGTGCGAGTGTTACTCTGAACGAAACGATTGCAGTGGTCACACAGGTGACGGTCAGTGACGGAGACTTGCCGGGCGACACGTTCATTTACTCAATCATCGGCGGACTCGATCAAAGCGAATTCACGATCGACAGCAGCGGCAACTTGAGCTTCGTGGCTACTCCTGACTACGAGAATCCGACGGATAGCGATTCAAACAATGTCTACATGGTTACCGTTCAAGTCAGCGATGGCATCCACTTCGACAATCAAACCATCACAGTGACGATTGCAGATATTCAAGACGCAGCTTTGACAGTCACAACGACTTCCGATGTTGACGATTCAGGCTTGGGTGGGTCGTACACGATCGAAGAGCTCTATGCAGCCAATGGTGGCACCGACGGAAGAGTGTCGTTGCGAGAAGCGATCATCGCAGCCAACAACACGCTCGGCGCGGACACCATCAGCTTTGCGATCTTGGACACTGACGCAGGTTACACCGGGGTGGCAGGAGTTGATGCCTATTGGCAGATTTCGCTTACAGCCGCCTTGCCAACGATCACTGAATCGGTCGTTCTCGACGGTCTCACACAGACCGCTTTCAGTGGCAACGTCAATCCAGGAACCTTGGGCGCAGACAGCAGTGTCGGTAATGGCGCCCAGAATATCTATTCCGTCGATCGTCCCGAAATCGCGATTGTCGGGGCGAGTGGTTTCGCCGGTATCGTCGTCTCCGCCGACGATGTGACGATCCAAGGTTTCTCGATGTATGGATTCTCGAGTTCGGCCGCAATCCTATTAAATGACGGCGTTCAGAATACTTCGATTCAGTCCAACGTCCTGGGTGCAGGTCCAACGTCGATTTCAGATCCAGGTGCTGCGCTGAACAATTTCCAAAACGTGCAGTCGCTTGGTGCTGACAACGGATGGCTGACCAACAACATTCTGGCCTATTCACAGGCGACAGGCTTCTATGCTAGCAACGCGTCGGATTACTGGTATGTTTTGTCAAACCATTTCATCAACAGCGGCTACAACTACAGCAATGGTGACGCCATTGCCATGAACGCTTCTGTCGGTGGCCTCATCGACGGCAACATCATCACTGGCAGCTCGACTCAAGCCATCATCCTCTCGGGATCAACCAGTGGCGTGGTTATTTCCAACAATACGATTACTGGAAATGCCGTTGGTCCAATCACCGGTTCGCACTCTCAGTACGACGCGATCGCGCTGCGAAGCGGAACGAATAACGTCACGATCAGTCAAAACATCATTGCCGACAACTATGGCGCTGGTATTACGGTCAACAATGGTGCTTATGTAGTCGAAATTACGCAGAACTCGCTCTATGGCAACGGCACCGTTTTATCTCGCCAAGGCTTGGCAGCATCGGGCAGCGTCGGTCTCGACCTTCAGACAACTGGTGAGAATGCCAACTTTGGCACTGCTCCGTACTACACTCCCAATGATCTGGGCGATGCCGATACAGGAGGCAACTCGCTGCAGAACTTCCCTGTGATCAGCGCTGCCAGCAGCGATGGCACGCGCGTCGACGTCGTGGGCAACTTCAATAGTCTGCCCAATCGAAGTTACCGTATTGAGTTCTTCTTGTCGGAAGCATATGCTAATGGACATGGTCAAGGCGAAACGTACCTCGGTTCCATCACTGTAACCACCGATGGCTCGGGCGACGCCATCTTCAGCACCTCGCTGACGGCGACCATCCCAACCGGAAAGCAGATCACAGCGACTGCGACGGATTTGACTACTCTCCAAACATCCGAGTTCTCGCAACAGTTCGCGATTAACGATGCGCCGGTACAGACGTCGATCGAATCCGTTGCGTTGGTTTACATCGAAAACCAGACTGCGACCTCCATCACAGCGACACTCACGCTCGCTGACGAGGATGACACGCATATTGATTCGGCAGTCGTCACGATCTCCGGCAACTATATCAGTGGCCAAGATGTCCTGGCGTTTGCCAACACCGCAAACATCACCGGCCTCTGGGACTCAGGTAGCGGGACTTTGACTCTCACTGGAGCCGACAGCGTTGCTAACTATCAAGCAGCCCTGCGCAGCGTCACGTACGCGAACACCAGCGACGCTCCCAACACAACGACACGCACGGTTAGCTTTACCATCAACGATGGCGAGGAAAACTCCAATGAACTGAGTCGTGACATATCCGTCGCTGCTGTCAACGACGCGCCGGTGTTGGACTACAACTACGGAACTTTCCTAAATGCGATCACGGAAGATCAAGCTGGCAATGCGGGTCAAACGGTTGCCAGCGTATTGGCTTCGTCAGGTCATGATATCGTGACCGATGTGGACTCCGGGGCCATCGAAGGTATCGCGATCATCTCGTCCAGCTCCGTCCATGGCACTTGGCAGTATTCGCTCGATGGCGGCTCTAACTGGCTCGATGTCGGAACGGTATCTAACGGTTCGGCCCTGCTCCTAAGAGCGACCGACCTAGTCCGATTCAATCCGGATGGCCAACAAGGCGGCTCGTCGAACTTCGGCTTCCGCGCCTGGGATCAAACCTCGGGCGACAGCGCTGGTGATCGCGTCAATATCACAGCGACTGGTGGCACTTCGGCCTTTAGTAGTAATACAGAATCGGCGCTAATATCCGTTAGCCACGTCAACGATGCGCCAACCATTTCCAATGCCAGCGTCGTTAGTTTGACTGGCACGGACGAAAATACCACTTCGGCGCCAAACAACGTATCTACCATTTTGACGGCAGCCAGTTGGGGCGATGTCGATGTGTCGCCACAAAGCGGTATTGCGATCACAGGTTTGACGGGCAACGGGACTTGGGAGTACTCAACCGGTGGAGCTTGGACGACGATCAGTGGAGTGACTTCAAGCAACGCCCTGCTGTTGAGCTCTACGGCCCAGGTACGCTACGTTCCCGATGGCGACAACGGCGAGACGGCTCAGTTTACCTTCAGGGCGTGGGATCAAACGACGGGCACTGCGTCGACTTCGGGCGCGCCGATTTTTGCGAACCCCGGCGTTGGCGGCGGCACGACAGCTTACTCGACGACGGAATCCACAGCGGAGATTGTCGTGGCGGACGTGAATGACTTGATTTCAGCCACAGCCGATACGGCGACCGCGGTTGAAGCGGGTGGTGTGGCCAATGCGACGGCCGGTGCGAATCCAACGGGTAATGTGCTGACCAACGATACGGATGTCGACACGGGCGATACCATGACGGTCACGGGCGTAGCCTCTGGATCGGTGTCGCTGCCTAGTGGACTAGTCGCGTCGAGCGTAGCGGGTACGTACGGTTCGATCACGATCAACTCCGATGGATCCTATTCGTACACGGTAGACAATAACATCGCAGCTGTACAAGCTCTGCGAACCAGTGGCAATACGCTGACCGACACGTTTACTTACACCGTCACGGATGGCGCGAGCGGCAGTGTGTCGACTCAGATCGTGGTGACGATTCAAGGCCAGAACGATAATCCAATCGCAGTAGCCGATACGGTGACAGCGACTGAAGCGGGTGGTGATGCCAACGGTACCATTGGTTTCAATCCCACCGGTAACGTGCTGACCAATGACACGGACGTGGATGCGGGCGACACGAAGACGGTGATTGGAGTGGCTGCAGGATCCCTTCCTAACGCGTCGGGTTTCGTCGGTGCCGGCGTAGCGGGTAGCTATGGTTCGATTACTTTAAACGCCAATGGTTCGTACTCCTACACCGTCGACAACAGCAACCCGGCTGTGCAGGCTCTGCGCGGCACCAGCAACACGCTGACTGAGACATTCACTTACACGATGACGGATGCGGCCGGAGCGATCTCGACGACGCAGTTGACCATTACAATCGAAGGTCAGAACGACGACCTGATCGCTGCCGATGACATTGCCGCAGCCGTGGAAGCAGGTGGAACCGCCAATGGAACGGCTGGAACCGACCCAACCGGAAACGTCTTGACCAACGATACAGACGTGGATGCGGGCGATACCAAGACGGTGACCGGCGTGGCTGCGGGCTCGCAAGCGTCAACGTCGGGCTCAGTTGGCTCAGGCGTAAGCGGCAGCTACGGTTCGATCACGATCAACTCGGACGGAGCGTACACGTACACAGTCGATAACTCAAACGCCGCTGTTCAAGCGCTGCGAACATCGGGACAATCGCTCACGGAAGTTTTTTCCTATACTGCTCAAGATACCGTGGGAGCAACCTCGACCGCAGAGATCACGATTACCATCACCGGCAGCAACGATGCTCCAGTGGCTGTGGCCAACACGGCCACGGCCATTGAAGCTAGCGGCGTGGCGAACAACATCTCCGGCACGAATCCTTCTGGCAACGTACTGACCAACGATACGGACGTGGATGCGGGAGACACCAAGACGGTCGTGGGCGTCGATACCGGAACTCAGGCATCGACGAGCGGCAACGTCGGCGCGACGGTCGTTGGTACTTATGGCTCGATTGTGCTGAACAGCGATGGGACGTACACATACACGTTGGACAACGGAAATGCGGCGGTCGAAGCGCTGAACGACGGAGACTCGCTGACGGAAACGTTCTCGTACACTGTGCGCGACACAGCCGGCTTGGAGTCTACAACGCAACTGACCGTCACGATCCAAGGCCGCACGGACTTGCCGTTCGCAATCGTTGACATGGACACTGCGGTAGAAGACGGCGGAGTTGCCAATGCCACGACCGGCAGCAACCCAAGTGGCAACGTGCTGGACAATGATGTCGGCGGCAACGGAAAGACCGTGGTTGGTGTGGATCCAGGCGATACGGGAGCGGAAGCGACCGGCGATGTGGGCTCGACCGTGACCGGCTCGTACGGTGCAGTCGTGATCAACTCGGATGGCAGCTACACCTACACTCTGGATAACACCAATCCAGCCGTCGAAGCACTATTGACCTCGGGCGATCATGTCACCGATGTGTTCACTTATACGATGGAAGACAGCTTTGGTAACAAGTCGACAACCAAGCTGACGATCACGGTCGATGGCAGCAACGACAACCCGGTCGGCAATGACGACAATGGCGCGGCCACGGAAGCTGGCGGATTGGCGAATGCAACCGCTGGCAGCAGTGCTACAGGCAACGTGCTGAGCAACGATACCGATGTCGACGCGGGTGATAACCAAGTTGTCGTTGGAGTCGCTTTAGGTTCACAACTGTCGGCGTCCGGCAGCGTCGGTGCCTCGGTTACCGGAACTTACGGCTCGATCGTGATCAACTACGATGGCAGCTACACTTACGTCATCAACGAAAACAACGCGACGGTTCAAGCTCTACGAGCGACCACTGACACGATCAGCGAAGTCTTCACATACACGATGGAGGACACCGCCGGAGCTAGCTCGACGGCCGAGATCACGATCACGATTCACGGAGCCAACGACACACCGACGGCTGTGGTTGATACGGCCAGTGCCTATGAAGCGGGTGGAGTAGCCAATGGCACGGCAGGCACGGATCCGACTGGCAACGTTCTGACCAATGACACCGACATCGACGCAGGTGATACAAAAACCGTAATTGGAGTAGCCGCTGGATCCCTCGCTAACGCGTCGGGTTTCGTGGGAGCTGGAGTTGCTGGAAACTACGGCTCGCTCACGATCAACAGCGATGGCTCGTATACCTACAACGTCGACAATTCCAGTGCTGCGGTTCAGGCCTTGCGAACCAGCGGTCAAACGCTGACCGATACGTTCACGTACACGATGACCGACACCGATGGTCTGACATCCACGTCACAGATTACAGTGACGGTGCATGGAGCAAACGACGCGATCAATGCAGTGGCAGATTCAGCAACAGCCGTGGAAGCAGGCGGAACAGCGAACGGTACGGCAGGTGTAAATCCAACAGGTAATGTGCTCGCCAACGATACCGACGTCGACGCGGGCGATACGATGACGGTTAGCGGTGTGGCCGCGGGTTCCGTTGCTTCTACCAGCGGTTCGGTCGGGATCAGCGTGACGGGTACCTATGGTGCGATCTCGATTGCTGCGAACGGCGCGTACACTTACACGGTCGACAACTCCAACGCAGCCGTTCAAGCGTTGCTCAGTTCCAGCGACACGTTGACTGACACGTTCACTTACACCGTAACCGATGCGGCTGGACTTGAGTCGACAACACAAATCACCGTCACCATCCAAGGTGCGGATGACGCTCCAGAGGCTATTGCCGACACTGGCTCCGCGACTGAAGCGGGAGGCAATGCTAATGGTACGGTCGGAAGCAATGCGACCGGCAACGTCTTAGCCAACGACCTGGCCATCGATTCAGGCGACGCTTGGAGTGTTGATGGTGTAGGAGCGGGACTTCTTGGAACGCAAACTAGTGGTGTTGGACAGCCAATCGTAGGCAACTTCGGTACTATCACAATCAACAGCGACGGTAGCTACACTTACGAAATCGACGAAGACAATTTGACAGTTCAGGGATTGCGAACTTCGATGGATACTCTCACGGACACCTTTACCTATACCGTCATCGATTCGGAAGACAATCTCTCGACGACTCAAATTGTCATTACGCTCCAAGGTGCGAACGACAATCCAGTTGCCATTGCCGACACCGCGATCGCCGTCGAAGCAGGCGGACTGGCCAACGGCACCGCAGGCACGAACCCAACAGGCAACGTGCTGACCAACGACACCGACGTCGATGCTGGTGACAGCAAAACGGTAGCTGGTGTGGCCGCTGGTGTGCAAACTTCGACGGTCGGAAATATTGCGTCTGCCGTCGCAGGCAGCTACGGTTCGATCACGATCAACTCAGATGGTAGCTATAGTTACTCGATCGACAACAGCCATGCAGCGGTTCAAGCTCTTCTGAGTGCCAGTGATACGCTTACCGATGCATTCAGCTACACCGTCGTGGACGCAGCAGGTGCCACTTCAACCACGCAGATTGTCATTACGATCCAGGGCAGCAATGACGCGCCAGAAATTACCGCAGAAGTCGGCGACGCGCTGTCGGCTTCGATCAGCGAGACGAACACAACGTTGACCAACTCGGGCACCTTGACGGTTACCGACGTGGACTTGGGCGATCCGGTGACTTCGACCGTCAGCGGGTTGGTCGTGACTGGCAATACGACTGGTTTGCAGTCGAATCACGCTACCTTACTGGCCATGCTCAGTTCCACCGCGACCGTGCTCGACGGAACCGAAGTGGCTGACCAGTTGACTTGGGATTTCAACTCGGGCGGCGAGTCCTTTGACTATCTGGCCGTGGGTGAATCGCTGATGTTGACCTACACGCTCACGGTGACGGACAGCCAAGGAGTGACGGACACTCAAGACGTGGCAATCGTGATCAACGGCACCAACGACAATCCAGTGGTTACGGTTGAAGTGGGTGATAGTTCCGCAGACGCCCTGACCGAAACCGATACGACGCTGACCACTAACGGCACCTTGACCGTCAGCGATTTGGATCTATCGAACACTGTTACTTCGGCAGTCAGCGGAGTGGTCGCCACGGGGACCACGGCGGGCCTGCAGAGTGACAACGCGGCGTTGCTGGCGATGCTGATTTCGACGGCCAATGTGATCGACGGCTCCGAGTTGACCGACACGCTTACTTGGAATTTCAATTCCGGCAGCGAAGCTTTCGATTATCTAGCCTTGGGCGAGTCGCTGACGTTGACTTACACAATCACTGTAACGGACAGCCAAGGTGCGACCGATAGCCAAGTCGTGGTCATCACCGTCAACGGCACCAATGATTTGCCGATCGTGGGCGCACAAGTTGGCGACAGTACCGGAAGCACACTGGCAGAGAATGGTTCGACGCTCAGCAGCTCGGGCACTCTGACTGTCAGCGATCTGGATCTTTCGGACTCCGTTACGTCGACGGTCAGCAGTGTGAATGCGACAGGTACTACGACTGGACTAGGGTCGAATAACGCGGCCTTGTTGGCCATGTTCACGTCAACCGCAAACGTCGTCGACGTCACGGAATTGACTAACACGCTGACTTGGGATTTCAACTCGGGCAGCGAAACCTTTGCGTACCTGTCCGCTGGCGAGTCGCTGACGCTGGCGTACACCATCACAGTCGCGGACAGCCAGGGTACGACCAACACACAGGACGTCACGATCACGATCACGGGTGGAAGTACTGCCCCAGTTATTACAGTTGAAATTGGTGACAGCGCAGCAGAGTCGTTGACTGAAACAGACACTACCTTGACTTCGACCGGAACGTTGACGGTCACCGACTTGGACTTGACCGACACGGTTGCTTCGACGGTTAGCAGTGTGGTGGCCAGTGGCACCACGACGGGACTGGGTTCGAACCATGCGGCCTTGCTGGCTATGCTGTCATCGACCGCCAATGTGTTGGACAACACTCAAACATCCGGCGCGCTGACCTGGAATTTCAATTCAGGCAGTGAAGCGTTTGATTATCTGGCCAGCGGTGAATCGCTGACGTTGACTTACACGATTGAAGTTGAAGACAGCCAAGGGGCTACCGATACGCAGGTTGTAGTCATCACCATCAGCGGAACTGCTGATGCGCCAGTGATCACGGGTGGGCCAGCTACGTCGTCGTTGACCGAAACAAATGCGGGTCTTACAGATAGTGGCACGCTTACAGTGACAGATCTGGATGTGACCGATAATGTTACTGCGGCAGTGGATGCGGTGGTTGTATCGGGAACTGGGGTCAGTAGCGTTCCAGCGGGTTTGACCAACGCGATGTTGCAAAACTTCATGTCGGTCACACCAACTGCGATTCTCAACGGTTCGCAGACCAACAACACGCTCACTTGGGACTTTAATTCAGGCAGCGAAACGTTCAATTTCTTGGCAACGGGTGAAACGCTGGTGCTGACTTACACCGTGAGTGTGACCGACGACGATGGCTCGCCGCTGAGCGACGCCGAAACCGTAGTTTTAACGATTACCGGGACTAATGATTCACCAGCGATCACAGTTGAAGTTGGCGATAGTGCGGCCGAAATGCTGACGGAGACGAATACGAGCCTCACCAGCTCGGGAACACTGACCGTCTCCGACGCAGACCGAACCGATCTTGTGAGTTCCAACATCACTGCAGTGGTGGCCAGCGGAACGACTGCCGGACTGAGTTCGAACAATGCGGCCTTGCTGGCCATGCTGTCCTCGACAGCCAACGTGTTAGACAACACTCAAACATCCGGCTCACTGACCTGGAATTTCAACTCGGGCGGTGAAGCGTTTGATTATCTGGCCAGCGGTGAGTCGCTAACGTTGACTTACACGATTGAAGTTGAAGACAGCCAAGGGGCTACCGATACGCAAGTTGTGTTCATCACCATCAATGGTACTGCCGATGCGCCAGTGATCACCGGTGGGCCGGCTACGTCGTCGTTGACCGAAACGGATGCGGGTCTTACAGATAGTGGCACGTTCATGGTAACGGATCTAGATGTGACCGATAATGTTACTGCGGCAGTGGATGCGGTGGTCGTATCGGGAACTGGGGTCAGTAGCGTTCCAGCCGGTTTGACCAACGCGATGTTGCAAAACTTCATGTCGGTCACACCAACTGCGATTCTCAACGGGTCGCAAACGAACAACACACTCAATTGGAATTTTAACTCGGGCAGCGAAGCGTTCAATTTCCTGGCGACTGGGGAAACGCTGGTGCTAACTTACACCGTGAGTGTGACCGACGACGATGGCTCGCCGCTGAGCGACGCCGAAACCGTAGTTTTAACGATTACCGGGACTAATGATTCACCAGAGATCACCGGTGGGCCTGGCACATCTTCGTTGACGGAGACCAGCACGGGACTGACCGACAGTGGTACGTTGTCGGTCACCGATCTCGACTTGACTGACAACGTCACTGCGGCTGTGGATGCGGTGGTTGTCTCAGGTACCGGAGCAAGCAGCATTCCAGCGGGTTTGACCAACGCGATGCTGCAAAACTTCATGTCGGTTACACCAACTGCGATTCTCAGTGGGTCGCAGACGACCAACACGCTCAATTGGAATTTCAATTCCGGTAGCGAAGCATTCAATTTCCTCGCGACCGGCGAAACGCTGATTCTGACCTATACCGTTCGTGTGACCGACGACGATGGCTCACCGCTGAGCGACAGCGAAAGCGTTACGGTCACGATTACCGGCACCAATGGTTCTCCAGCGATCACCGTAGAAGCTGGCGACAGTGCCGCCGAAACGCTGACCGAGACGAATACGACGCTCACCAGTTCGGGAACGTTGACCGTCTCCGACGCCGACTTGATCGATGTAGTGAGTTCAAACGTCACTGCGGTGGTGGCCAGCGGGACGACTGCCGGACTGGGTTCGAACCATGCGGCCTTGCTGGCCATGCTGTCCTCGACAGCCAACGTGTTAGACAACACGCAAACGTCCGGCACGTTGACCTGGAATTTCAATTCAGGCAGTGAAGCGTTCGATTACCTGGCCAGCGGTGAGTCGCTAACGTTGACTTACACGATTGAAGTTGAAGACAGCCAAGGGGCTACCGATACGCAGGTTGTAGTCATCACCATCAGCGGAACTGCTGATGCGCCAGTGATCACGGGTGGGCCGGCTTCATCGTCGTTGACCGAAACGAATGCGGGACTGACCGATAGTGGTGCGTTCACAGTAACGGATCTGGACTTGACCGATAACGTTACTGCAGCTGTGGATGCGGTGGTTGTCTCAGGTACCGGAGCAGTTAGCGTTCCAGCCGGTTTGACAAACGCGATGCTGCAGAACTTCCTGTCGCTCACACCCACTGCAATTCTCAACGGGACGCAAACGACGAACGCTCTCAATTGGAGTTTTAACTCGGGCGGAGAATCGTTTAATTTCCTGGCAACGGGTGAAACGCTGGTGCTGACTTACACCGTGAGTGTGACCGACGATGACGGCACGCCGCTGAGCGACAGCGAAAACGTGACGATCACGATTACCGGCACCAACGATGCACCGATATCCATTGCCGACACCGCCATCGCCGGCGAAGCGGGCGGTATCAGCAATGGTATGGCAGGCACAAACCCTACCGGCAACGTCCTCTTTAACGATACCGATGTCGACGCCGGCGATACCAAGACGGTCATGGGCGTTGCAGCGGGTTCCCACGCCAACGCTTCTGGCGCTGTCGGAACCAATGTCACTGGCCTCTTCGGCTCGATTACCATTGCTGCAGACGGTACTTACAGTTATACGGTCGACAACAGCAATTCAGCCGTTCAAGCATTGCGTACCAGCAGCGACAGTCTCGAAGATGTCTTCACGTATACGATGCAAGACAGCGACGGACTGACCAGCACAACGCAAGTCACCATTACCATCCAGGGGGCCAACGACGCTCCACATGATATTCTCAGTGGACCATTGGCAGTCGACGAAAATGCTCTCATCGGCTCCAGCGTGGGAACTGTCACAGGTCAAGATGTCGACGCTGGCGAGAACTTTACCTACACCATGCTCGACTCGGCCGGTGGTCGCTTTGTCATTGATAACGCAGGCCAAATCACGGTGGCGAACGGAACGCTTTTGGATCGTGAATCAGTGGCCTCGCACTGGATTCGCATTCAAGTTACCGATGCGTCGGGAGCATCACACGAAAAAGATTTCTTGGTCGACATCAACGATGTGAACGAGTTTGATGTCACGGTGCCGATCGACGATGATCCGTCTGCCAACATTGTGGTCGAAGATGCAACCATTGGAACAGCGGTCGGTATCACCGCACTGGCAAGTGACGCCGATGCTACTACCAATAACGTGACCTATACGCTTGATGACGACGCCGGTGGATTGTTCGCTATCGATAGCGTCACCGGTGTGGTAACGGTAGCCGGCGTACTCGACTACGAAGTGTGGACATCGCATGCCATCATCGTGCGGGCGACGAGCGTCGACGGATCTCAGGCAACAGAAACGTTCACCATTGATATAACCGATGCCAATGAAAACGCTGTCGGCCCAATCAGCGATACGGAGCCTGCTAACGACTATGTGCTTGAAAACAGTCCGCTGGGAACCTACGTGGGGATAACCGCCTTCGCCAGCGATCCTGATGGGACCGATACCGTGACCTACTCGCTCGACAACGACGCGGCAGGACGGTTCAGCATCGATCTGAATTCAGGCATGGTGAGCACGCTGCAAAGTCTCAGTTTTGAAGAGAACGCTCAGTACAACATCACGGTTCGAGCCACTAGTTCCGATGGTTCATTCCAGACGGCCGACTTCTTGATTCTAGTAGGCGACGTGAATGAGAGCCCAGTCGCGACGAACGACTTTTTTGCGACAAGCTACATTGATAAATTGGTGATCACTGCCGGAGAACTGAAAGCCAACGATACGGATCCCGATGGCGACGCATTGCAGGTTATCCTCGTCACGTCACCCGCGTCCGGCACGTTAACCACCAATGCAAATGGAAGCTTCACTTATACGCCTGTCGCAGGGTACGTGGGCACAGTCAGCTTCGCCTATGCGATTAGCGATGGACAATTGCAATCGCAGAGCGCATTGGTAACGATTTCAATTGGAATACCGACGAACGTACCTGCACCAGAGACTGGTAACAATACGAACAACAGTGGAGAAAGTAGCGGGCCCAACAATCAAACCAGTGGGACAAGTGGCGATGCCGCGGCGGATTCACAGGTTGAAAGCGGCAGTGGAAACGGTGCGGCTTCAACATCTCAACCCACAGCAACTGTTGCGGTGGCGTTGCCGGTTGATGAGCGTGAAAACACTAAAACTGGGGGCCAAGCCGCATCGGCTTTGGCAGCACTGGACGAAGTCATAAAGGAGATTGATGCCGAATTCTCTTCGGAAACGAACTCGTCATCCTCCGGCATGGAAGATGCCCAGTATTCAACGAACTCGATCTTCCGCGGAAGCACGATCGTTCGACAACAACTGCTCGAAGACGAGTTGATGAAGCAAAAGTTGGATGAGATCAACCATATTCAAATGATCCTCGCCGATGCGCGCTCAAGCGATGAAGAACGCGCCGAGAGCGTGTTTTTTGGAAATTTGAACCCCATCGTTACCACAGCTGTCGGGACCGGAGTGGTGATCTGGATTATTCATGCCAGCCAAGTTGCTGCGGCCGTTTTGTCGACGGCGTCTGCATGGGTGCAATTGGACCCTCTTACCGTACTGCAGGGAGCAAGTATCGACGATGAGCCAACTACTGCGGAGGAGTTGATTTTCGATGCTCCGCAGGTTGAACGAAAAGGGGAAGGACATCAGCCATAAGTTTCGCCAAGCATTGGTAAAACGATGATCTTACCATCCCCCATACGACCGCTACATGCTACCTCATTGATCCGCTTTAAGACTTCATCGACCCGCAGGTCATCGACCCACAGCGTAATTTCGACTTTCGGTAGAAACGCCAGGCCATATTCGCTGTCGCCATATTTTTTGAGGTAGCTTTTTTGCCGCCCAAAGCCTTTTACTTCGCGAACGATCAACGCTTCCAGCGGCGCAAGCCGCAAGTTTTCAATAACCCTTTCAGCAAGGTACGGGCGAACGATGGCGATGACTTGTTTCATATCTCAGTTTCCGTAGCGGAGCTTGCTAAATGCTAAAGCTCCTGCACCCGTGATGGAGCCCGCTAAAGCCGTTCAAATAAGATCTTTACAAAAATCCACTACCGAGATTTCTGGCAAAAACCATTACAATCGCGAGTATACTCTAGTGTAAACTTGTGACATCCTAGTGTAGCGAACCAGCCGTGTCGATCGATTCACCAGCCCCAGAAACTCGTCAGAGCCTGCTTGCGCGGGTCTGCTGCTCCGATGACGAGGGAGCGTGGATAGATTTCGTGGAAATATATCGACCTGTAATCTATCGAACAGCCCGCTTCGCCGGATTGCAGCCAGCCGATGCGGAAGATGTGATACAACAGGTTTTGCTCTCGGTGGCGCGCGCCTTGCGACAACGCCCACATGATCCTGGTCGGGCGAAATTCAGGACTTGGCTGGGACGAGTAACCCGCAATGCAACCCTGAATAACCTTCAGCGGACGAAACCGGATCGCGGCTCGGGCGATTCCGAAATTCAGCGACAATTGCAAAGCATTTCGAAAGCCGACGATGCAGAAGGATTCATGGATCGTGAATTGCAAAAGGAACGCATCCGTCGCGCTGCAGAAATAATCAAACCGGAATTTGCGGCAGACACTTGGCAGGCATTTTGGCTGACGACCATTGAAGGACGCGAAATCAACGGCGTCGCCCAAGAACTTGGTAAGAGCGTAGGAACTGTCTATGCTGCCCGCAGTCGCATCATTCGCCGCCTGCGAAACGAAGTAGGTCACTCCTGCCTGGAGTGACAAGTACGTGACTCCTGCCAGGAGTCACAAGTAGGTCGTTCAAGTAGGTGACTCCTGCCAGGAGTCACCAGCGACCAATTAGTCATGCCCCCCTAGCACTCCACTCGTACTGCGGGTACACCCGAACCGGGAGACGGGTATTTAGGAGAAAAAAATTTTTTGTGTCAGAATGTAGAATTCTCTGGGTATAAGAGTTACATCCATGGACTGTCGGGATGACTCCCAAAGCGGGAGCTTTCGCAAGCTCCGCTTCGTAAAGAAGGAGCTTTCCAAGCTCCGCTACAACGAGTGCTTTATCGAGCTTCACGACTAGACATTTATGCTGCCATCCGACCTACAATGCGACAGCGATCGACTGGAAAGCTACCTGCAAGGGAACGCTTGCGAGTCGGAAATGCGAGCCATCGAATTGCATTTGGACGGTTGCCAACGGTGTCGCAAAGAAATGCAGTTATTAGCTGCTGACAAGGATTTTTGGATAGCAGCTACCAGTAGCTTGGAAACTCTTGCAGAATCACGCGATGATGCTCCTCCGTTGACAGTTGAGAATTGCTTAAGTGTCGTAGAGCGTGGACTACTTGAGTCCTCGGTTAAAAATGATGTGGATGGAGGAACGCAGAGCTACCTGGAATTATGGTTGGGACCTGCCAGGACCGACGATTCACTTGGTAGCTTGAACGAATACGACATCCTCTCAATTATCGGCAGCGGTGGCATGGGTCTTGTCCTCAAAGGGCGAGATCGCAGTTTGGGAAGAACCGTCGCGATCAAGACGTTGCGGCAGCATTTGACCGCCGACCTTGCAGCGCGACGCCGCTTTGCGAGGGAAGCTCAAATTGCTGCATCGCTTCGACATCACCACATCATCGATATCTACACCGTTGAAGTCTGGCGAGACGTACCCTATTTTGTAATGCCCTTTATGCCACAAGGAACGTTGCGCGACTTTAGGAACGCGCGCGGCGCTCGAAGATTTGAATTGGATGAAATTCTCTCCGTCGTACGGCAGCTCGCCAGCGGCCTAGCCGAAGCGCATCGACGAGGCATGATGCATCGTGACATCAAGCCCTCCAATGTCCTGATCGAACGCGAATTGGAACGAGTATTGATCGCAGACTTCGGGTTAGCACGCTCGATCGATGATGAAGGACTAACTTGCTCAAGTTGGGTAGCAGGTACGCCACAATTCATGTCGCCGGAACAGGCTAGTGGCAAACCGATTGACCATCGTTCCGACCTTTTTAGTTTAGGGAGTCTGATGTATTGGATGGCCGCAGGAGAGCCTCCGTTTACGGCGGAGACGAACTATGGCGTGATTTCGAAAATCGTGAATGAAACTCCATCGGAACTATCGCACTATCGCACAGATCTGCCGTCATGGTTCATCCATTTGCTCTTCTCGTTGCTTTCGAAAGACCCCAGCCAACGGCGATACACCGCCCATGATATTGCAACCATCTTGGATCAATTCCAACGCGACGGCGTGCCTCCGATGATCGCGTTCACTTCCAAATTAGCTGAGCAACCTGCATGGAAGGGAAAGCAGTGGCTGCGTCGGTCATTGGTTGTCAGTCTTTCGATCGTCGTCGTGAGTTTCATTTCAATCGCAATCAATAAGTGGTACGAACCATCAAACAATGATTCCGCGCTTGTGCAAACTCCAAGTTCGCAACAGAAGGCCACTGACTCCCAATCCACTATCGCGCCAGAGACGATCACCAAAGTACAGAGTCAACGCGACAGTACGCCCGAAAGCAGTTCCGTCAGTGAGTTGCAGCGCGAATTCAGGTCTACGACTGATGAAGTCGCGAGCTTTGAATCGACGAGAATGGGGCCACTCGACAGCTTGGATGAAGTTAATTTGTTGGCTGAACTGCCTAAAGATGTCAATACGCGATATTGGCTCGAACGATTGTCAAAGCTATCAGCCAGTGAGATCCCGGTTACTTTGTTGCCAATTATCGAACGCTTGGCCAACACACATGCAAACTCAAACATTCAGCAACTTGCCGTCGAGATCACCAACAAGAGCCCGTTTGAAGAGATGGAACGCGAACAGCGAAGTACGATCTCGTCCGACACTGAATAATTGTCGAGCGAGTGTCTCAATCGCTTTGGAAACTGCTTCGAAAACGATTGCAACAATCGTTCGACACTGATTCAAAAACAATTAAGACCATCGTACGGCACTGCGAGCCGCCAATCTCACTTTTTAATCTAGACTCCACTTGAGGATATATAATGCGAAAGATTTTATTCCATCACCGTGCTATCACACCATGCTGGTACCGACTGGTTATTTTTTTATCTATTTTGCTGACGTC
The DNA here is from genome assembly GCA_041753315.1 of Pirellulaceae bacterium. Lineage (GTDB taxonomy): Bacteria > Planctomycetota > Planctomycetia > Pirellulales > Pirellulaceae > Aureliella. The sequence continues at coordinate 69,704 of JBGSUV010000016.1, read as the reverse complement.
GCCGGCCCTCGCACTGCAGACAGGTGAAATGCGGCAGTGGAGTGACTCGACGGGTCGCTTTAAGATCACTGCCAAGTTGGTTGAGGTTTCAGATGGCAATGCGATCTTGGAAAGTGATGCGGGCAAAACATTGCGCATTCCCGTCGCACGGTTAAGCGCTACCGATCAAGCTTTCTTAAACTCGGCCGACAATCCTTTTGAAATGATCGGTGACTCAGACGCATCGCCGAGTGCTGCGAACAGCCCTTCAACGTCTTCGCCCAATACGGCCGCAGGGAGTGGGAGTTCGGGCGCAGGCTGGGGCTCTCCCAAAGACGTCGATTGGGATGCGGCAAACGAAGTCGTGACCTTGGCGGGCGTCGAATGGACAGTTTCGCTGGCAAAGAGCGGGGAATTGGATTTTGAACCAAAGCGCGCGCCCCTTCCGAAGAAGACAAATTTTCACGAGGGGATGCATAAGCTGGCGGTCAATGCCGTTTGTCGGCGCGCAGCAGTAGGATACTCAGCCACCTTCGCTATTCCCAAGCCACTCACACGACTTTCACTTGTCGACTTAGTCACTGGAAAAGCAATCCATTCCGAACAAGTGGAATCACACATGCGGCCGATCGCGTTGCTTGACAATGGCGCTTCGGTATTAATGGTCGGAGCCAGTGACGAACGCGGCGGCTACGAAACTCCCGATCAATTGCAAGTCTGGCGGCTGCAAGGCAAGAAGATTGTGCGGACGCCAAGCTGGATCCCGTATCCAAATGACAAAGAGGATTGGGGCAAACGCCAAAATGCGATCGTGGCTGCCGCTGAACCGATCACTGAAAGCACGGTGTTGACGCTCAGCGACAAAGGGCACGTAGTGCTATGGGATATCTTCAAACGCGAGCCGATTTGGCATTCGCGTCTAAATCATAATTCGTTTGCAATGGCCGTTTCACTCGATCGGCAACTCGTCGCTCTTTCCGACGATAAGACGCTTCTGGTGGTCAATGCGAACAGCGGTGAGATCTTAGGCTCGTCCGCTCTCGACAATGCGGCTCGCGTCGGTTGGAATCGCGTCTGCTGGAGCCCCAGCGGCAAACGCATTTTGTTCACGGCGGTTGGAGAGATTCGCCTGTTCAACGTTGAGACTGCGGAATGGGAAGCAGACTTTCACCTATCCGACGCGCCGATCGCTACAAATTCTCTGAGTTATCCCCATGAGGATTTTGCACTGCTCGACAATCGTCTGTTGGTCCACTTGCCTACGAAGATTCAAGTCTGTGACTACACAGGAGCCCATGCCATTACCACCGTTGGCGGCATGTCGTTTATAGGCGTTCAAGAACAAAACGGAGGATTGCTCGTTCCTGCGAAGTTCCCACACCCTGCCGCCGAAGAACTCCTCACCAAAGCACAAAAAGATCCATCTGTGTTCCTTATCCACCCAGGCGTTGCTGTCGCCATTGATGTCAGCGGCGCGGGGCAGCATCAGGCGCAAGTTAAGTCGGGGTTGGAAACTGCCATTAAGAATTCTGGCTATAAGATTGATCCAAGCTCGCAGATTAAAGTTGTCGGCTCAATTAGCGGGCCCAAACAGGAAGCGGTCAACTACATCGCGCGGGGTTCTTACGTAGTCAATGAATTCAAGTCGTCCATCAAAATGACATGGAACGGAAAGGACCTGTGGAGCACTGGTGGTTCGAACATTCCCGGTATGCTCATGACATCAGGTGGCGAGACGATTGAACAGGCACTCGCCAAGGCGGGACAATCACCGAATCTCGATATTTTCTCGCGCGTCAGTTTTCCAGAATTCATGCAACGACCAAGTGACAACGCCCAGCCGGGTAGTCGCAGCATGGCAATGATGTCGTCCAAGTTCACTTTGCAAGGCTTGGTCGATACGAAATAGTTATTGTTTGGCCAAAGCACGTATTGCGTCGAGCGTACGCTCAACTTCGTCCTGTGTCGTGGTGTGCATAATCCCCAGCCGTATCATGCCATCCAACTCTTGACCAAGAACTCGACATATGTCAACAGCGTAATAATCCCCATGCCAACAGTAGATCCCCTGTTCCCCAAGCAGTTTCGCGGCTTGCTTCGAGGGTAGTTCAGGAATCGTCAGAGCTATTGTTGGCACCCGATGATCGAAACATTCTGGATCAGTGATTCCATACACTTCGATTCCAGAAATTTTCTTTAGTCCGCTAACAAGTTGCTGAAGCAGAGTGCGTTCATACTTTTCAATGGCTTCAAATGCTATTTGCAATGCTGCCCGTCGCGATATTGCAGGGTCGCTATTGGAGATTAAACGGCCGATACTGGCGATGTAGTCAATGGCAGCCACAGCCCCCGCGATCGCAGCAAAATTCTGCGTGCCCGTCATCCATTTACCAGGAGGAAGTGCCGGTGAGGGACGCAGCTTGTATGCCTTCAATTCGTCAAGCCGTTCATAGCGTCCCCACAACATTCCGACATGCGTCCCAAAGAACTTATATGCCGAACAGACGCAATAATCAGCATTCCATTTGGAGACATCGATCAAACAATGTGGAGCATAGTGAACTGCATCGAGATACACTTCTGCACCAACTGAATGAGCAATCGCGATCAATTCCTCAATCGGCGGCTTGCTACCGACACTATTGGAAGCGCATGTAAATGCGACCAACCGCGTGCCCGGAGTGACTTGACGTCGAAAATCATCAACGTCGAGCGTGGCGTCGTCACGATTTACCCGAACCGTAGCCACTTCAACACCCGCATCAGCAGCCGCCAGCTTCCACGGCGTCACGTTGGCGTCATGATCGAGTTCAGTCACCACGATCTTTTCGCCCGGTTTCCAGGTCTTCGCCAAGGCTCGTGAGATGGCCAACGTGAGCGTCGTCATGTTGGCTCCAAAAATACACTCGCGAGGATCGCTCGTACCAAACCAATCGGCCGCAGCTTGATGCGCACTTGCCATCATTTCGGAAACTTCAATGCTTGTCGAAAACATGCCATTGCTATTGGCATTATGATTGGCCAGCCCATCGGCTACCGCGTCGATTACCAACTGCGGCACCTGGCTCCCCGCTGGCCCGTCCAAATAGATAACGGGCAGTCCATCGTGAGGACTTCGACGCAGGAACGCGGGGAATTGTTGACGCAGTGCAGGGTGGATTTGCAGAAACGAAGCGGTGGCTTGCGTTGAAATTGTTTGTGGCATTTCAGATCAACATTGTGTTTCGATAAATCGGAAAAATCGTTAAGCAGGTCAACAGGTCACGATCTGCTTGGTACTGTGGTCGCTCCCCGCGCGTGCGACCTACTGGGGAACTTCATCTTCCGGATAAACCCACAACTTGCCTTCCTGAGTGTTGAATCGATAGACGGCGCCTGCCGGTAGTTCTGGGAGTTTGATTTGATTGAACTCGACGATCTCTTTCATGAATTCTTCATGACTTTTCGGTAGCCGACCGTTCGTGGCTTGGAATAGATTCAAGGCCTGCGGGATTTGAATTTCTAAAGCGGCAACTTGTTTAACATGCAGATAGGCGCTCAACGGCCCCGAAATGATCTTTTGTGTATCGGAGTGGTCGCGCAACAGTTGCCCCTCTTTGCCGACGCCTGCCAATGCCTCCTGCGCTTCAATTGCGGGAGTATCGCCCGCCGTAGGTGGTTTGGTTGATTGTGGTGCACATCCGAACATGACAGCGCACGCGACGGCGCAGGACATTAGCTTTGGAGACTTCACGTTAGATTCCTTGTATTTTCGGTGAGCGAAATGGATCGAAGCATCGTAACAGATTGTTGATTCGCTGGCCATCTTGGCAGCGGTGTGTGATTTTGCGGGTTGAGACAACTCGCAACTTCCAAGGTAAACTGGTGCCGCCCCGTAAGCGAAATGTTCTATTCCATTTTCATTCGGAGTTCCCATGCGTTTTCGCATTCTTAAGCATTCTTTGATTGTCGTCTTACTTTTTTGGCTATTGAATTTCACTGCGTTGGCCACCCATCCGACCTGCGCACAAACGGATACAATTAGCCGTATTGCATTTGGATCGTGTGCCAGCCAACAGAAACCATGCCCAATTTGGGGAGCGATGGCGGACTATCAACCAGAGTTATTGCTGCTGTTGGGGGACAACATCTATGCCGACGTCGTTGAAGGCAAGTTGGTTCCTTCAACGCCCGGACGCATCGCTGAAGCGTACGCGGAATTGGCCGCTTTGCCTGACTTTGTGCGATTGCGGAATTCAGCCAAGCTAATGGCCACCTGGGATGACCACGACTATGGCAACAATGATGCTGGAATCGAATGGGAACACAAAGACGTTGCGGCAAAACTGTTTCATGATTTCCTGGGAACTCCCTTTGATTCCGCAGCTCGGCAACAACAGGGTATCTACAACGCTCAGACGTTCGGCGAGTCAGGAAAGCGAATCCAAATCATCATGTTGGACACTCGCTACTTTAGATCGCAATTGGAACAATCAGATGAACGGATGCCGGGATGGCGTTCCAAGCCCTATAAACCCGCCACTGGCCCGGACGCTTCGATGTTAGGGGATGCCCAATGGACATGGTTGGAGGAACAACTGCGTCAGCCGGCTGAACTTCGCATCATCGCAAGTAGCATTCAAGTGATCAGCGACGAACATCCATTCGAAAAGTGGAGTAACTTTCCCCACGAACGTCAACGATTATACGATACCATCCGAAAAACTTCCGCCAACGGAGTTGTGATCATCAGCGGAGATCGCCACCTCGGGGACATTTCGGTCGACGACAAGGCAGTGGGCTATCCCCTCTACGATGTCACTGCCAGCGGCTTAAATCAAGCCACGCTTGGCTGGCGGATGATGGAACCCAATTCACATCGCGTGGCCGGACTCCCCTACGGCAATCACTTCGGTGTGATCGAAGTCGACTGGCAAAAACGCGAGCCTATCGTTAGCCTGCAACTGCGTCACGAAGATGGACAGCTCGCCGTTCAAAGCCGTTTTCCGCTCAGCGTGCTCAAGTTCCGAAATGCGGCGCCGGAAGTTCAAGTGGCTGGCATGTCAACCGTAAAGCAGGCATTGGACTCCGCCGAAGGAACTCAACTGACAGTGCAGATGTTGGTTTCGGGTGGACGAGCGATTGAACAAGGTAAAAAATTACTTTTGAATTCGGAGGCTGATTTTCGAAACGATGGGAACTTGACCGTCGTCGTCAACGATTCGCAGTCGCAAGCCACGGTCAACTCCTATCTCAACAAACAGATCCGTGCAACGGGCCGCGTAACTCTCTACAATGGCCGGAAGCAGTTGGAGGTTGAATTTCCAAGTCAAATTGTCTTGGTTGAGGAATAGCCGAGCTGCGCGCTCAAGAACGCCAAGTACTGAATCGGGGAGTTGTGATGTGACGTGGTTCGATATCAGATTTCTCAGTGGTTTTTCGCTTTCGCTGCTGATTTTCGGTAGTTGCCCAACAATCACAATGGGACAGGTCGATGTGACACCACAAGCCGATTTAGCTTCTCAGGATATTCAGGACATCCACTTTCCCGGTGTACGGTTCGACACAGGAAAAAATGCGATAGGCAATGTGATCGAGGTAGGCGACGGTGGCCAAGTCTTTATTGATCTGGGATTCAACGATGGTTTGATCGAGAGTCAATTGCTACCCGTTTCGCGCGAGAACTCGTCGCTTGGTACAGTTGAGGTCGTTGAAGTTTTCGCGGATCGCAGTCGTTGTCTGTCCGACAAGCCCCTGGAACTCGGAGACTCAGTTCAGTCGTCGAGCGCAATCAGCCTGAGTGGTAGGTGCGAAGATGAACGGGGAGTAGTATTGGCCGGTGTGGCGGTTGGCTTGTTACGTTCAAGTTTCAAGAACATTGATGCTCCTGCTTTGATATTCAGCACTTTAAGCGATGCCGACGGCAGGTTCGAATTCCCGAAGGTCGACGCCATCCGCTATGCGACGAACCGACTCGACCTACTGTTGGTCGCGAAGAAAGCTGGGTATGCGACACAAGCTGAACGAATTGCTGTTGACCAACTGGAAACGCAGCTGCAACTCGACTCACGCACCGGTGCATTGGTTGGAATCGTATTGGGCCCTAATGGTGAACGTGTCGTAAATGCCACTGTTCATGCCACTGCATTACCGATAGGCCTTCCAAACGTGGGCACGACGACGACCGATGAAAATGGAAAGTTCTTGTTGTCCGACCTGCACCAAGTCGACGACCAACCGTTCCCGATCACGATTGATCATCCAGATTACGGAGCGCACCGTTTGTTTGTTCCCAAGGTACCTGGGGTGTTCAATGCCAAACTGTTTTCGCCGGCAATAATCCAAGGAAGTGTCATCGACAAATTCACCGGAAGGCCTATCCCTGGTTGCGCGGTATCGGCACAAGGAATTGGTACACATGCTTGGTATCAAACGCGAACCGGCGAAAATGGAAAGTACCAATTGGCGATCACAGAACCCGATCGATATAACATTTGGGGAGAATTCGACGGCCGAGTGCCAATTGCCATCGATGCCCTGGATGTGCAGCTTGGGAAAACGCAGTCCGAAATCGACATCCACATGGTCCACGGTGCGGTCATTGTTGGCAAGCTACTTGATGGCCAAGGAATGCCCCTCAAATTTTCGATACGGCAACGCGTTGCGCACCATGGCCCCGCGCGTCCGCGAAACGGCGCTGCCGTCACCTCTACTTCGATCGCCAGCGACGGTTCCTTCCGCCTCCGCGTCGCTCCTGGCAAGAATTATATCTACTTGATGCAGGGATCGGCTTCTGTCAATGTCGAGGTTGAGGATCAACAGGAACTGCACGTCGAGTTGCTGCTCGGCAAAAGCGAGCCACCTCCAGAACGTTCGATCAAGCCGATGCGACGTCCAGCCCCTGCATTGGCGGCACGTAACAACTTTAAGGCATCGCGCAATCGCTTTAATACTCCGGTAGGAAGATTGCTTGACGACCTCGAATTCATGAATTCCGGCGCCACGCGATTTAGCGATGAATGGTTGCGTGGGCTCAAGAACTTGGCTGACTTTGGTGCAGAGGCTATTCCTGAGCTGTGCGATGAACTGGACGCAACAGACGATGACATGATGTTGCGTTCGCTTGGATTCATCCTGCGGGCCATCGATGATCCGCGAGCCGTTCCAGCGTTGATTCGCGCAATACCTCGTACGCTACGCAAGCCTGGCTCCGATATGGGGCTAAGCGTCAATGACAAGCAACTGGAAGAATTCGCTCACAAGTTCGATCTCCACGAAGAGGACACTCCGGGTGAATATGGCTTTGGTCGACCGGTTCGCGAAATCCTAACGACCCTACAAGAATTGACAGACAACGACCTGGACGACGACCAGCTATTTGGCATTTTCAAACAAGGTACAGCGCAGCAACAAGCGATGAAGCTCAAGCTCTTTGAACGTCATTCGCTGAAGTGGGAAACATGGTGGCGAGACAACGGCGGAAAATTTGAAGTTCCAGCTGCATATCGCGATGTGGACTTACCCGCATACGAAGAAGTTGTAACGGTGCCTGCGGTTCAACTGGAAAAACACTATCGAGTGGATGGCGGCGGCAGTAACTGGATACTCCAATCCGCCTCAGAGCCAAACGCACGAACTGTGTTTCTCGATTTTGATACGGGACGAACATCCAACTTGCCCCAGCGTTGGCGCAATCAAGACGACTTGCCAATGGACGAGATCGAACGATGGGCGGAAAACGAAGGTTTTGACATGATGGGACTGCGCATTCCAACCGGCTATGCTGACGAGCAGGTCTATGTGCTTCAGAACCTGGGAATGAAGGTCTGGCAATTGGATGACAAACGGTGGAAAACTCGACCTGAGAAAATTACCATCGCCGAACTAATAGACGAAGGTCGCGAAGTCGACAAATATTTGATCCGCGAAACTGCCAATGCGCGTGATCCATTTGCTACCGCATCTTTTCTCGTGATTACTCGCGAAGGGACGCCGGTAATGGTTCATGTCGGAATTGAAGTGCTCGACGATAGCTTAAAGCCGGGCGGAGTCGTTGGCGATGACACTGAGCTTGACCCAGTCGCATTTCATAAAGGGCGTCGATTTGCCTTCAGTTTCTTTGAGGACAGTTCGCCATGAGTAGCAGCTAACACGCGCGCATTATCCATACATTAGTTGTTACCGATCAAGGTTTCTTTACAGCCGGAAGTCTCGGGTAGACGTGACCTGGCTGGTCCGGTGAACGCGCCGTAATGTTCAAATCGACAAAGCCTTTGCCTATTCGCTGGGCACGGTAGATCGACCAGCCATAGCGGCTGCCAAGTCCACTATCACAAGTCACTTCAAAAACCTTTTCCGGCCTCTGAGTATTGGCGTAAGTCATCTCAAAGATTCGAGCCCATTGCCTTTGACTCGGCACATCGTTGCTGGGAGTGCCGTCATCCGTTTCAATGTGCCCGCCATTGGTGATTAACAAATTCCCTGTTGTATTTCATCTGCCTCACCATAAAAAGGACAATAGAATTCGTCGCCAAACACACCTCGCGTCTCTGTCAATTGCGTGACAGTCATCGCCGACTCGTCGATACCATATTCCACGATGCGACTTCTGTTGCGACTGGCGGGAACGAACGCATCATAAGGTCGTGCACGATAATTGCCGTTGTCGTAGATTCGCAGCGTTCCGCGCGACGTCCACTGGGGAGCATGTTGATGGTAACTCCACGGCCATTCTCCAATAGGCTTCAACAATAACGAACTCCACGGCTGTTCCCAGCCATCGGGAGGCCCCAACATCCAACGAGCTTTTTTGGTTTCAAGGTCAATCTTAATCAGGCAATCAAGATGCCGCAGTGAGACGATTGCTGCCGACTCCTCAGGGAGCGTAACTAACCCGTTGGCATGCATCCAATCCCGCGACGGAGATTGCAGTGCATGGTCGTACTTGTCCTTCCAAAATCCACCCAATGACAAATAGCCCATACGCTCGCGATCGACAAAGTCGACAAGCGGTATGTGGCGCACAATCTGTCCGTTATTGGGATTGAACTCGACGATCGCGTCGCTCACTACTTGTGCAGGCTCCCAGCTGGCCGTGGCATCCGTCAAGCTGGTTGGGAAACGATCAAAACGAAGCAACTCAGTTGCCAAAGTGATAAAGTTGCCGTTGGGTTGTTCGATGATTTCGTGGTGCATTGTGTCGACATCCACTGCGACCGATGCTGGATTGGGAGGCAAAGTCAAATTGGCGCCATACCAACTGCGAATATCGTTACCCAGAAGATCGATCTCATACGCGAACCGGTAGTTACCATGTTGATAGAGCAAATTCCCATTGGCCAGAATTCGCATGTCGGCGATTCTATCCTCCGTCTGGCAATACCAGACAACTTCGCCCTGCGAATCCAGAGCGACGATATAGCCGTAGTCCATCATGCTCTCATCGTCGATCCAAAGATTGGTCGCGAACAGAGTAATGCCCGGTTCCATGTGTTCCGGTTGGGCAAGTGTGACTTTCAGTGGTGGAAAATTTGCGGGTAGCGGGGGCGTTTCGAACGTGAGTGGTCTGCTTAATTCGCTTTGAGTGCCGTCAAAAGTGGTTGCGCGAACGCGGATTGTATGCTGGAGCCCAGGTCGCATGCCCATGACAGCTAGATGATGTTGCGTCTTTTGAGGAGTGGCAGAGGGCGCTGGGATCGGCTGTTTCCACTGTCGCGTTCCGTCGTCGATTTCCAATACGAATCTTGCCGGTTCACTCGTCTCGAAATCCACGATTGCGACCAATGGCGCGCGTTCGACCGGATTGGCGCGAATCGTAGGTGGCTGAAGAAAGAGTTCTGTATCGGCAGCTCGGATTACATCCAACAGGAAAACTGCCGTGACACAAAGTATCCCACTCCAAATGCAGATGATACTTCGTCTCACGGCCTGAAAATCCTTCGCATGCGAACGCCTACTTTACTTCACTTCTAACTGGATATTGCGGAAACGAACTTCCGTTGGACCACCGGAGTGCAGTTGTAAAGCAAAGATCCCGCGGCGTTTTCCTGCCGCATCGTCGAGATTGACACATGGTTTGCCATTGATCCAGGTGCGTACGCGCGTGCCATCAGCCTCGATCTCATAGCGATTCCATTCTCCAAGCTTGACATGCTGCTCGCCACTTTCATCCCAGAGTAAGCCGCGACCATGTTCTTCATAGAGCTTACCCCACCAACCGGCGCCGACGTCCGCTTGAAAACCTTCGACAGAGCCATCGTCGCGAGCGCTGCTGCGGATTTGTATCCCGCTGTTACCTTCGTTTCTTACCAGTTTGACTTCTAACGTGAGTTTGAAATCGCTGGCCGACAGTTCGCTAACGAGAAATTCATTCTCTTCAAGTCCATTTGATTTGCCCACCAATTCTCCGTTATCGACGCTCCATAGTTCACGGTTTCCATTCCAACCAACAAGGTCTTGGCCATTGAAAATCAACGATGCATTTTCTGGAGAAGCTAACATCGGATTCTGTTGTTTGCCGCGTAAATACGCTAACAAACTGCGCACTTCATGTTCACTGAACTGTGTCAGCTGATTGTCCGGCATCATCGACTGCTCACTGGCTTGTCGCTGTTCAATCTCATCTTTTGGAAGGACAACCGTTTCTTCGGCAGTTTGAATTGTGACGGCACGTTCATTTTCCTCGCGGACGATGCCGGTAATCACCTGCCCACTATCGGTTAAGAAAATCGACTGCCGGTACTCGTGCGCCATGACGGCGCTGGGGTCGACGATATTTTCAAGTAGATAATCGAGATTGGCGCGATTGGAACCAGTCAAATCGGGGCCAAGTTTTTCACCTACGCCATACAGCACGTGACAACGTTGGCAAGTCTTCGAATAAATCGCACGACCGAGTTCGAGATCAGGTTTCGGAAGATCCGTCCGCTCGACCAGTTTTTTTGCAGCTTCAATCAGCTTGGCACGGTCTGCGGAACTCTCGCGAACTTGCCCCCAATTTTCGGCGAGCAGTTTCTGGACCTTGGCATCACCCAAATATTCGATCTGCCGCGCGAGATCGGCAGTCAAATCGGCGGCGGCAATCTGTCCGTCGGCAATTGCGTTAAGCAATGCGGTGGCGCCTGCCACTCGGGAGCTCAATGTGGCAATTGCCGCGCGGCGCTCAGCAGCATCAAATTCTGAGTAACTGTCGATCAACGTCTTGGTCGCACTGGCGCTTTCGTATTGCGCCAAGCCACGGATGGCAGAGACCCTCAACTCCGACGGACTATCTAACTTGAGCAACTGCAGCAAAGATTCAGCCAACTTTGGATCCTTCGCCCCCAACAATGCACCGAGGGCTTCGAGCCGCTCTGCTTCTGGCGCGGCATTGTCCGCGAGTTTCGATCGCAAGGTTGACAGAGCATTGGCGTCGCCAAAGGTCACGCCGAGCGCTGTGGCCAGCAGTCGAACTTGCTCATTTGGGCTCTTGTCGAGTTTTGCAGCGATAGCTGACCAACGAGCTGGCATCGCCGCTTGTCGCTGACCGGCCAAGGCGGTTCGGATCGCCTCTAAAAATGTCAACTGAATTGCGGCAGAAGAATCGTTGAGTGTGTTTTTCTCCAAAGCAGCTACCAACCGTGCTATCGCTGCTTCCCCACCACTTCCCGCCACGCGGCGCAACATGAACTCTCGCAATTGGGGATGCGTTTCGCCTGCGGCCATTCCAAGTGCTAGTGCTCGGTCGGGATCGGCTTCGGCCAGCGGTTCCATGGCATACCAATACATGAGTGGCAAGTTATGATCCTCGGCATCCGCAGCGTGTCCTACCAAAGCGGGAAGAATGTCCCAACGGTCTTTCACGGGTAACTTGTCGACGGCGGAAGTAATTGCGCGTCGCACGACAGATGATGAGTCGTTGGCAGCCATTTTCGCCACCGTTTCAAGCTGTTGTGCATTGAGCAGGTTGCGCTGTTGTTCCATTTGCAATCGCAAAGCCCAACCACGTACATGGGGACTGGCGTCGTTGAACAACTTGGTCAACAAGCTTTGGTCGAAAGTGCCAATCGCATGTCGAGTCCAGATGGCTCGCAAGCGGCGCGTATCATCTGGATGCGAAGTGGCGATGTCGGTCACACGCTCAATGGCCTCAGGTGCAATTTTGCGTTGCGCTGCTCGCTCCTGCAGTACTCGACGCGCGTGACGTACGTACCAGTCGTTGTCGTGCAGGCACAATTCAGCCAACTCGATGTCGGTCAATTTTGCCAAGTTCACTTTGACCGGTGATGTTTTCCCATAGCTGATCTTATAGATGCGCCCGTTGCTGCGGTCGTGCACCTCTACTTGCGGTCGGTGGCAGGCCTGCATGTCATACCAATCAATCATGATGACCTGTCCATCAGGTCCATAGCGCATGTTCAAGACTTGTGATGCGACGTCACCCGTCAGTAAAAAATCGGGACCATGGCTACCGACATAGCCGGAGCCATCTGGAACAAGCAAATCCGTATTGAGTCGTTGTCCATGAATGTTGTTCATGAACAACGCGCCATGGTATCGCTTTGGCCAGACACCTCCCTGGTAGATCATCGCTCCAGCATGAGCATGACCGCCTCCCGCCTCATCTGATTTGCCATTGGCAGCGTGCGGGTTTGCACCCAAGTAGTGCAAGTGATCCGCGATCGTCGGGATGTCTGCATAGGTATGCGCGTTAAAATGTTGGCCCGCTTGTCTTTGGTAGCGTGCTCCAGAGATCATGTGATACAGGTGTGGAATGACGCATGCAGTAACAAACGCCTCTCCATGTTCATTGAAGTCAACTCCCCACGGGTTGCTCGTTCCGTGCGCGAAGACCTCAAACTCGTGCCGCAGAGGATGGTATCGCCAAACACCGGCGTTCAACGGAATGCGTTTGGCGTCGGGTGTCCCAGGCTTGCCAACGCGGGCATGCGTGAACACACCATGGCACCCGTAAAGCCAGCCGTCGGGTCCCCAGCAAAACGTATTGAGGGTCTCGTGAGTATCTTCGAATCCCCAACCGTCGAGCAATACTTGTGGCTTACCGTCGGCCACATCGTCACCGTTAGCGTCGGGAATGTACATCAAATAGGGAGCTGCCCCAACCCACACGCCACCGAATCCAACTTCAATCCCGCTGACCAAATTCAGCCCTTCGTAGAACACCTTGCGGGAATCAAATTTCCCATCTCCGGTGGTGTCTTCAAAAATCAAAATCCGATCGCGACCGCTATCGCCGGAAGCGCGTTGAGGATATTCGTAAGCTTCTGCAATCCAAGTTCTTCCCCGATCGTCGATCGTCATCGCTATCGGTTGCTTGACATCTGGTTCAGCAGCCAAGACCGTCACTTCAAAGCCCTCTGGCACTTTCATCGCTTTGGCGGCCTCTTCGGCGGACAATCCAGCGTGAGGATAGTCGTCGGCGACCAGTGTCAAAGCTTGAGGCGTTACAGGTCCTGGGCTTTCTTGATGCAAGCGAAAGTGGTCAAAGTTGATATGCCCCCATCCATCGCTACTCGCATCGACCAACCGGATAAACACTTCGCGACCTTTGACACGATTCATATCGACCACGATACGGCTGAGGTCTTCAACTTGTCGACCGCTGATTTTATAGAATGGCTTTTCATCACCGACAGCCCAGAGTTCCACACGTGTTGCTTCGGTATTGCCCCCACCCACATAAAACGATGCGAAGTTCGCTGTGACTTTGAACGGGGCTGATGTGAGCCTCCCCTTAGGAGCGTCGCCAAGGTGCTCGAAACCTCCAATCCAATACTCGCCGTGATGGCGACTACGCGAGTCATTGCGTCTGGCGGCAACGCGGTCACCAGCGACAGGCTGATTCTCAAAAGCGTTGCCTTCAGCGGTCCAGTCGGCCAATGTCCCGGATTCAAAATCGAGATTCAGCTCGCGTCCGTCGCTGGAGGTAGGTTTGATCGCATCGTCGGTGGTTTCAAAGGACTCGCCGGGACTACGAAAACGCAGGAAGTCGAGTCCAAACATGTATGCCTTGGCCGCTTGGCGATTGGCTCCAACAATTTCGAAGGTGAGCTTGTATTTGCCTTGGTTAAGTCCAGGCGTTTTGAATTCAAGCAAGCCGGTGGTGATTACCTCGGCGTTAAAAAGATCGATTGGATTACCAAGTGGTTTCCCATCGAGGCTGATTTCGACGATGCCGTAGTCGCGAGCGCAAGTCAGCGCCATTTCGATCGCTTCAACTTCTTTGAAGACGTCCAACTCAAGCGTAAGCGTGTCACCCGGCTTGGCGCCGGTCCACCATAGTTGACTGTCACCGCTCCAGTGATCCGCAGGGAAGCCACCCATCGGCTGAGCAGCAGCAGTTCCAGCCGATGTGGTCGCATTGAGCTCTTCACCCTCGATCGCGCCCGGAACGCGGCCATCACTATTGGTCTCCGCCTTTGGACCTCGCAAGCCTTGCGCATTGGTAACCGATCGCGGTTTGGGACCAGAATAAAGCTTGGGCTGCGCCGCGGCATATTCCTCCGGCGTAACCGCTTGGCGTGTTTGTAACAACACAGTGGACCCGAGCATTCCACCGGTCGCGACGTCGAGCAATCCATCTTGGTTAATGTCTGCCACTGTTACTTGGCGTCCAATCCCCGCCTGGCCATCGATCTGATGAGGAATCCAATCGACACCATTTTCACCACGCTTGAGTTCAAACCAATAGACAACCGCACCAGCATCCCACATGGGACTTTGCTGGTGATGAGAGTAATAGGTCTTGCCCGTAATGATGTCTTTTAGTCCATCGCCATTGATGTCAAACAACTGAACGCTGTGCAGCTCGGTAAAAAGCACGCCGTACTTGTTGTCGGAGGGATGTTCCCCCATGATCAACTGCCGCACGAATGTAGGTTCGCCATCATCGCCCGGCTTTTGCTCATACCAAGCCAATCCATAGTCGTGCGCCGCTTCGCTGGTGATGACGTCCGCATCACCATCGCCGTCAACATCGTATGCAAACATCTCAGCGCCGCCGTACGATCCAGAGAATTTGGCTGCATGCGGACGCCATCTTCCGTTCAGCGCATTTTCGTTTGGTTGTTCGTACCATCCACCTGCATGAATGATGTCCAGCCGACCGTCACTGTTGATATCTCCAATTCCCAGTCCATGCCCAAAGCGATCAGCCGTCACCTTTTCGGAGATTGCATGGAATTTCCATGTCGCAAAAGGCTTCTCCCAATCAATCGTGGCGAAACCAAAAAATCCATCGCGAGTGCAAACCAATTCAGGTCGTTCATCCCCCACCAGCTGAATCAACTGTGGTGATTCGTTGGAAACCCAGTCAAAGACCTCGTGCTTCTTCCATTCGCCTTTTCCTTGGCCAGGATTCTGGTACACATAAGCTGCGGTTCCCGGAAAGCCAACGACAAAGATGTCATTGGCCCCGTCGCGGTCGAAGTCATAGATCCAAGAGAAAAAGTTGTCGGCATAGGCTTCCATGGGTTGCGGTTTAGCAGGATAGATCTCCACCTTGTTCGTAAAGTCCGGTCCAGCAAACCAATAGGGTCCGTAGACGATATCAAGGTGATCATCACCATTGATGTCCCCCACGGCCACACCTTCGGAAAAGTAGGTCGACGTCAACGACTGGCGTTCGAAGCGGATCAGTTCCTTTTTCGATTTTTCCGCTTCCACAGCGTCCTGGCCAAAGACACTAGGTGCTCCAAGGCACACAAGCAAGATAGAAAAACATGCTGCAATTCGACTTGCAACATTTGAGGAGTGATTTTGCATTTCCGACTCAATAGTTGATGAGTAAAGAGGTGGGGGTTGAGGTGGGCTGGGGGTATTATAGCTCATCCCGTCCGGCGCTGCTTCCAGGGTTTATAGTAGGTGACTCCCGCCGGGAGTCACCAAACCGCCAATGGAGTCACTAGTAGATGACTCCCGCCGGGAGTTACCAAACCGCAAAGGTAGTCACTAGTAGGTGTCTCCCGCCGGGAGTCACCACCGCAGCAAGACTCCCGCCGCGGAGTCACTTACAATCGCTGACACACACAACATTGAAACGAAAAAGACCCGTGGTTAACACGGGTCTTCATTGATTTCTTTGTGGGCTCAGATTGCTTGGGCGGGACTGTCAGATAATTAAAACGTTTCGCTCTCGATTGCAGCGGACACGTGGTCCTCTTCTTCCCGCTTGAGTCCTGGAACGACCGGCGTAATGTTCACCTTACTCCTTTTTAGCTCTTCAATTTGAGCTGACATACGTTGCAAGAGATTGGCAATCTCGTTGCCTGCAGACTCACCGACTTGAACGGCGAGTGCTTTCCGGGCGCTATAACTGAGTCCTAGGTTGTTACTCATGTGGCAAATGCTCCAAAACATTCAGACGAGAATCAGCCATGGACCAATGGGTCCACGACTTCAGGGGGATTTGAATAGGGGCTTACCCAAACGATCTCTTCCAAGCTTACTCAACCGTCACACTTTTGGCTAGATTTCGCGGCTTGTCGACATCGCAACCTCGCAACAATGCTATCTCATAGGATAACAATTGCAACGGTATTGCCGCTAAAACTGGTTGAAGAAAATCCTCTATCGGGGGTATCTCGATAACTGCGTCCGCAAGTCGCGTTACTTGTGGATCGATATGGTCGACGATGGCGATTACTGGTCCCCCCCGAGCTTTGACTTCCTGCAGGTTGCTGAGCACTTTATCGTAGACGGTGCCGCGGGGTACGATGAACACCGAAGGGGTGTGTTCGTCAACCAAAGCAATAGGCCCATGTTTCATCTCAGCTGCTGGGTACCCTTCGGCGTGGATATAGCTAATTTCCTTCAGTTTGAGAGCACCTTCCAGCGCACTGGGGAAATTGTAGTGACGTCCCAAGTATAAGAAGTTGGTGGTGTCGGCATAACGCGCAGCGATCTCTTTCACTTGGGAGTGGCATTCGAGTGTTTTCTCGACCATAGCGGGGAGCGATTCGATTTGCGAGATAATGCGCAGTCCGGCTTCAAAGCTCAGGTGCCGCAAACGGCCAAAGTAGAGAGATAGCATCGCCAAGACCGTCAACTGCGACGTAAAGGCCTTGGTGGATGCGACGCCTATTTCGGGCCCCGCGTGCAAGTAGACGCCGCCATCCGCTTCTTGCGCTATGCTGCTTCCAATCACGTTATTGATTGCCAGCGTATGGTGTCCCTTGCGTTTCATTTCACGAAGTGCGGCCAGTGTATCCGCAGTCTCACCGCTTTGCGTAATCCCGAACACGATCGTGTCATGATCGACTGGTGGATTGCGATAACGGAGTTCGCTTGCGTATTCGACTTCAACAGGGATTCTCGCCAATTCCTCGAGCATGTATTCGCCAACCAGGGCCGAATGCCAACTCGTACCGCAACCCGTCAGAATGATTCGCTGAACGCCGCGCAGTTGTTGTGTGGTGAGGTTGAGGCCACCAAACTTGGCAGTGGCGTTGTCTTTGTCCAGTCGACCGCGCAGCGCGTTCTGGATTGATTGAGGTTGTTCATAGATCTCCTTGAGCATGTAGTGCTCGAAGCCTTCCAATTGAACGTCCAGCGATTGCGAGGTCAATTGCTGAATGTCTGGTCGGATGCGGCCATTGTCCCGGTGGAGAATTTGGATGTTGTCGGGGCGAATAATGGCCAGTTGATGATCGGCTAAATAGATGATTTTTTCAGTAAAGCCGACGAGTGGCGAAGTATCACTGGCGATAAATTGCTCACCCTTGCCAACACCAACCACCAAGGGACTACCACAACGAGCAGCGATGAGCAGGTCGGGCACATCGCGGAACATGACCAGCAGGCCATAGGTGCCTCGCAATTGGGCAATCGTCTCTTGAACTGCATCGATACAGTTCTGCGTAGTAGCGAGCTCTGCGCCGTTGTCAGTGGCAGCTTTAAGGCAGTCAGCGATCAAATGGGATACGACTTCAGTGTCGGTTTGAGACCGAAAGACGTAACCATTGCGTTGCAGTTCCACCTTCAATGTTTCGTAATTTTCGATAACTCCGTTGTGCACTAGAGTCACCTGCCCGCTTCCGCCGTTGTGCGGGTGCGCGTTTTCCTGAGTCGCCGGACCGTGTGTTGCCCACCGCGTATGGCCGATGCCCACTGTGCCGAACATGGCTTGACGCTTCAGTGCCAAATCGAGCTCAGAAACGCGCCCAGCCACTTTGGTCACGCGAATCCCATCCACCGGACGCAGTGTGGCAATTCCCGCGCTATCGTAACCACGGTATTCAAGTCGCTGAAGTCCAGCAATGAGGAATGGACAGGCATCCTTGGAGCCGATGTAACCGACGATACCGCACATAGGATCTACTTTCCGTCAACAATTTGTGTTCAAAATGTACTGGGGCCATGAGTACGCGCAGGAGCAACCCTCGGAATCGTCAAAATAAACCCAATCGGATTAAATGCAAGCTTCCAATGCCAAATCGCTCCGCGTATTGCCAGCCTAGCTCCAAATCACAGAATGGTCACTGTTTGAAGCAGAAAATTCACAATTTTCTGCACTGCAAGCCGGCCCAACGCGCGGGGTCGCGGGGACAGACCCTTGTCATCGACTTGTAGGTCACTCCTGCCAGGAGTGACCTACGTAGGCCCCTACTGCTTGGCGGCGGCTCTTAGCATCTGCAATTGAAGCTCAGCCAAAAGTGGTCGATTTTGATAAGCTTCGACCGCGTTGTTACCTTGTTCATGCTTGCGAAACAAAGTGAGATACGTTTCGTTTTGTGGACGATGCATATCGAAAAATACGCGTCCAGCACTGCGCGACAATGCAGCCATGCGTTCGAACTGCGAGTCGGTAATTTGCTGTTCACCACCCAAGACACTGCCAGCAAACTGCTCGCCCCAGGCAGCGTAACCAGCAGGACTCAGATGCTGACCAGCCTCGAACCAACTCGTGCGTAGCGTGGGCAGATTGATAACGGTTATGGGAGGCGTTGTACCGTTAGTTGGCTTCGTGTGAGCAAGCTCTTCAATGATGGAATTCAAGCGCTCGCGACGCGCTTCGTAGCGAACAATCACTTGCGCCCAGTCCACATTTTTCTCATGCGAGCTATCGAACTCAATTCCTGGTACTCTGCACAATGCGACGCGGCGTCCGGCCGATACCTGCTGTTCGATCAATTGTGACAATTCCTTGCGAAACAGATCGTCTCCAATCGTCTCGTCAAAAGCCTCGCTCATACCGTACGCGATCACTACGACGCTGGGCGCTGCCAAATCAAGATCACGAGTGCGCCGTGATTTCCCTTCTGCCAAGTCACCAAAGACGTTGCGAGCGCGTCCGCGCACATCGTCGCCGCTCCAGCCCAAGTTACAGAACGTCAGCCCGCTGAACGGAGCATGGCCCAACCAGGCTGCCTCCAGAGCCCCCGTCTCCTGCGCTCGTTCGATCAATGTTCCCCCTAACCAAACAATGCGATCGCCTGGTGATAACCAACTTGGCAATTGGACCGACGGAGAGCTTTCTCCAAGGTAGCTTGCATACACAAAAAATGCTCCGGTGCTTTTTTTCGCGTCGACGTCGGCTTTGAGTAACTCTGTCGACAAGCGGGCCGGCCCTGCGGGAACCTCCAAAGTCAACGGCGCTAGAACTGCCGACGAGGAGACTTGCAATCGAGCTTCCAAGTTGTCGACTCGCACGACAGCTTCGTGACAGTTCAGAGGTATCGGTTCTTCAAGCGGCTGCCGTGCCAGCCAGAATTGGTAAACACCCGCGCGTTCGAAGTTGACTTCCCAAACACCGTTGGTTGCCGGCTGTCGGCGCACCGCCACTTGGCTCCACGGGGGCGATTCACCGTGCCAATCGTGTCCGGTCAAGCGCACCAAGTCGCATTGGGGTGCTCCCAAGGCAATTCTTGAAAACTGTGTTGCGTCTGGCGCACAGTCCTCCCACCATGCCTCATACGCCTTGCGCAACTCGGCGACGACTTCGGGATGCTGCGTTGCGACATTCTTGGTTTGGCCTGAATCGTCGACAAATTTGTACAATTCATCTCCGTTGATCAACCGCCATGGCTCTCGTAATACGGCGCTCTTCGTCCATTTTTGAGGCACCTCAACACGATGCGACTGGACAACCAGCGTTCGCAAGGGATCGTCGAGCTGTTTGCCATCCACAAGTGGCAACAAATCCTGGCCATCAAGTTGTTTTAGTTCGTCGACCGGAATATTGCACAAGCCAGCCAGAGTCGGCAGGAGATCGACATGCGCCGTTAACGAGCTGAACTCTTGATTTGCTCGAGCTCCATCTGGGAAGCGAATAAAACATGGAACGCGATGCCCACCCTCGTAAGCTTGTCCCTTGGTGCCACGCATCTCAGCGTTAAAACCATTCCAAGAATCATTATTGGAACGATTGGCGACGTAACCCGCTGCAGTGCCATTATCGGTGAGGAATACGACTATCGTCTCACGTGCAAGCTGCTGTTCATCCAAGAGGCGAAGCAAGTCTCCAATGTTTTGATCGATATTGGCGATCATTCCGTAGAAACTCGCCATCGGCTCGGAGACACCTTTGTCAAGATAGGGCTGTTTAGCTTCTTGAGCAACTTCGTAAGGTCCATGAGGGGCGTTAGTTGCCAAATAGCAAAAGAACGGCTTATCGCTCTCCGTGGTAATGAACTTTTTGGCCGCATCAAAAAACACATCGGTGCAATAGCCTCGCACGGGAGTGAGTTCATCTCTCGACCAATAGACATCGTCAAAATAGTCATTGCCCCATACGTCGGGTGTTTGCCCAACGCCGCCACCCCCATGATGCAATGTTGTCTCAAACCCTCGGTCGTGTGGCCGGAAGGGATAGTTATCTCCTAGATGCCATTTGCCAAACATCCCTGTGCGATAGCCGGCCGACTGAAATATCTCTGGCATCGTGACCACATCGGGCTTCAGGATGCTTCTGCCCATGATCGTATGCCACACGCCCACTCGAAGTGGAAATTGGCCGCTCATCAAGGCGGCTCGCGTTTCGGCGCAAGTCGGATCAACGTGAAAATTAGTTAGTCGCAGGCTTTGAGAGGCCAGTGCGTCCAGCTCTGGTGTCTGCAACATCGTGTTGCCATGCGCGCCAACATCGCCATATCCTTGGTCATCCGTGATGATCATGATCACATTGGGCGACGTCTGGCCATGGACGGCCGGTCCAAATGCAACCGCGATCAACAGCGCCCATCCCCAAAGGAAGAGTGTTCCGCCACGCGGCGCAACCGAATGCATGGCTTCACAATGATTTTTAGACGCTCTCAAAATGGGCATGGCGGGATGCGATTCGGTGGGAGGGTTCAAATTCAGGGCCGAGAGGGGGTCGGCATGTAGTGCATCAGAAACAGTTTGTTCGCTCACACTACACAAGTCAACTCGACATACGCAAGCGAATCAAGCGACGAAACACGGCTTCCACGTCGCAATCAAGCCGCTCCGCCTCGAATGAAAATTCAAAGACCTCCGAACCCACTTGGCATCCACATTCAACAGCCGCTTGCGAAGGGAGGAGGAGGTGCGTTACTCATCCTTGCCTGTGCTTTCGATATTTGTTGGCAGAATCAGGGTGTAGGAACAAATAATTTGCCGTTCTAGGAGTGGGCAGGCGAGGCAACTACGGACATAATTTGGCCTCCCGGAGAATGCGAAATCCCCCACAGTGCCTTTTGAGCCGTAAACGAACTAACGAGAAACCATGAGCCCCATCACGTATAAGGATAGTGGAGTCGACTTGGAGCTCTACGAACAGTCGATGCAACGCTTGCCGAAACTGATGCACCGCACGTTCAGCCCGCGCGTGATGCGGAACGATGGTGGTTTTGCTGGCCTATTCCAACTCGACTTCAATTGCTCACTTTTCGCCCGAAAATACGAGAATCCTGTTTTGGTCTCGGGAACCGATGGTGTCGGAACCAAACTCAAAGTAGCCCAGTTGGCTGGTTATCACAACACGGTCGGCATCGATTTGGTTGCGATGTGCGTCAACGACGTCTTATGTTGCGGTGCCGAGCCGCTTTTTTTCCTCGATTACGTGGCCATGAGCCGCGATAATCCACCACTGCTCGAGCAAATTGTGGATGGCATCAGTCTCGGTTGCGTCGCAGCCGACTGTTCGCTGCTTGGTGGTGAAACAGCCATCATGCCTGATCTGTACCAACACGACGATTACGACTTGGCTGGCTTTTGCGTCGGAGTCGTTGAGAAGAAAAACCTCATCACTGGGGAACAAATCGCCGTTGGCGACGTGGTGATCGGCGTCGAGTCTTCAGGCTTTCACTCCAATGGCTACAGCTTGGTCCGTAAAGCCGTGTTTGAGAAAGCGGGCTTGCACATCGACGACCATGTCGCCGAGCTTGGCTGCACCGTGGGTGAAGCCCTACTCAAGCCTACGTTGATCTATACCAAACTGACGCGGCAAGTACTGGGCCATTACAAAGTCAAAAATGTGGTGCATGGAATTGGGCACATCACGGGCGGTGGTCTGCTCGAAAACACCGAACGCATCTTGCCACCCAATGTCGATCTGCTCTTCGAACGCAATTCGTGGGAACCGCCTGCGGTGTTTCCCTGGCTGCAAAAACTTGGGCAAATAGACCCCGATGAGATGGCACACGTCTTCAATATGGGGCTCGGTCTGACTTTTATTGTCAGTCCCTTTTATGCGAAAACCGTCACGGACATCGTCAGTAGCCTTGGCTTGCGATCGTGGACGGTCGGCAAAGCGGTTGCAGGGAGTGGCAAAAGTCGTTGGGCCAACGTCAGTTGACTTGATTTGCACATGTTGTACGTTGGACTGCAGCACTCAGATTACAGTTGGCCCGGCCTTACAGTTGGACCGGCCTGCTCCAAGCCAATTAAACTGCAAAAAAAGACGGCAGCATCGAACTCGATACTGCCGTCTTAGGTTTTGAACACTTATGGCCGCTGGCGACTAGCTCGTCGTCGGCGACATAGTTGAATTACATGCCACAGCCACAGCCACAGCTAGGAGCGGATTCGCAACCACAGCTTGGGACTTCGCAGCAGGATGCCTTGCGAGCTGCACAACGAGCGCGCAACTTGGCAAACAGTCCTGGGCCTTTGTCGCAGCAAACTGGAGCTGAATCGCAGCAAACTGGAGCTGAATCGCAGCACACAGGTGCTGGCTCGCAGCATACTGGAGCTGGTGCTGGCTCACAGCAAACTGGCGCTGGCTCGCAGCATACTGGCGCTGGTGTGCAGCAAGGTGCTGGCTCACAGCAGGAAGGCGCTGGCTCGCAGCAGGACGACTTGCGACCGAACTTGCTCAACAAACCACGCAATTTACCGCCGCGTGCACAAGGATCACAAGCTGGCTCGCAGCTAACAACAACTTCGCAGCAACTTGGAGCTACATCGCAACCACAGTCAGCATGGCGATGACCAAACAGGCCAGCCGATGCACTTGCAGGAGCCCAACAGAAACATGCTGCTACAACCAAACCAACAATAAACTTAGCGGACATTCAAATTCTCCAACATAACATGGACGGGTAATACTCTGCATTTCGAATGGCTGCGCTGCCAAAACCAACAAGGTTCGAAAACCTCAACGATCGTGAAAGCGGCCGACGGTGCAGATCCGTAGGTTTCGCACAAGTGTTCACCACAACAATCACTCAAGCTTGCCAAACCGTCGCATTTACCGCAGAACTCAAGCTTGAGCTGCTCGTTATTTCCGTTTGAATCGGTTGCATCGACTATGATGGATTTGCAAATTCCGTTTGGGGCAGCTGTCGTGTCTCATTGATTCTGCAGCCCCCACATGAGTTCCAACCGCGATGAAGGATTCCAGTAGTGATTGAGTGGCAATGGGAAGAAGCAGAAATCCGACGTTGGCAACTCGCACAACTCAATCGGCAACTGGCTAGCATCCTTCCCGACAACGACTTTTACCGAAGCAAGTATGGCACTGACCGCCTGCAACTAAGCGATGTGGGGGAGTTAAGTGGATTGCCATTCACAACAAAAGAAGAGTTGGTTGCTAGCGCACATCGTAGTTCCGACGCCATAAGCTCCCACCATACCTTTCCCAAAGATCGCTATTCGCGAATTCATCGAACGAGTGGCACGACGGGTTATCCATTGATCATCATGGACACCACCGAGGACTGGCAATGGTGGTCTGCGACATGGCAACACGTCTTGGAGGCTGCGGAAGTGACTGGGGGCGATCGCGTCTTTATGGCATTTTCGTTTGGTCCTTTTATTGGTTTCTGGAGCGCTCATCAGGCGTGTGTCGACCGGGGTGCGACCGTGATTCCCGGCGGAGGACTTTCATCGTTGGCACGATTGGAATTTATGCGATCGGCAGCTGCCACGGTGATTTGTTGCACACCTTCATATGCACTGCATTTGGCGGAAGTTGCGCGCAATGAGAACTTTTCTTTGTCGGAACTACCCATTCGATGTCTAATCGTTGCTGGAGAAGCTGGTGGAAGCGTTCCGAACGTCCGCAACCACATCGAACAGCTTTGGCAAGCAAACGTCGTTGACCACAGCGGTGCCACCGAGATCGGACCCTGGGGATTCGGATGGCCGTCGAGCCCCGGTTTGCATGTAATCGAAACCAGCTTTATCGCCGAGTTTCTGCCGCTGGCTGATTCAGCCACTCCAGAAATGGCCGAGTTGGTCCTCACTTCTTTGGGACGCTATGGAGCACCCGTGATTCGGTATCGAACGGGAGACATCGTCAAGTACGCTCGTCCGACCGAGGGACGTTGTCGGTTCTGGTGGTTACCAGAAGGGGTGGTCGGACGCGTCGACAATATGGTTACCATTCGCGGCGTTAACATATTCCCCAGTAGCATTGCCGAACTGGTTCGTGAGATCCCGAGCATCGGTGAATATCGTATCGTCGTTACCCGCGATGGCCCGTTGGACCAATTGGAATTGGATGTCGAAGCTGAGGAGTCCGCGCGTCTATCGCTCGAAAAACTGCTCACCGCGCGACTTGGTTTGCGCATTCCAGTCCAAATTGTCACCGCAGGAACCTTGCCACGCAGTGAGGGCAAATCGCAGCGTTGGCTCGATCGCCGTTAGTTATCACGTAGCTGCGTCTCTCGCGAGACGTAGCCAAGTTCGCGTCTCCGGGAAACGAGACTGCGTGAAAAAAACGGGGCAAATTGCTATTGGGGAAACTGACGGTAGTGTGGTAGGTTTTTGCGACGACCCAAACCGCGCATTTCATTGTACCCAGACTCGACATGCGGCGGATGTTCAATGAAGACAAGGCAAAAGGAGGAGCCTTCATGCAACTCGTAAACATGGATGTAGACCCGTACGGAACCAAGCCCCGCTGTCAAATAGGCCCACTTTCACCTGGTTTGAACGCCATTTGTGGTCCCCGCGGCTCAGGAAAAACGACTTTATTGAGTTGGCTACGACAGATCGCGGCCGAAAACCAAGGCATTCCGCACCACACGACCAGGTGGCCCATTGCGTCAGCCTATCAGCCCCCAATCAGCGGTCGGGTTGAACTGCGCAATCGCGGAATAACGTTTCAGATTCACAACGATCGAAACGGGCATGTGAGTTCCGCGTCGTCGCATGACGGCTATCCAAGCGACTCTAGCCAAAGATATTCAAGTTGGTCCGCACCCGCTCCAGCACTTTCTCCGCGGCAGCGCGACGTTTTCCAAGCGCTGCTGGCTGCATCGGGAGCTAGTGATACCGAAGCTTCCCTCGAAGGCTTGGCACGGCGTCTACAACTTATCGGAGGCGTTCCCACCGATTCGACCGCACAGCGACAACGGCTGTTGGCTCGAGAGCAAGAGCTTGTTCTGGCGCTCGAACGAGTCTCACATTTGCGAAGCAGCCGCGAGGAAGTTCTCGAAGAACGACGCCGAATAGAAGCAGAGTTGCAACGGACGGCGCCCACGCGACCAGTCAGCGACTTTACCACCGACACTCGTCGGCTGGGAGAACGATTCGAATTGATCGAAGCTGAATTGCGAAATCGCCAGCATGAACTCGAGCAATTGGAACGCGAGATTGCAGCCGTCCGAGGTGAACTCGCGCGGTGTGATGCACATGCTGCGACACCAGATATTGGTGAATCCTATCGAAGTCAACTCAAGCAACTTGATGATCGCTTGACGCGCTGGCGGCAGACGCTGCGCGATCTCAAAGCGCATCGAGAACGCATTGAATACAATGCGACTGACGCTCGCCTGGACAAGCAAATTGGCGATCAACTGGGAAGCACCAAGGAATCGGACCCACGTGTAGCCCTGCGCAGCCTTGAAGCCCAGATACTCAATACACGAGCTCAGCTCGATCGCTTGGTGGATCGCTACGGCCCGGCGTCGACCATACAACGCGACGGTGGATACATACTACCCGGCCAGGGACCGGATGTTCGCCGCGATGCGACTGGACAAACGCGAATTGCCTACGGTGAAAGCTATGCAATCGCACCGGACACAAACCTGTTGCCGGAAACATTGCGATCGATGCAACAGGACTTGCATGAGGTTTGTCAACAATTGGCGCGACACGAAGCTACTGCAGCTGTCGAAACGCTGCGTCAGCAATCGCAACAATTGCAGCGATGCGAAGCGGAACTACTCCAGTCGGTCGAAAAACTGATTGAAGAGCGAGCAGCGCTGTTGCGAAAAATTGCTGACGAACACCATCTTTCCATCGAACAACTGACGCTGTCGTTTGGTCAATGGTGCCAATGCCATGACCATCTTGGCTTGCACGATTGGCTGATGCGCGACGAGCAAATAACCCAAACGACAGATCACGAAATCGCTGCGAAGCCTCACTTGCTGAATGAACTCCAGCGACTTGAGGAGCAACGCAAGCAAGTGAGTGTACGTTGTGAAGAATGCCGTCGGCAACTTCGCGACAATGACCTCGTTCGTCGCAACCGCGCCACTCACCCTTGGGAAAGCAGCTTCGTGCGGAGCGATCCGCGCCACGAACAACTGCTCCTGGAACTAGAGCGAGTCACTGCGCAACTGCACGAAATGGATGCCCGCGAGCAATCCAGACTAGAACTAGTTCGAGTCCGTCAAGAACTAGCACAGTTGCCCCTCGCTTCGGCAAGTGGTGACCGTTTTTCGACTGCCTTCAACCGACATGTGGCTGGCCTGGTTGGTCCGAATCATCGTCAATATCTTAACCGCGCCAATGCTATCCACGGTTCGGAATATGTCGCTCGACACTATGACAATGTGAATGGCACCGTGGTAGCACAGCCGGTTAGCTACTCGGAATATGAAGTCCCCAGCGCGATTGTGCGAATTGCCATGCGACTCGCCATCGTCGAGGCGATGGCTTTGCAGGGAGAACCCATTGCGTTGCTTCTCGACGAATCGCTCGACGGCCTGACTGTCGAAATTCAGCGAGCGGCGGTAGCTTATCTGGCATCGATCACCGGAACAAACCAGCAAATTATCATGCTGACTGGTGACGAACAGATTGCGAACCTGGTCCGAGCCCATCATGGATTTGTTGGCTATTTGACCTCCGCCGTTTTGCCCGCAGACCTGGATATCAATCGTCAGTTAACTGCCTATGCAAATGATCTCGAAGCGGCCAAGTGGTCCGTCCCCATTGAACGTGAGCCAATTGCTCCGATTCATGCACCGCGCGGCGACTATTATTTAACAGACCGCTCATTGATCGAAGACCTGCCATCGATAGAATCGACAGCCGCTGCGCGTTGTCGAGCATTAGGGGTCGATCGCATCGGCGATCTGCTTGATGTCGATCCACACTGGCTCGCAGATAATCTGCGCATCGATGGCATTGGTAGTTCAAGCGTGATGCGTTGGCAGGCCGAGGCAAGGCTGTTGTGCTCAGTACGCAAGCTTCGCCCGTTTGATGCGCGAGTATTGGTAGGTGCCGGCATCCGCACGCCTCAGCAATTGTCGGAGATGCACCCCAGTCACCTGCTGGACCGAGTCGAACGTTTTCTTTCGACCGACCGCGGCAGAAGCATTTTGCGCAGTGGCAGCAGCTACGAGCTGACGCGGATTACCTCATGGATCGCCGCTGCCAAAACAGGACCACAGCGCTATCAACGTACCAGTTTGATCAATAGTGAACTTGGATACGATGAGATTGAACAAGCTGACTTTGGCTACGTAGCAAATAAGACGAGTGCTTACAATAAGACGAGTGTTTACGACGAAGAGATGCAGGATCGCGATTCGGATTATTACCGCGATAATACTCGGCGTGCCCATCGTGGGCGGAGCTATCCTACCGAACGTTCCTCGCGATCAAACCGCTCAGAGTCGAATTACGATTCTTACAACGGTTCAACCCGAGGCAGTCACAGTAATGCCAGTCGTGGTGCCCGAAACACTGTTCGCAATGCGGATCCGACTCGCGTAAGTCGCGAATATCCAACTCTTCGCCATGATCAAGGGAGTGATTCGAATGTGGGTGAGGTTAGTCGACGTGAACGTCGACGGGCTGAACGCACTGCGCGTCCCGAAACCGGCGACCTCGAACGATCGCGACGAGCACCGCGCGAAACCGTGCGACTTGCCACAACCCAAGACTCCGTAGAGACGAACGAAAGACTGAAGTTCTATTTGGAATTGGCTAGTCCCGTTGTCGATGCGCCATCGATCGGTGCGCGGATGGCTTCGCGTCTCGAAGCGCTCGGAATTATTACCGTCGATCAACTCCTCGCCGCCGATGCTGAAAACTTGGCGGACAGACTGAACCTGCGGCGAGTCGATGGCAACGTCATCCGAAGTTGGCAGGAACAATCGCGACTCGTGTGTCGTATTCCAAATCTTCGCGGTCACGATGCCCAGTTGCTGGTCGCGTGCGGTTTGACTTCACCCGAAGAGCTGGCTCATATGGATACTGCTGACGTGTTGCGACAGGTACTGGACGTTGCAAACTCGGCTGAGGGCCAGAGAATTTTGCGTGGTGGCAAATTGCCTGATCATGCGGAGGTTACCGACTGGATTGCTTGGGCCGCAAGCTCGCGCAGCTTAAACGCAGCTTAACGACGTCAAGTGAATCGACTTCAAACGCCAAAAGCCCAGGAAATTTCCTGGGCTTTTTCGATAACTACTATTGGTTAGTTTCGTAGCAGGTAGCTACGAAGTCTACTTTTACCAATCATCTATCAACTTCCACCTGCTTCCCCCCCCCTCGATCTGGTTGGTCTAGCAGCCGATCTCAAAACTTAGCGTTTTGTCTTCTTGCTCTTGGCACCACCTTGGCGGACCTTGTAGCGTGGATTGCTCTTGCAAATCACATAGATCCGCCCTCGTCGTCGAACGACTTGGCAATCTGGGTGCCGAAACTTAAGTGCACCGATCGATGATACAACTTTCATGGCTCTAAGCCTTCAAACTTATCAATTTTAGAGAGGTTTTGATTGATTTGCATACGACTGGACTTCCGCTTGGAAGCGACCAGGTCCGGCTATTCTAGGGTCAAAGCGCTTTTCCGCAACACCAATTTGTCAACTTGCAGGCGAATGTCTGCTTGTCCAAGTACCAGAAAATCAGACATCTGCGGATGTTCGTCAACGGCCCGTGACGAAATTGAGTTGCTTCGATACGATGCGAGGCATGTCACACGGTCTAAACCCAGAACAGCACGATGCTGTACAAACGCTCAGAGGTCCGATGCTGGTTCTTGCCGGAGCCGGTTCCGGGAAGACGCGTGTCGTAACGTTTCGAATCGCCAACTTAATCCGTACCGGAACTCCACCCGATCGGATATTGGCTGTCACATTTACCAACAAAGCCGCCAAGGAGATGCGCGAGCGGATTACCGCGATGCTCGGCCCCAAACGGCGCCCGCGGCGTGGCGAACAACCGCCACCGGCACCTGTGGTGGGAACGTTTCATGCCAATTGTGTCCGGATTCTGCGGCGGCACGCGAGGCATTTAGGCTATCCCGACAAATTCGCAATTTACGACCGTGGTGATCAAGAGTCGATTGCTCGCGAAGTCTTACGGCAATTGCGAGTGCATTCGGGAATGATGAAACCGGGAGATTTCTTGTCCCACGTCAGTCGCTGGAAGAACGCGGGGATTCGCATCGACGAGGCGGCGGAACTGGCCCGCAGCGACGCTGAGCATGTTGCAGCCAGTGGCTATCGACGCTATCAGCAAGCACTGAAATTGGCTGGAGCGATGGATTTTGACGACCTGCTTTTGCTCACCGAGCAACTATTTCGCGAGTTTGACGATGTTCGGCAGGAAGAGTCTGGGCGATACGACCATATTTTGGTGGACGAGTACCAGGATACCAATCAGTCACAATATGCGATCATTCGGCAGTTGACGGGGACCCACCGCAACCTGTGTGTTGTCGGCGACGACGACCAGTCGATTTATGGCTGGCGCGGCGCCGAGGTGCAGCACATCTTAAATTTCCGTACCGACTGGCCCGATGCTAAAGTGGTTCGGCTGGAGGCCAACTATCGCAGCACTTCCGCGATTCTGGAAGCGGCTAATCGCTTGATCGCCTTCAACAAGGTGCGGCACGATAAAGTACTCAAACCAGCTCGCGCAGGTGGGCAACCGCCGCGCATCCTGCAATTCAAAGGAGAAGTGGAGGAAGCGCGGGGCATCACCGAAGAGCTCACGCGCATCTTGGAGAAACGTATCCGTGAACCACGTGACTTCGCGATTCTATTTCGCACCAACGAACAACCCCGGGTTTTCGAAATCGAATTGCGCAAAGCACACATCCCCTATTCTCTCGTAGGCAGCCAGTCATTTTTTGATCGCAAAGAAGTGCGCGACCTGCTGAGCTACTTTAAGTTCGTCGACAATCCCAAAGATGAAGTGGCCTTGCTAAGGATCATCAATACACCCCAACGCGGAATCGGGCCCAAAACCGTCGAGACGCTTCTGAACAAGGCAGTGTCTCAGGGATCGAGCATCTGGGAAATCATGCACGACCATGAGGTCGTTGGCTCGTTCCCCGAACCGGCTCGTCGCGGAATCGCCCGTTTACAAGAATTGGTGCGTCGCAACCAAGCGCGTTTGACCGAACCCAACGTCTCGCTGGCCACCGTGACCCGTGACCTGGTCGTTGACTTGGATTACACAGGTGCCATCGATCGGATGTATCCCAATGCGGATGAAGCGGAATCGCGAAAAGACTCGGTCGAGGAAGTAATCAACGCGATCGCTGAGTTCGAAGCGGACAACCCAACTCCCTCGTTGGCCGGTTTTTTGGACGATGTCGCTTTGGCCGGGAAAGAATTTGGCAGTCCCAAAGAAAAAGAGCGGCAGAGAAATGCAGTTTCATTGATGACCTATCATAGCGCAAAAGGACTCGAGTTTCCAATTGTCTATATGGTGGGAATGGAAGAGGGAATTCTCCCGCACCGTCGCTCGCTTACCGAAAACTACGACGACGTCGAGGAAGAGCGGCGTCTGTGTTACGTCGGAATAACGCGAGCACAAGATGAATTGACGTTGAGCTTACCTCTGCAACGCAAAAAATGGGGTAAAGAGCGTCCCACTTTTGCCAGTCGATTTCTCTATGAATTGACGGGACAAGCAGACAACCCCAATCGAGCCAAAGCGATCAATGCAGCTCGAAAAGACATCTTGCAAGGACAACGCGCAGCCGCGCGTAAAAAGGCGGACGCTAAAAAGTGACCAGGACATGTTTAAGGCTATGGCAAACTTGCTCGGTTCAACACATCCAGAACATCTGCCACGCGAAGTGATTTCTTATATAAAACCATGTTTTCATTTTGAAACGGGAACTTTGACTGAGATGACTCAGCAACCGCCAATAGCACTCGATGTTCTTTGAACGTTTGCAGGGTATCCACTTTGGCCTACAAGTATTCAGGAGTCCAAAAGCCTACGATTTCGAGCAAATGCCGCCGTCCGTCAGCGTGCGTGAACACAAAATCGGGGATAAATACCTTTTGCCCGTGGTGTAAAATTTCCGACTCGCGTTCGAGCGTCCAACCAGCACGAGGCTCGTCGTTCCAACGCTCAACAAAATTGGCTTCCAACGTCGAGTCAAAATCTTCGGGAGCTGGTAAATGGCTGACCAGCCCATCGTTTGCGGTCAACGCCAAATAGACCATCCAACCCACGCGTCGCGTTCGAAGGCGTGCATGCAACTTCCATCCCTTGCAGGCTAACAGCGCCGGTAGGAATTTGGCCATGCTGACACCGTACCGCCGAGTATGCCGAAGGAGTGACGCAGGACCATCGAACTGCAATTCGTATTGGTCGGCCGCCGTCCGTCGAATACGGTGCATCAAACGAGCGAGCTTGGCGTAACGTAGAATGGTTTTCAAATCTTTCGTCGCATGAACGGTTATCTGCTCTGCATCGAACAACGCTACTTGAGTTTGAGCCACGTTGTATCGCGACAGCAATGCCAAAGGAGATGGATATGCTTGGAACTTTTTCAGGCGATGGAAGTCCATTACGTCTGCGAACAGCTCCGCATCAATCTCCTCCCAATTCCGCCCTAACGTTTCTGCGACAGTTGCTTTAACCTGCAATTCGGTAGACTCAAACAGCGAGTCTGCGGTGGTGACTAACGGGTGGTGCTGTGCGGCAAGGCCGAACACGCGTTGGCGTAGTTGAGCAGCGGCCCCACTTTGGTCACTATCATATTGGCTTGCGTCATCCATCAATTTACAAAAGGCCGCGATGCGTCGGACGGGGCAGTCCGACTCGGCAGCAAATATCCTGTCAATCCCTTGGTGCAATTCCCGTCTCGTGCGTCCCATCCCCATTTCGTAGAGACGCAACATACGTTGTGCATAAACTAGATAGTGCTTATGCTCCTTACGCGACAAGCGATCTGGAAACAGTTGTTGTCCCTGGAGTTTGGCAAGAGCTTGTTGGCGAGTCAGCATGGTGAGTCCGTTATCGATAGACAAACGTGTAACCGTTCACGGCAATGTAGAACATCTGTCCTCAATTGTTTTGTAACCAGTTTAAATCAAACACGGCGAATGAAACGCGTGCCTACAAAGGCATCTGACGTGCGGCGCTGGCGCGAGCGTCCTGCCTCGGTTGTCTCCGAGCAAACCACTTCATACATGAATGCCCTTGCATTGCCCGATTTCCTCAGCACACGTCCAAGTCGTTGTTTTGCTTGTTTTGTCGACGCTCGCCCTCCAATCACCACGGCAATTTTTACCGCAGGAAGGTCAACGCCTTCGTCCAGCACTTGGTTGGCCACCAAGGCTGGATATTGCCCCGACTGTAGACCGGTTAATATTTCAAGTCGCTCGCGCTTACCACAGTGACTGAGCAGGCAAGGGATCAGAAAACGTCGCGAGACATCGCGAGCCATGGCGTTGGAGCCGGCAAAAACGATGATGGGCGAGCCGACGTGCAGGCGGAAGAGGTCCTCGAGCACCCGAAGTTTTTCAGCCGCGCGATCCTCGATTGACTGTTTCTCGCGATAGGCTTTTATAATCTGCCGCGCTGCAGGTTCACTGGCATAATCCGCGCACAGATCTTCCCAAGTGAAATACTTGTCGACCTCTCGACGCGCTTGCATGTAGGCGCGGATTTGCAACGACAACTCATCGTACCGTCGCTGCTCTGCGTCGCCGAGGTGGACTGGGATGCGAATCACTTCGTACTCTGCCAATGTCTTACCGCGAACGGCAGCCAATTCGAGTCGATAGACGGTTGGTCCAATCAATTTTTCAAGATCTGCGTGGCGACCGTCGCTACGTTCTGGCGTCGCTGACAATCCAACTCGCCACGGCGCAGCACTCATCAAAGCCGCTTCGCGACGCATGGTGCCTGGCAAGTGATGGCACTCATCGAATACGAGCATACCAAACTGATTGCCAAGTCGTTCCATATGAATACAAGCGCTGTCGTACGTGGTCACAGAGACTGGACGAACGTTATACACGCTATCGCCGATAATCCCCGCATCGTAGCCGAGGCCCAACAAGATCCGTCGATGCCATTGGTACATCAAATCTCGGACGGGTGCAACAATTAAAGTCGACACGGGCGATTGCCCCATCATTGCCAATGCAACTTCTGTCTTGCCGGTGCCAGTGGGCATGACGATCACTCCACGGCGCAAAGTCATCCAAGCATTGACGGCGGAACGTTGCTCGGCGCGCAACTCAGGAAGACTGACGGCAGGCCATTGGACCCGCGACCAATGGCGAACGTGATTTTCGACCTGTTTTTCGTTTTGCAATAATTGTTCGCGAATATCCAGATAATCGATCGCATTGCAGCGCCATAAGTTGGCGCGTTGATCCCATTTCCAAGGCGCTGCCGCGCCAAACACCCTCTGGATCCAGTCGGCAGGGGCATTGGACAGTACTAGCGTTCCGGCTGAAAACTGAACGCAAGGGCGATGGCCTGACATGGTTCTTACAAATGGTGCGAATAACGAGTTGCAGGCTTGATCGATAGCCACTGATTGAAAGCACCAGTATAATGGCCCGACGGCCAACGCAAATGCACTGAATTGCAGTATCCCGTTTTAAGTGCATTAAGGGCGTGTAGGAATCGGATTCGTTTAAGAGATTACGAACGGGCATAAGGAGTTACGATGACGCTAGACACCGCCATGGATATGGAGCAATTGTTGCGAGAACGCTTTGGTTTGCCAGCGTTTCGGCCCGGACAACGAGTGGTTATTGAGCGATTGCTGGCTGGGAAATCGGCGGCTGCCATCTTTCCAACCGGCGGTGGCAAGTCGTTGTGTTATCAACTGCCCGCGATCGTATTCGATGGATTGACGCTCGTGGTTTCACCTCTATTGGCATTGATGCGGGAACAGGTGGATCAGTTGAACTCACGGGGAATTAACGCTGCACGCCTCGACTCAACTCTTTCGGCCGAAGAGTCGCGGCAAGTAATGGCGAGCGTGCGCGACGGTACCACCAAACTACTGTACGTGGCACCGGAGCGTTTCTTTAACGAGCGCTTTAGGAGCTTCATCAATGATATCCCAATTTCACTCTTCGCCATCGACGAAGCGCATTGCATTAGCCAGTGGGGGCACAATTTCCGACCCGACTACTTAAAACTAGCAAAGATCGCGCGAGAGCTAAATGCCGAACGCGTCTTGGCGCTCACCGCAACTGCCACGCCAACAGTCTTGGACGATATCAAGCGTGGGTTCGATATTGACACGTCCAATGCGGTTATAACTCCATTCTACCGCGAGAACTTAACCCTCCGTTTTACGCTGACCAACGACGATGAACGCGACCAGCTTTTGCTCGACCGGCTTTCAGCAAGCCCTCCGCAAGCCACGTTGATTTATGTGACGTTACAAAAAACGGCAGAAGAACTTGCCAACTTTCTTGTCGAGTCGGGCACGGAGGCAAAGGCGTATCACGCGGGACTACCCGATGAAGTGCGGCGCGAGGTACAGGATTGGTTCATGGGGTCCGATAAGGCCACCGTGGTCGCAACCATCGCCTTTGGCATGGGAATCGACAAATCGAATATCCGAGCCATCTATCATTACAATCCTTCGAAATCGCTGGAGAGCCTCGCACAAGAGATTGGTCGCGCGGGCCGTGATGGAGAACCTGCCACTTGCGAAACGCTCTTGGTGCCCGAAGATCGTGTGGTCCTAGAAAATTTTGCATACGGTGATACGCCAAGCCTTCTTTCAGTTCGCAAATTTGTCGAAATTATCGTGGGCCAGCCAGAGAACTTTTTTCTCAGCTATTACTCCACAGCTTTCGAAGCCGATATGCGTGATTCGGTCGTACGCACATTCCTAACGCAATTGGAACTCGATGATTACTTGGTGGCGACGGCCCCGCGTTACGAATCCTACGAGTTCAAGCCACGCGTCAGTTCCCAAGATATTCTTAAGCACTTTGAAGGCGAGCGACGCACGTTTGCCTCTTCGGTGCTGGCGATGGCCGTCAAGAAGAAGGTCTGGTTTGAAATCAGCTTGGCCGCTTCTGCCAAACGCCTGCAATGCGAGCGAGAACGCATCGTCAAAATGCTCGACTACTTTGCAGAAAAGGGATGGATCGAGCTAAAACTGAGCGGATTGGTCTTCGGCTACCGCAAACTAAAACCAATCACCGATATCGAAACGCTAGCGCAGAGCTTGTATCAAGTGTCGCTGGACCGCGAAGTCGGGGAACTGGTCCGGCTGAACGAATTGTACGAGGTGATGAGTGCGGAGCATTGCCAAAGCGCGGCGCTGTCCGAGCATTTTGGACAATCGCTGGCCGCCGATTGTGGGCATTGCAGCTTTTGCGAAGGAAACTCCATTGGCGACCTGCCCGAACCAAACTATCCGCGCGTCGGAGACTCAGCACTCTCGGCCGTTCGCAGTTTGGCACGAGATTATCCTGAACACTTGCATGACGCGCGTCAACAAGCAAGATTCCTGTGCGGGTTATCATCACCGAAACTAATCAGGGCTAGACTCACCAGTAAACCCGGCTATGGCTGCTGCAGTGCAATCCCGTTTGACCAAGTGATGGAAGCGCTACTGGGATAAAGCGACGCGAACGACTCGCAGCCTGGAATCAGCGATAAAGCGGGGGCCGAACATGAACGAAACGATCACCATACACGTACCGATTCAAATTGAAAAATTTGGAGATCAATTTGTCCGCGCGAAACCGCTTGGTCCCTGGCGTCTCCAAGCGGTCGGAAGTACATGGAAAAGCGTCCGCGCCGTTCTTAGGAAACGCATGCAAGTAGCGCTACCAACAACGCTGCCCACGCATTTGTTTGAAGGCCGGTTACCACCTCGCTTCGAACAATGGGATACGGTGGTCGAGCTGCCACCCACCCAGCGCAGCAAAGCCTGGTCAGAACCGATTCTCATACGCTTGCAAGTGTTTCGCTGGCACTTTAACGCTGAGCAATGTGTGGTTCGCATACCGGCAGTCAACTGCAATTTGTTTGGCAAGCGGGAAGAACTGGGACCTGAAGAGGTGACTCGGCAAGCGAAAATTGCCCTGGTACGAATGGCCGAACATCGCGACTTGATCGAGCTTCGGGAACGGTTTTATCAACGCAGTTTCGACTTCGCGTCGATGAAGTTGACGGTCCCCGTGGGACTTGAGCCAGCCCGCAAAGATGACCTAAAGGAGCAGCGCAAGCGTACAGCAACGTTGCGCACGACCGCCAGTGATTTGACTACGGCAAAGTTGCCTGCCGTTTATGGCATCGACGACCGAGTCTCTGAGGTAGCTCAGTACTTGCATGGCGAGACTCCGCAAAGTGTACTACTGGTTGGGCCCAGCGGTGTCGGGAAGACAGCAATTGTCCATCGCCTCGTAGCACTCCGCAAACAACTGGGGCTGGAAGACCGTAAGATTTGGTCTACTTCCGGCTCTCGTATTGTGTCGGGAATGTCAGGCCTGGGCATGTGGCAACAACGATGTTCTAAGTTGATTCGCCAAGCGCATGAGACTTCTGCAATTATGCACCTTGGTTCGCTGTTTGAGTTGATGGAAGCAGGCAAAATTGACGGTCAGCCCGGGGTGGCATCCATGATTCGCCAGTCCATTGCTCGTGGAAGACTGTTGGCGATTGCGGAGTGCACGCCAGAACAATTGGCACTGGTCGAAAGAGAAGATCCGATGCTTCTGCGGGGGTTCGTGCGCATTGAATGCAAGGAACCACCCAGTCAACAGATTCTGGCAATTCTACGCGCCAGTGCGCAGGGAGCTTCCGACTCGCAACTGGAGTTTACCGAACAAGCCCTCGAGGAACTGACTCGCTTGCATTCGCGATTCGCGACCTATTCAGCCATGCCCGCCATGCCGTTGCGCCTGATGCAGACCATTCGCGAAACGCCGCGGAGCAATCTCAAAATAGAAGCCGCCGATGTCGCCCGCGAATTCGCCAAGCAGACCGGCCTGCCGCGTTTTCTCGTCGACGACACTGTTTCCATCGATTTGAATTTGATCCGTACGCGACTCAGCGAACAAGTCATTGGACAGAGCGAGCCGGTAGAGTTGATTGTCAACCTCATCGCGACGATCAAGGCGAGGATGATCCGGCCGGGACGACCGCTCGCCTCACTCATGTTCATTGGCCCGACTGGTGTTGGTAAGACCGAAATGGCCAAGGCAATTGCGCATTTGCTGTACAGTGATTCGAAACGGATGATCCGCATCGACATGAGCGAATATTCGTCGCCTTGGTCGCTTGTCAAGTTGATTGGCAAGCCGGGTGAAGGGGATGGCGCGCTGACTTCCCCCATCAGGGAACAACCCTTTTCGGTCGTTCTGCTGGACGAGTTCGAGAAAGCCGATCCCAATGTCTTTGACTTGTTGCTGCAGGTAATCGGTGAAGGAAGGCTGACCGACTCGCGGGGGCGCTGGGCCGATTTTCGCAATGCAGTCGTGATCATGACCAGTAACCTGGGGGCGGAGACGTTTCGCGAAGCCAACTTTGGTTTCGGAGACGGCGATACCACCGGCTGGCGCGAACACTTTGAACGCGAACTTCGTAGATTTGTACGCCCTGAGTTCTTAGGACGACTCGACCGCATCGTACCGTTTCAACCGTTACCCAGAGCCATTGTTCGGCAAATCGCGCAACGAGAACTGAGCCTACTCACCCATCGCCCTGGATTGAAGTTTAGCGACTCAACGGTCGAGTTTACCGACGAGGCAATCGACTTTGTGAGTGCAGTCGGGTTTGAACCCAAATACGGCGCGCGACCACTGCGGCGTGCCATTGAGCATCATGTCTCGGTCCCCTTAGCTGACGCTCTCAGCGAATTGAATGAAGAGTCGCAATGGCATTTTAAAGTGGGAGTGAACGAAAGCAAGATTGTTGTTACATCCGAACGCCGGACGACACGCGACAAATCGTCCAAAACCCATGTTGCTTCCACCGTGAATGCTTGGCAAGAAATTGGTGCCATGGCCCGCTGCGCTCAAGTCTGCCCCGCCATTCGTGATTTAGAAAACGAATGCGAACGCACGTCGCGCTACAACGATATACTGCGCCGAAAGCTGAGGACAGTTGAGGGCCCTAGCCGCACCGCGGCTCTGCGTGTTGAATTGAATGCTGGAGAACAACGGGTAACAACCGCACGCCGTTTGATTTCAAACCTGAATGAAGTAGCGACTCAAATCCAACGTCGACAACTGGAACTCTTGGTCTGCTGGCATCGCAATCAGGAGATGGAGTGGGAATCGCTTAACAATGAAGCGGACGCGATGAAGTCGCAGCTTCGGCACGTCGTTGAAAACATCCTCCAAGGTCAAGTGACTCACGATCTGTTCGTAAGCGTCGTGGTGAGTGGACCTGGAGGCGAAAACCTCACTGTTCTTCTGGAAGCCTACCAACAGTTGGCTGAGCGATTCCATTGGGGATTGGAGTGCTTTCTGCTTACAGCGTATGCAGCAAGCCTCGATGAAGATTCTGCTGAGTATCGTCGTCGGGCGTCAGAAAAGAAGCTGGTTACTCAAGATCGAAAACCAGATTTTCGAATGTCTGTAGTGGGAGTCGATGGCAATCCACCTCGTCCGGTTGCAGATGCGTTTCACGTCAACGAGGAGACATCGAATGCCCCTGTTCCAAATTCTGTCATAGGCTTTGCGCTGCAGTTTTCAGGAGCAGGAGTAGCCAGTTGGCTCGGCGATGAGGAAGGGATTGTTCATTTCTTCGACTCCTCAGTCACCGGAAGTCGTCGTCGACTGCGCTACCGCATCGATGTATCAAGCGAACGACTGACGAAGTTCACCTTGCCAGGGAATTGGCCCGAGCCAACCAGCCAACCACAACGCGACCCTCGAAAACTAATCTCAATTAACGATCAAAACATCATCGGCACCAATGGCGCGATCATCACTCACGGGCAACGCCGCATTGCCGAAGGCTTAGTCGATCTGCTTATCCTGGAACACGAACGAGCCCTGTGGAATGCCATTGGTTACACGGGCATCCCTATGGACGCTCAGTTGTTTAACTATACGTTGCACGCACCTTTTTGAATGGTATCTTATCCTCCCCGTCGGAGATTACGCGAAACGTTCGAATTCCTACTCGGAGTGTCTGACCATCGCTTAAATCATCACTTACAGTGATTTGACCAACAAAACATGTCGTCGGGATAGCGAAGCGAGCGAGGCTCCTGCCGCGCTTTTTCGGGCAGCATCCTAACGTCCACAAGCAAGCCAAGAGAGCTTTTTCGTCGCAACGGACAGCCTCAAAAGCTCGACAGAAGCGCTCACGTTGTTTCATCCGTGCTCCGGCTTTGCCATCCGTGCAACAAGACGCAAGCAGGGGCACAGCAAACTCCCCATCAAATCGTGACGTCCATATAAAACCTCTGCCGAGTGCAAAAAAGCGAATATCGGCAGAGGTTGAGCTGTATGCAGATCCTTCGATGCGGACAGGTACACCTGGCCACCTCCTAGGTATCGGGGGCTTACCTTGATGGCAGTGTTTGCGCCGCCGGGCTAGGCCTTGCAAAATCTGCTGCACCCGCGGGAAACGTCGCACCGATTGACGCAGGCTGAAAGAAAGAGAGGCCAGCATCGTGTTTGATCAACCATCCATCGTTCGAATCGGCCCAACCGAGTCCATCGGCATCTTGCGACAATACTTGCAAGCGAAGATCCACGATCTCTTCTTTGGCTGCGGTACGTTTTTCAAGCAGTTCTGTCATCTCGGTCAACCGCTTGCGAATGCTCTCTAACTCTTCTTCGCGTTTTTTCACATCGGCGTCAAACTGTGCACTCAGCGCTTCACGCAGGCCATCCTGTGCCTCTTCGCGTTCTTTATCGGTACCTGCTGACTTCAGAAATTGTTGAGCATTCTGCACCGCAACAGCATATTCGTTGACCATCGCTTGGCCATGCACCACAGCTTGTGCGGGAAAAGCGGTTGCCGTCGTGGACATTGAAGAAACCCCAGACGATCGCCGGACCTTTGACGCGTCTTCATAACGCTCCTGGGCGGTGAGAATAGCTGCCAGACTGCAGGCAGATACAACAGCAAAGCCAGCTAAAATAGCAAGCGGTCTTTTCATGATTGAGTTCCAATTTACAGAGGTGAACGAACTTACAAGGAGTTTTGCAGAGTTTCGAGACGCTGGTTGATCAGTCCAAGTTCTCGCTCCCATGCACTTTCAAATTGACTTTCAGA
Source organism: Pirellulaceae bacterium (assembly GCA_041753315.1). Taxonomy (GTDB): domain Bacteria; phylum Planctomycetota; class Planctomycetia; order Pirellulales; family Pirellulaceae; genus Aureliella. Next base: position 28,683 of record JBGSUV010000016.1, on the reverse strand, counting down.
GCGATGTCCATCAGGCAGTTGTTGTGTGTCCAGTTGTCGCGATAACTCTTCGAGTTTCGCTTGCCATGCTTGTCGATCATCGCGAGTTGCCAGTTGCCACGTTTCAATGGAGTAGGTGCGCTCCTCGTGCGTCGGGCTGTTAGTACTATTCAGTGGCATTGAAGGACTCTGCGTCGATGGACCTGTGAGACTCGCCGCCGGTGCGCCGTCGCTGGCTGCCTCCAGTCGGCTTGCTGGACTCACAACGCGTAGGTACGTTGTCAAGGACATGGTGAGTGCCAAGAAAAGAAGTGATCCGGCCAAAGTGGTCCAAAGAGTTGTTGCGTGGCTTCGAAACCAACGTCTTGATTTTCGGAAGTTGAGCGAACGAGGCTGCTGCAGGCTTGCCAAGATGCGATTCAGTTGTTGATGGACTTCGTCGGCGGAAGAAAACCGTCGAGAAGCCTTTTTTGACAGCAGTCGATCGATAACATCCGACAAATCGTCGGGAATTTCAGAATTCACTTCCCATACAGGTCGATGTGGTTCATGGCAGATTCGATTGAGGACAGCCATCGCTTTTTCGGCGCGGAAGGGGGCATGCCCACTAGCCATGTAGTACAATACCGAACCCAAACTGAAGAGATCCGTCCGGAAGTCGCTAGTCTGTCCAAGTGCTTGTTCAGGCGACATGTAGTGCGGCGTTCCCGCAATCACTCCGGTGTGGGTTAGGCTTGCATCGTCGACTGTGCGAGCTAGGCCGAAGTCTGTTACCAAGACTCTTTCGACGCCACGCTCCAGCAGAATATTGGCCGGTTTGATATCGCGGTGGATAACTCCTTGCGAGTGAGCAGCATGCAAGCCTGCGGCGGTTTGCGCGCCAATCCGCAAGACTTCACGTGGAGTCAACGGACCATCGCGGTCGACGCGCGCCTGTAGCGATTCGCCGGCGATGTACTGCATAACTAGGTAAGGTGTCTTACCATCGGTGTCGACATCATGAATGGCCACGACGTGTTCGTGGACTACCGCCGCCGCTGCTCGCGACTCTCGTGCGAACCGCTGACGGGCTGCTCCACTATATGCCAAATGTTGAGCCAATATTTTTATCGCCACTGGACGATGTAACTCGGTGTCGAACCCACGTAAAACGATCCCCATTCCCCCCGAGCCGATGACGCCCTCGATTTCATAACGCCCCAGCCGCCCAAGCATTTCAGGATGACGAGGAGTTTCCAACAGACTATCCAGATGTGCTCGCAGTTGCGAATGATCTATTGCGTCGTTGCTCCCCGAATGATTCACGTCTGCAGAAGTCGACTGTTCGCTGGCGACGAAATTGCCGTCAGAATAACTCCGCAGAAAATCACTGATTTGCTCCCACTCGTGGTGTTGACCTGCCAGTTCAGTTAATTGTTGTTGGCAATGCTCACACCGCTCGACATGCAGAGCTGCCTTTTGGAATTCGAGTTGCGAGTCGTCGCCTTCGAGTAGCGTGGCGAGTTGTACTTGGTCGCATCGCGTGGGTGGTTGGGGAGAGCCTTTGGAGAGTTTCATGGCTGCTTCTTTCCTGCTAAATTCGCTGGACGAAGTTGTGAGGTTTGCATTGCCGATGACGGCTGGTTTGAGGTTTCGTCGCTTAGCATTCTCTGGGCTTCCCGACGCAGTGCGGCCATAACACGACTTCGAGCGATGTAGATTGAGCCGGTGGACATATTTAAAGTGGATGCAACGACCGGAATCGGTTGCCGTTCGACGCTGCTCAGCCAAAATGCTTGCCAAGTTGAGTCGGTCACCTTTTTTTTGACGCGCGCAGCGGAATAGTGAAACACCTCCCGTTGCATTTCCAAATCGAACCATCGCGAATCTTCGTCATTGGGAGCGCACTGTCCGCTGATCAGTTCAGCGACAACGCTGTCGCCCGAGGCAACATGGTGTTGCTTGTGACGCGTCAATTGATTGATCACCAAATTGCGGCTGATGCGGAACAGCCAGTCACGAAACCTTCCGTACTCCGCCCCTGGTTTCCAGCGATCGACTGCCCGTGATACCGCGAGCAAAACTTCCTGCACTACTTCCTGGGCATCTGCATCTTGCAGTCCTTTGCCACGCGCGAGACGATAGACGAGGGGTTGATAGATTGTGGCAAATTCGTCCCAGGCTGCGAGATCTTCCTTGTCGGGTAATCGCAGAATCAAACTTTCACGGGTGTCAGGCACCATGGAATCACCACTCAACGTACGGCCGATCGTCGCGACACATGTAAGCCATCATAGGCTCGATAGTAATAACACACAGCTCACGTAACGATCTTTCACGCAGGAGTGGGGAAATCAAAAATTTTCGACTTTCTGGCGAGGTTTACTACCGACGACATACCAACGCGAGCCTCCTCTCCGCTTCTCATGGCGATAGCGCGGTAAACAAACAAAAACATGGAGTGCGAAGAGTCTAAAAAATGATATTCCGTCATTTTTGGTCAGAAGGGGTTTGCCCGACCTGCCCAGCAAAATCATATTTCGGGTTGGCAAGAACATTGTGAATAAGGTGACGAGATGCAAGCTTAGTGATCCGCCGCATTATGAGTGGCGGAGTCATGTTGCAGACACCTTCGTGTTGAAGTCCCAATTCTCTTTGCATCGCCAAACCGTACCTTTGTCAACGCCTTGTAAGCGATTAAGCACTGGGGACACCCGGACGCACCCGCAACTTCTCACAAGACGCTAGCTCGCTCGCGACCCACGGCAAGTCCCCCCGGTCACCAACTCCCTTGACCAGGGTCTGTCCCCAGGCAATTCCAACTCCCTTGACCAGGGTCTGTCCCCAGGCAATTGACCATGACCAGGGTCTGTCCCCACGCGATGCCCACGCGATGGTGGCTATGGTCTGTCCCCGGTATTCCTGGCGGACATACCGGCTCCTCGGCAAATCCGTATTCTGGGGGATACTCCGGACACTCCCAATATCCCTGGGGACACTCCCAATTCCGTTCGGCCTTCGGGTTGCACTGGCTTTATGTCCAGGCTGCTAGCGTTAGTAGCTCGATCGTCCGTTGCGGATTACCCAGGTTCACAATCCAAATGCTGCCAGTGCGTTGGACTCCTCAAATTGGTTCAGGCAGCATCTGCTTGTTAATTTAGGTGGTCAACTTCGCAAAATTTCTCGGCCATTCTGGCTGACATCGTTCGCTGCTGCGCGCTGCTCGACATTCTCTTTGGTTGAGAAGGCATTTTGAAGCCTGCCCAGATTACCAGTGCACGAATCCCCGCAAACCACTCAAACTCGCGACAATCGGCCCGCCCCGACGTTGGTTGCTGCAAAACAACCGGGGACACAGCCTCTGTAGACTTGTGGAAAGTGTGTGTCCCCAAGTAGGCGACAATGGGGACGTTGTGGGTGTGTCCCTGGGCAGGGCCGGAAGAGCTTTGGGCAAGTGTTATAGCGACGTGCACCCCAACGAAGTGATCGGGGGGTACAATCGTTAAATTTCCAGCCTCCATTGATTCTCGTATTGGACATGCTCATGCATATCTTTGACGCGCACCTCGATTTGGCTCTCAATGGAGTCGATTGGAATCGCGATTTACGACAAACCGTTAATGACATCCGCGCTCAGGAAACGGCTCTCGGCATGAACACTCCTGGGAGAAAGACCAACACGGTGACACTCCCCGAGTTGCAGGTCGCAGGGGTGCGAACATGCTTGGCGACGTTGTTGGCTCGGCAAGAGATTCCAATAAACCATGACTTCGGCTGGTCGACACCCCAAGCTTGCTACGCGATCGCTCACGCACATGCAGCATATTACCGCGCGCTTGAACGCGAAGGCTGGTTGAGGAGCATCAAGACCCAACGAGATTTGCGGGAACATATCGCGTACGTAGAAAGCTCCCCGGCAACCGCACAGGTGACTACGGGCCAACCGGCCACCCCGCAACCATTGGGCTATATCCTGACCATGGAAGGGGCCGATCCCATACTTACGCCAGAAACGATCTGTGAATTTCACGAACTGGGACTGCGAGCAATCGGGCTAACGCACTACGGTACCAATCGCTATGGAGGTGGAACTCGCAGCGAAGTTGGATTAAGTATGACGGCTGTGCCTCTCCTGCAGCTTGTCGAATCCTTGGGAATGACCGTCGATGTCACCCATCTTTCCGACGTCGCGTTCTGGCAGTTGTTAGATCAGTTCTCTGGGCGCATCCACGCGAGCCATCAAAATTCTCGGCGTCTGTCGAATTGGCAACGTCAATTTTCCGATGAACAATACATGGCCGTCATCGAACGAGGCGGAGTTGTGGGCATTGCGTTCGACATCATCATGTTGCAAGACGGTTACGTGCGCCAGCAATCGCCGCGGCAAGCAACTTTAGAAACCGCAGTCGACAACATCGACATTATTTGTCAATTGGCAGGCAATGCGCGGCATGTGGGTATTGGCAGCGACTTGGATGGTGGCTACGGATGCGAGCAAACGCCCGCCGATCTCGATCGCATCAGTGATCTTCAGAAGCTCATTGGCATGTTAGAAAACCGTGGCTATCCACAAGTAGATATCGCCTCCATCATGCACGCAAACTGGATACGGTTTTTTGGAGAAGTTCTGCCAGAGTGAGACGATTGTTGATTGGCGAATTGCGACCTCTAACTGCCCATAGACAGAGGTCGACGTGAAACGCACTCGGGTTTGGTTTCCACGCAGTACTCACAAAAAAGAATGCTCCGACGAGTCGGAGCAGTTCAAAGATCGAAATCGGGGCTGCTTAGCGACCAATACTTGGCGGGTTGGCCGACAAGAAATCGCGAGGTCCGCGAACCGTGTAGTACGGATAGGCTACTTGCGCAGCCGGACCACCCGCTCCCACACCTTGAGCGGCACTGGCCGACGCATGGCTGCCGTTGTGACCTAAGAACCGCTGATAGTCCGTTCCACCGCGCTGCCATCCCAAATTGCATGGTCGACAACCAAGGTTGCCATTGCAGTGATTGCAGTTGTTGTGGCGATTGAGCAGGTTGCAACCGGTGCTGCTAAGCAAACCGATAGCCAAAGTCAAACCTAATACTACGCGTTTCATCGGAGTCATCCTTTGCGCACTCAGCCAACTTGGGGTTCGCCAAGCTAGCTCTGATTGATTTGTGATTACGAGCGAACGGGTGTATATGCGGGAATTCAGCCGTTCGACATGTTCCGAATCGGAATCTTACTAAGCATTCAATCGGGAAAACCGGCAGGATTGGATTACACCGAATAAGTGCCACTCGAAAAAACCTCCCAGACAACCCAAACCACCATACTGAACTGACATTTGAGGCTGCGTTGCCAAAGGTAACGATCCCCGTCGGGACTAGATTCCGTCCACCCCTTCGCAGTTTCCGTCACTCTTTTGGCTCTTAAACAGTTATCAAGTTTTATCGTGGATAGCTTCCGCGCCCGGTGTCGCCCCCTTCGGCAATTGGGGGCTAGCGTGATAAGATTGGGAAGAATCGGGCTTAAGGGGTATTTTAGTAATCCGCTCCGAATAGCCAAAGCGAGCAAGGCCGACGAGAACTGGGCGAGAGCGCATGTGGAGACTTTGTGGAAAAGCAGACTACCCAATCCCCCTTTATGAAGCGTCAGCCGGTGCGGCTGAGTTTCGGCACGATGCTCATGATGCTGCTGATGGTGGTGGGGGCTGGCGTTGGGTTGTTAATCTATTATGCGATGCAAGTTCCGGCGATTACTCAGGAATTAAATGCTTGGATGGGGCGTCCCGATGTCGCCGTTGACCGCGGGGATGCGCGCCGAGCTCAGGTTACTTTTGCTTTGTTTGTTTACACTTCCCCGCTGGCAATGGGGATTCTTGTTGTCATAGTTCATTACATCGTCAATTGGTTGAGCAAGGTCGCTCAAGCGGCGGATACCGAAGACGATGAACCGTTTCGAATGGAGTAGTTCGTAGAAAGCCTATATGAAATTTCGCTTCCCCATATTAATCATCGACGAAGATTTTCGCTCTGAGAACACCTCGGGGCTTGGCATCCGCGCGCTGGCTCAAGCCATTGAAGGTGAAGGAGCCGAGGTGGTGGGTGCAACCAGCTACGGTGACCTTTCGCAGTTTGCGCAACAGCAGTCGCGGGCATCAGCATTTATTCTCTCGATCGATGACGAAGAGTTCATATCGGGCAACGATGGCGAACCGGCGATCGTCAAGCTGCGCGAGTTCATCCAAGAGATTCGCTTCCGCAATAATGACATACCGATATTTCTGTATGGCGAAACTCGCACATCTAGCCACATCCCTAACGACATTTTAAGGGAGCTCCACGGCTTCATTCATATGTTCGAAGACACTCCGGAGTTTGTGGCGCGGCATATTTTGCGCGAGGCTCGGGCATACACCGATAGCTTAGCTCCACCGTTTTTCCGCGCGCTGGTGCATTACGCCAGCGATGGCTCCTACTCGTGGCATTGCCCGGGACATTCCGGAGGTGTCGCCTTCTTGAAAAGTCCAGTCGGCCAGATGTTCCACCAGTTTTTTGGGGAGAACATGCTCCGTGCCGACGTTTGCAATGCAGTAGAAGAGCTCGGACAATTGCTGGATCATACCGGTCCAGTTGCGGCCTCGGAACGGAACGCGGCGAGAATTTTTAATGCCGATCATTGCTTCTTTGTGACCAACGGTACCTCCACATCCAACAAGATGGTTTGGCACTCGACGGTAGCATCGGGCGACATTGTGGTTGTTGACCGCAACTGCCACAAATCCATATTGCATTCCATCATTATGACCGGGGCAGTACCGGTTTTTCTGACTCCGACTCGAAATAACCTGGGCTTAATCGGACCAATACCGCTGGAAGAATTTCGCCCTGAGAACATACAGAAGAAAATTGACGCCAATCCGTTTGCCAAGGCGGCTCAGGAAGCACATCCCGACCGTCGCCCACGCATCTTGACGATAACTCAGAGCACCTACGATGGGATCGTGTATAACGTCGAAACGCTGAAATCGATGCTGGACGGACAGATCGACACGCTCCATTTTGACGAAGCGTGGTTGCCGCACGCCACTTTTCATGATTTTTATCGCAACATGCATGCAATCGGTAGGGACCGACCTTGTTGCAATCATGCCATGTTGTTTGCGACGCATTCTACCCACAAGTTGTTGGCGGGTATTTCGCAGGCATCGCAAATTTTGGTTCAGGAGTCGAAGACCACCAAGCTCGATCGGCACATTTTTAACGAAGCCTACCTGATGCACAGTTCGACGTCGCCGCAATACGCGATCATTGCTTCGTGCGATGTCGCGGCGGCGATGATGGAGCCCCCGGGCGGAACCGCTTTGGTGGAAGAGTCAATTGCTGAGGCGCTCAACTTCCGCCGTGCGATGCGCAAGGTAGACGCCGAATGGGGAGATGACTGGTGGTTCCAAGTCTGGGGGCCAGAAGAAATTGCCGAATCGGGAATTGGCAAACAAGAAGACTGGATGTTGCGTGGGGATGACAATTGGCACGGCTTCGGCAATTTGGCGGAGGGCTTTAATATGCTCGATCCGATCAAGGCGACAGTCGTTACGCCGGGATTAAATGTCAAGGGTCAGTTTGCCGAATCGGGCATTCCCGCATCGATCGTGACACGCTATTTGGCCGAGCACGGTGTTATCGTCGAGAAGACAGGACTCTATTCGTTCTTTATCATGTTCACAATCGGAATCACCAAAGGCCGTTGGAACACGCTGCTCAGCGCTCTCCAGCAGTTCAAGGATGACTACGACCGCAACTTGGCGATGTGGAAGATCTTGCCAGAGTTTTCACAGCAATATCCGCAATACGAAGGCATTGGTTTAAAAAACCTCTGCCAACAGATCCACGATACCTACAAGAAACATGATATTGCGCGCGTAACGACGGAGATGTATCTATCGCTCATGCAACCGGCCATGAAACCTTGGCAAGCCTATGACATGATGACCCACCGCGAAATCGATCGTGTTGAGATCGATGCGCTGGAAGGTCGTGCGACCGCCGTGTTGCTCACTCCCTATCCACCCGGCATTCCCCTGCTAATTCCAGGTGAACGGTTCAACAAGACGATTGTCGAGTACCTGCAATTTGCTCGAATGTTCAACCAACGTTTTCCTGGCTTCGAAACCGATATTCATGGTTTGGTCGAAAACACCGTGGACGGACAACTCAACTACTATGTTGACTGTGTACGCACGATGCGGTGAAGCTTGGTGCGAACCTGAGAGGTGTTTGGCTAACCGACATCGCTCAGTTGCATTGATTTACCGTAACGACGGAGCGTCTGTTGCACCAATCGCGATAACTCCGGATTGCTCAGTTCAGGATCTGCTTGCAATAAAACCGCTGCCATTTGTCGGGCAAGTTCCACCAGCGGACCATCGTCAACCAAGTTAGCGATTCGCAGGGTTGGCAAGCCACTTTGGGATGTTCCGAGCAGGTCGCCCGGACCGCGCAGCCGCAAATCCATCTCTGCAAGTTCAAAGCCATCGTCGCTCGATTCGAACGCTCGCAGACGCTCATTCAATTCAACTGATCTGGTAGGATCTGCGAGATTCCGAGATGTCTGTCCTGCTATTACCGGCGTCGTGACTGCATCGGTAACTGCACAAACAAAACCTGAGTGCGAGCCGCGCGAGATCCTTCCTCGCAATTGGTGCAGTTGCGACAAGCCGAGTCGATCAGCGTCAAGGATGGTCATGACTGTTGCATTGGGAACATCAATCCCAACTTCAACGACGGTGGTGGCGACCAGGATGTCAAGCTGAGCATCGTTGAAGTCGGTGAGCACTTGTTCCTTTTGTTCACCCGTCATTCGGCCGTGAAGCAGGCCGATCGATCGATGTTGAAAGGGTCCCGAACTCAGTTCTGCGAAAATACCTTCGGCGCTGGCGACATCCGAGTTCTCGGAGTCGGCAACACGGGGAGTGATGACATAGGCCTGGCGTCCAGCGGCAATCTGTTCATCGACGAACCTCCACCAAGCTGCGAGTTGGTCCTTGGTTGTGACATAAGTATGCACCGGTGCGCGCCCCGCAGGCTTGGTACGGATTGTTGAAATATCAAGGTCGCCAAAAGCGGTCATGGCGATCGTGCGTGGAATGGGAGTAGCGCTCAGTACCAAGTAGTGTGGCTGAGACTGATCCGTGCGCAAATGGGCACGCTGCATTACACCAAATTTGTGTTGCTCGTCGACGATCACCAAAGCAAGACTATGAAACGTCAGTGCGGTGGAAAGCAGTGCTTGCGTGCCAACGATCAGATCGATCGTTCCTTCTGCTATGGCTCTCTGCAACTCGGTGCGAGCTCCTTTAGGCATGTTACCCGTGACGAGCCCAACGCGCACGCGACTGGAACTAAGGCTACGTTGCAACGTAGCGGCATGTTGGCGGGCTAGTACTTCCGTAGGTGCCATCAACGCGGCTTGGTAGCCATGAGCGACGCACAGCAGCATCGCGTATTGAGCTACGACAGTTTTACCGCTGCCGACATCTCCTTGGAGCAAGCGATTCATTGGCAATTTTCGCGACATGTCTCGACCGATTTCATCTATCGCGCGAAGTTGGTCGGTGGTCAGTTGAAATTGCAATCGATTGAGGATTCTCGAATGGATCTTGCCAGTTGGTTCGCAGGCGGGTGCGATGCTCGTTCGCTCGCGCTCGCGGCGTTGCATGGCGATGGCCAGTTGAAGAACGAGCAGTTCTTGTATTTTGAAGCGACGCACCGCACGCATCGCGGCATCCATGTCAGGCGGAAAGTGAATGTCGCGCAAGGCCGAACCAATGTCGGGCAACTCATATTGTTGACGCAGGTCGCGCGGCAAAGCTTCCTCGACCAGCGGAATGAGATCGGCGAGCGAATCGCGGATCATGTGCCGCATTGTCGACTGCTTCAGGCCTTCAGTAAGGGGATAGATAGGCTGCGGCTCTTGCCCTTTAGGGAGTTCTGTTCCAGTTAAGGGCACGATCGATGGTTGTGCAATTTCCCAATTCAGTACAGTTGATCTCAAAACTCCGGTAGCCAACAGGCGTTGCCCCGTGCGTAGATCGTTCTTGCGAAATGGCTGGTTGTACCAAATGAGTCGCACACTCGCTCCGTCTGCAATCGTATGCACTCCCAGCATATGCTTGCCAGACTGAGTGACGCGTTCTGCGATTTCGACAACGGTTGCGACAAATGAGACTCGGGTGTTTTCGACAAATTCACTTGAACGCTGTACCTGTGCTACTTCTTCGTAGCTGCGTGGGAAAAAAAAGAGCAGGTCTGCGGCGCGACGAATCCCCAGCTTCCGAAGCAGCTTACCGCGAAGCGCGCCGACGCACGGCAAGTCTTCTATGCGATCCGACAATCTTGCTAGTGAGGTCAACTTGCGCACCCGTGGGAAGAGGCGATTGACAATTGGAAAGTGATCAACAGCCCGGATCTTACCGTTTAGACAAGGTTTGTGGCTGCAAATCGCGAAAATGCCCTTATTTGGAAGCCTGCGCACCGAAACTTTTAGATTTTTCCAAGGTTTTATTTGGGTGTGAACAAACCTAACCGTTCGCCGATCTGCTAAGTTCTTCAATTAGTAGCGTTTGAAGGCTGGTTTGGCATGCTTTCCCTACCCTTTTCGTGTTTTCAATATTCCCCTGTAAGGAGCTCCCCCATGACCTTCCGTTTTTTTAGTTTTCTTAGTTTGGCATTGGCAGTATGTCTGTCAACCAGCGTTATAGCCCAGGATCAGGAGGGTGGTCGTGGTGGACGCGGCGGACGCGGCGGCGGCGGATTTGGTGGCGGCGGATTTGGCGGTGGCGGATTCGGTGGCGGATTTGGCGGTGGGATGATGCGTGGCGGAGCCATGGGCGGTGGCGCCATGGAACTGCTTCGACTTTTGCCAATTGAAGGAGTTGCCAAAGATATTGGACTGGACGAAGAGTCGCTTGAAGCTATCCAGACTGCCCAGCGAGATTTGATGGGCGACATGCGTGGTCTCCGCGACCTCAGCGAGGACGAGCGCGCTGAGAAGATGACCGAGATGATGAAGAAGATGAATGATGGAGCAAAAGAACTCCTCAACGAATTGAGCCCTGAGCAACAAAAACGTTTGATGGGCTTGTTGGTTCAACGCGATGGAAATCGCGCTGCAATGAACGAACTGGTTGCAAAAGAGATCGACTTGGGAGAAGAAGACCTTAAAAAGGTACGTGAGGCAGTTGGCAAAGTAACTGCGGAAATGGGTGAGAAGATGGCTGCGCTGCGCACCGGTGGTGACGGGGAACGTCCTGACTTCACCAAAATGCGTGAGATGATGGAAGAGTCGAACAAAGACATGGAAAAGGCCGTCACCGAAAATTTGACCAAGGAGCACATTGCGGCCCTGGAAGCAATGAAGGGTGAAAAGTTTGAATTCCCTGCCGTCCAAGGATTTGGCGGACGCGGCGGACCTGGCGGCGGTCGCGGTGGACCTGGTGGTGGCGGACGTGGTGGACGCCCCGGTCAGAACTAGAGTACTCAGGCTCTGAATTGTTTAATCAAAGGTTGCCGACGTTCGCTCCTCTTGTGAGTGGCGTCGGCCCTTCGACTTTGAGCGGCCGGTCGCCTCTAGCACTTGATTGACTAGTAATTTGTTACACGCTTATCTGCTGTTGCGAGACGTACAGAACATCATGAATCGTCGGCGCGTGACGCAAGTCACTTTAACTTTCTGTTTGTTGTGCTGTTCACAACTCTGCGCACAACCGCCGCGCACCGAAAATCGGGACAAATTCTACGATGCGCTCGGCGAAGCCCACCGCCAACTCATCCCTCAGCGAGAATTAGTCGGCCTCCTCTGGCACAAGGAAATTCGAGATGAAGTGGGGCTTTCAGCCGAAAACTACGAGATGATTGAAGCGCTGCGAAATAAGCAGTACACAGCCGTTATGGCGATCGGTGAAGAATTGAGAGACCCGACTCTCACGAAGGAAGAGAGGGTGAAGCGGATCGTTGAAGCACAGGCTCCGCTCGACAAGCAAATTTATGAGTTATTGCAGAATTCCGAAAATGCCAAGTTCGACCGACTGTTGGGACTTTATGTGCAGTCTCGCGGTTTTAGTGCCGCCACAAATGAAATTGTGGCCGAACGTATTGGTCTTGAGGGCGATGCCTTCATAGAATACCGCAGGGCTCGTGGGGAGACTTGGCATCAGCTCATGGATGAAAACCGCGACAAAATGAGCAACCTGATCCGTGAGGGAGATCGCCAGAAAATCTCAAGGCTGTTCGAAGAAGCCGATAAAAAACTAAACGTTGCTTTGGCATCAAAGCTCAGCTCAGAACAGAGAGCTGCCCTGCTTAAACTGCAAGGCGAAAAGTTTGATCTACCCAAACAACCGGACTTCCGTGGGCCCAGAGGACGTCGCGGGAATGGACGTCGCGGGAATGGAGATCGCGGCCCACCTCCTGGTGGCCCACCGGAGCGGCAAAAGCCATCGAAAGAGTGCGTTGCCAAAGAGTGCGTTGCCAAAGAGTGCCTCGGCAAAGACTATGAAGTTAAAGGTTTTGACGATTGATTCGTCGTTCTCGGTGCTGCTTCTATGACTCTGTGCTACCAACTCTATACACTGGGGGCATATTTCGATCAGGAGGAAGATGCCTACTCATTCCTGCGCGCTCATTTAGAAGCGATACTACATACAGCGCAGCCTCCTCGTGAACTACATCCATTGACCGCGGAAGACGTACCACAACCTGGACCGCAACCGTGCTCAAGCAATCTCGCAAACTTGCTTTGTTGTACTTCTTTCTCATATATGGCTGCCAATTCATCCAGTTGCTGCTGGACCTCGATTCCAACCGCAGACAAAAAGTGAAAGTACAGCGTCTTGCCATCCAATAGTGGCTCTACCTCGATCAGAACTGCAGGTATTTGATTGTCGCGAAGCCAAGCTTCACAAGCAGAATGCGCGGCAGCCCCCAGTTTTTGCAATTGTTGCCACATCAGTCGATCCTCAGTAGACATTTTGCGCACGATGCGCCCATCGACCGGCTCTTCAACTCGCCCCACACCCGCTTGGGCATGGTCTGTTCGACTTGTGGCAACGGTATCGCGAACAACCGAAGGTCCCATGACGGTAGGCCCCATGATTGTACCCACTTCCAGCCCTCTGGCCGTGCGGCAAACTACCTGATCACGACGCGACAACTGAGTAGCATTCGTCCTGTGGAACCGTCCCACCTGTCCGAAGACCCCAACGCGAGTCAAATAGTAAAGCGGAAGAGTTGCCGGTTCATTCACAAGCATATGAACCACCATGAAAGAAGATCTGAAGATACATTTGAGTAGTGCACCATTTTGGAGCGAAGGGTTTTCGGCTAGTATTATTACCAATCCAACGTTCAGTTGCATCGGAAGACTGCAATCCGCCACGTTTCATTCAAGAATTCGACTAATTTCCTTCGGTCACAAGTCCATTTCCCATGATTTCCGATTTGAGCTTAGAAAATCCACAAGCCAATTATTGGCAACAGCTGGCTAGTAACGTGCTGGACGGTCGTCCAATTTCGGACGTTGAAGCCATGCGAATATTGTCTGGTTCCGATGAGGAAATCGTCGAGCTTGTCGCGGCCGCGTTTCGACTGCGCCATCGATACTTCGGCAAAACCGTCCAGCTCTATTTCCTGGTTAATGCCAAAAGTGGACTGTGTCCAGAAGATTGCGGCTATTGTTCGCAGTCCAAGCTTTCTACCGCCCCAATCGCAAAGTATCGAATGTTGTCATCCGATCAGTTGCTGGACGGAGCCAGGGTCGCAGCCGAACGCGGTTCGAAAACCTATTGCATTGTGATCAGCGGACGAGCGCCGAATGAACGCGAGATGCAAGCCATTGAAATGGTCATCCCGCAAGTCAAAGATCAATTCAATCTTAAAGTGTGCGCTTGTTTGGGACTGCTTACTCCGGAGAATGCAACACGGCTGAAAGCCTGCGGCGTTGATCGAGTTAATCATAATTTGAACACCAGCCGTGAGCATTACGACGAGATTTGTTCCACTCATACATATAACGACCGACTGGAGACGTTAAACAATGTGCGGGCTGCCGGGCTTGAACTCTGTAGCGGCGGCATCATCGGCATGGGAGAATCTCACGCAGATCTGGTTTCTATGGCGATGGAGTTACGGCAATTGAACGTCGAATCGATTCCGCTCAATTTCTTACATGCAATCGAGGGAACTCCACTAGAGGCCAACGACCACTTGACGCCACAGGACTGTCTGCGAGCCTTGTGCATGATGCGGTTTGTCAACCCAACCAGCGAGCTCCGCATTGCCGGCGGACGCGAAAAGCATTTGCGTTCACTGCAACCGCTAAGTCTCTATGTGGCGAACAGTCTATTTGTCGGTGACTACCTGACAACGAAGGGGCAGGCCCCGCAAGCCGACTACGAAATGATCGCGGATCTAGGATTTGAGGTTACCGGTAACGCTCAACCGTTGTGTTTGACCTAAACTCGCGAACGTGAAGACTAGACAGCATGCAGCTTTGCCGATTTCAACATTCAGAGCGTGCGCGATGCGGCCTCTTGTTCGAAGAATTTATTCTACCAATTGACGACTTGGCGAGCGCCGCTGGAGAAAAGTATCTGGCGGACGTATTGTTAGCTGGAGAGTTGGAGCGATTGTTTCCGATTGACTCTGCCGCTTGGCTGGCGCTCGCCGATCTGATCGCCGAATCAGGCAGCGATGTCGAAAATCAACAAGCTTATTTGCTCGCACGCAGCGAAGTAAAGCTCTTGCCGCCCATTGCCCGTCCTCCCAAGTTGCTATTGCTGGCGGGAAATTATGCTGAACATGTGCTGGAACAAGAGGATGTCGTCAGGGAACGCGAACAGACGTTTCCGTATGTCTTCATGAAGCCAGCGTCGACAACTCTAGTGGGCGATGCCACTCAAGTCCGTATCCCCCCGAACTCGCCGAATAAAATCGACCACGAAGTCGAATTGGCGGTCGTGATCGGCCGAAAGGCAAAAAATATTTCGTCAAATGAGGCGCTTAACTTTGTCGCCGGTTACACGATCATCAATGACCTGTCAGACCGCGCTTACCGACCCAATCCACAGCGCCAGTTGCGTCCGCGTGACACGTTTTTTGACTGGCAACATGGTAAGTGGCATGATGGCTTCTGTCCGTGTGGTCCATGCCTGGTCACCACCGACGAAATTCCCGATCCTCAACAATTAACGCTTCAATTAAAAGTGGACGGAGAAGTTCGTCAACAAGGAAATACCTCGCAGCAGGTCTTTTCGGTTGCCCAAGTCATCGAGTTCTTAAGTTCTTGGATGACGTTGGAACCCGGAGATATCATTTCGACGGGAACGCCAGCAGGTGTGGGCAACGCGACTGGCAAGTTCCTGAAAGCGGGACAGTTGGTCGAGGCAAGTATCGCTGGAATAGGAACACTCACCACGCAGATGTGCCATTGAGATGGCTCTATCGTCGACCAAGCAGCTATAGATCGGCAAGGAAAGACATCAAGTCAGTCGATGTTACCAATCCCACTAACTTGTCACCATCAACTACGGGCAGGCAGTGGAATTTGCTAGCCGCTAGAATTCTTGCTGCGTCCCGAATGGTTCCTTGAGGTCCAATCGTCGTTGGGTTCTTGGTCATTACATCGGTCAACTTGAAAGTGTGGTCGAGGATCGCGTCAAGTGTTTGACCGTCCTGCTTACCAAACTCACCAAACGAAACTCGCATCAAGTCGTTTGAGCTCACGATTCCAACAAGCGATTCGCCACTTACAACTGGAATGTGATGAAGAGAATCGTCTTCAAACAATTTGCGCAACTTCGACAGCGGCTCCGCCTGATGAATGCTCGTCAAATTACGACTCATGATTTTGGAAACTGGTTCGTTCTTTTTCAAGGGATGCTCTTTCACGAAAATTGGGGATGCTGTGAATCGACAATTCACCGCTTGTACAAAGGTATTTGGGTAATTGTTGAACTAGCAAACCAAGTGCCACTGAGAGCAGTCGAAGGTCGAGACAGCGGCAAGACATCTTTCAGGCGCAAATTGCTTGAGTTCTATGTGGAATGTCGTCTACTCTTTGTTCACCGCGGTCGCGCGTCGCCAGACTTTTAGATGAAACGCGTGCTTGAATCGGCACATCAGCGCCACATATCGCACGTTTCTAGCGACTCGATAACTTCAACATAAACCTAGTTTCAGCCAGCTTGCCACGTGCGATTTCCCCACCAGCCACGTGCGAATTCCCCACCAGCCGCGGTCGATTGGATTAACGCCAGCCGAAACGTGTGCAGACGATTGCAGCAGCGGTTAAAACCGCGCTGATTACGGTCGCTAATCCCGCATAGCGATGGACTTCAAGAACCTGTCGGAGACCATTGGTATCCAAGACCGGGAGCATACTTAGGAACATCGTTCCGGCGACAATCAAACTGCTGAGCATGAGCAACCAAGCGCTCCACCTGGCTAGCCACCAACGGTGCTCAAATCGAAATGCTTCTTCCAATTGAGAATATCGGGGAAGAAACATCGCCGAAACCGCAACCAGCAAGAACGTGAAAGCGCCCGCGGCCGTAACGTGTGCTAGCAGCGCATAACCCGACATGACTTCGGATTGGAGAATGGAACCAAATGATGTCGCCCCCAGTATAGCCACGACTCCAAAGAATCCGACAAAAACCAGGAGGCTTGCCCAGGACCGACGGCGTGTTTCCACATGCCGTCGGTTGGTCGCTAGCGTAAAGAAAGCTCCCAGTATCAGCAACACAAGTACAGCAACCAGCGAAAACTTAAGTACATCGGAAAACAACACTGGCGAAACGAGTAATTCTGCCAGCGGTAGCGATCGAGAAACACCTCCATCCGCAGCCCATCGCGAGCCGTGAATCAAATCATCTAGCTGGCGTTCTGTAGGCAGCAATAAGAACAGCGTAGAGTACGACATTTTTTCGGGACGTTCCGGCTGATTGAGTAATTCGTAAGGCACGATGGTTAACGATGTCGGCTAGCAAGACTTCCGATGTGGTTGGAAAACATCACCAATGAAATGAGGCCAGCCACTGCCAGCGCCAGCAAGCCAAATACCTTGAACATTGACCTACCTTGGAACATTTGATTCCAACGACCGAGTCGTTCCATATCAGCTTGTTGAAGCACATGACTCTTGATTGAAGTCGTCTGCTGATTTGGGAGTAAGCCGACCGGAGCAATCTCGGCATTGAAGAACAACGATTGATCACTATGACATTCGGTGCAACCTGTTGCTCCAAGCGACTGACGCGCGGGACGCACATTGTGGGCAAGCGGCCATGCGTACGGATCAGCGGCATTTTTTAGTTCTTCAGCATCGATCGTTTTGATCCCCTCTTGGTCACGAACAAAGCCTTGACCACCGCTGATGTAAATCGACTGAGTTCCCGGCATCGCCTCTTCAATGGCTGCCAGTGCCAGCCCCATTCGCTCTGCAACTTGCGATGTTCGTGCAACCTCTTCCGCATCGGCAATTTTTTTCTGCTCTTCGGCGGTCCAGTCCTCAGGCTTGGCTCGTGCGCGGTCTTCGCCCAGCAACTGGGTTCGCTCGCTAAGTGACAGTTTTACTTCGCCGAGTTCTTCAGTAAACTCGCGCCTTACCTTCAAGTCCTTACGCACCAGCTCATACGCCTGATCGGGATTCATGGCAGTTACGGTACCGTCCTTGATCGTTCCCCAGTACGATGGCCACATGAGTCGATGAGGTGTGTAACGCGCCTGGTGCGTAACTGGTGGTTCATCGCTTGAACCGGAGAATTCCGCAGCGGGCATGATCACCGGTGCGACAATTCCTGGCAATTCGTTACCGGTTCGTTTGACGTGTGTGCCCAATCGATGCGCAATCGAGTTCAACTCGCGACCTGCGATTGGCGATACGGCTGGACCGGAATGGCAAGCCGTACAGGTCATTTTTTCGAAGTGCACTGGCGGTAGACCTTTGTGTTGTGGTCGGGGTGCCCCCATTCGGCCAGTCATCTCGAGCGGCTGACCGCTGTGATCTCCAACATGACAACCCTGGCACGAGAGAGAAGCTACGGAGGCTTCAGCGGGAAGCTGTTCACCTTCAAAGCCACGTACAGTGTGATGTTCAAGTCCATTGCGATGGCAGTCGGCACATCGGAAGCCTGCCCGCAAATGCACGTCGTCATCATGCAACCAGCGCTCTCCAGTGACGGAGTTGCTGGAAATGTTCGAATGGCAATAGTAACAAGAACTATTTTCAGGTGTTCGAATCAAATCAAAAAACACTTTGCCATCTTTGCGGAACCGTTCGCCTTCGTACTGTACTTGAGGCAGTTGTTTCGCCGCACCCTCTGCTGCGGGATCAAAATCGTCTTTGAGCCGCTTGGTCGAACCACTCACGGTCCCAACTCCAAGAGCGGCAGTCGGAGCAAACGCAAAATTCTGATCTTCAATTTGTTCCGTCCACACGAATGGACTATAACCACTTCCTGGTCGATGGTGACAAAGCATGCAATCGACGGGGAGAGCCCCAGTTATATGAGTACGGTCGATCGTTTCACTTCCATTAAACGGAGCGACCTCTTGCTGTAACGATTCGGTTGAACCCGGCCCGCCGCCGGGCAGAAAACCGCCAAACTTTGCGGCCATCTGCCACCGCGAAATGCCAAGCTGGTCGGGGTCAAGTGTTCCGTCCCAATCGCGATACGAAAGTGGCAAATGAGTTCCCGTGCGCGGGTCACTCCAAATCCAAGGTTGTCCCGGTCGACCATGCAGAGTGTCATCGACTGAATTGAAATGCCACCCATGAGAGATCGTGTTAAAATCGTGGCATCGCCCGCAGGTGGTGGCTGGCGAATAAGGTGGCGGGTTCTCCATATCGGCCGCGATGCGGTTGTTCGCGGCGTCGTAGAGCTCGATCCAGTGAACATAGCCGCTTAGATTGTCGGACGTGGCGTATCGCGATTGCCCATACGCGGACGACAGCAAACTGGTTAACACCACGCCGAGCAACAACGCCCGTTCCAATCCGATAATGGTTAGTCTTCGAGCTTTTTGCACTACATCAATTCCTTGGGACGGCGGAAACGACAAGCGGACCATTATGGGCATTGTTTGCAAACTGTCCAAGCGGTTCGAGAATTCGCAGAAAACGAGACCAGTTTACGATTTTTGCTCGCAGGCAGGAACCGCAAGAAGACTCCTTAATTGCGTTTGAGCTTGGTCACCACGGCCAGCGATTAACCAGCGGCGTGCATCGTGAAGTCGCTCAACGTGTTCAGCACGGAAAGGAACAGCCTCCCCTACCTTGGGTGGATTCAGGCAGATTCGGTTTCCAAGCACTTCGATTAAAGCCTGCACACCGGGCTCTCCCATGCTGCTGGCTTCGATCACAGGTGCTATTTTAAAAAGTTCTGAGGAAGGTGGGGACGCGATGTCTGCTTTATTCCAAACGATCAGGCGACCGGTTGTCGCGGGGTCAAGTTCATCGTATATCCGTTGATGTGTCGTGGTCCAACCGATCGTTCCATCAACCACCAGCAACACCACATCAGCGCGAGTAAGCTGTTGATGCGCACGCGTGATACCCGCAACTTCGATCTCGTCCGTTGAAATGCGGATGCCTGCCGTATCGGTCAATGAGACGGGCCAACCATCGATGGCTGTCGTGGTTTCCAACCAATCGCGAGTTGTTCCCGGTTCAGAATGGACAATCGCATGCGTTTGCCCGACTAACGTATTGCTCAAACTACTTTTGCCGACGTTGGGTGGCCCTGCCAAAACAACTCGCCAAGGGACGGTTAAATGCAAACCAATCTGGCTGAGGTCCAGCATGCGATCAATGTCATTGGTTGCCGTGCGGAGATTGTCCGTCTCGAGCTCGGCTAGCACATGTTCCAACTGCGATCGCAAGGCTCCGTCGAATTGATCCAGCAAGATCGCCGCAGCGCGTTCCGTTTGAGCTAACAGCAAATCTTGTTCGGCTGCGTACGCAAGGGGACAATACGTTGAGCGATCGCGAGTAGCGCGCCGTGCTTGCCATTCGGTCGATCGCAAGATGTGACATCCACGACTCTTCAGGTCGTCCAAAATTGCTTGACAGATCGCGTGACCACCGTGGCAGTGAATTTCGACCGATTGTTCAGTTGTCGCGCAGACAACTACTTGTTCGCTGTGATTATTCGCAAGCGTCCACAGTCCATAGTGAATGTTACCGACATCAAGCGTCTTCGCCTTCAACTGGACAAGGTGTTGAACCGTTGGGATGGCTTCAGTTCCCTCGACGACAATGGTGGCAATGGCAGCGGGCAACTCAGCGGTCAGGCGCGAAGCGACAAGTGGCGTTTCCACGACAGCGCAGGCTTTCGAGTTCGATACAGCCGATTTAACACTCTCGTCGCTTTGCTTCATTTTCGTAAGTTCAACAAGAACTCAGCCTGCTGCAAAAGTTCGTCATCGAATTGCAGTTGAATCACCTTAGCGGCTCGCAATTCTTCCATCGACTTTTCGTGTTCGACGATGATGCCACCCACAATGCGCCGCACTTTACTGCGGCTCAAAATCCATGTGAGGACCAACATGCAGTAAATTGCCAGGGGCAGCAAGGCGAGAAGGAGACTGGTTACAAAGAGCCCAGCGGTAGGTTGTGGAAAGTTGTCAAGTTGCGGATTGCCACCGTTAAAAACCTGCCACGATGTCATGAAATACTCTCGATAGACGACGATAATTGGGGCGGACATCAATGCCCAGAAAAGGGTGACACCTACCAGGGCCAGCACTTGAGTCAGCCACAGGGGAGTCGCGTGGCTCTTGATTGCCCTGTCAAAAATGGCCTGTGATCTTGTCTGCAACTCGTCAATTCCCAACAGTCGCATCGTTGTCGAGTCCTCGCGTTGAACGGATCGTTCTTCTCGCGGACGGAGTTTAAGCACAGCTTGGTGGAATCGGTCGCACAACGGACGAAGCCTTTCTTCGACTTGTTGTTGTGCATGTTGCCGAACACCATCTTGCACTCGATTGGAAAAACCACGACTTTGCCGAAGGTTTTGAGCCCAGGAAGTGAGCGCGCCAAACAAGCTCGGCACACTTCCCGAAAGCGCCAGCATCACTCGGTCCCAGGCACCTTGGGTCAGATTAAGTGTCGAGAGCACTGTCCGATATGGAAACCAAAGCAGCGCGGTGTCGGTAACCAAACGCGCTCGCAGTCGAAGCCGAACGCCAGTTTCCAGAACTTCTTCACTTCCCAGTAACGACGCCAGAACCCGTTGCGGCAACTGAGCGGTCTCATGATTCAGTTCGTCGACCGCTTCACTCAATTGTGGTAATTCAGCGGCAATTAAACCCGCCACATCGCTCTGCAATCGCTCGTTGGTCGACTGAACGCGTAATTCTCGAGCATTTCGGAGGGTTAGCTTGGTCACGCCCAGTTGGTTTAAGCGATCGAGAATTCCACTGAGAAATACCTGCGACGATGCTGCCTCGTTGCCACTGATCTCGAAGTCAGGAACTCGTATCTCATCGGTCAACTGGGAACGTGGCGCCATGATTTCAAGTTGTTCACGCAGACCTCGCACATCATCGCCGAGTTGACTTTCCAAACTGCCTCCCGCAAGCTCATCTGGTTCGACAGAGCTGATGATCGGTATACAGACGGCACCATCGATTTGGTGTGCAATCGTTAGATTTGCCGCGGCTCGGATTTGATCGCGAGCAATCACGAGTAGCTTGATTGGCGCCAAGGAGAGAGCTTCTTTGGCCAACTTGGCGGCGCGTTGGTCGGCATCCGTAAGACCCGGCGTATCAAGAATGACGTAAGGCTGGCCAACATGGGCCAGCTGACTGGCTTGACATGGAATGTAAATTTCCGAATCGAGATCTAAGCCTTCGGGAGCAACTGGGCCGATCCAAACCAGTCGTACCGTCGCGTCATCCGTCAGATCGCCGCTGCGCAACATAGCTTTGATGGTCTCGTCGCGAACGAACTGTTTGGCTGCCCAAGTCTTGCCTTGCCCCTTGGCGCCCACGATGGCGATGAGTAACGCACCAATCCCACGCCCTGATTCGATGTTCTCAATATCTTTTTCATAGCGTTGGCAAGCGTGTTGAACTGCGACCGTCAAAGGAGACTCACCGAAAACGGTAGCCGTCGCCTCCGCAATGCGCCGCGAGTAGTTTGTCGATAGGTGGATCATGAAGCTGGTACCAGATGTCGAATGCTCAATTGCAAGCTCTTTAGAATTTCCGCGTCCACTTCCCACACGTACTGCGCGGGGGTTTGGATGGTTAGCTTAACATCCAGCTGGCTGTTGGCTAGCTTGCGCGCTTGCCCATGACATTTCGATAAAGGCAATTCGTCGGCGATTGGTCGCGGCAAGCCAAGCGAATCGCAGGTCACAGCAAATAGATCGCCGAGTTGCCGCCATGGAGTCTCGCGTTGGACAATGCTCAGCGTTTCTTTCCCAGTCACAAATGGTGTGCTAAGTGCTGCGATGCCAGCTGCAGCAAGCAATTCTTTAGTGGAAGCGAAAACTAAGACTGCCGTCCCTCCAGCGTCAATGGGTATCAAGATCGCTGCCAGAAGAGGTGCCATCACCATCGCCAGAGGCTGAGTTCCTTTCCAAAGCTTGTCCTTCAATGACATCGCTCCCCACACTTGCGTGCTCCAGGCATCGAGCTCTTGGTCGTCGAGCATTGTTCGGTCTTCCGCTGCAAAACGCGTGAGTGCAGCCGCACAACCAGCAGTGAGCGTCTCTTTGGTCACATGGCCAAGCGCATCATGGCGATCAAAATTGCGCAACGTATCAGCCAGTTTTTCAGGCGTCACCACTGTTGCTCCCTCGCCCCGCCGGAAGCGTTGTGAAAATTGACTGACCGTGTCCGATGCGGTCTGCAGTATTTTGAATCGCGAGGCTGAATTTGCCACCGCTTGCTGCAATTGACGCGCAGTGCGATCGATCTTCAAACTGAAACGCATCCACATGGGAGCCGTGCGGTGTAAACTATCCGACATCTGTGAAATGATGGCTGGCGATGCTTGCAGTCGCAAGCCGACCACGCGTCCCTGCGGATCGCGCTCCGACATAAACTCGAGGCATGCTTCGGAAATCGTTTGCCAACTATCCCGTACTTGCTCGTCGCGCAAGCGCCGATTCGTTTCTAGCCACTCGATCGCGGCAAGTGATTTCGATTTGAGTTGCATGACTAAACTGCGACTACTCTCGCGTGCCAGCGTCCCGGGATCAAGCTGATCGCCCAGTTCATGGAGGTAGTGCAACTCATTGTTCTTTGTTTCGTGTTCCGCCTTGGGGCCAACTTCGAAGTAAATCGGCAATGACTCGCCACCTTTCACGACCAGCTTGGGCGGTGGAGGAGGAATGCGAGTTTCCGCCAACGAGCTACGATAATCATAAGCGGCGAAGACGGAACGAATTGCGAATCGATCAATCAAGCCGCGCGTCTCCTGATAAACGGTCTCTGGCGCATAACGTGCCTTGATCTTGTTGACCGCCAGTAGTCGTGGAACGCCCGGAATTGCGTCGCGCAAAGTTGAAAGCACTTGCAGTAGACTATCGTCATGCAAACTACTCATTTTGCTCACTACGATAAAGGCCGAACAAATGCGGCCGATACGCAAGAGGTGTGTTCGGCGATGTGCCGCCAAAGCTTCGCCGCTGAATCCAGCATTTGCTGTATAACCTGTTTGGATGTCCGGACAATCAGCCAGGCCAAGTTTTAGCGCGTTGAGCCCATCGTCGTAGGCGATTAGGGGAACTCCGAGCGGATCTACCGCCCGAGTCGAACGCGCCTTCGTGCCTGAATCATGGGTTGGATCAACAGTTTTGTGATCCGTGACCATTAGTTCGTTTTGCAAAATCAGGCCGTTGTATTGAAGCGCCGCTTCAGCTGGCTCATTCGACAGCAGCTCAGGCGGATGACCAAACACACTCGATAGAAAACCAATCAACGTACTCAACAACTCGGGCTCGCGTTGCCAAACGCTGGGGAGCCACAATACGAAGCGATGCGTGCCCGCAGAATTACCGAGGCCGCGAAGAACGCGGGAACGGTTCACGGGACTCAGATAGGTTGCCAGTAGTGAACTCTTACCTGCATTCAACATTCCGGTGATCGCCAGAATGGGACAGCGTGAGATACTCTCGAACACCGCGAGCTGCCCGGTCAAGCCAGACAGAGAACTTTGAATGTCGCGTCCAGCTTGAAGTTGCGTTTCATCAACGGCAACTTCAGATGACTGGAGAGCGTTCAGCAGACTAATCCGCCGGTTGGCCGCAGGGAAGCGTTGAACCAATGCCGACATTTCCCCATCGTCGCAAATCAAATTTGCGATCGCTCGCCATGGTTCATCGGTTGTAGTCAAGCTCATTCCGTTTGCTCTAAGATCTCGGGCAACATTCCGACCGAAATATGGGTGAAGTTGTTTTACTAAAAACTGCACGCTGACGATGTTACGGTTGACCAATACACAGCAACTTGGAGTCCGTGCGAATGAGAATGTAATCGCGACTCAGCAATGGTGTCGCACGCACAGTGTCTTCCAATTTAACGGAGCCAAGTTCCTGAAAATTTTCCGTGGCGGCTAAAGCGGTGAGCGTGCCATCTTCGGCAATTCCAATCAAAGTATCACCAGCAATGAGTGGTGAAGTGGATACATTTCCACCGATTCGTTTGCTCCAGACAACTTCGACTTCGGGGAGCTTCAGGCATGTCACAATGCCATTGTCGCTCCATAAAAACAGCAAGTTATCCTTGGCGACCGGTGTGGGGACATAGGGAGCGGCTCGGTTTAACTGAAATACCAACTCATGCTTGCCATGCAACTGCACCCCAAACAGAATGTTTCCTCCTCCGCCCGATCCTTCCGTTCCAATTGCCAGATCCCCGACAATGATAGGCGAGGAAACCGTACGCTTTGTGAACACTTTGTTGCCCCAAAGTTGCGTTCCAGTTGCCAAGTCAAGCGCAAAGATGCCATCTCCCGTGTTGGTGAATAACAAAGCATCTTTCCCAGCTTCATCTTTGAATAACGTTGGAACACCGTAACAGGCGCGAGTTGCAGTGCGCGACGACTCCCAAATCAACTCGCCTGTGTCGCAGTGAAAGGCCATGACGCGACTCTGGCCCGGTTCAACTCCCGGTGGCAGTTCTTGGGCTTGCTGACTATTGAAAAGGACCAGCGTTTTGCCGAACAAAGCTGGAGAAGCACCAAAACCATGCTGACTGATGTAACGTCCAAGGTCGCGACTCCACAACTCTTTTCCGTCGTGGCTGAACGCTTTAAGTACAAGGTTGTCTGGTTTTGCCCAAGACACAAACACCGCTTGCTCGTTGACACAAGGGCTACTCGACGCATAACTACTTCGCGTATGAATCGTATGTGGTTCGGAGTCGGACGTTACTCGCCACAATTCGTTCCCGCTCTTGAGATCGTAACAAAGTATATAACGCTCCGCTGAGTTGGGGTCCGCACTCATCAAGAATACGCGTTCTCCAGCCACGACAGGTGAACTATTTCCCTTGCCTGGTAAGCTGATTTGCCAACAAACGTCCGTATCTTTCCAGGGAATTGGAACGCTACATTCTGGAATTGCACCAACTCCATTTTCGCCGCGAAAACGTGGCCAGTCAGGCGATGGTGGTTCGGATGCGGAAACTCGCAACGACCATGTCGCAATCGCAGCACAAAGCAGTAGAGAAAAACGCTGGGCAATTGTCGTTTGATTGGGTCTTGTGTTCATTGGCGAAACCGAAACTTGGCCGGAGTTGGTTGGCAGGATAAATCGCCCAGAGGTGTGGGCAGAAGTAGTAGCGTGGGCTTCATTAATTATGGCTGAAAACTATTTTCAAAGGCACCCCGCGGCTCAAGTTCCTCAAAAATTGCAGGTACTCAGAATCCCCATACAGGTTTCTAGAAAATCTGGCGCTGTTAAGGTTAACTGAATGGCGCGATTGTGCCGATTCTTCCATTTGCTTCCCGCCCGCCGCGATAGAGACCTACCGGCATCAAGAATCAGTTAGAGCCGCTCGGCGGGGCAGAAGACGATTTTAGGATTCAATTGTTGCTGGTCTGACCGCACTCGTCCATGTCCAATTGGCTCCGACTCATGGCAGATAATCGCCGTGGGTTTCCCGCATTAACTGGTAGTGACTTGAACTGCAACAGGCTGTGGTTAACTATACTCATTGCTCAAGAAATAGCCGATCATAGCCATTCAACGCGAAGTACTGACAAATGTGGGAGAGTTGGTTTACGTTAGCCGTCATTGCAGGTATGTTTTTCGCGCTCGCACGCAATCTTAGTCCGCCGGACATCTTGTTTGTGGGTGCGACAGCGTTGTTTGCAACCGTCGGAATTATCACACCAGAAGACGCCTTTGCTGGTTTTTCCAACTCTGGCATGTTAACCGTGGCTTTTCTATTCATTGTCGCGGCTGCTTTGCGCGAAACGGGCCTACTCGACATGCTCGGAAACCGTGTTTTAGGAAGCGCGACCACCGAACGCGGGTTGATCACTCGATTGGCGGCGATTGTATTGCCAGCTTCAGCGTTCTTGAACAATACCCCAATTGTGGCCATGTTTGTACCTGTGTTGCTCAGTTGGAGTCGGCGCCGCAACATCTCACCGTCAAAGGTACTTATCCCACTTTCATTCCTGGCGATCCTTGGCGGAACTTGCACGCTGATTGGCACCTCCACTAATTTGGTGATTAACGGGTTGATGGAAACCAGCGGGATGAAAGGAATGCATCTATTTGAGATTGGTGCAATAGGCTTACCCTATGCGCTGATTGGACTTGTCTATCTCTTAACCATCGGTCGACGCTTGATGCCCGACCGCAAGGAAATGTTGGAGCAGCTCGGGGAAACTCGCCGCGAGTTTTTGGTCGAAATGTCGGTACAACCTGGCTGCCGTTTGATTGGTCAAACGATTGAAGCCGCCGGCTTGCGGCATTTGCCTGGACTGTTCTTGATCGAGATCGATCGCGGTGACAAGCTCATCGGCCCGGTGGGACCGGACGAGCTTGTGCGCGAGAATGACCGGATGATCTTCACGGGGGTCGTCAGCGGAATTGTTGAGTTAGAGAAAATCGTCGGGCTGATTCCTGCGGCCGACCCTTCCTACGAAGTTTCGCCGCAGCAACAACGACGTCGGCGCTTGTGTGAGGCGGTCATCTCAGTTAATTCGCCATTAATTGGCAAAACCATCCGCGATGCGGATTTTCGCGCGTCGTATGGAGCAGCGGTTGTTGCAGTTCACCGCGGCGGAAGTCGCGTTGAAAAGAAGATTGGTGACATTCGCTTGAGGCCGGGTGACACGCTATTGCTTCAGACTCAGCCTCATTTTGTGCGGGCATATCGCAATGATCCATCATTTTATTTGATCAGCGACGTCGACGAATGGCGCCCGTTGCGACATGATCGAACATGGATCGCATTGATTCTCTTTATAGCACTTATTGTATTGATGACCACAGGCAAGCTACCGACTGCGGTAGCTGCGGCCTTCATCGCTGTTTTAATGGTCGGTTTCGGATGTATCTCGGGCAGTGAAGCCCGTCGTAGTATTGAATGGCAAGTGTTGGTTACCATTGGTGCGGCGTTTGGCGTTGGAGCTGCGTTAGATAAATCGGGGGCTGCGGCGCTCGTTGCGACTGCGACATTTAATTCAATTGAGTTCTTGGGTCCCAATCGCCTGGTTGCTCTCGCAGCAGTCTATCTGATCGGCTCGATCTTGACAGAACTGATTACTAACAACGCGGTAGCGGTCCTGCTGTTTCCGTTTTGTATCGAAATGGCAAAGCTCTACGACGTGAGTCCGAAGCCATTTATTGTCGCACTCATGCTCGCCGCATCAGCCAGTTTCATGACCCCCATTGGCTACCAAACCAACATGATGATTTATGGCCCGGGCGGCTATCGCTTTTCCGACTTTATGAAGGTTGGGATGCCCCTCAACTTCATTCTTTGGCTGGTCGCCATTGCGCTCATCCCATTTTTCTGGAGCTTCTAACAGGTTCACTCGAACCGACTTAACCAATCGTCGGCCATTTCGAGTTAGACCACCTTCTCATCTTGCCGCGTCCTGACCAGGGTCTGTCCCCGCGCATTCCCGTGACTAGGGTCTGTCCCCGCGCATTCCCGTGACTAGGGTCTGTCCCCGCGCATACCAGTGCCGCGTGACCAGAATGTGTTTGCCTAGGTCGCGTACTTCAACTAATCCACCACTCTTGTGTGCACTAACAGAACGGAGGCAGGCACGTGGCACAGGGCAGTCGCGTGCCTGAAGCCGCCAGTCGGCGTCTTTCTCGATGGTCAACGTCTTTTTCTGCTGCCGTGCTAGCTCCGAGTTTGACTGCAGCTCAAGACTCTATAGGCATAGAGCAATCAATTTCGAGCGATAGACCTGCGGTTATCCGAAAGATTTCGACGACATGCGAAATTATTTGGAAAAAATTTTTTTCCATGCGTAAGTTTCGTCAATTTCCTCCGTCAGTACTTATTAGAGAGCTGAGTTCATTCATTTGATTGAGGAGTAAAAACGTGTCGCGAGAAAACCGAAGGGATCAATTTCGTCCTGATGAAGTGGCCGTGGTGCATGTCATGAATCGTGTTGCTCGACAAGCCATGCGATTGGGAAAAGACTCGACAACGGGCCAATGTTTCGACCATCGAAAAGACTGGTTTGATGCGGAGTTG
>JBGSUV010000015.1:0-4398 GCA_041753315.1 Pirellulaceae bacterium | reverse complement strand
CGCTCGTCCAAATCCGCCGCAATTGCGGTATACTTTTCATTAATCCATGTTACTACTTGTGCGTCCGGCATTCACAAATAATGCCAAAACTTAGAAACCACCACAATAGCAATCCGGACAGTTATTGTTTAGCAACGCCTTGGCTGAGCAGTTCGCCGATGAACGTTGGCAGGCTGCCCGTCGGCTGGAGTATCCCGGTGTGTGGGTCGAGCAGATACAGGTCGCGCAGTTCCAGTAGTCCGTTGTGCGGATGCACTCCCACGCACTCCGTAATTTGACTGATGATACGACGACCATCGCGCAGGCGTCGCAATTGCACAATGACGTCGATTGCCGCGCCAATCTGTTGCCGGATCGAAGCGACGGGTAGGTCTGCGGCCATCTGCACGAGTACTTCCAATCGCAACGCGACGTCGTGCGAGTCGTTGGCATGGATGGTTGTCAATGAACCATCGTGTCCTGTATTCATCGCCTGCAACATATCCAACGCCTCGGCGCCGCGGCATTCGCCGACCACCACGCGATCGGGTCGCATCCGCAAAGCATTCTTCACCAAATCGCGAATCGTGTATTCGCCGGCACCTTCCACGTTGGCCACCTTGGTTTCGAGGCGTACCACATGCTGTTTGGCCAGTTGCAGCTCTGCGGTATCCTCCACCGTCACGATTCGCTCGTCGTCCGGAATAAAGTCGCTCAAGCAATTCAGCAACGTGGTTTTGCCCGTTCCTGTACCACCCGAGACGACGATGTTCTTTCGCGCCAGCACCACCACGCGAAGAAAGTCGGCTACCACGGCCGGCATGGCGCCAAGGGCCACCAGGTGCTGGACCGCAATTTTGCGAGCTGGGAATTTGCGAATCGTGAGCGTGGGACCGCTGACGGCCAAAGGGGCGATGACGGCGTTGACGCGACTTCCATCCTGTAGCCGCGCGTCGACCAGCGGCTGGGATTTATCGATACGACGCCCCACCCGTCCCACAATCCGCTGAATGATCGACTCCACCACTTCATCCGAAATAAAGCGACGTCCGGTGTTTTCGATCACCCCACGCGACTCGACGAAGATACGGTCCCGATCGACCACCATGATCTCCGTGATGCTGGGCATGCGTAGCAAGTCTTCCAGTGGTCCATAACCGAAGACGATATCCTTGATATCCTTTTTGATCTTGCGGAGTGCTAGGTAGTTCTTGAATTCAACATGCACCCGCGAGCGCAGTTCGTGCCACGCACTCCAGAAGCCG
Source organism: Pirellulaceae bacterium (assembly GCA_041753315.1). Lineage (GTDB taxonomy): Bacteria > Planctomycetota > Planctomycetia > Pirellulales > Pirellulaceae > Aureliella. Next base: position 3,154 of record JBGSUV010000015.1, on the reverse strand, counting down.
CGTTCGATCTCTAAGGTGTTTGGCGTCGTACGTCCCGTCCCGGCAGTTACCAGATTGCGAGCCAAGTAGGCAGCTGTGGAAGTCAGCTCCCGCTCTCGTTCGGGAACATGGCTGACCATTTTGCTCCACGCATGCGCGGTGTGGCTACTCGCAAGGGCTTGTTCCGCGCGGCTAACGGAATTGCCTGCTGTCTGATCAGTTGAGCTGGATGCGTCGAGCAGGCAATCCCGCAAAGCGCAACCCGCCAGATGCGGCACCAAAGGGGAATCAGCGGAGTGAAAAGGAGCTTGGCTGTGGGTGATGGTCTCAATATGCCGTTCAAGCGTGAGGAGATATTGAGTGTCCGCCTGTTGGTTGGAATCCATTCCACGCCGCATGTTCATGCGATCGAGTAACTCACGGTGAATCGCCGCTAGCATCGATGACACTTGCTCATCCAGCCTGGCCCGTTCAGTCGCTTCCGTCAGCTCGGCCTTGCGTGGTAGATCCAGCGAGAGCGTGTAGGGGAAGAGCTCGATCGATATGTCGGTTTCAAGAATTCGACGCTCACCCGCATTCAACTGTTCTGGCGGGTGGTCGGCATGAATGATCCGCAAGCCATTCATCCCCAGGACGTTCAATTCCCACTTGCCGTTGAGTTTGTTGAGGACCGCGGCCTGGTCGGCAATGTAGGGACTATGCAAGACCAGCTCGTTGTGTTCGTGACGACCGATGCGAATTCGGCTACCACTGACTTCGACGACCCGTCGCTGTGTGTCCACTACGTTGTTATACCAAATTCTCAACATAATACCGTTCCCATCATCGTAGCTTTTTCTTCCTGGCAACACGCAATCGAACCTTACCAACCTTCCGGACGCTGGAGACAGCCAGGCCGTCGATCCACTCAGCTCACTTTGTCCAAGACATACGCGGAACCACAAAGCGAATCAAATCTCCCTCCAACAGCACAGCTGGGACATTGGGGATCCCTTCCAGCGACACCGTCTGATAGACGACCGACTGAGGGAGCTCGCTGTGTGACTGTGTGTCGCCGGGGAGTAGCAAGTTAACGCTGCGCGCCGTTCGCAAACCGTTGGCGGGAACCGTGGCCGAGCTGGCGTTAGCAGACTTTCGTCGATCGTCCGTCGGAACGACTTGTACTGCCACGATGGCGGGCGCCGCGTGTCGCTCGTTCGCAGTCTCCTTGGCAATGACGCTCAGCAAGCGATTGGTCTGCGGACCAAAATCGGCATCGACAGCGATGGTGATGGTATTGCCACGCATGTTGCTTCCCGCTCGATCTTGATCGCTGGTGGATCTCGTGAAGCGTTCGCCAACGCTGATCAATTGAAACGGTCCGACCACTTCCCACGCATCGCTGGTCTCCGGTTGACTCAGATCGCGCATGAAAACGATATCACCCCGCTCAAAGTCCCGCGTGGCCTTGGCTCCGAATAGAATCGAGCGTTTGGTATAGGGGATCAATGTTCGCCGAAGCTGTTGCGCATCGCCCGGTACCGGCACAGCCACCAAATCATCTTCCTCCAGTACATCGCCACGTTCCTTGGGCTGCGCCATCGCAACGTACTGAGTCGGCGAGGTCTGAAGTTCGAGATACAGCCAATTTCCAGCCGCGGCTACAACGCCCAGCAAAACGGCGACAGTGAACTTGAGTAAATGAGACATGAGTTGGTTGCGCTAGTGAGGGTAAGGAGGTGTTTTAAAAAATGGGTATCGCTTCGAGAATTAGTTTGCACAAGCTTGCTTCCGCCGGGCTCGCCCCGGTCGGAGCAGCAACTGGTGGCTACCTTCGAGACAACCTTGATTCAGTTAGACAAAAAAACTTGGCTCTCCGCCTCGGGCTTGCCCCGACGGGAGCAACGACTCGCTGCTTCCGCCGGGGCAAGCCCGAAACGGAGAGCATGCATAATGAGTATCGAATCATGGGCGCTGTCTGTTTGTAGCTGCCAGTTGTGATCCCGCCGGGGCAAGCCCGAAACGGAAATCGGCGCGGCTTGACGGTGATTTCTAAATTGTGATTTACTCGGCACGTTGTTTGGCTTGTCGCAGCATTAACTTCATGCGTTGGAGTCGTTGTTCTAGGATCCAAACTTGATCTTGGCTTTCTTCTGCCTCTTCGTTCTTCAACTCCGCCAACTTGCGTTCGACTTGTGAGATCTTCTGTTCCCAATCGCGCACGGCGGACTGCATTTTCGATTTCGCCAACTCAGCCTCGAGCTCCACGCGGCGCTGCATGTCGTCCGACAATGATTTGACTTGTTCTAAAGGAGCGGTGAGCTCGTTGGCAAACTGAGCAAGTGCGTTATTCAGCGCGCCACTTCCGATGCTTTCCAGCGCTTGAAAGGCCCCTCGCGCATCGTCATAGCCACTTTTTAAGTCGGTTGTCTTGGCAGCCATACTCATGTCGACAAAAAGTTGCCAGTTGACCAGCGGTCGGTAGTCGATGCTGCGATGATCCCATGGTCCCGAACTGAGTGACTCGGTGGCATTGGGCCCACTTTCGCTGGCAAGCAACGGGGAGACATTGATGGTGGTTGAGGCGGACTGTGTTGTCTGCTGTGTGGCATTGAAATCGAAAGGTTCTTGCTCCCACGGCTCAAAGCGTTGTTGCCACGCCGCCTGCCGTGCCTGAACACTCACCTCAGCTTGACCAACGATCGAGTAACCAAACCATACCAAGCCGACCAGCATGATCAGCAAGACCGGCAAGGCCAGCACCAACTCGAGCGTGGCTACAGCCACGCGACTCTGCACGGATGAAAAGCGGTTTGTTCGTCGCGTTCGCGGATCTCGCATCGGCACAGCCTGCTGCGTCGAGAAGTGATGGGTTGGGTCGCCACATTGCATTTACGCGGGAGCCGCGAAGATATTACAAGAAAACTAAAATGTCAGCACAAAAAGTTTGGCCGTAGCCTACCGTTTGCAGCAGGCTCCATTGACGGCCGATCGTACTCGCACTTAACGAAGTCAATCAAGTCAATCAAGTCAATCAAGTCAATCAAGTCAATCAAGTCAATCAAGTCAATCAAGTCAATCAAGTCAATCAAGTCAATCAAGTCAATCAAGTCGAGCACGAGTCAATCAAGTCAATCAAGTCAATCAAGTCAATCAAGTCAATCAAGTCAATCAAGTCAATCAAGTCAATCAAGTC
>JBGSUV010000014.1:0-18849 GCA_041753315.1 Pirellulaceae bacterium | reverse complement strand
CAACCGTGCGACAAAACACATGACCTTTTTAGTGCATCGAGCCCATGGCGGAATCAGGAGTGTGGCAGAAATTTTCTAAGAGAGGCGGGAGCCTCTGTGCATTGCGTTCCAGGCTGAGCCTTGGAACGAGCAAAAAATTCGACTCATAGAGCTCACATTGTTGCATTCTTGTTTCGGCCTTTGCCAACCGTGCGACAAAACACATGACCTTTTTAGTGCATCGAGCCTATGGCGGAATCAGGAGTGTGGCAGACATTTTCTAAGAGAGGTGGGAGCCTCTGAGCATTGCGTTCCAGGCTGAGCCTTGGAACGAGCATAGAGAGGCGGGAGCCTCTGTGCATCGCATTCCAGGCAGAGCCTTGGAACGAGCATAGAGAGGCGGGAGTCTACAAGCAGTTCTGCCAGTGCGAATTAGCACGTGGCTTCTCAACGATGGGCAAAGTAGAATTTAGTTCTTCAGATCGGAATTTCCTGAAAGAGTATGCGGTATGGCAAAGAAGGCGAATGTTAGCGCGTCGCGCAGCGGTCAAACTCCAAACAAAAAATCGTCCAAAGCGAATGGCGGAACTGGACGAGTGCACACTTCCAAACCGAAACTCAAGAGTGAGCGCGGCCTAAGACCTAGCAAGACGCGACCAATCGAACTAGGCGATGTTGCCGATTCTACAACCCGTGAAGGTCTGGCTGATTTCGAAATCAGTGAGTCCATTGCGGCAGCCCAGATATCGAAGACGACAGCCATGCGCGACATCATCGAGCATTCTTCGCCGCATGATATTCACCGCTTGGCGCGTTCTTTGGAGGACATTATCGACGGCGCTTCACCCGAAGATGCGACGGTCCTGCGCAATGCTCTCATGAAAAAAACTCCAGCCATGGGGACCAAGCGAAATGCAGGTCCCGATGAACAACTATCCGATGATTGGCGCGACGGAGGCTATCCCTATCGCAACTTGATGTCGCGCAAGAACTACGAGCGACAAAAGTACTTCCTGCAAGTCGAATTGCTAAAACTGCAAGCTTGGATCAAGCAGTCGCGAGCGAAGCTGGTTATCGTTTTCGAAGGGCGAGATGCGGCTGGGAAAGGCGGGACCATCAAGCGGTTTATGGAACACCTGAACCCGCGTGGTGCACGCGTGGTTGCCTTGGAGAAGCCCAACGAAGTTGAGCGGGGACAATGGTATTTTCAACGCTATGTCGAGCATCTGCCCACTGCGGGCGAAATCGTGCTCTTCGATCGCTCCTGGTGCAACCGTGCCGGCGTGGAAAGAGTCATGGGTTTCTGCAGCCAGGACGAATACGCCGAATTCATGCGGCAGGTGCCCGAGTACGAGCGCAATCTAGTGCGCAGCGGTGTTAAACTGATCAAGTTCTGGTTTTCGGTCAGCCGTGATGAACAGAAGCGGCGTTTCACCGAGCGAAAAGCGCATCCGCTCAAACAATGGAAGTTATCCCCAGTCGACCTGGCTTCACTCGATAAATGGGAAGATTACACACGCGCCAAAGAGTCGATGTTCTTCTACTCCGACACGCACGACGCTCCTTGGACCGTTGTTAAGTCGGACTGCAAAAAACGCGCACGGCTAAATGCCATGCGCTACGTCCTGCACTCGATCGCTTACGAAAACAAAGACCTTGAACGAATTGGTCCCGTCGATCCGCTCCTCGTAGGACGGGCAAACTTCGTCTACGAACGCGGTGAACAACATCGATGACTCATCTCGCAAAAACTAGCAGACTATTCGCAGGCAGTGTGAGCGACGCCGAGTCGTGATAGCCGTGCATGGCCTGAGGCTCACTCCATACCTGCCCTCCGTTGCCAACCACATGTGGATTGACCCAGTTTTCGTACACATCGCTGTTGAATACTTCGCGCCATTGACCACCTCCAGGAAATCCAATGCGGTAGTTGAAGCGGTTGAATGATGCCAGGTGAATCACCACCACGACGTCGCTACCTTCGTTTTCGACCCAGCGGTGAAACGCGAGCACACGGTTTTGGTCATGCGCGTGGATCACACGAAAACCTTGTCCACGCAAGGCCGGCTGAGTCCAACGCAGCTTCAACAACTCGCGCGTAAACCGCAGATGATCCTGCATTTGTTTGTCGCCGCGATCCAGCCCTGCCCAATAAAGCAACAGATTGCGATGATTCACAAAATCGTCTGCCCATGGCTTGTCCTCCAAAAACTCTTGCCCCATGAAGAGCATCGGTATGCCGGGAGCAGTTAGACTGAGGCCAGTTGCCACCCTCGCTCGGCTGCGCGCATACCAGGAACGTGAGTTGGACGGATCTCCCAGTCGTGCAACTCGCATCTCTCGATCGCGATAAACAATGTCGTGGTTCTCAGGCCCCTGAACGAACTTCCAATGTTCATCGAAATCGTCGGGCCACAGACTATGAGCCAGCCGATGCATGTTGAGCGGACGCTCATCGGGGCTGCTCGCGCTGCCAATCACGTCGCGAATGGCCAGTCGTAGACCATCGGTCAGCGAACAATCAAAACCTGCTCCATAATCGGTAGTGGGACGCACGACGTACGGATTCACGTTCCAATACTCAGCTAAATTCAATGCGCTGGGCCGGTGGTATCGCAAAGTAGACGTCAGATCCTGGCAAAAACTCCAACCATGGGGTCGTCCATCGTGGTCAATCACACTCACCTGATCATAGCGAAAACCGTCAATCTGATATTCGTCCAAAAAGTACTTTGCGTTTTGGATCAAGAAATCTCGCACTTGTGGCTTATTAAAGTCAAATACCAATCCCCCAGCGTGCCCCACATCGGTGAAATAAAGGGAGTTGCGATTGCCGCCGGCAGTGGATTGGCGGTCAAAGAAGTGCAGGCTCTCATCGCCAAAACTGCCACCAGCATGGTTGTAGACCACGTCCAAGAGAACGGCGATTCCAAAAATGTGACACAGGTCGACAAGCGCCTTAAGCTGATTCATTTCACCGCGCAACTCTTCAGCAGCGTATCGCCGCAACCCTCGCCCATCGAGCAACTTGTTCACTTCTGCCAAATAGGTTGGCAGCTGTGCAGCGGAAACTGCGTAATCCATTTCTGGCGAAAAGTAGTCGGTGCCGTTGTAACCCAAGCTAAACGATGTTTGGAACTCCTGAATCGGAAGTAGTTGGATGGCAGTAATGCCAAGGTCGGAGAGATAAGGCAGTTTGCGAATCACATCGAGAAACGTCCCTCCCTTGGCAGGCAAGTTGGGAGTGTAAAACGTTCGGACGTGTAATTGGTAGATCACAAAATTGTGAAACGCCGGTGTGGTATAGCCGACGTGATGCCATGGGAAGTCCGATTTGCGAATGACGCAGTGACCAGGAAACGGCGTTTCCAATTCGCGAGCCCAAGGATCACGTTTGTTTCCCTGACTGCCTTCGCCCTCGACGTAAAACAGATAGCGTTGGCGATCGACGACGTGTGGAATGAAGCCCTGCCAGCAACCTGCAGCATCCCGCGTCAACAGACTCGAATCATCGCTTTGATAGTTGTTGAAGTCGCCAACCACATAGACTCGTTTGGCATGAGGTGCCCAAACTCTGAAGGTGGCTCCATGGGCAATCAAGTTGGCGCCCATGCGCGTTTGCTCGTCAATGTATGCAAGTGATGCAGGCACAATAAACACTCCGATCCAAAAGCAATAGAATTGATTGGTTACGCGATGTGCGCCCTTAAGCATTGCAAATTAATTGGACAGCGCCACTTGGTAGCCTGGGCGATTTGGCGTCCTGAAGTTTTCGTAGCCACCCGCTGCCAAGCGGTGAAAAACGTTAACTATCGCGTCCACCGTCTGGCGACGGTGGCTACCCAGCTTGCCAAGTGGCGCCGTCCAATTAATTAGAGTCCGAATCCATCTGGAACGCGTTGCGTCCGGTTCCCATAAAACCGGGTGTCAACGCGCTGCAGCCTTTTTACACTCCGGTAACTTATTGTTGGCCAGCGCCCTTAGTCTGTACTTGAACTCATCAACTCGCGCCCCGTCACGATCGACTCGGCGAAATTGGGTGTAAGCCGCTCGCGGTAAATGGGAATCGTATCCGCCGCAGGAGCTATGGTTTCACTTGAAGCGGTGGTGGTAGTCGCTACAGGCGGTTCAAACTGGTCGTCAATTCGTATCCATGCATGGTCCAAAATCGCCAAGTCGCTTGGCGAGAGCAGCCATGACAATGGTGGTTCGCGCCGCGTGGGTTCAACTGCTTCCAACTGCGTCTGCGTAATGACCACCTCGGCATTCTGGGCGTCACTGATCTGTGAAGCAAATTCTGAAAATGTCTTATCATCGAACTGACTAGTTTCGCCAAATTGACACAGGAATGAGTAGATTCTTACTTGCGATTTAGAGAACTTTTCATACGTCTTGAGCTTTCGCTTGCACACTGCCTCCTTTTCAAGCAGCATTGCCAAGCTTGTTGCCAGCTGGCCAGAAACGGTTGCCGCCTCTTCAATAGCCTCTTCCAGCTCACTTGCTGTGGGTAGCCCAGCATCCAGGCGCTCGCGAATGTTAGCCACGGCCATTGAAAAGGCAACCGGCTCCGGCTCCGCACCGAGTGTCGGCATGCGATATAGCCAGTTATCCAGTTGCGACATGCCTGGTTTGTCAAACACCAGTTCCTCAAATAGTGGCCATCGAGCGTTGCCATATTGAGCCAAATCGATGTAGCTTTCGACCAAGTCCTGTTCAAGTAGCTTTGCCAATCGTCCGTGCTCTTGATTGACAAAGGCGATCAATAGTTCCATCTCCAAGTCGCCGCGTTCCGCTTGACTTGATACTCGCGCGTTTCCGAGCGTCGTGGAAGGTGCCAGTAATGCCGTACTCAAACCGGAATTCTCAGCGACAATTTCTGGCCGGTTTCGTGGAAAGGGCTCGATGCGCAAAAACAAGATTTGATCAAAGGGAAGTGCATAGTCCGAGTTGCTGGCTGCCCGGTTGTGAATTTCGTTGATCAATTGGTGGACTACTTTAATCGCACTCACAAGACCTGCGTTATCCGAGTAGCCTCCATCGACCAAGTGAAGATCAAAGCGATTGGCCAACGCCTCCCGTTCCTGTTCGGTCAAACGTACATCAGCACTATCGCGCCACCTGTCGAGCAACTGGTTCACCGGGATGGGCAACGGCCGAGCCGCCGGAGTGACGTAAGCAAAGGTGGCAGACAGACGAACGGCTGTTGAAAGTCTTGGGTTGGCAAGTAAAGGACTGCGCAACGCCTCTCCATAGAATTCGAGCAGGTCTATGGGCACGTCGGTGGTACCAATCAGATCGCTACTTCGCTGTTCAGGCGTTGGGGGCGACGGTGGCGTGGCAGGAGCGGTCGGTCTGGCGACGCTGTTCGTCCGGATCGGAGAGATCAGGACCCGCTGCCCAGTTTCCACGAGCGTGGCATTAAAGATCACCGGTGGGAATTTGGCATCGGCGGTCATTTGCGTTAAGTCACGCAACCTCAGCTCCCGCATCGCGTCTCGGTCTGCGGGTTCCGCGCCCATGCGATTCCACCACGAGGATTCCAGTGCAAAACCGCGGTCAATTTCGGTCCGCAGAATTTTAAACGGTAAGACCATTCTTGCAAAATCTGGAAAGGCAACTCCCCACGAAACCGCTTCCAACGAAGACGCTGATGCCATATCGCGGATCTTCTGGCGGGTATCCGGGGTCAGCGACATGGAACCGCCCTCTGGAGCTCGCAAGCCTCGGTGTGCCAAGTACTGCATGACGCCAACGCTACCACCTGAAACACCGCTTAATAGACCAATCGATTGATCGAACCAGGGAAGTCGTTCACCCAATCCTGTTAACACGCGAGCCGTCCAGGCGGATGCCTGGATGCCGCCGCCCGAAGCCGTTACGACTACCAAGGTGCGCTTGCCCCCCATGCCACTGGGTAACTCGTACTTGTCGAGTATGTCCATTAAGTAGGGTCGGTCGGCATAACCCGCCGAACTGTCTGGTCGAGCATGATAAGCAGCTAAGAAGGCGTTGTTCGTTGCGTTGTCTCCGCGGGCACCAGCCTCGCTTGAATCGCGTATCTCTACTTTGGCATGTTCCGCTGGTTCATAGATCAGCTCAAAGTATCGGTCGTGGTCACCGATCGGGGCAATCGCCAATAAATATATCGCTGCCATTACCAACAACGGTACATGAAAGCGATCGAGAATGTACGCCAGTCCCCCAACAATCGTTCCAACGCTGTAGGTCAAAACAAGGATGTAAAATCCGGCCGGAAAACGGTACATCGTCCAGGTAGAATCGAACCAAGACACCGTCCAAACAACCAGATAGACGGCAATCGATATCAGTGCGGTCACAAACATCTGCTGATGGCCAGGCAGTAAACGCTTGGTTTGCGGATCTGTAAAACCGCTGCCAACGTGCCCGCCACGATGGCGTTGAATAGCTGTCTGCTCCGAACCTGGCTGCGCGTAACGCTTGCCGAGCAAGGTATAGATCATGCCTTCGCCCAAAATCATTCCCGTGGGAGCAATGGGCTGCTTGCGCCACGTGGCCCATAAAAATCGCAACATCGCAAACAGCCAAAGCGTCACAACCGCACTCAACACTCCAATGACAATTGCCGCTCCTCCCGTTCTAAGAAATTCGAGCTGGGCGAGTTGGTCGTTGGCCTTGCTTAACGCCAGTGCCTCATCGTTCTTTTCCTGAACGGCGTTCACAAAAAGCAGTTCGAAGCAGGTTGAAGAGCGGCATTGCAATGGAAACGTCAATCCAACTAGCAGCCAAAGTGAGAGAATTGCCAGTGGCCATCCACGCGTCGACGACGTCCAAAACAATGAAATCCAACCCATCGTAGCCCGCTGCATCGCCTCATCGAACCGGCGCAATACGGCGCCACACCAGTTAACCACTCGGAAACTATACGCGTGTCGCATGTGACGATTGGTCCATCTAAATCTTATGGGACCATACAACAGAATCAGGCGTACCATGGCGATGCCCAACGCACAGGTCATCATCGATAGCCAAGTAATGTACTTGAGGTCATTGGTGGTTTCCGAATCATTGATAAGTGCATTGCCGCGCATCACCAACAAGCCGTCCAGCATGCTCGGGATGGCGGCAGCACCCACAACGATGATCAGTGGACTGAACAAGACAACCGCGGCGAAGCGGAATACGAGTGCCCGCCCCAACCAACTGAGAAGTGTGCCGAGCTCTCGTAGAATATTAAACCCAACCCGTTGGCACTCGATAACCATCTGCACTCTCCTCTATTTTTCAGCCGTTATGGCTCATCCGCAACCACGACACGATCCTCAGCCAGAATTGGTGGCTCTGCCTCACGCTCCAGCTCGGCGCGAAAGACGGTTGGTAATTGGTCGGTTTGCGATTGTAGTCGCATGGCGGTATTGGCTGGCAACGACGAACTCCCCGCCATTGATTGCTTTTGAGTCGCAAAGTACTCCTTCGTTCGCTGTTGCACATCGATCAGAAAAGGAGTCCAGCTACGGTGCGGCGTCTCGTTGAGTTGTTGGACCAATTGCGACGTGAACCAGCCACCGACATCTGAGCTGTACCAACTGTATTGGTCGCGCCGCGCTGCTGCGAAATCCAAATTTCCTTTATGACCGAGAAACAGCCACTCACTTGCCGATGCGTCTCCCGTTGGGCGGCCAGCCCCTCTCAGGAAATATCGCTGACCGCGATTCATCTTTTGCTGAACATTGCAAGTGTCAGTGATCAAGACTCGCAATTTACTTCGCTTGGCTAAGAGATGTTCCCACACCGTTCGACGCAACAAATCGCCGTTATCCATATCCAGGAAATGGCCACCCGCAGGATCATCCGTGGCATAATTTGGATCATAACCACCATGCCCACCAATGAACACCAAAATAGAATCGCGACGCCCAGTCGTAAGATTGTCGATGGCGCTGACAATCTGCTGCGCACTGCATCGATCTTCACTGATTCGATCATAGATCGTTAACATACCAGGCTCGATCTCACTCTGCAAAGTTGTTGTCACATTGCCCAACGTCAAGTCAACCATCTGCTTCAGCGGATCGTTAGGATTCGTTACCAAGTTCACAAGCAACACGTGCAGGCGCGTCGGAGAGTAGGCGTAGGCAACATCCCCATACGCTGCAGAATCGGCTGCCACCGGCATGTCGATGGTCACCGGATCGACCCAATAGTCATCCGTCGTGCGACTGTTGTGATCCCATACATTGACATACACTCGCCCTTGTGAATTGCGCAATAGGCTATCGAGCGTTTCGAGAGAATCGAGACGATTCCCGTTGACACTCAGCAACTGATCCGAGGGCTCAATCATGATGCGCCCCACCCCATCACGTATGCGCGTCATTTTGGTCAGAGGACTGCCGACGGGCGCTCGGAACACCAATAAGCCGCCACCGGGTTGAATACTGCCGCTGACGTTGAGCGATCGGACAGTTGCATAAGTCAATGTGGGGCTACGTATGGCTGCAAATTCCGAGTCCAACTCCGCTCGGTCTTGTCCAAGACCAGCATTGTGCCAACACGACAAACCGATCAGGCATATAAGCGCCGTTTGGAGGTGGCGTAGCTCGACAAAACGGTGCGGCCAGCCCTCCAATGCACTTCGCCAGCGACCGACCGAAACCAGTTCTACAAAGCAATTAGTCCTTGCAGTCACAGCCATTCCCCTTGCATCTACTAGTGAGCAATACTGCATTGTTACGGTTAGCCGCCCCAAAAGCAAGTAAGTGTCGAGCGATTGTCGCCAATTGCCTTTATCCCGATCACATCGGAAACGATTGAGACAATCGTTCGACACTCACGCGGGACTCATAGATCTAGTTTGAACGCTGGCGATAATAGTCCTGCGCCTTTCGAAATTGCTGCTCCACCGCCTCGCGATCCGCGAGCGAGGGATAGCGATTTCGAGTGACGACAACGCGTATCATCTGTTCAATCCATTCGACGAAGTACTTGGCATCTTCAGGACTGGAGATGGGCCGATCATCGAGCTCAACATACACCGGTCCCGTGTGCCCCCAGGCCGGACCGTCAAACACCCGCGCGTCATCGGGCCCTTGTACGCGCAGGGCAATCCAACAGCTCCGTTCGACCGGTAAATCAAACTCAAAGTGACAGTGTTGCACATCGGGGTTGGCTGCTTTGTTTGCGAATGCATTGTTTGCTTCGGAAGCGACCGATTCGGAAACGGCTGATTCGGAAGTTGCAGCGGCGAAATCAGCCACATGGTCCGCTCTTGAAACGTCTTCGGTCCTGACGACCTCTCCGTTCACGATGATCTCCAACTTATCAACAGCGACCTGACTCTCAACGGTCGCTTGCACGCGGACCGAGCGAGGAGTCGTCAATTTACAGGTTGCTCCAGGTAATTCACCATCGACTTTCAAAAACGGTATGGGACCGTTGGTGACCAAACTGCGACCGGAGCGAAGACCGTCGATCCAAGCCGGCATGGTCAGTGGTCCATCCAATTGGACATAGACGCGCGAGCCGCCAACTGGATCAGTCGATTGATCGAGCAAAGCATCGGTCCCCACGCAGGCGGAAATCCGTAAACCACAGTTGAGCAGGCGATACCAAAGTTCACTGGAAAGTCGTTCGTCACTGTTATAGGACATCACATCCATCGCATGCACGACACCCAAAACGGCATCGATCGGCAATTCGCGAGCCGCGCCATTGGGGGCAATCAAATCTGCCCCAAACGCTTCGGGTGCATTGGCCAACATGGGATGTCCATAGGTGACCAGTCCACCTTGGTCGCAGGCTGCTTGCGCCAGCGCATAGTTGGCTGGAAAGTCCAGGTGATTGGGTGTGTTATCGAAGCCCGTGTACTGCGGTTCGACCAAACGCCTGATACCAAAAAATTGCATGTGACCATAAATCGAGCTTCTCATCTCTTCACCAAATACCAGCAGATGGCGATTTGTTGATGCAGCATGGGGTCCACCGGTGATCAATTCGCGACCTCGGATGTCATCCCCCAAGTTGTTCGACACACACAAATTCGAATAATTCAGCCCTTCCGCTCGAGCCGCCAACAGTGCATCTTCGATCGTCGCCGCGAGCGGACCACCGGTTTGCAAGTGAATATGAGAATCGCCTGAGTACCAACCGCGTGTTGACATGTCGATCCAACGCTGCATGCGAATCTCGACATTGGAATCGGCAGACGCCTTTAACAAGACAGTGCGCGAAGTGGATTCCAACCCCTGAGTTACGATGACCAGTACCGGTGCGCTGGGTGCTTCAACGGAAAATTCTCCGGACGTGTAAAAGTACTCGACGCCGCGCGATGTTTTCCGCACAATGGCCTCTGCAGGTGCAAGGAACTTGCCATCCATCGTGGCGATCGATACCCGAGCTGCATTGTCTTCAAGGCCAACGACCTTAACTTTCACCGACCGTTTTTCATCTTGCGCATGCACAGTATGCAACAGCACCAAATTTACCGACAACCCGAGAATGCCGACTAAACTGAACATCTGGTTCGTAGCGAACAAGTAGTGACGCATGTTGACTGCCTATGAACTTCACGGTGGACGCAAAATGGTGCGATGGATGCAACGAAGGGTTTCGTGATCCGTCGAAAGGAGAGACTATACGCGAAGATGGCTGCAGGTTCCAGCATTCTTGATCTGGACGAACCGCCTGCCCGAGCTATCTTATGATTACGGCCAGTGTCGAGCGATTGTCCCCAATCGACAAAAGTTTCGAGCGATTGTCCCCAATCGACTAAAGTGTAGAGCGATTGTCTTCAATGTTGTCTTCAATCGCTTAAATTGTCGAGCGATTGTCCGCAATCGCTTGGAGAAACGATCGAGACAAATACTTAGGAAATTCCATGCGTTCACTCAAAATGAAGCACCATGTGACTCAATACCTCATGATCATTGGCGGTTTACTCCTGGTGGGCACAAGCTTACTCGGCAAAACTGCTGCATCGGACTACCGCATTGCCACTTTTTCAGCCGATGTGACGATACCGCTCAATCATCGCTGCATGGGCATCTTACCAACCAAGTCGGCTAAGATCGTCGACCGGCTGGGGGCTCACGGCTTTGTGTTAATTGGCGATTCCGCTCCGATCGTGTTCTGCGCGATTGATTGGTGTGAAATTCGCAATGGTGCTTACGATCAATGGCGGGACGCATTGGCACAAGCTGCTGGAACGACCCGTGAACGAGTGCTAATATCAAGCTTGCATCAACACGATGCACCAGTGACCGACAGCGGGGCCGCGCGCCTACTGGCCGAAGTGAGACTGGCGAATGAGCTATACGACGTTGAATTCCACACGGAGACGATCTCGCGCGTGGCTTCCATCGTTTCCGAATCAATGAAGGAGTCGCAACCCATTGACCAGATCGGAATGGGAGAAGCGGAAGTGCTGAATATTGCGTCGAATCGCCGAGTGGTTATGCCGGACGGCAGCGTTTCGTTCGGTCGGGGAAGCCGCAGTCGGGGTGATGCCTGGATGAGCGAAGCGCCGGATGGACTGATCGATCCCAAACTCAAGTCGCTATCGTTTTGGTACCAGGACCGTCCCCTAGCCGTATTGCATGCCTACGCGACCCATCCGATGAGCTATTATGGAGCAGGAGAGGTAACCTCGGATTTTGTGGGACTAGCCCGAGAACAACGGCAAAGGGAAGATTTTTCCGTCAAGCAAATCTACGCGTCGGGGTGCAGCGGTGATGTTACCGCAGGTAAATACAACGATGGCTCTCACCAAAGTCGACGGGATATGACCGAACGACTGCACGGGGCCATGGTGGCTGCTTGGGAGGCCACGCGGCGCGAACCGTTGCAACAAATTGTTTTCCGCAATGCGCAAGTCGAACTTCCCTTCTCACAAAATCCCGAACTTAGCCAAGAGAGGCTTACATCTCTCTTGCTCGATCCAACACAGACAACTGAACAGCGCATCTGGGCAGCGATGGGTTTAGCCAGCCGCGAACGACTGAAACATCAACCGACGCTCGACCTACCCTGCGTCGACCTGGGTGTTGCGAAGTTGCTGCTACTTCCGGGCGAGTCGTTTGTGGGGCATCAGCTGCAAGCCCAAGCGCTCATTCCTGACTCGTTTGTGGTTACCGTGGGCTACGGTGAATGTTGGCCAGGTTACATCCCTACCGAATCCGCCTTTGACGATGGCTTCGAAGACAATTGGTTGTGGGTTGACCGCGGAAGTGAAGAACGTCTCCGCGATGCCATGCGACAGGTCCTCGGACACTGAACTTCCAACCTCACCTCCTTCCGCAGACTGTAATGTAGAACAATTGTCCTCAATTGTTTTGCACGTAGCTTAAGCCAACCGTCGCAAGGAACGGAACAATTGGGGACAATTGTTCTACATAGCGCTCGTCGATCAAGCGGTAAGGCCGGAGAGAACTCCATCGGTGCAAAAATCGGGATTTCCAAAAGAATCCACGGGGTGTCCCATCGCCGCACAAATGCTCATCAACAAGCGGTTGTGTGGTACTTCCTTATAATCCAACGCTTGCCCCATCTTGTAACCCAAGCCGCCGCCCACGAGCACAAATGGGATGTTATCCCGAGTGTGCGAGTTGCCTTTACCGAGTTCATTGGTCCAGACGATCGTGGTGTTGTCAAGCAGCGAGCCTTCGCCACCTGGTTCCGGGGTTTCGGCCAAGCGTTTTGCCAAAAATGCAACTTGCTCACAATACCATGTGTTGATCTTGATCAACTTCTCGTACGAATCCTCGTTGGTGTCCGGTTCGTGAGAAAGCTCATGGTGACCTTCATCAATACCCAACCAACGCATCTTGGGCTGTCCAACGCTATTGGTAATCTGGAGACTCGCAATTCTGGTGAAATCAGCCGTAAAGCTGTTCACCATCATCTCGAGTTGCATACGCGTAATCAGCGGAATGTTATCATTCTTCTCTTCAACGTTCGGATCGATTTCGGGAATGGCGTGTCCCAGGCTGCTGGTATCGTTTTTCCTCGCTAATTCCGCTTGCAGCTCTTTCTCCAACTCGCGCACTAACTCCACGTGTGACTGGAGCATGTGGCGATCTTCGCTGCTGATCATCGATTCGACCTTGCGGAAATCGGCCGACAAATCATCAAGCACACTCGAAAGCAGTTCGCGATTTCGCGTTTGCCCATACAGTTTGTCAAACATCTGATAAGGGTTATCGATGGGAGCCACAGGCTGGTTGGGCCCTGAATACGACATCCGCGTCCAAGTGTCAGCTCGCTCGGGCACCATCACGCCAAACTCTAGAGAACCAAATCGGGTTTGCGTGTTCAAATCAGCTTGCAGCTTGTTCTTCAAATACTGGTCAACCGAAATTCCCATCGACCATCCCGCCGGTGTATCGGAACCACCTTGCACGTCACCTGGGAAAAGCTCGATTCCTGTCAAAAGACAACCGATGCCGCGCATGTGCCCATCGCCATCCCCTTTGATTTTGTTGCACATACCGTGCAATGTGAGCACTTGGTGTTTGATATCTGCCAGCGGCTGCAATATTCGCTTGAGGTCAAATTCAGCGCCAAGCTGACTTGGCCAGAAATGGTCTGGGATGACTCCATTGGGACTGAAGACAAACACCAGTCGCTGCTTGCGCGCAAGCGAATCTGAGCCACGCGCGAAACTAGGAAGTCCCAGCAGCAAGTTGGCTGCGGCCGCACTGATCCCAGCTCGCTTCAGAAAGGCTCGACGTGTGGCAAGGCTGGTGCGATTTCGGTGGCTATGCATGCGGATGTCCTCCAAGTTATCTGACGATTTCGGTGGGATGGATGGCAGGGGTTTTGTAGTTTAAGCGAGGTTGAGCCCCGGAACAGCGAGTTCCCAGGCAGAGCCAGGGAAAGAGTTGCTGCTGTGCGGTGGTTTACTATTCTTTGGTGCCGGATGGGTCTTTGGTGGCAGATGGGTCTATGGTGGCAGATGGGTCTATGGTGGCGGATGGGGTGGTTTCTCCAGCGCCAACTATGGCAATTTCAACAATGAGCGCTCGAATGTTGAAATTGCTCTCAACAAATTTTTTGGTCAATTGGTCGAGGGTATCTGCACCGTAGTCTGCCGGCGGCTGCTTCACAAAATGCTGAAACGCGCGGCTGACAAACGCTCGATGCGCATCGGGACTGGTCGTTAGGAATTCGGCCAGTTCCTCAGCCCCCCTAAATTCTACCTCGTCGCCGCTACGAGCGACATACCGCCCCGCGCTGTCAATCGACTTCCCTCTTTCTTCGGCTCGAAATTGGCCAATTGCATCGTAATTTTCAAGCGCATATCCCAATCCGTTGATCCGCGAATGGCAAACCTGGCAACTTTCGGGACTCGTCTGCAAATCGACCCGCTCGCGGGTGGTCAAATCGGGGTGTAAGTCGGGACTTAGGGGAGAGAACGCTTCGGTCGGGGGACGCAATGTTCTGCCCAACATAAACCGAATGAGAAATACGCCGCGATGAATCGGTGACGTGGAGTCGTGGTAGGCCAGAGCACTCATCATGAACGGGTGTGTCAGCAATCCACAGCCCACATCGCTCCCGTCGCGCGTCTTGCTTAAACCCTGGCCAGGTTCGGACGGTTGCCAAGCCTCGCCATACATCGACGCAATCCGCTCGTTGCTATATGCCCAACGAGCTTGGAATAGTTGTCGATAGTCACTCGTCTCACTCCACACCACGTCATCCAGGAACGCATCAAGCGAATTCCGTAAGTCGCTGAATAGTTCTTTTTCAAATCCCGGGTACAACGCACTGTTCTTGCTAACTTCATTGAATTGACCGATATTCAGCCATTCATACAGCATCCGACGCATTTTGGCTCGTACTCGATAGTCATTGACGTTGCCCTGCGCATAACTTCGAAGCTGATCGGCGTTTTGCAGTTCATCGCGGCTGATGTTATTCTTCAACCATTCATCGGTTGGCAGGGAATCGAACAGAATCAGTGCTAGCCGGTTGCCCGCGGCCTGCGATTTTGTTCCATGGCTCGTCAACGTGGGATACAAAAAACGTGGACTCTTGAGCGACAGCAACAGCACTCGTTTGATCGCATCCGCATCTGCTTGTTCTTTATCGATCTGGCTGTCGATGTAGAGCCTACACGTTTCATCCGTCAGTGGCTCCCGGAACGCGGTCTCCACGATCTTGGCGAGAAAGTCTCGAAGCTGAGCTCGATTTTCGTCGCCTGCATTTTCGTTGCGTTTGCGATAGTTCGGCCATAATTCGTCGCTCGCCACTTGTGCGAATTCAAGCGCGGCCGCGGTGGTTGATTCATCCCACTGACGATTGATCGCAACGCCTCGTTCAAAACCGTAACTGCGATCATCGGGCGGCAATTCGGCTTGCAGCGCATAGGCCGGCGGCACCCAATCGCTGATCAACTGTCGTGTCGGAATGATTTGTTCAACTGAGTTTGGTGGCACCCATGACAAAGAGATGTTGACCGGTGGATTTTCCGTCTTGCGTTCGCGTTGCACCAGTGTCAACTCAAATGGATAGACGCGACCGGCGGTTAGATAAAGCGATCTTCGGAATTCTGTCTTGTCGCCGGATTGGACATGGTTATCGATGAACTCGCGGTCATATCTGCCAAAGTTGCAGGTGAACGAACAACTGCTGCGGACGATAAACTCGTAGCGTCCCGTCACATCCGCACGAATGCCGCCGCGCCAATAAATGACAAACTTGTTGTTGTTGATTCCTTCTCCTGGACTCTCCCGGCCAAAATCAAAGTTCAACACAGGGTCGATGCGTTCAATCTTTCGATCTTCCTTGCGTCGACGGTCGCCATCAAAGTACTCGGCGCTCAGCCCGAACTTGTCGCTCGGTTGCGGTGAGCCTTCAAATTGACTGTAGAGATCTGAGATACTCTGCCGCAGTTGATCTGCGGTAAGTCGCGCCAACGCTGCTCGCGGCGGTCGATTGCGAACTTGCGCAGCTTCGCTATAGAACGACTCGTACATGTACGTTGCAACGGCCAGTGCATCGTCGGCGACACACGCCTCGGGCTCTCCCTCTGGCATCGTGTCCGAGACAACTTGGGCCAGTTGACCGATCGACAGGTCGCCGACCAGCGGTTCCGCGTAAGCCGACTCGTCTCCTTCCCCGCGCACGCCATGGCAACTCGAGCAGCTGGACGCAAAGATCGCCCCCCCTTTTTGCATGACTTCATCGGCCCCAGCACTTGCCGGTTGCGATTCATCATCCAACCCCAATGCAAGCACGGGAAAGCAAGAACTTTGAACCAGAATAGTCGAGCAAAGTAGCAGGTTAAATAGCCACTGTGGTTTCATCGTATGACTTTGGAATGGTGTCACAGGTGGGAAGTGCCGCGGTTTTAGTTGAATTCCACAGCACGCGATCAGGTGGGACGCGGTAAACGCGTACCATTTATTGTACACGGTTTTCTGCATTCCTGTGCAAGTACGCGACCTCCCGCCGGGAGTCGCTCCAAGTACGCGACCTCCCGCCGAGAGTTGCTCGAGTAGGCGACTTCCCGCCGGGAGTCGCTGCGCTTAATCCATCTGCCAAACTACTTTCCATACAATCTGGACTCGCTGCAGTCGCCCACTTCAAGCAGCCACGAGGCAAGCGGGCATCACAAGATCACATTTCACAAAATCATTTTTCAACGTCGAGAGTGATACCAACATTGACGAGTGTGACTCCCTCTGCAATCAACCGCTTCTGGTCGTAAAATTCGATGACAATTGGATGAATGCCCGGCTGTAGTTGTTGTTGGTGCTCCAGAGTGAAATTAAAGTCACGTCCATTCAAAACAATCCCAGTGCATTCGGCCACGGTTTTGCCGGTCGCCGAGTTCAGCAGCTTGGCCTCGTAGTCGATGTGAGGCGATGGGACGGGCGCGAGCGTTCCCGACATTCCGATATTCGAAGTAGTCGTGAAACGCGAGTTCATAAAATTAACATTGTGAAAAGTAACGACTGGTTTGACTGCCTGTTGACCGGATTGAATGCGGTAAACCTCGGCAAGCTCGAAACGTAAGTCGGCAAGTTCTCGTTGGTTGATAACAAAACCAGCCACCAGTGCAACGATGAGTGCCAAGCCAATGAGTTCGCGAAGGCTAAATTGAAAACCACTGTCGGATGGTGGGACCACACTACGTCCTTACTTTCACGACATAGGATAAGCATTTGACCGCAGTTAGTTGTGTATTACTCACGTAGGCGAGTCTCTCAGAGACTCGTATTCTCCTGCGTCTCGGAGAGGCGCAGCTACGTGGTAAGTGGCAGGTACATTTCATAAAATAGCTTCGATCGGCTGTCCCATGGAAATCGCCAACGGTCTTCCCACTCGGTCCTGAACTGTCGTTTCCGGTGAAAAACCAAGGCAATGATACACGGTAGCCGTCAAGTCCTGCGGTTCCACTCGCCCGTCCAAAGGAAATCCACCGTGACGGTCCGATTGTCCATGCACGACACCTCCACGCACACCACCGCCGGCCAGAGCAACCGAAAATACGTGCCCCCAGTGATCGCGTCCGCCTGCTGCATTGATCGTAGGCGAACGACCAAACTCGCCCATCCATACGACCAAGGTGTCGTCGAGCATGCCCCGTTGCTCAAGGTCCTCCAATAGCGCCGAGTAAGCCTGATCCATGGGCGGCATCAGCGCTGTTTTGCATCGCTCGCCATTCTTGGCATGCGTGTCCCAAGCTGGAGCGACATCCTCGTCCGTTTTCCATCGCGTCCAATTGACTTGCACCAATGATACACCTGACTCCACCAGGCGCCGGGCCAGGAGTACGCTTTGACCAAAGCGATTTCGCCCATAGCGATCGCGCATGGCGGATGGCTCTTGCTCCAATTGAAAAGCCCGTTGCGAATCCTCGGCGCGGAGCAAGTCGAGCGCCTTGGCTTGCCATGTTGACCACCGTTGCACCGGAGCGCGATCGACAACACCAAACTGAGCGTTCATCAGACGTTGTAAATCGTGGCGATGAGCTAGTCGTTCGGGTGTGATGTCGATGGGGAGTGCAATATCGGGTACGCGAAAGTCAGCTTGGTTGGGATCACAAGTCAACAGCCATGGATCAGCGTGATCGCCCAGCCAGCCGGCGTCTTGGCCCGGCCATGTAATATTGCCTGTATTCCAGATTTCTTCGGGCAGTCGCATAGAGCCGGGCAAGCTCGTCTGATCACCTTTCAAGTGCCTTACAACAGCCGCCATCGATGGCCAATCATTGGGAGCTCCCGGTAGGGCATTTTCCTGATTTTTCGGCGCGTGCGGATAGCCCGTCAACATCCAATAGCCACTTGATGAGTGAGCATTGTCGCCAGTCGACATCGCCCGCAACACGGCTATCCGCTCGGTGAGCTTCGCGGTCAGCGGCATCAGCTCACCGATGCGCAGACCCGGTGTCGCCGTGGCAATGGTGCCAAACTCGCCGCGAATCTCCGCAGGTGCCTCCGGTTTCGGATCCCAAGTCTCATGCTGCGGTGGCCCGCCAAGTAGAAACAGCACGATGCAGCGTTTCGCGGATCCAAAAGGCGACTTCAAATGCTCAGCAACACCACTACTCTTTTCCTCGCAACCGACCGCTCTTCGTTGTAGCAATTGTGGCAGGGAAAGCCCAAACGCCCCCAACGCTCCCGCTCGCAGCCATTCCCGTCGTGACATGCCATCGCAAAGCCTCAAAGGTTGGCCGTGAAAGGAAAACATATTTCAACTCCAGGCAGGGCAGGCGTCAGCAAGGAAGGGTGGGGGTGATTTATTGTAACGCGCCATCGCACTGAGTGCTCCAAATGCCATTCCCCTCGCTCCCGATTGTAATCTTAATCCTGATCTTAATCCTGATCTTAATCCTGATCTTAATCCTGATCTTAATCCTGATCTTAATCCTGATCTTAATCCTGA
>JBGSUV010000013.1:0-1625 GCA_041753315.1 Pirellulaceae bacterium | reverse complement strand
ATCTACCTGCACTTCGATGGCTATCCAGACCATGCCGGCAAGGTCCTCAAGCAACACCACACCTCGATAGACTCGGCGCGAACACTCGTCGCAGGCGGTGACATTCGTTCGCTCGCCAACGACGGAACGCCCGAGCGATTCACCGATGGCAATCGCACGGTAGTAATGCCGACGCGCGCAGCCCTTCACGAATTCGCGAGGAACTGCGGAGCCGAATACATCTATGTCTTTGAGGAGCAAGCTTGGCATTGTCATAAACTTTGAACGCGACCTCCTATCGCATGTTCTCCTCGCGCGGCTTCATCGGAATCGGCGACTCGCCCGTTCGCTCGAGGATCGCTTGCTTGCCCGTGAACCTTTGGTACCGATCGACAATGACGTCGGCGTAGGGACAATCGAGTTCCATCAAGTACGCATTGCGTCCCGTCTGCTCAGCGCCGATCAAGGTTGAGCCGCTGCCACCGAAGAGGTCGAGTACGTTGTGGCCAGGAAGCGACGAGTACTGAATCGATCGAACCGCTAGCTCGGCAGGCTTGCCAGTGAGATGCTCGAGTTGTTGTGGCGGGATTTTCTTAACGTTCCACAAATCGGTTTCGTTGTTTGGCCCGTAGTACTTGTGGCCGGCACCCTCGTTCCATCCGTAGAAACAGTTGTGAGTAACGAGACCATCTGCGATGTAGTGTTCATGCTGGTCGACACCCAACGAACAAACTTCACCCGAATAGTCTTGCACATCAATTGTACGAATCGAGGTCCACTTAATAGTTTGGCCGCCTTGAGGAAGTGGAATTTCCATACTGCCAGGAAGTAAATTGCAGGCGCGTACCTGAATCGACTGCCTTGCTCCGAACTTTGCTCTCGTTCCGTGCGAATCTACAAACGGGTATTTGCGATTTCGATGAAAGTATGCGAGTGCGTTGCAGGCAGCAGTCTCTTGAGCATCTGCATCTAACCGGCTATAGAAGTCTCTTATAAGTTCACTTTGCCGGTGGGTTGAACTTTTGTTGGTAACCCAGCAGGTTTGAGGAATTCCAAACTGAATCGACACCATTTGCTCCTGCATCCGAGCCTCAGCCGCTGAATCATGAAGTGACAGAATCCAGGCCTCGTCTCCAGATTCATGAAGCAATCTGCCTTTTAGTCCAAAGCCCCACGTGGTTCGCATCTTGGTCATACCCACACGCCACCAATCGCCACGTCGCATTAGGTATACGCACCAACGAGTTGCATAGTCTTTCGTCATTCGGACCGTCCAAATATGCGCATCGGTACTCCATGATTGTTTAGTAGGAGTCGTTACGCCGAACAGTTTTCCGCAATACGATCGTCGCCCGACTTTGACTTTGTAGCCGTCTCGCAAGCCAACAATTGCTGAACTATGCTGGTAGAAGCTAACTACGCGGTCGTCGTCTCGCATTGCGCCTAGCATGCTGGTCCCACCAGCAGTTTGCACCAACGTATCAGGCGGCTGGCACCACTCATGCGCGCCCATGAAATCTTTACGGGTCAAAACCGGATGCATCTTGTTCCAGATGATCGCTTGGCTGAAGTACAAACCATGCTTCTTCAAGAACGGCGGATAGTTGCCGCAATTGGCGTAGCCACCCCAGATGTAGAAACAGCCG
>JBGSUV010000012.1:0-76000 GCA_041753315.1 Pirellulaceae bacterium | reverse complement strand
AGTTACTTCACAGCGAGGCGATTATTCTAGGCTGAAAACACCCTTCTACTATAATCAGCCGCCCCGCAAACTGCGATCAGTCAATCGCAAACAACCCAGCCACCCTGCTAAATTGGCTGATTCTTAGTTGCGTTTGACACCCTCGCGTCCACGCATGACGGAACTTACAAAAACTTCTTCAAGCGTCATGGGTTCCACCGATTCAATCACGGCACCCGACGCAAGCAACTGGCCAGCGACACCATCGTGAAATTCGTTGAGCGAAACGACCCGCAAGTTCCGAAAGCTCGATTCCAGTCGTAGGCCAGCGACGCGCGGTGCGACCCAGGTTTCCGGTGCGTGCAATTTGACGAGTTTCCAACTCTCCAGGAAAACATCTCGATTGCTCGACGCTATCACACGCCCCCGATCGATAAAAGTAATCGAGTCACAGATCTGTT
Source organism: Pirellulaceae bacterium (assembly GCA_041753315.1). Lineage (GTDB taxonomy): Bacteria > Planctomycetota > Planctomycetia > Pirellulales > Pirellulaceae > Aureliella. The sequence goes on along the minus strand of JBGSUV010000012.1, from coordinate 75,560 downwards.
CGACATCTTGCGTATTTTGTGATGAAAAGATGATGGATCGCTCCTCGTTTTCAACCACCTGCATCAGCTCGGTCAGCACCTCTTGTTTGGCAACTGGATCAAGACCATCGGTTGGTTCGTCCAAGATGAGTAGTTTTGGCTGGCGCGCGAGAATGAGAAGTAACATGGCTTTTACCCGTTGGCCATGCGAGAGTCCTTTGATCGTTTGCTGCTCAATCAGGCCAAATCGAGCGAGTAGCTTATTGGCGTAGTCATCGTCCCAACCTGGGTAAAACGAACGAACAAATTGCATGTGCCAGCCAATCGATTCAGGTTTATAGAGCCGCATGTCGTCACTGAAATATCCGATGTCCTGTTTTGCGCGCCCGTCGCTCGATGAGATCGACTGCTGCAGCACGCGAACGGTCCCTGCATTGGGTTGAATCAGCCCCATCAAGATCCGCATGGTTGTCGATTTACCCGCGCCATTGGGACCGATCAAGCCAGCGACGGTTCCTTTCTCGACTGAGAAACTGATGTTCTTGAGCGCAAAATGTTTATAAGATTTACACACATCCTGCATGTACACAGCTGCTTGATCTGAGTCTGTCACAAGTTTTGCTTCTGTTGAATTCATAGGGCTCCCTTTTGTGCCTGTTCAAAGACCTCTGCGATTCGTCGTAGCATCTCAGTTTTAGATTTTCCCAGCAACAACCCGAGACTAACCGCCTGTTTCAGGTGCTCGCGAAGCTCACTTTCCTGGATCGAGGATTGTAGACCTGGTCGATCAGCAACCATCGAACCTTTTCCTTGACGCGTGATGATCACGCCGTCCCGTTCCAACTCCAAATAGGCACGCTTAATCGTGATCACGCTGACCTTAATTCCAGCTGCCAATTCGCGAATCGAAGGAAGCTCTGTTCCAGGAGTCAAATCCCCTACCGCCACGCGCCGACGAACCTGCTCAATTACTTGCAGGTAGAGTGGCCGTGGGTCACTCGGTGAAATTGTGATCCAACTGTGCATTGTCATATACACAGTATACACACCAGTACTTCGCTAGGCAATGGCCTTTATTGGCAAGAAGCTGGGCGCTGAGTGGAAGATATCGCGAAGAAATATTGCGTGCTTTTGGCTTGAGGCCACTTATTGACCAGTGCGCTACGAAAAAAGCCCGAGCAATCATCTTGCTCGGGCTCTGAGTTGAAGCTTTATGAACGCTTGTCCGTGCTTCACTGGAAGTCAATTGTTGGCGACCGTTGACCCTGTTCAATCCAACAACTTAGTAACTCCAGCTCAGCCCAAGATCAACGCCTTGCAACCAGAAGCTCGTATCTTGGAAGCTAGGAGCTGGACGAACTCCCGCTGCTCCACCGATTTGCGTCAGGTCAACAACTTGGTCGATCTGATCGCCAGCCATCGCCACGCTCGAGTACATCATGAATGTGTAGCCGACCGTCATCTGCACGTTGTCGCGGAAGTTATATCCCAGCTTCAATCCCAGCTCAGGGATGAAGGCAAAGCTATCTCGCGTAATCTCGCCGATGTTGCTTTGTTGAGCGAAGATGCCGCCTGCAAAAGTAGCTGGAGTCACCCCATCATCCTGCAAAGTCGAACCGGTCACGGTGGACGATTGTCGCATATTACCGAAGCTGATCTTCGCCAGCGTCGAGAGGGAAACGCGACTGCGTGTGACGGTGCTGAGCACTCCCAAGTGTCCGCCGTTAAAGACGTTTTCCGTTGCAAACAAATCTTCCGTTACGAACACGGTTCCATCGGGAATCGTGTCACCCGTGAACAGGTTCGTCGAAGTTGTGTTCAATCCAATGGAGTTCTTGAGTTTGCTGAAAGTATATCCGGACACAAGGTCGATGCGGTGGTCGTCCGAGCGACCTAGCAGCCAGTAGATCGACGCTTCTGCGCTGATCATGTCCAAGTCCGATCGAGCAGAAAGCTCACCGATCGATACTGGAGCGCCGCCTCCCGTTGTGAAGCCAACCAAAAACGCATCGTTAAACGGATTGGGTTGACCAGCGATATTGAAGAAGGGAACGCCCAACGAGGTGGAGCCATCGCTCACCGCGTTAAACTGCTGGTCATCCGAGAAGATGCCGAATACGCGTCCGCCAACTCCAATCTTATCGCAATCTCCGAGGTACATCCCACCGGAAACTCGATAACCAGGCAACAAGCCCGATTCAATTCCATCCTCGCCACCAAAGGCGGTGGTCACGCCCGTTTGACCGGCGACCGGCAACACACCTTGGTTCGATGTGGTTGCCAACGCGGGTGCACGTCGTCCTTGGGCGAACCACAGGAGCGACTCAGCGGAGAACCAGTTCTTGCTCCCCTTTGCGGTGGAACATGACGGAGCAATGCTATTGCAGGCTCCGGTCGAACAATCTCCGCCGTATTGGCTGGCGGACGTGTCGTATTCTGACTGATAACTTGCAGCGGTTGGAGCAAGCATCTCGTAGTCCATGATGGACGCTTGGCTGACCAAACGTGCATTGTTGGTGCGGAACTGTTCGGGCCGCAGATCTGCTTCCACGGTTTCGGCAGAGTCATCTCCAATGTGCCGCGCCGAAGCGCCGCTACCATGCATCGGACTCTGAGCGGACGCTTGATGCAAGCACAAACCCGCTAAGGACAAGGACAAAAGTACATTTTTCATTTTCATAGTTTTTCTCGCTAGACGGATCAAGCGTCAGGGTCGTTACACGTAGATCGGCCCACATGCGCGATACTTCGAGAAAAAAATGCACTTCCGGAACAGACATCCTAAATTGCGTTATTTAACAGCCCCTGAATTTTCGGCATTTTTCGTACAATATCGCCATTCGTTTTAGCGCGGTGCAACAAACCTTTAACCGAAAACGCATGACTGCGGTTAAAATGAACGAAAATCCGAAGTCTCTGCCAAGCTCGACCGCCGCTACACATTTTTTCTCGCATCGAAACTTAGCCTCATGAGTAACACGGAAACGTCTCGCCCCGCTGACTCTGACGTGGCATTGGCAACGCGCAGTGACCCGTCTTCCCAAAACCTCAACCAAGCTGCCGAGATTCCTGCCGACAGCGGGCGCATTCCCGCATTGCCTAAGATCGCCGCCGGGTGGCGCATTCCAGGTACAAGCGCGGTACGCGTTCGCGGCTGGGTGGCTGCGCTACGCGAAGTGGCGAGTCTCGAGTCGAAAACTCGGGAGTTGCCAACCGAACAGATTCGCAAAGAAAGTTTGTCTCTCCGCTATCGCGCGATGAGCGGAGAGCCGCTGAGAAAAATCTTGCCTGAGGCGTTCGCACTGGTTCGAGAAGCTGGACGTCGCGCGTTGAATATGCGGCACTTTGATGTTCAAATTGTCGGTGGTGCAGCCCTGTTTGACGGCTGCATTACCGAAATGCAGACCGGTGAAGGAAAGACGCTCACCGCCACACTACCCCTGTATCTGCATGCTCTGAGCGGTCAGGGAGCCCACCTGGCAACCGTGAACGACTATCTGGCCGAACGGGACGCCTTATGGATGAAACCAATTTACGAGATGCTCGGTATCTCCGTGGGCGTCGTTCTCACCAATAGCAATCCTGATGGTCGGCGCAAGGCATATGCTTCCGATGTGACGTATGGAACCGCCAAAGAATTTGGCTTCGATTTTTTGCGCGATCGACTGTTGCTCCGAGCTCAAGGACGGATGCAAAGCGACTTTCTTGGCGAAGGTAGCTCCGAACGCTGGAGCAGTCGCGGAGATGAACCCGTGCAGCGCACCATGCACTTCGCACTTGTCGACGAAGCGGATAGTATCCTGATCGATGAAGCTCGAACCCCACTCATTATCGGCTCACTCGGTGACGAGACCCGCGAAACGGTCATCGCCACTTTTCGCTGGGCCGCCGAACATGCGCCAAAATTCGAGATTGAAGAGCACTTTACGCTCGAAGAAGACTCACGCAAAGTGGAACTCAACGGTCGGGGTCGTGCTCTCGTGCGCAGTCTGCCGCGCGATGAGTTGATTCGCGTGGTTTCGTTAGTCGACCTCTACGAGTTCATCGAAAGAGCGGTGAAAGTCCACCGCGATTTCCATCTCGATCGTCAATACGTCGTCCGCGATGGAGAAATTGTCATCGTCGACGAGTTCACGGGACGATTGGCCGAAGGGCGTAAGTGGCGCGATGGAATTCATCAAGCCATTGAGGCCAAAGAACGCATCGAAGTTTCAGTTCCAACCGGGCAAGCCGCGCGGATTACCGTACAAGATCTGTTCCACCGCTACCGCCACATCGCCGGAATGACTGGAACAGCATCCACCAGCGCGCCGGAACTGACCAAAATCTATAAAACACCGGTGGTCCTCGTACCGACCAATCGACCGCCACGCCGTATTCGTTTGTCAGACCAAGTCTACGGTACAATGTTGCAAAAATTCGAAGCAATCGTGAGCGAGACCAAAGCGATGAATGCGCTCGGTCGTCCTGTCCTTATCGGCACGCGTTCCATTGACAAGTCGCTGATCCTGTCAAAACTCCTAACCGAACAGGGCATTGAACACCAAATCCTCAACGCAAACGAAGTTGAACGCGAAGCGGAAATTGTCGCCGAAGCGGGGAAACGCGGAAAAGTGACCGTGGCGACCAACATGGCGGGGCGCGGTACGGACGTCAAGTTGGAGTCCGAGATTCGCGAAATTGGCGGTATGCACGTCATCTGTACCGAGCTTCACGATGCCGCGCGGATCGACCGACAACTCATCGGACGTTGCGGTCGACAAGGTGACCCTGGCTCGTATCGCCAATACCTGGGGCTCGACGATGAAATCATTCGCGGCGGTTTCGGCCTAAAGAAAGCTGATTCAATGCAGAAGTTGGGCGCCAGCCAAGACGGACCGTTTCACAACTATGCGAAGCTCATTCGACGGGCACAACGTCGAGTCGAACGCAAACACTTTCGCGATCGCATGATGCTACTCTACCACGAACGCGAACGGACTAAACTGCAACGAGAAATCGGCCAGGATCAGTACCTCGATACGGCTGAATAGTCCCCCGCCCGACGCGCTGCCGCTTCGCCAATCCGCCTAGGAAGTGGACGAGGCAACGAGCCCCCGCGTGCCATGGTTCATAGTGGGGAACGATTGCGTAGTGGTTTCCAAGCGATTGAGGACAATCGCTTTAGACTGAAACAGTTGGGGACAACTGTTCTACACTGAAGTTGGGGACAAGTGCTCTACATTGGGTAATGCTACACCTTGACATGTATGAATGGGCGCAGTACTCTAAAGATGGCTTTGGGCCGGTCGCCAAGTGTTATCGGGCCGCGTGAAGATGTCTACGCGGGTCGATGCCCAAGCAAATACTGCGGGGCAGAACTGTCGAGATGCAAGAGTTCACAGTAGTAGTAACATGAGATCAAAATACTGTTCAATCCAGCCGGTGCTTATCGTCTGGTTGTTGGTGTTACTGAGCAGCCCTGTCGCGGGGCAGGTTGGGTTCGAAGGGCCTCCGATCGATTATCTCACGGCGGATGTCAATGATCCCGTTGCACAACTCGCACGCCGCGTTGCACAAGGTGACGTCAAACTTGAATTTGATTCGAAACACGGCTATCTCAAATCGGTTTTGGCAGCGCTTGAAGTTCCAGAAGAATCCCAAACATTAGTCTTTTCCAAAACGAGTTTGCAGTTGCAGCGAATATCGCCACGGCGTCCGCGGGCGGTTTACTTTAACGATGATGTGTACGTGGGCTGGTGTCAGCGCGGTGATGTGCTTGAATTCGCTGCAACAGATCCGCAGCAGGGGGCAATTTTCTATACGCTGGAACAAGATCAAGTGGAGGCACCGCGGTTTGTTCGCGATCGAGGCCAATGTTTGACTTGTCACGCGTCCAGTCGCACGCAGAATGTACCGGGTTATTTGGTTCGCAGCGTCTACGCGGATGCCGCGGGACAACCCATTCTCGGTAGTGGCACCTATCTCTCAGATCATACCAGTCCGTTTGATGAACGATGGGGCGGCTGGTATGTCACTGGTCTGCACGGCTCGATGCGGCATATGGGCAACATGACTTTCACCGAAGAGGATGAGCGTGGCGGGGATCGTGAAAAAGGGGCCAACCTCAAGAATCTTAATGACGTCGTCGTAACGGAACCCTATCTGACCGATCACAGCGATATCGTCGCATTGATGGTGATGGAGCACCAGACTCAGATGCACAATGCCATCGCGGCTGCAAACTACGAAACTCGCTTGGCGCTTCATCAGTCGTTTCAGATGAACGAGCTTTTAGAGCGAGAAGAAGGATACATAAGCGAGAGTGCCGACCGACGAATTGACGCTGTGGCGAGTCAACTGTTGCGATACATGTTGATGTGCGACGAGTTCAAACTGGAGGATCAGGTGGCAGGTACCAGTGGTTTTGCCCAGAACTTTGAGTCGCGTGGTATCAGCGATTCCAAAGGTCGGTCGCTACGGCAGTTCGATTTGAAAACGAGATTGTTTCGTTATCCGTGCAGTTATTTGATCTACAATCCAGCGTTTGATCGCTTGCCGGACGAAGTACGTAGTCGCGTTTTCCGTCGACTGGCCGGAATCTTGAACAACAGTAGCGATTCCCAGGAAGACGCTCACAACTTTCAGCACCTGACTGCCGAACTACGCAACGAGATTCGTGAGATCTTGTTAGAAACGAAACCCGAATTCCGGAATTTTTCCGATAGAACGTAGTGAATCTTGCTTGCTACAGAACCCTAGACTGCAGGATCTTTTACAAGGTCCACTACGCTAAAATCCAAGCTGGACAAAGTAGTAGTCCATGCTCACAGGGCAGGTTCGAAACTGGAAACGCGAATATCATAGAATTTCATCTTTGGATTGTCGCGTTCGAGAATTTTGGCTTCCCATTCTGACTGCAGCAGTACTGCATCATGTCCAAATTGGTCTCGCACGCGTTTGGCCGAGTAAGATAGCTTCATGTTCATGATCTCCTCCTCAGTCGCGTTAAACCAGCGAGCCAGTTTGTAGGGGCGCCAGCTGATGTTGGTGGGCGTGTTATATTCCGACTCGAGTCGAAAGCGAACAACGTCGAATTGCAATTCCCCTACTGCCGCCAAGATCATTTCACGTCGTGTGGCTCGTGCGTCGTAGAACATTTGGATGGCTCCCTCTTCGAGCAATTGTTCCAAACCGCGATCGAACTGTTTTCTGCGCGATGTATCGGGGCATTCGAGCACCGCAAAAAATTCCGGGGAGAATTGTGGCAACGGTTCATATTGGAATGGCTCACCTTGGCAGAGCGTATCCCCCAGCCGAAACTCGCCGGGGCAGACGACACCGATAATGTCGCCAGGATAGGCTTCCTCCATCGTTTGACGATCTTGTCCGAAGATGCGCAAGGCTCTTGGCAGTCGCAGTCGTCGGCCACTGCGCGCGACGGTGACTTCCATGTCGCGTTCAAACTTGCCGCTACAGACTCGCATGAAAGCGACCCGATCGCGGTGTTTAGGATCCAGATTTGCCTGGATCTTAAAGACGAACCCGGAGAACTCATCTCGGTTCCCTGAGACGACACCAGCATCGCTCAGCCGATCACCGGGCGGTGGACAGAGCTTTAGAAACCCTCGCAAGAACGCTTCGAGTCCAAAGTTCGTAAGTGCACTACCAAAATAGACTGGAGTCTGCTCTCCGCGAAGAAATCGCTCGCGATCGAATTCGGCGCCCGCCGTCTGCACCAGTTCAACCTCTTCGCGGGCCACATTCAGAATTCGTTCTTGAATTTCTGGCAAGCCATCGACGGAAGCCGCAGAGTTTCCGGTAGCAGTCGACGTTCTGTGCGCGATTGCTTCGAGTTCTTCCCAGCTTATGGTTGAGGCTGCCGTACGTCGTTGTCCATCGCGTTCGCTAAAAAGTTGAATGTTGTTTTGCTGGAGATCAATCACACCATAGAAGTCTCTTCCTGATCCCAGCGGCCAGTTGTGGGCGATGGCTTCGATCGAAAACTTGCGTTCGATTTCGTCCAGGATATCGAGAGGCAAACGCCCGGGGCGATCGACTTTGTTCACAAATGTAATGACCGGAATTTTTCTTAGCGCGCAGACCCGAAACAGCTTTTCCGTCTGCGTTTCGATGCCTTTGGCCAAGTCAATTACCATCACGGCTGCATCCGCCGCCATCAATGTGCGGTAGGTATCTTCGCTAAAGTCATGGTGCCCAGGGGTATCAAGCAGATTGATTTGGCAGTTGTCGTATTCAAAGGTCAAGACGGTGGAACTAACGGAAATTCCTCGTTGTTTTTCGAGTTCCATCCAATCTGATGTCGCAGCGCGTTGCGTCTTCCGGCCGCGTACGGCTCCTGCAATCTCAATCGAACCGCCGTACAGCAGCAATTTTTCAGTAAGAGTCGTTTTTCCGGCATCTGGGTGGGAAATAATTGCAAACGTGCGCCGTCGACTACGCTGATAGTCGAAGCTGGAGGAGGCATGATTCATTCGTTAATTCTTCGCGAACTGGCAAAAGCAGGCCAGTGCCAGACTAAGCTGGAGACTGCCGCGTGTCTGTGAGTGCGGCCTGTCGTGATGACCGCCCCTTGTAATGTACTTGTGTCGACTCAACTGAACAAGTCGGCCAACGGAGGGCATGCAATCACTATTAAATCAGTGTCTCCAGCAGCGTCCGCGTTCGCTTGATGTCGTCGACGTCTGGGCCTTTATCTGGGCCATGCAAACGAAACGATCCATGGAGTTGTCGGCAACCGACGTGCACGGCGATCTGCCGTGCATTCGCCGAGTTAATCCCTGCTCCGGGCAGAATCTCGATTTGCCCCGCTGCTCGCTCCTGTAAGATTCGCAATTGTTCCATGCCAGCTTGTGCAGTCTTTGCGCCGCCCGATGTCAACACACGTCGCACGCCGCATTCGATCAACTGATCCAGTGCATTTAATTGATCGGCAATGCAATCGAACGCACGATGGAAGATGACATCTCTTCCGCAGCACACCGCCATGACCTTCTGCAAAATCGGCAAAGCGATTTGATTGTGTTGGTCAAGGCTTCCGAAGACGATGCCATCCACACCGGCATCAAGCAGCAGTTGGCAATCGCGCAGCAACGCGAGTTCGTCAGACGCCGCGTAGATGAAACTTCGCGCGTGAGGACGGAGCATGGCCACAATCGGGACGCGACAATGTTGTTTGAGCCACGCGCACGAAGCGCTGGGAGCGGTCAGGCCGTCCAGTTCCAATGCGGTGTTCATTTCGATGCGCGTGGCACCCGCGGCTTCAGCAATCAGTGCATGACCAACTTGGTCCACGCAAACTTCAAGTTGAAATGGTTGGGGACCGGTCACCGCTACCGTCCAATGCGCATTAGCGCCTGTTCCGAACGGATGAGTAAGTCGTCACCGACCACGGCGGGACTGGCCATCAACCGACCTTCGAGTTGATTGGAGGCGATCGATTGGAAGCTATCACCCGCTGCCACGACCGTCACGACTCCCTCGTGTGAGCAAAAGTAGATTTTACCATCAACGCTGATGGGCGATGCCGAGAAATTGCCGCTCAAGCGTTCTTGCCAGGCGATGGAGCCATCCTCAGGTCTAATCTGTGTCAGAATGCCTGCATCGGAAACCACGTAGATGCGGCCGTCGACAAAAATCGGAGATGGTTTGTTGGGAGCGCCGCGGCTGACGCGCCAAACAACATGGCTCTTTGTCACGTCACCTTTACCATCAGGCCGTACTGCAACCAGTTCAGGCCGCATATAACCCGTCGAAAAGACAACCAAACCCCCTGCATCGATGGCGGTAGGGCTGAGCGAAAATCCATCTCCATGGTCAGCCCGCCAAAGCTCTTTACCGCTCATGGGGTCGTATCCGCAAATCCACTGTGCGCCAGGTATGACAACTTGCGTACTTCCATTGACGGTCACAGCCAGCGGCGAACTGTAGGACTTCCGCATGTCCGGGCTGCTAGCCCGTAGGGCAGGACGTTCCGTTCGCCATAGTTGATCGCCAGTGGCCATGTCCAAGGCAATGATGAATTGCTCATTCATGCCATCGCATACCAAGATCAGAGCCCCGTCGGCAACCAAGGGTGAACTCCCGGGTCCAACTCCATGTTCAAGCTCGACGCGTGTCGACCAAAGTTGCTTGCCAGATTTGGCATCCAAGCACCAGGTTCCGTAAGTACCAAAATGGCAGACGACGCGTGCTTGGTGGATGACGGGAGTGGGAGAAGCAAACGTATTGAGGGGGTGAATAGCGTCTGGATTGTCGATGGTTGCAAGTTTGAGTCGATGCAGCACTTCACCCGACTCGGCCTCGATACAAATCGCATAAAGCTCTACCGAACTGGCCAGTTCCTTCATCTCCTTTTGAGGGTCAGCGTCAAGTTTGGCGAGTTGTTCAGCGGTTGGGTCCGTCGCCAACGCGGTCGTGAGCCAAACTCTGCCATCGGCCAGCACCGGTGACGACCAACCCTTGCCTTCGATCGGTGTCCGCCAGCGAACGCCGCGTTCCAGATCGAATTCTGTCGGGACATTGGCGGAAGAGTGCAGGCCTTGCCCCGTCGGCCCTCGAAATTGTGGCCAAACGTCTTCAGCAAGAGCCATGGCGTCGCACGACAGGCTAACACAGCAAAGGACTGCCAGAACTAGATATTTGACACTTTTCAACATGGGTTTTTCAGCTCGACTGGGTTTACAGCATTGTCGCTCGATGATCGCTTTTTTAACAGATGATCGTTGATGTAACAGATTATTGATCGGAGCCATTGCCGTTGGGCGATGATTCAACGGAACTCGACGGAAGTTTGGTTAATGTGCGAAAGGCCAGTATCTTGGGTTCGACATCTGGGTCGGACTCCGTGGGCACGACTTCGACATAACCGGTGATCAAGCCGTCATCATTGATTCCACTTGCGACACTGAAAACAGCTTCACCCAAGTTAATGGCTGTCGTCTTTCCATCTACCCACATGATCGCTTGCGGTCCACCGTCGGGGCCGGGCGGATCATCGCTGAAGCCCACGACGACACCAGCGGAGTTAATCCCCCACACTTCACCAGAATGGTCTCCGGCCAAGAGTAGCACAGGGAGCATTTTGCCTTTGGCGTCAATCACGCGCGGCATCCGTAGGCCTCGATCAGTACTGATCGAACCGATGATAACTCCTGAATCGTTCATGTCGCGCAGATGAAGCTGTTCGTCGTTGAGCAACTCACGCTCCCATTTGCCTTCAACTTCTCGCCACACGAAGAGTGAACTGTCAATGACGCCAGCCGATAAGTCGAATGTACAACAAGCCGCAATTAGTTTGCCATTGGGCGAAATAATAGCCCGTGAAGACATGACGTAGGGATTATGATCAAGAAGGGTTGGTAATATTTCAACATCCCAAGAACTACTGCCTTCATTCCAAGTCCAAACGCAGGGCCGCAAAAGTCCTTCTCCCGTCGCATATCCGGATATCCTACGACCGTCCGCAGAAATATCCTGAGCATGAGTGGCCAACGTGGTTGGAGGACGCGGTAACTTGGTGACTTTCCCAGTCGCTGTATCCCAAACGATTGCGATCACGCCTCCATCTGGATTGCCCAGTGGTCGAGTTGCCAGGCCCACAGCAATATTGCTATCGCTCAGGGCCTGCACTTCCACATTGGTGTACTGCTCAACCGTTGGAACATCTAGAATTCGCTTGTCGTCGCAAAAAAAATATTTGCTGCCGAGCATCGTTTGGTCAGCATTTGCATATTCTCGTTGGCCAATGATCGCTCCGGATGAATTGATGGCCAATCCATGGCTAAAGGTCTTTGAGTTGTCGATAACCTCCAGTTCATAGTCACCCTGCGTAATTTTGGTGATTTTGAATTCGACTTCATTGACCTGCCCCATTAAAAACATGGGTGAGGCAAAAAAAGCGAACGTAAAAGCGGATGCTAGCAAATAAGCTCTCATGGTGTGCTCTTGAGTGTTGTGCAATTTCCAGTGGTGGCGAGCCAAAAATGCTGGCGATTTTTCATGACGTCTCCCACTCCGAGCAGCCTCGAAAACGGACACAAACAACAGACCCCGCTGCATTTGGGTGGAATAATTCTTCGACATTGTACACTGAACGCAATCTGCCTTGAGTCGCGTTGACAAATTCTTGTAAGCTGACTTTTTGTAAACGGACCAGCAGAGATTCGTTGGGGGGGAATATTGTGAATTTTCAGATCCTAAAGACTCGTCCAAAATGCGAACCCACAAGCATCTTGGTGACTCGTTTGAGCGCCATTGGCGACTGCATTCTCACAATCCCACTGGTGGTTGCTGCAAAGAGATTGTGGCCCAATGCGAGAATTAGTTGGGTTGTCGACTGTGCCGCTGAGCAATTGCTTGACGATCACCCCGCCGTGGATGAAGTTCTTCGCATTGAGCGTAAGTGGTTGCAACGTCCTAGCAATTGGGCGCTCATGCGCAGCGAATTGCAGAGCCGCAAGTTCGATTTGGTGTTCGATCCACAAGGATTGAGCAAAAGTTCGTTACTGGGGTGGTTAAGCGGTGCGCGGCAGCGCATCGGATTTGACTATTCCCACGGTCGCGAGGTAGCTCCTTTGCTGGCGACGCGGCGCGTGACGCGTACCAATCGCCATATGGTCGATACTTACCTGCAACTGCTCAGTCCTTGGCAGGTTCAGGAACCGGGCAAGGGAGAGTTCCAGATGCCGGTTTACAGCGAAGCGGCGGAGCGAGTCGAGGAGATGTTGCGGAACATGGAGCTTCATTCGGCGGAAAGGTCGCAGGGAACATCCGCGTGGATTGCAATCAACCCTGGAGCCGGCTGGACGACGCGCCAATGGCCCGTTGAGCGATTCGGTCGTTTGGCGAAGGAGCTATACGAAACACATCGACGTCCATCGCTGGTTTTTTGGGCCGGCGACAACGAGCGTTTGATGGCTAACGTGATCGCTGAAGAAAGTGGCGGAGCTGCGCGAGTTGCACCGCAAACCAGCTTGTGCGAATTGCTTGAAATGTTCCGCCGCGCATCGCTGCTCGTTAGCAGCGATACGGGGCCATTGCACATCGCCAGTTCGATTGGTACTCCCAGCGTTAGTTTGCACGGACCCACGTGGGCGGACGAGTGTGGACCGTATGGAAACCGTGCGATTGCTATTCAAAGTCCGACCCCTAACGTCTCGAAGAAAGTGCAGCGTCGCGGGCCTAACATCGCCATGCAAGCCATTGAGATTGACGAGGTCATGAGAGCCTGCAGCAAGATGATTGCTAACGAACCAGCTTCCGGCCGAATGGCTGCATAAAAACCTGCCAGTGAGCAGGACTGTCTAGGGACTGTCCTTAACGCGCTTCCAGGTCACCTGCCATTGGCTGATGGTGCCGTTGATAGTCTCGATGCCACTCGTCAAAATTTCATCCGGATTAACCCTGGTGATCTTGATTTGGAGATCTTGCACCTCTGCCTCCGACTCGTAGCGGCCAAATAGTCGCCAGTGATCTTGGTCATCGCGAACGACAACTGCCGAACCCAACATGCCGCTATTATCCACTTCAATAAATCGCACACATTGCCATTGGTGATCGATGGTGACTAGCGACAGGCCTGGATAGCGACCACTCTGTCTGTCGAGCATGAGTAGTTTTTTCCCCTCACGCCACTCGTAGCGGTGACGGGCCGGCGGTGTTTCGTCGCTAACCCAGGTACCGCCGACTAGGAATTCACCCAGGTCACGAAACGAAGCCTGCGAGTCGCTCAACGCGACGCGAGTGTAGGTCGTGGTCAACGTTTCTGAACCTGATTCAGCTGTGAATGTGAATTGGTTGTCTCCGAACGAAGCCTCTATTGGACTCGATTCAACCTGCTGCCCATTGTAGAGTTGCAACCAGGCATTCCCGATCCAACGCTGTGGGTTGTCCTGGTCGACTTTGTAACGTTGCACTGCGGTCAGTGCAAAAATGGGCCAAGTTTCTACCAGCTCATTGCTCTTGAAATCCCAGTAGCTGACTCCGCTATTGACCTTATTGCCTTCACGCAATTGATAAGTCAAACCCGTTCGCGATTCGTTCCATCGCACTTGCGCGAGTCCGCTGTACGACTCGCCGTTGCGTTTGCCCTGCGATGTCCAAGTGCCAACAAGTTTGGACATCATCGCCTGCGCTTCGGGCGGTAACGGCGACTGGCTCGTAGTCTGAGCCAGGCAGTTGTTGTTTATCCCAACATTGATGCCAATCCCGATAGCAGTGGCGAAGTAGAGCAGCGCCAGACTCAAGTTCCTCATTGTTGTTTCCTTCTTCGTTTAGTGATCAGAGGGTTGAAGAAACACTAGCCCTTATCTCGTATGACTCTCATTGAATTACTCGCAGGACGGCGGCATTTGCCGACACGAAATCCGCACAGAAATTTAACCATCGGACTTAGTCGCAAAGCTGCGATTAATTTTTATGACCGACTGTCGGCTTGGATCGTTCGATTGCGAGTGACTCAAAGGGGAGCGTACCCGTGAGCATCACTTCTAGATGGGAGAATTAGATGAAGATTGCCGTAATGATAGTCCTTGGTCTGGCTTGGACAGCGTCGCTAGCCGCCGCGCAAGATGCCTCAGAGTCCACACATCGGGCGGTAGCTTCCCTGAACGAGTTGAACAAAGAGCAAATGGAGCCCTGGACAGCTCTCAAAGAGCAACTCGCTCTGTTTTTCAAACGCGACTGGGACAAACACGATAGGTACCTCCATCCCAAGCTAGTCGATTGGGGAACGTTTTGGCCGTCACCCCTCCACTTTGACAAAGAAGCCAACGCGTATTTCGAACAAGTTGCCGAAGGTGATGACAAGGTGGTGGCGTACACAATGGTCCCAGTTAGCGTCGTCGTGGCAGGAGATACTGCAATCATCAATGCATATGTACATGCTCTGACGAAACCAGATGGCAAGTCGGTGGAGACCATTTACAGGCTCCACAACACTTGGAAAAAGGAGGATGGCCAGTGGCAGCTATTGGCAACCTACAACTCAGTGGTTTCGCCCAAGGATAACGAGTAGCCATTCCATGTCGCTGGATCTATCGCGATGCCCTGCCAGTCAAATAAAAATCGCTTTGGCGTTCGTATCCATGGAGATTTGCGTGCGTACTATCACAATCTACATCGGTTGCCTGTGGCTCTCTACGAGCCTATTTGCGCAAGGGCCGGAGTCTTCCCAAGTTGAAGTTGTCACCCGCAATACATACCAAAGCTCACACGCCAACTTGCGATGGTCGGTGCAACATTTTCGTGAACTTTATCCCACCCAAGCTGTCTATCGAGGCAGTGCGCCAGTTAGCCCATTGCCGAAACGTGATGTTGATGTTCTGGGCATTGGCTTAGCCCTCAAGGACGATGAGTCCGTAAGTGTCGCCGAGGCTTTGAAGGAATTGGAGGTAGATGCCTGCGTGGTCCTTCATCGCGGTGAGTTAATTGCTGAGCACTACTTTCACGGGATGCAGGCGCACACCCCGCATTTTCTCGCATCGGTCAATAAGTCGATTGTCGCATCGGTCATCGCTACTTTGTTGGCTGACGGATCGCTGAAGGAGGTCGATCTGGTAGAACGTCACGTACCGCAATTGAACGGAACGCCGTACGCCGGAGCGACGATCAGGCAAGTGTTAGACATGTTGTCCGCGATCCACTACACCTACGACGGTGAGGAGTCGACCTTTAAAACCCATGAAACCTCAATCCTGCCCGAGGCTGCCCATCTAAAAGTACCAATTGGCGAGCGGAACTTCATTTTATCGCTGCAGTCGGATTTGCAGTACAAGCATGGTGAGCGCATGCTTTATAAGGAATCCGACCCAGGCGTATTGGTCTGGGTTGCAGAGCAGGTTACGCAAAAGCGATTTGCTGAGCTCGCTCAAGAACGCCTGTGGTCGCGGCTTGGGGCGGAATACCCGCTTGAAGTTGTTTGCGATTCACTTGGTCACTGGACCTTTCATAACTCCGCATCGGCCGTTGATCTGGCGCGTTGGGGGCAGATGCTTTTACAGAATGGGTACTTCAATGAACAGCAGATTCTGCCTCGCTCGTTTGTTCAAGACATTCGTTCCCAAGGCAGCGTCGAGCGGCTACGCAATTCACCGCTCACCGGTGATTTGTTCCCAGAGGGAATTGGATACCGCAGTTTTTTCTATCGGGACACTGTTGGTCATGATGCAATTGCGGCAGTTGGAGCTTACGGTCAAATGGTCTACATCAGTCCGTTTCACGAGACAGTGATTGTCCTTTTGTCGTCGACCGATTCCTGGGATGGTCGTCTGGCGGCTGGACAGTCGTTCGAAGATGTATTTGCGGAGGATGTGACCGTCGAACGCATGCGATGGAACCTGTGTCGGCAACTCTGCGAACGACTGTCGGCAAACGAGTGACAGCGCTTGCGATTTCCTACGATGAAAGAACTTTGGACCGCATGAGTTATATTGTGAGATTTTAGTTCATTTTCAGAGGAGTGAATTATGTACAAAGCGTATATAGCATTGTTTTTTTGTACCCTGCTGGCTTGTCCTCTCCGCGCTCAGGACGCGACGATTGCTGACTTTCATGCGTTTTGCGAGGCGATTGAGGGACGCTGGGTAGGTAAAGTGACGCAGATCGATGACTTACCAGGCTTTGGTAAGAAGGGGGAAGTCGGAACAAGCTATTTCACAGCTAGGTTTTTGGCAGACAAATACTGCTTGTTAGGCGAATTCCAAGGCGCCGGTGAAGGCTGTGGGACCTGGATATTGGCATATGATCCAGCTGGCAAGCGCATTACGTCGCTGGCACTCTTTTCAAATGGCAGGCGCAGCGATGGAGTGATTATCAAACATAACGGAAAATGGGAAGAGAGACTAACTGCCGTAGACCCCGACGGTACCAAGCAGTCGATCGTCAGCGTTCTAACGATCTCTGACAACGGCAACACTAATACTTGGACAGAAAACGGAACCACCAATGGCAAGAAGCTCGAAGAGGCTGTTAGCGTCTGGCGCCGTGTACATGTCAATTGAGATAACCGTTCACGGCAATGTAGAACAATTGTCCCCAATTGTTTCGACCAATGTAAGACAATAGTCCCCAACTGTTTTGTGCCCAACTTAGGCAACCATCGCAAGCCATCGCATAGAGCAGAACGATTGTTCTACACTCAAGTCCAACTGTCCGATCCCGCGAGCGGTTTCCAATTGAGAAAGCCGTCAGCATATTTTCTGCTCTTTGTTCCGGATGCCTGGCAATACGCTATGATCGTGGATTGAAAGTAGATGCCTGATAGGCTTTGCGATCGCGGTTTTTCCTGTTGACCGGCGAGTTCCGATGATTGATCCCGACGATGAATTGCCGCTGGACGAAGCACAACGCTTGGATCAGTTGGCCGACGAATTCGAGGCGGCCTTTCGGGCTGGCCGGAACCCGCGCGTCGCTGATTTTCTTCTACGTTCTGGTCTGCCTCGTAAACCCGTGTTGCGGGAGCTGATTCGTCTCGACAACGAGTTGAGGCAGAAAGCGGGCCAAGCAATCGGTCTACCCGAATATCTTGACCAGTTTCCGCATGATCATCCCACTGTGCTCAGCGCCCTCCGTGAAGCTGGACACGCCGCATTGCTGCCAGAAGCGGCAGCGACAGAGCCCGCCGAGGAAGTGGATGAGTCGTGGTTGCCCAAGCGCATGGGACGTTACGAGATTCGTCGCAACTTAGGTAGTGGTGGTTTTGGTGTCGTCTATCTGGCCTATGATCCGCAACTTGATCGCTTGGTAGCCATCAAACTGCCGAAGCGAGCGACACCGGCAAGCGATGAGCAAGTCGCCAACTTTTTGCGCGAGGCCAGTGTAGCTGCCAACCTAAAGCATCCCTGTATCGTTTCCGTATTTGATGTACAGTTCGAGCACCGCCACCCGTATATTGTTTATGAATACGTGCAGGGGGAAAACCTGGCATCCTGGGCAGCTCGGCAGCAATTGCCCTTTCAGCAGATCGTCAGGCTGCTCATCCAAATCGCTGACGCATTGCGCCACGCTCATCAAAATGGTGTTGTCCATTGCGATCTCAAATTGGCGAATATACTCATCGATCATAATGCCAACCCGCGCATCGCCGACTTTGGCTTGGCTATTCGAGACCAGTTTGTAGCTCCGGATTACCAATTCTCGGGTACACCCATTAGCATGGCCCCTGAGCAGATACGTGGTGAGCAAGCATCGATCGATGCACGAACCGATATTTGGGCAATGGGCGTGATGTTCTACGAACTTTTGCTTGGGAGACGCCCATTTTACGGCCAGGATTATGAAGAGCTATACCACCGCATACAACATGCAGAGCCGGACGCACCGCTGCAGGTTGATCCGAGTATACCCGGCGAACTCAGCCGGATCTGCTTAAAATGTTTGGCCAAAGACAGGGATCATCGTTATCACTCCGCAGCAGAACTCTTGCATGATCTCGAAGTCTGGATCAAACAAGCTCTACATGGGCAGGTGCCTCAGTACGCACTGGAGGATGCAACCGGTCGAAGTCACAGCCGACCATTGATCACACCAAGAGGTCTGCGCGCTTTTGGAGCCAACGACCAGAGCTTTTACGCATCTCTGTTGCCTGGTCCACGTGACGCACATGGCTTACCAGAATCCATTGGCTTTTGGAAACGCAAGTTAGAGTCGCGGTGCCCCGACGACGCCTTGCGAGTCGGCTTAATCTATGGCCCGTCGGGCAGTGGCAAGTCCTCCTTGGTTCGAGCCGGTGTGATCCCCAGTTTAGACACAAGCCAACTCACCGTGGTTAGCTTGGACGCCAGTCCCGACGGGACCGAAACTACGCTGATGCAACGCTTGATGGCCTGTTTTCCTGAACAAACTCCAGACTGCTCATTGCCTCAATTCGTTGCCGCTTTGAGAAAGACTAGGGCAACTGGAGCTGCGCGCAAGGTCATCATCATCATCGATCAACTCGAACAATGGCTGCAGATTGATCGAGAATACGATCAGGCCGAATTGGTGCAGATGCTGCGTCAATGCAATGGAGTCGATGTGCAAGCTGTGCTGGTCGTTCGAGACGATTTTTTTGCGAGCGTGAATCTGTTGTTCCAGGCCTTGCAGTTACCATTGCACGAGGGCCAGAACTATGCGCTGGTACCGCGTTTTTCAGTTCAGCACGCCGAGTTCGTTTTAACGCAGTATGGCCGAGCTTATGGGGCGTTCCCAGGGAAATCCGCAGATCCATCCGCTACGCTGCCGATGCAACAAGAGTTTGTTAGTCAAGCTGTGGCGCAATTGACCAGCGGTGGTAGCGTCGTATGCGTGCAGTTAGCGTTGTTTGCTGAGATGATGAAACATCGGCCTTGGACCCCGAGTACGCTGGTCGATTTTGGTGGAATAGAAGGGCTGGGTGTGGCCTATCTAGACGACTCGATATCGGGTCCATCAGCCGGCCCTGTCGCACGCGGTCATGAATTCATGATTCGTCGAGTCTTACAGCTTTTGCTTCCGCCACCCAATTGCGACATACGCGGCGCCGCGCGAAGTGAAGGTTGGTTGCGAACGGTTGCAGGTTGTGATTCTGCGGCCGCTTGGCAAGCCGTTGTCGGCGTACTGGATCGAGACCTGCGGATGATCACGCCGGTAGACCCTTGGCGAGAAGCCAGCAATCTCAGTCAACGAAACACGGAGTGCAGTTACCAATTAACTCACGATCATTTGGTACCTTTGTTGCGAACATGGTTGACTCGTAAGCAGCGCGAGACACGTCGCGGGCGTGCCGAGATCAAGTTGTCTGAACTAGCAGAGATGTGGTCCTCAAGACCTTCGTCCCGCTTTTTACCAGGCATCTTCGAATGGGCCGAGTTCCATCTGTTTACTTCCCGTAGACGCTGGAACTCCGCAGAGAAAACGATCATGCAGCGCGCCGACCGACGAAACGGCCTCTTGTTAACAGCTGCGCTAGGATTTGTTTGCTGTGCCGCTCTACTGGCTGGAGTTTTTTTTCGCCAACGCGATGAAACCCTGCGACAAATCGTGTCCCAAGTGTCCAAAACGCAACTAGGTGATATCCCGGAATTGATTTCCAGACTAAACGTTAGTCCGACTAAATTGCGTTCGACTTTGTCGCAAATGGCAATTGACTCACCAACAGAATCCATCCGAATTGATTTAGCCTTATTGGGATTGGAGCCCCAGCGCCTGGAGAATATTCGCTCTCAGTTACTCGAGCTAGAACCGGATGCGATTGAGTCGTTGCGACCAGCCCTGGCGAAGCACGGCAGAGAGTTGTCAGACTATTTATGGAATGCGGCCGAGCAACATGGCACAAATATTTCGAGCTCGGACGCCAATCGACGGCTTTTGGCCGCAACTAGCTTTTTGGCCGAATATGGGGATGCCGCAGATACTCGCTGGATTTCCCTAAAACCTGCGCTTGTTGCAAGCCTTCTCAACCTAGCGGTTGAAAATAATCGCAAATGGGCAAATCTGCATCGTCCAGTAGCTGATCTTCTACGCCAAGATTTGGATCGCATCCGTCGTACGGCAGCTCTGGAAGGATTGCCCAACGCCCCAGCACCTTACACAGAACATCAAATTGACTTGATCGTGGATATGCTGACCGATTTTGCCGGTGAGGATATCAATTTACTTGGCGAAATCTTGTTCACGGGATCGCCAGAACATTTCGATCGCGTCTTTTCCAGGTTCTCCGTGCAGCGCGATTTTGCGTTGGCTCTCGCGCGGAAAGAACTAAGAAAGGAAGCCACATTCGTTTGGCAGGATGCGAACTGGCCATCAACAACTTCTGTACCTGAAGCGTTGCGTTCTGAGTTGCACGCTGCCTCGGGTATCTTGACCGACAATTTTGCCGTATGCCAAACGCTCCCTTTTAAGCAATTCGAAGAGCTAGCAACGAAACTTGCGGGCTACGGTTATCGACCTGTTCGCATCCGCCCCTACCCGGCCGAAGGACAACTCTTGACCGCCGCTATCTGGGCTCGAGATGGAAAGAAGTCGCAGTTTGATATGTCACTCACTCTGTCCGAAGTGGAGAGTTTCGATGGGGCTCCTAGCAGCGGCGGGCTTATGCCAATCGACATTGCAGGGTATTTGGTTTCACAAGCTGGGCAGACGGAGGAGCGTTTTGTTCTGGTGCTGGGCGAGGCCGATGCTGAGCTAAGCGATTTCCGAGTGTACGCTGGAGTTGAGGAACAGGAGCAATATAGGACAGAGTTTAAACTGGCCAATGGTCAATATCGGATATCCGGTGCACTACAGTGTTATCAAGCCGCCGATGGGCAACGGCGTTATTGTGGAGTCATCGCCAAGGATCAAGACGAATCGTCAACGACCTTTAAATGTCAGACACAGGGAGACTTCGAGACCTTCGAGGATTGGGACCGCATTTTGACGGACATTTGTTTATGCCCAGTCGCTGAACCTCAAACTGCCAGCAGTTATTATGGCCGCGTCATCCACGAATGGAAACTCGAGCGTTCGGCACAGGATTGGACCAAATCAAACAATCGCGGCCTGCTTTTGGCGGACGCCTACTTTCAAACAAAGGACTACCAACGCGCGTTGCATGAGTGCGACCGCGTCATTCGCGCATTTCCCCAAGCCGCCTTGCCGTATCGCCTGCGAAGTCGGATACGAGCAATGAACGCGGCCATGCAGCCCAACGCGGAAACAGTTGTCGCCGTCAGAGCTGAAATTGATGACGACCTGGATAAATTTGCGCGATTGTGTTGGAATCCTGCGGAAGCACTATCGGCCCGCTCTGTGACTTTTGCATATTTCGGCGATGCACATTCTTCCCTGAACGAATTGGAGGCGATGGCGATTAGCGATCCAGATAACGCCGGACTTCAAGCGATTGTGGCAAATGCCTTCGCTGGGTGCTCTTCTGTCATGTCGTTAAATCCAGATGGAGTTGACCCTCAATGGGCTGATCAGGCCATCACTTTTCTCCGCGCAGCGCAAAAAGCGGGCTGGGATGATTGGTTATCCATTTATCGAAATGCAGATTGGAGCCATTTGTTGGACCGCGCCGATTTTCAACAAATGCGTGCCGACGAACCAGTGAATGCCTATTACGCCGGAGCGCGTTGCACTAGTCGCACGATGGACGCTACCGAAGTCCATGATTTGTTTCTTCCGGAACATCTCGAGCGTTGTGAGCAGCTTACCGAACAGGGCTTCCGTCCTGTGTCGATCAGCGTTGTCCGAATTGGCCACAAGAGTTCATGCGCTTCTGTCTGGCAGCGTCCAATGATTACTCAGGATGCTATGGAAGAAATCGCGATCCGCCACGCAAATGCCGGTGTAGCTGCGTTCCGACTGGGAAGCCACCGAGATTTGTGGCCACTTCTCGATCGCGCGGCAGATCCGCGATTGCGTACTCGAGTGATCCATACGGTAGCACCCTCTCAATGTGATCCACTGCCATTTGTCGAACGCCTCTTCGATGAATTAAACGATGCCCAAAAATTCTCGCTCTTACAGATACTTGGTGAAGTGGAGCTCAATGAAAATCAACGCAAGCGGATTAGTCAAAAGGTCATTAAGTGGTTCGAATTGGAATTGGATTCGGGCGTGCATAGTGCTTGCGAATGGTTGCTGCGAAAATGGGGCTACACGCAGGCGATTGATGAGATACATCAAAGACTGGCCACTGGTCGCCGCGAGGGCGGCCGACGCTGGTACCGAGACAAGCTCAACCTGTACACTTTCGCCTGCATTGGCGGCCCAGTCGAGTTCTTGCGTGGTATGCCAAGAAACGCACAGGCCCTTGAACGATTGTCTGGGGAAACGCTCGTCCGCTCGCGGATCACACGCAGTTTTGCCGTCGCAACCACCGAGGTTACGTGGGAAGATTTACAGCAACTTAGTAACGTGACGAGTTTGTCAAAACCAATCGACGAAGCTCGAATTGAAGGCCCCACCAGTGCTGCGGGCGGTGTTAACTGGAAGATCGCCGGATTGTACTGCCAGTATTTTGACAACGAGCAGGGCACACCAAGAAATGAATGGTGCTTTGAATATATTGGTGACGATTCGGAGCCCATTCGCTGGGCTGCCGACTACCTAAGTCGCACTGGCTATCGGCTACCCACGTTATCGGAATGGGAGTACGCCGCGCGCGGCGGCACGGCGACCAAACGCCACTTCGGAGAAAACACTGCTTTTCTCGACGAATATGCATGGTACGGAAAAAACTCCGACTATCGGCTGCAGACGGTTGGGTTGAAGAAGCCGAACGACTTTGGCCTATTCGATGTACTGGGTAATACGGACGAGTGGTTGATGGAACGCGATGCTCGCCCTTATGGAATAGGTCCCATCGGAGACGACATCGAGGACATGATGCCCATTGCGCCACACTTACCCCGCTTGACTCGAGGAGCCAATTACTCTTCGATTCCCACGAATGTCAGTCTGGCAAAACTGGCCAACGATCTTCCATTTAGAAATGGCGCGAATTTAGGTATGCGACTTGCGAGAACGTTACCGCCAAGCGAAGAATAAATGATCCGAAGCACTTCGTTTTTCTACGAATTCACTTGTATGCTTAGCCACTTACGTCGAATGATCGCCAGCTTGCGTTCAACGCTACGCGTAGAACACCCCAGTTGATCAGCAATTTGTTGGTTGGTAACTCCTTGCAGTTTTGCCATTGCAATACCCTCTAGCCGCTGGTCGCCGAGGCTCGCAAGGCGATGCTTAATCTCGTCGGACAACAGAGCAGCCTCTTCTGGAGTTGGGTCTCGACTTGCGATCGCGGCAATTGTTGCAGCTTGTTGCTCTTGCCCAAACAACTCGAGCGATTGCAGCGGGGCAGATCTCTTGTGCGCTCGAGCAAGGCGGCGTCGGTCAATCGCCCGGCGGTTGGTCAACATTACCAAGACTTGCCACAAATCGTGCCGATCGTCGATCTTTTGAAACCGGCTTTTTTCAACGCCAAGCAAGAACTCATGGAATACGACTGACGCCAAATCATCGGCTTCGGTAAGCGGATCGTTAACGCCTCGCAACCGGTGACGCGCCAAACCCAAAAGACGACACAAGTAGCGCTCCCACAGTTGATGCTGGGCGACGGAATCTCCTCGCTTCACCTCTTGAAGACATCGAGTTACAGAACCTGAAGGTTCGGGGGCGTTGGCAATTGTAGACACAGTGAGACACGTCTCCTTACCAGCCAGTTAAGAAGCGGGATACTTGCGTCGAGTGATTGTCCCAATCGATTCCAGCGCGTGATCGCTACTGCGACCAGTCGCCGGACTCTAAGGATCATTATGAACGCAGAGAATATTGTCGCTTCTAAAGACTTCGCAATCTACCGGGCATATCCTATTTTTGTGCGGCGACAACTCAATCGTGCTAAACAATCGTTCTAAATATGCTCACCTTTTTACTCAACTCAAGGCTCGTCGTTTCGTGCAAGTAACGGCGAGCTTGTAGCCTGTAGAAGTTCCAATCGTGTCCATCCCCTACGCAGATTCTAGGTTAGAGCTAATTCCACCACCATGCATCGGAGTTGGCTTCAGCTTTGGTGTAGACCGACTTTACTGTCTCGTCGATCTTGGCCTTTTGGCTAACCTCTTTCCAGGGGTTGATTTCAACACCACCACTGGCCGTTACTGTCCAACCGTTTGTGCCACGGATGAAACTGCACTCAGGTGAAATCGTCTTGGGCGACTGCCACTCTGGAGTCTCGAGCATCCCTGCTTCTCCGCGCAACAAGCCGAGTTCGCAGCCAGCGACTTTCTCCAACTCATGTGCTTGAATAACCGTGGCCACGATATTCAAGTCCATTACGTTGCGGAGATCGCCGAAGGCTGCGTTGAATCCGCAAAGCTCGTCATATTTTTCGGTGAATTTGTTGGCCCACGCTTGAGCCTGCTTGTTGGCTTTTCCACTACCAGTTCGAACACCACTAGCATCGACGATTTCATCTTCCGTCATCGCTTTGATTCCAGTTCCGGTCAGCTTCCAAGCCAATCGATCTTCGCTGTGAAGAAGAGCGTCGTAGTCACATGCCATCCACCAACGTGGCTGCATCCCGTTCTTCGGTGCACCGTTGCGAACCATTTCCAGATAGCTCTTAAGGCCACTCACTGGAATTTCTTCCAAACCCATGGCAATGCGTTTCATGCGGTAGTCCGCTGCGACCAACGTTTGCGCCATGCGAGAATCGAGGGGTACGGTGGTCAAAGTTACTTGCTGAGGTCCGAACGCCTCCTTCATCGCTGGTTCGATCTGAGCTGGGTTGAATCCAGGGCCCGTGCGAACTTGGCGCAACAGGTTGTTCAACCGAACTTGACCCTCTGGCGTTGGATTGATGGAAACGGTGATGGCGGCTTTTTGGGAAGCCTCGGTTGTCCGCAGTGCAACGATCAAATCTTCCAATTGTAGGACTGGTCGGCCACTCGTCTTACCCACCACGCTCGCGTCCTCGCGCACAATCCAGCTTTCAGCCGGGCCGGCGATGACGATGTCATTTTTTTCGGGATAAACAAAGACATATTCGACCCGCTGGAGTCCAGCCAAGTAAAGGATGTCTTCAGAAAGTGGACGATTCTCAGCAATCGCGTTATCAATTGCGGACTGCAACTTGGTCAGCGAGACCATTCGCAAACCAACATTTTCAGCCATTTGTTCGCTGGGTTGGGAAGCGATCTGTCGAACATTTTGTAGCCATCCGCTTCGCTCCTCGGCGCTGGCGGTTCGCACGGTTCCATCAGCGTCAATGCTGACCCCACCCACCACGCCGCCTAAACGCGGAAATCCGAATTGTGCCTGCGCCTGCGAGCTGCTCAGCACCATTGCAAGCGCAGCCAAACTGGTTAACACACGGCCGAAAGCAGTTGCAAATTGCGATTTGGCGTACAGACGATATTGTCCGTTAATCATTCTCTTAACTCCGGAGGAGAATTCTTGCAGCCGACGAGCGCGCTCCGCGGTCACTTGGCTAAGATTGAGGTTAGCAGGTCGATGACTAAATGTCCTGCCCTTGAAAAGCTTTCCTCTAGATTACTTGGCAATTGCAGCCAATGCAACAAACTAATCAATCAGCCTACCTGATCATTCAACTTGGAAACCGCTGGACAGACGTTTTGCGGTTGCAATCCGACCAATCCGTCCATATTGGGCGTTCGTCAGACTGTGCGGTCGTCGTCCGCGATGCCCGCGTCAGCCGCAAACATGCGGTAATAGCACCATCGGAAGGGGGGTGGAGCGTCTCCGATCTCAGTTCGCGAAATGGGACGCAGGTAGGGGGAGTATCCATCGCCGCTCCGCACCAATTACAAGATGGCGACATCGTCACCGTGGGCGGTTGCGAAATGAAGTTCACTCTGTCGCTCGCCGCCGGCTTCGCGTCAGACAATCGCCAATCTGATGGACGCTCGAAAGTCGAT
This sequence comes from Pirellulaceae bacterium, assembly GCA_041753315.1. Taxonomy (GTDB): domain Bacteria; phylum Planctomycetota; class Planctomycetia; order Pirellulales; family Pirellulaceae; genus Aureliella. The sequence goes on along the minus strand of JBGSUV010000012.1, from coordinate 49,197 downwards.
GATCAGGCGACGCGGGTACTTTCGGACCAGCAACCACAGGCGACCCCGACGATCGTCGAGCGTCTGGCTTCCTCGAAATGGTCTTCGAGTTCGATCAATGCGCCGCCATCCAACTCGGTCGAGAGTCGATTGCCACATCGAAATCAGCCAAAGGACGCTTGGAACTTTTTTTATCGGCTCGTGTTTGATCTGGTGACATGCGAATCTCCCGAAGCCGCAGCGCACGTTGCGCTCGACCGGCTATTAGAGCAATTGCAGTTGTCGTCGGGTGGAATTGTGACCATCGAACCGGTCGAGATGGCTCCGTCGAGTTCCGACGTGACAAAGGAAATGGGTTCGCGGAAAGTCGACAAATCGAAAGAACCGTTGACGACAATTTTACCCCTCCCCGAGATGGCAGTGTTGGCCGCTCGGCAAGGGGCCGGTGCGACGTATCATCGCGTTAGCGATTTTTTGGTCCAAGCCGTCATTTCGGAACGTAGAGCCCTGTTGGCACGTAACGTTCAAGATGATCTACAACTCTCATTTGCGCGAGAGTCGGGGCGTCGCGAAACGGTCAGCATCATTTGTGCACCGTTGCGCGAACGGTTGCAGGAGCAGGAACGAGTCATCGGCTTGTTACACGTTTATTCGACGAGCGATGAGCGGATGCTGACCAATGCAGATCTTGAACTGGCGGTGGGAGTCGCCGACAACCTTTCCATTGCGTTGTCGAAGCACCGAGCCGACGAACGACTCGCACATGATCTACAGAAGACTCGACGTAAACTCGATCAGTTGGAAGAGCAGTCAGAGTTTTCGAGCGAACTGGTCGGCCAAAGTCGCGCCATTCGTCAAGTCAAGGAGGCCATTCTGCGGGCCGCGCCTACCTCTGCCACGGTCTTGATAAGAGGAGAAAGTGGCGTTGGAAAAGAGTTGGTCGCCCGCGCTATGCATCGCCAAAGCAAGCGAGCGCAAGGACCCTTTGTCTGTTTGAACTGCGCTGCTTTGGCCCCAACACTTTTGGAAAGCGAGTTGTTTGGGCATGAAAAGGGGGCCTTCACCGGCGCTACCGATCGGAAGATCGGAAAGTTCGAAGCGGCCGATGGCGGTACTTTGCTGTTGGACGAAATTGGCGAAATGATCCCAGAACTGCAAGCCAAATTCCTCCGCGTGCTCGAGGGAGAATCGTTCGAACGACTTGGCGGAAACAAACCCATTCGAACCGATGTCCGCGTCATTGCCGCGACAAACCGCAATTTAGAAGAGGCCATCGAAGCCAAGCTGTTTCGCTCAGACCTTTACTTTCGATTGCGAGTGATCGAAATTGAGATTCCTCCGTTGCGCGATCGTCTGGAAGATGTGCCAGAGTTGGTGGAGTTCTTTCTACAAAAACTCAAGCTCCATGCCAATCGAAAGATCTCGGGTGTGGAACCGCGTGCGTTGGAAATGTTATGCCGCTATCGCTGGCCAGGCAACATTCGCGAACTGCGCAACGTGATTGAACGCGCTGTTGTGTTAGGAGCAAGTTCGACGATTCATCTTGACGATCTTAACTTGTCACCGCTTGCCCCACCTCCAAGCACTGCCGCAGAGCGAGACAAAATAGCTTCCGAAGCGGCGCAGACGCCGTCCTCTGCCTTCAAACCAATCCCGTTGGAGGAACTGGAACGCATGCACATCTTCGCGATGCTCGACCATGTCGATGGCAACAAATCGAAGGCCTCACAACTGCTCGGCATTGAACGCTCAACGCTCGACCGCAAACTCAAACGGTACGAAGACGTGTGAATCGCAACTCCACAACAGGTCAAGGAGCGTCTATTGCCTAGAATCGCCGTTCACCTTGGCGAATACTCAGAAGATTCGCTAGAATCGGTTTACGAATTCGATCGTTCAAATGACGGTCTTCGTTGATTTTCCTTCGAATGGAAGGTACAGAGGTAATCGAGTCGTTCGTTGCAGAGTAAGAGGCTACCATGCGTTTATTTCTAACCTTTCTACTGACGGTGATACTCGATAACTCGCTCTTTGCCCAAGCCGATAAGTGGCCGCCAGTTGAACTAAAAGGTGCTTGGCTCGTGACCTATGCGTCTTCTGATGGCGACGAGGTCGAGCAAGCAAAAGACAATATTGTCGTGTTCCACGACAGCCGAATGGTTTTCGTCTTTGATCGTAATTATCGCGTCACATTCGATCCCATAAAATCAGACGGTTCGAAGTCGTACGGGCTAACTCATGTCCAGCGAGGCGAACTCAAATTTATGCTCGAACGCACCGTCGTGGATAATTTGGAAGAAGTAGATGTTCGCTTGTTAGATTACCCAAACAATCGAGTGCGTGAGCATGTACGTTACAAGCTGGTACGAATGGAGCTTGACAAGGCAATGAAACGCATACGATGGGTGCTGGGGAGCCCAAAGTATGAAGAGGGTAAAGACACGCGACCAATTGTTGTAGAAACGCTTGAAGACTGGCTTAAAACGGTCCAGGTTGGGGAGCAGAGCCATGAACCGTTAAAATCAGCCAAATAGTCGTCGCGCCATGCACCGATTGCTTCAAACAAACTCAACCCGGCCAAATATGCTAACGCGCTGTGCAGAGTCAATTCTTGGAGGCGGTTTTATAAAATTTCTTCAAACGTTTTATTTCCGATACGGTAGCGCTTCCAATCTTTGAAGTCAAAGTGCCACCACTCGAATTCGTAGACCGAGAAGCCTTCGGCTTCCATGACCTCACGCAGCAACTCGCGGTACCATCGCTGACGAGACGTTCCCCCAGGATACATGGGGAATGATCGCGGTGAAAACTCGTCGTATCCCGCCACCATTTGAATCGGTTCGCCGCTTTCCAAATCATACAACGTAATATCCACCGCACAGCCTCGATTGTGCCGCGAGCCGTTGGCTGGATTGGCCACAAAGTCTTTGAATTCATCGGGTGTGGCATCCCAGAACATCTTTGTCACATGCCAAGGACGATATGCATCGTGGACCAACAGTCCGAGACCGCGTTTCTTCAGGCGTTGGTTCGCGCGCACGACAGCTTCCGCCGCAGGACGCTGCATAAACGCTTTGGCTTGCTTATAAAATACGGAACCGGTGAAGTTGTTGGTGGAGGCGTAACGGATATCAAGCTTGATGGTCGAGTCCAGCGAGGTCAGCTCAACCAAATCCGCAGGAAGAAAGTCGCCGGATTCGTCCGGTGGAGAAGCCGCCAATGCCGCTGCGCGCAGAGCGTCAATCGGTTTTATGGGATGTATCGTAAAGGTTTCACCATCTTGAGTGCCAACCTCGCGTCGCACAAATTTCACCTCTGCCGCAACCACCTCAGTAGCCATCTTCTCAGCGTTGCGAGCGAATTCAAGGCTCTCACCGTGATACAGACCGTAATCCGGAAACGCAAACGTATCGTCGTCAACTTCCGTCAATGGGTAATAATAAAACCACTCAATCAACGCGTAGAGTTGATGGTTGTCTTCAAGGATATAGAGCGTGTTGTGATCCCAGCCGTATTCTCCAATCAAACCCTTCCAGCGTTCGGGAATATCGTCAGGAGCAACATCCGGAACTCGCTGGAACTCGGCATCTCCAACGCGCAGGCGGTCGGTGGATTCCAGCTTCACTGTTGTGCCGAATCCAATCGAGTCGTCCGTTACAACGCTACCATCGTCGATTGCAGAACCAAGACGATAGCGATAGCTGCCGAGCTGCAAGAAGGTCTCATCATTCAACGCTGTGATTTGTACGAAGCGACTGGAATCAGCCGCGTGATAGTGGCCAACCAACTCGAGTGCACGTTCCTTTGGCACCGCCTGGGTGACGCGGTAGTTTGGCAACGGCTTGCCATCTTGTGTTGCGATGATCAGCCGCAGCGCGTAGGTCGCCAGTCGCTCGACCACACCGTTGCAGCCATCGAGTGACGCGGCTGCGACCACCCCAATTTTCCGCTCGGGCAGCGCCTCCAGTTGAGTTGAGAACCCGTAGACCGCACCACCATGGCCGATCCTCGTGTATCCATCTAGCTCTTGCACGTGGAAGCCAAGTCCAAATCCTTGAGAAGCACCGCGTGCATTACGGATTGGCGTCAGCATCTGCTTCAAAGACTCTGGTTTCAAAATCTGCCCTGTGTCCGTCTTGCCCTCTTTAAAAACGCAAATCAAAAATTTTGACAGATCTAAAACGCTGGAGTACATGTTTCCGGCTGGTCCGGTACCCAGTAAGAATGTCGGCGCTTCGAAGCGACGACCGTCGTAAGTTCGCATCCAACCCGTAGCCAGATGCGGTTCGATGTCAGCCGTCACCACAAAGCTACTGTTGCGCATGGATAGCGGATCAAGTATCGTGTCGCGCACTTGCTGCGGGTGGCTGATATCGAGCTTTGCTTCCAAAACTGAGCCAACAACCGAGACCGCTGCGTTGGAATACTTGGTCTTTGTCTCTGGGCGGTAAACGAGGGTCGTGTCATTAAGACTCGCAACCGTTGCCGCCAAAGTTGGTTCAGTCGGATCGAAGTAGTGCCCCACCGGTGATTCGCGCACGAGACCGGATTGATGCGACATGAGTTGGCGCAGCGTTATCGGTGCATCAAACGGATTCTTGGGAGCGAAAGAAGGAAGACAGTTTTGTACCGGAGCATCGAGATTAACTTGTTCGCTCTCCACCAATTGCATGACGGCAATGTCCGTGAACAGCTTCGACACCGAACCAACTCGATAGACCGTATCCGCCGTTGCCGGAACTGTTTTTTCGGAATCCTGATGTCCGAAGCCCGCACTCCACACGGTCGTATCGTCGTCGACCAAGGCGATGGAAAAAGCTGGCAGCTGCTTGGATTGAACTTCATGCTCGATCGCGTCTGAAAGTCGCTCGATGGCGGATGTATAATCGCGATGGTTATTGACGACTGCACTCGGACCGAGCTCATGTACAGGCTCTTGCCCATGGATGTATTGCGTCGAGCCATGGAAAATGGCCATGCAGACGATGTTGAGTCTTACGAATGCGATACTATTCATCTGGTTACCTTTGTGCGTGAGCCGCGTCGAGCAATTTCCACTACGGGGAAGAGAAGCTTTAGCAAGTAAGCTCTACTATATACGATCCTGATTTGGAGCCATGACAAAGTACTAGGAATGGCGTCATGCACTTGGTACAAACTATATCTTTGCAGTTTAGACGAAATCATTTGGACGGAGTTGGACGATTGAGCGCTGAAAATGATTGGCTAGCGATGCTCGAAAAAGCTACAACCTACGGCGATTTGCAGCGAGTGTTTGTGCAGATGCATGCTGCGTCGCAGGCGGCAAACGATGGTGATGTAATGGTCGCCAGCATTGATGAGGCGATTCGACGCATCGAACAGGAGAGATCTCGGGACCAAGCGGAACTCGACGGCTACTCATCGGACTACACAGCATTTAAGCAGGAACAGGCTGGCCTAATTGGTTGGTTTAAACGCAAATTGCCGTTCACAGAAACTCGCAAACAGGAACTAAGCCATCGCGATGCCATCAACGATCAAACGGCAGAAATCCTGGCCGACAACTTTGTCATCGCTCGCGCCCAAATGCTGAAAGAACGAATTGCTTCGCCCAAAATGCGACGCATGGGACATGAACCTGCCTATTGGCGAAAACAATTCCTCAACAATGAGGCAGTGAACACGATCAGCGAATATGGCAAGGTCGTGTCGGAACTGGGCAAAGAGCTTTCGACTGCCAAGTTGTTTATCAAAGCAGTTAAAGTCGATATCGAGGCTTTTTCATCTGCAAAGTTTATCAGTCAGGAAGACCAACGCCGCAGCTCCGAAGATTTAAAAGCTGCTCAAAAAGAATGGCAAGCGTTGGCCGATGAGTCGCAGGAGAAAGTCAGCCTGCGTACCGCTGCGCTGTCGACACTGATGGGATTGCTAATCAAAGACCTGTCCGAAAAGGATGGCGATTTCAGAAACACCAACCATCGCTTGGGACTTTTAAAGAGCCTGCAGGACCAACAGCCGCGCCTGGCAAAACGTTTGGAGGAACGAATCACCAGTTGCAAGGCGCTGCTAGCCAAGAAGATTGAACATGACTCGCTCCCCGAACAACGCGAGAAATTAGAGAACACGCTCAACGCGCTCAAGCGGGATGGGGAGGAGGCAGAGCGGAAGCGATTGCGCACAGCTAGCGAATTGGAAGCACCCAGCCAGCTCTACCATGCTGCACTGGGGGAAGTCGAACGAGCCAAGGCAGCGCTGAGTGCCACAAAACCACTGTACGATGCCTATATCGCCGAACAAAACAAGAATCAGCAAGCCACTGCGGAGGTTACCTCAGCAATCGAGTTTGAACTTGCTCCTTCCAATGTGGTGGCGGAATACAAACGAATAGAAGAGGGCGAGAGCCTGGCCATGCACAACCTTCGCCAGCAGACGCCAGCCTTTGAGCAAGCTAAACGCAGCCACGACATGGCCGTTGGTGAGGTCAACACGATTCGTGACAAGTCGCAAGCTCATTCGCTGGAACTCAGAAAGATTGCTGAAGTCGAATCTGAAATGCAACAACAATTGCTCAAGGCAAAGCAGAGTATGGAGTCTGCGCTACCGGAATTTCGAGTTGCCGCCGAAACTTACATGGACATTGCCCGCCAATGTATGTGGCTCGAATCCTCGCAAACTTCCGTCCGAGCGATTCATGAGTTGCTAGGTGTGTTTTCTGGACCCAGTAGCTTGACATCGACAAGTCCCTCGGAGCGGTTGTCACGAAGCGCTGGAACCACCTTTTCGACGACCTTTTCAACTCCCATGGCGGTACATGGTACTGACAAACCATCTTTTTCGGGAACGACGGAGAAGTCCGGGGCAAGCGAGCTGCATTGCCACTGCGAACTGATGGAAAGAGCGCTGCAAGCCATCGAAGCGGAGCGCCAAGAAGGCCTGCGCGAGGTCGCGAACCTTAAAAATCTAAGAAAAGAAGCCCTTCTCCGACGCGGCCAGATGCTGTTGGACCAAAACGTGTTGTCCGATTTGGACCTATCGCGCTAGTGCTTTGTTCCCAAAGGGACTTTAGTTGGACAGCGCCACTTGGTAGCCTGGGCAATTTGGCGTCGTGAAGTTTTCGTAGCCACCCGCTGCCAAGCGGTGGAAAACGTTAACTATCTGGCTATCCAGCTAGCCAAGTGGCGCTGTCCAATTAGGATTGGGCAGGTGTGCGTGTTCAGATTATCGCAAGCGACGGTGGACCTATTCTCTGGTCGGCATATCGTCCTTCGAGCAGCCTGATCGTAACTTCCGCCCTTGGTCTTGGTGGGTAGAATTCCGGCGAATGACAACACTTCGCCAGCCTGCCAGTCATGGCTCCAGCCCTATGCCAATACCTTCGATGGCGTACAGACCAAAGGTGGCTAGCCAGTGGTCGCCTTCGTAGTGACCGCTGTTGATGTATTGCAGCCCGGCAACCAGATGCGCTTCCGCACTCGACAGCAACGGACTACGCAGTGCATGCTCGGCAGGAAGTGCTTGGGCCACGGAGCGCATGCACCAGGCGCGGTGGAGATTGAGCCCCGCCAGATGCACAAGTTTGCCGTCGCTGGGGTCACTGACCACAACGGGTGCGATCGTACCGTCGGTCAACTGCGTGGCCAACCGAGGCAAAAACGCCTCCAGCCACTCGAGAAACTCCGCCTGCGGTAGCACCCGCCGCAGCAAATCGGCTTCGTTCCAACAGGATGAAAAGAAATCCTGCCCCGAGGGCTCATACTGCACCGGGTAATCCACGTCCGCACGATAGTAGGCCCGCGCGCGCTCAACCACCAACTGCTCAAGCTGCACCAGCTTCATGGCCCGAGCGTAATCGACGATCTGTCCAAGTGCGAAAGCCGTGTCGGGATGCTCGCCGGTGCGAATCGGGAATTTCAGCAGCGGCAGGTAAGCTTCGATCCGTTTCACCAACACCTGTTCGAGTGGTCGCAAGTGCTTGCGCCACAACACTGCATCCGGATCATCCCAGTCGTTGAGTTCCAGGGTCAAACGCAAGAGCCAGGCCCAACCGTACATTCGCTCGAATGTCTTCTGTTCGTCGCGGGCAAAGAAGTCGGCTTCTCGCTGCAAATTTTCGGCGGTCAGGTGCTCGACCAACACTTGGCGGATGCGCGGAGCCGACTCGATACTGGGATACTGTTTCAACAGACGCACCAGCACCCAATGGCCATGGACACTGCTGTGCCAATCAAAGGAACCGAAGAAGGCAGGAAAGTGTTCCCGCGGTGTCTTGATTTGGTCAGCGTTCGAGTACACCAGCGCCAGTTTGTTCGGAAACTCCGTATCGACACCTCGCAGCACCAATTGTCCCCACTGTTCCGCCGTCGACGCGTCGAGACGATTCATTGAAATGCCCTGCGGCTGCAGCTTTGTTTGTGTTTCCGTTTGGCCAAGCGACTGGGAAACCGCAAGCGAAGCGTTGATCAACATGAACGCCACTATCAGCATGGACCGAAACAGAACCACGGAATGCCCCTAAAAAAACGACTATCGTACAGCGATCTATTTTAGTCGCTGGACGCCGCATCGTCAGGAGGATAAATGCTCGGGTGGCTAGACAGAAGGCAAGAGAATGAAGGCAGGTGCCTGGGTTTTTTGCTGGGGACTCTCATTCAGAAATTCCAACAGGCTCTACGTTGAGATCAGCGTCTGAATTGCCCGACGTCTACGATCATGTCCAATTGGCGTTCGACTTCGAGCATCGGCTTCCTGCTTACACCTGGATTGGCGAAACATATACGGTAGAATCAACCTCTGGTTCAGCCGGTGGCAGTCGCCTCAACGTACTCGCCGATTCGAGCTTCTGAAGGCACCGGTCTGATCTTCTTTATTGGCCATCCCGTTGCTGGATTAAACATGGTTGTATCGACATCCACAATCAATGGTTGTCCAGCTCGCTACCCGAATTACGAGAACTCTCTCTTTCATTGACGAGGTGAGTCATGATCCGTGCAATCGCGTTGGCAATGACAATTTTTGCATCCACCGTTAGCGGTCAGCAAGCTAAGTCAGACGCACTTGTTCACGTTCCGATCGTATACGAACGGGGCATGTTGGTATCTGTCAGTGAGGAGGGAGCAGGGGCAATTCGATTTTTGAAACCTTTCGCGCTGGGGAACGAAAACGCCAATGGTGTGGTCGGAGTTGAATATCTTTGGCGTTATTTGCCTGCAGACTCGCCAGATGGTCAAGAGCTGACAGGTCAGGGAAAAGTTTTTTCCAAGCTCACGGATGGAGTCGCAACCAAAGACTCAGCACAGATAGAGTGCGGCCCGATCACCTTTCGCTGGCAGTTTGCTGACGAGCGAACGGGACTGATCGAATACAATTCAGAAATTGCGAGAGTTCACACGCTAAGTGAATCCGAATTCGCCGGTGTGCCTGACGCAGAGCACCAACAACCACCGCTGGATCTATCCATTTTCTTGCACACAATTCCTGAAAATGCATCCAACAATAATCGCATCGAAGACAAACGGACAATGAAGGTAGCGCCTCTAGTTGAATACAACGGCACTGCGACAATCGTCCGACATAAAAGTGGTGTCGCAATTTTCGAATTTGGCGAAAGTTTTGAGCGTGTGCACTCGCCCACTGAGACACATTTTGGAGTTCAGTACCAGTATACTTTTGTGCCAACATCGGGTTGCAACCAGACTGGCAAAGGGGAGGTTTATGAACAGTACAAAGACAAGGGTTACGACGGTCAAGGAAGTCGATTAGTGCTTCGGGGCGGCCCGATCGGAATAACGTGGTCCTGGGGCGGGGAAGAAAGCGGCTGGCTTTACTGCGATCTTGACGAGATGCTTGTTTGGACTTGCAGCACTGCGGACAAGGAGTCGTTGCTTCGTGCAATCTCGAGTTCTGCACTGGGGCCGCGCGTTAGTCCACCGACGCATGACGTTCGCGAATAAAGAAGGAATTTGACATGCGACGAAGTTGGAAACTGAATTTTGGTGTAGGTTTCTTGATGTTCATCATGCTTGTGGTTGCTGGATATTTCTACGGGTTGAATCGTGGAGACGCGGCTCGCTACAACATCACTCGAACGACCAAAACTTATTCCCCTTTCGCCTCTACTCAGCGCGGATCAACCGGTTGACGGGCAGCTTGAAACGATCTCCAAATTGATCCGCGAGACGATAGCACCAGATACATGGCTGGACCGCGGCGGAATGGCTACGCTAACGATTTACGAATCGAATCGAAGCATCGTTGTTCATCAATCGGGAACAGAGCACGAGAAGATCCAAGATTTGCTTGCCTCCATCGAGGAACTCGTGAACGAAGAAATACGAAGTGTTGAATACGATGTATCATTGGTGGTTGATGGAACATCAGACAAACCGATTGAACAGCAACTCAAGGCTATTTGCGCGCTGGCTACCGAGGATTTCTCGGGGCTTGGTACCATGCCCATCCGGCTGACGTTCGATTTGGAAAATGAAGCAATCATCGTTACGGCAGGCAAGCAGATGCACTCCGCGCTTGCGGCCTACTTCGATCGGCTTCGCTTTGCGCGAAGAGCAATTTCTCAAATAGATGGGTAAAGAACGCAGTTAACCACGGATTCGCTCACGAAGGTCATTGATGGCGTTGTGCCAGTCTTCGTTGCGTCCATCTTCATCCCACAATTCGGATAATTCCGAATCGGCAGCCAGAATTCTCTCGATTGCAGAATCAGCGGCTGCCTTCAGATCATCGGGAACTTCGGTCGGATTGGCTTCGATCCACTCATCGAGTTCTTCGCTATAAATGTTTCGCAATCCCCATTTTCCCTGAAGGCGGGCGATTACTTCGCATGCAGCCAAGCAATCACAGGCTTCATCGCTGTCGAGATAGTCATCTGCTTCGAGCGCTGCTTCAATTGCGGACCTCACCGTTGGCAATCCGGGATCATCAAGAAACGTATTGATCCAATCGCACGCCGCATCGTTTCCGAACGTGTCCTCGGCCCAAGCACCCATGATGAAAATCTCCTGTTTGTTTATGAGGGGGTTAACAGCTAACAATCACGTTGCCGCGGGAAGTTATTAGAAAGCACAAGGAGGTCGCCACGGCGACTCGCATGCATTGCATTGTTCTCCGTAATACTTCAGCCGTCGGTAGTGATCGCCAATAAACCAGAGAATCCTAACCCGACGCGTGAGCGAGGGACAAAACATAACTCGATAAAATCCCTCGCTTACGCGTCGGGTTGAGATTTTGCTTCAGACGGCTGAAATGTTACTGTTCTCCAGTTTACGATCCGCAATAGTCAACAATTGGCCTCTTGGTTGGATTCACAATTGATGCTCTGCGATCGGATTAAAGTGAGCGCTCAAAGCAACAACGGTATAACGAACGACAACACGTTTAGCAAGCAGGCAAAGCTCATCTTAGACGACATGCGACGTAGCCCAAACGCTGAGAACGTAAGTGACGAAGAATCCAAACGCCGTAACTGCATAAGGAAACGCAAAATAGACCAACATTAGCGGCGGCCCTGTAATCAACGCAGTCCACCCATTTTCATACCGCATTAATTGCGAGTCGAAAATATGTTTCATCCCACGATAGAGTGCGTAGATTGGTTAGTAATCTGGACCGGCCCGGCGAGCAATTGTACCGTAAATGTTGGCCGTAATATTTTCTTTCAGCTATGATATTTCGACCGATTCGCGTGGGGCTACTTGGCGCCAAGTGTTCGCCACTACCATTTTTAGGTTTTAATACTGCAGAACGACCGAACAAACATCGCGACTGTCCCAATCCTAACGAAACATTGCCAAATTCTCATTTGTGTGGAGCTTTACAATGCGGCCGACTTTTACACTCGTTATTTGCTCGATAATTCTATTCTGGGGTCAGTGCACATTTGCCCAAACGGTCGGAGTCAATGCGGATAAGTTCGACTATCGCGAAGTGGTCCTCGCAAATGGCATGCGCATCATTTCGTTAGAGGATTTCTCGTGTCCCATTGTGGCGGTCAACTTGTGGTACCACGTAGGCTCCAAGGATGAAGATCCGGAGCGTCAAGGCTTCGCACACATGTTCGAACACATGATGTTCTTTGGGACCGACGTACTTGGTAGCACCGAACACGACAATCTGATTCGAAAGTCTGGAGGAACGTCCAATGCCTACACGACGTTCGATCAAACGGTATACACTCAGACGCTGCCCGCCAACCAGTTAAATTTGGCGTTGTGGTTGGAGTCCGAGCGGATGTCGATGCTGAAGATCGATCAAACTGCCTTTGATACTGAACGCAAAGTGGTCGAAGAAGAACGCCGCATGGGGCTTAACCAGCCTTATGGGAAATTGCTGGAGCAGGCAATACCAGAACTGTTTTCCAATCATCCGTACCGCTGGTCACCGATCGGTTCCATTCCACACTTGCGGGCAGCCAGCGTTCCTGAACTGCGAGCATTCTGGTCGAAATATTACGTGCCGAATAACGCCACGCTAGTCGTCGTTGGTGCGGTCACTCATGCCGAAGTCGAACAGCTTGCTCGACGCAACTTTGGCTGGATACCGCGCCAAGCCGATCCACCCCGCATCGCTCCCCCGGAAATGAAGCCGTTCGAGAAGAGGGAAGTCACGGTTACCGAGCAGAACGCGCCAGCGCCCTTGGCTGCGTTAATTTTTCGAGGGGTACCCAAAAGCCACCCAGATGTCATGGCAATCGACCTGATGACGACCATTCTAGGCGGCGGTCAGGATGGTGGAGAAAGCAGTCGCATTTACCGCCGTGTTGTTGCTGAAGACCAGTCCGCGGTGATCGCGATGGCGACTGGAATTAGCCTTGAACAAGATGGTATCGTTGCTGCCGCAGCGGTTCTGTCACCGCTGGTTGGAAACGCCGATAAGGTCCTGACCGCTATAAAGGAAGAGATCGTGCGACTGCAATCCGAGCCGGTGAGCGATGCCGAGTTGGAGAAAGCACGCAACCAGAAGCTGAAGTCTCTGGTCACTGAAAGCTTGACGGTCGATAGCAAAGCGGCCGCCCTTGGTCAGGCTGCCGTGATCGAAGGAGACGTCGCGCGAGTCAACACGCGACTGGAGCAAATACGCAATGTGACGACTGCCGACATCCAACGCGTTGCCCAAACATACATGAACCCCAATCATGCGATCACCGGAAAAGTCAAAGGCAACTTGCTCGGAACGCTCGGCAATATGCTCGGTCTGAAAGGGGACAAGGAAGACGCGCCAATCACGGGCGAGCCTGAAGTTGATCCACCTCCGCCAGGCAGACCCGGTGTCGCACGGCCCGCTGATCGGCTCACCGAATCCCCACTGGCTGGACCGCTCAAGTTCGAATTTGACAAAGATTTCGAAGAGCTTACGCTCGACAATGGTCTGAAAATCATCGTCGTAGAGAATCGCGAAGTCCCCTATATTTCCGTGCAACTAGGCATGGATGCCGGTGTTTGGACGGAGGACAAGCCGGGGAGCGCTGGGATGGCTTTGTCGATGCTGACCAAGGGTACGCAGACTATGACCGAAAAGGAGCTCGCGACGGAACTAGAAACCTACGCAATAGATTTGTCGGGAAGTGCCGATATGGATTCATCGGCAATTTTGGTGGGTGCGCTGCCGGAACAAATTGATCGGAGTATGCGGTTGCTGAGTGAAATCGTGTTGACCAACTCGATGCCCGCAGAAGAATTCACCAAGCTGAAGAAGCAGGTGATCACTGGATTGGCCATCTCCGAAAATAGGCCGGCCGAAATTGCTGACCGCGAACTGCGCCGCCGCCTGTACGGCGATCATCCCTACGCTCGCTCCACAACGGGTACCGTTGCCGACTTGAAGGTTCTAAAGCTGGATGATGTCCGGGGATGGTGGCAGAAGTTCGCACGTCCTGACATGTGCACACTGATTTTCGCCGGCGACATTGACATGGCTGAGGCGGGTAGTCTGGCAAAAAAGTACTTTATCGAATGGCAAGCCGCTGGGGAGCGACCCGCGCTTAAGTTGCCGGAATTGCCCGAACCCTCAGCAACTCATATCTACCTGGTGGACAATATCAACGTGCAGAGTGAAATCCGAGTTGGCCATCGGTCGCTCACGCGTAACGATTCCGATTACTTTGCTAGTCGCGTAGTGAATGGCTACTTTGGTGGTGCTTTCAGCGCGCGTCTCAACGACACAATTCGCGTGAAGAAAGGGCTGACATACGGCGCTAGTGGCGGATTCTCTACTAAGAAGGAAGCTGGCGAATTTGTGATCAGAACTTTTAGCAAGACAGCGTCCACCATCGAAACTCTGGAGACAATTGTGGATGAGATCGCTCGACTGCAGAGCGAGCCGCCGGATGCGAAGGAACTTGAAAACACAGTCTCGTATTTCTTGGGATCATATGCTTCGACTCGCGAAACATCGCAGCAAGTCGCCAATGAAATTTGGTCGCTGCGCGTAGTTGGATTGCCCGACGACTATCCGCAACAGTTGATGTCGGCTGTTTCCAGCACCACTGCAGAAATGTGTATCAACGTAGCTAAAAAACACGTCAAACCAGAGCAGTTGACAATCGTCATTGTAGGCCCCGCCCAGACGCTCAAAAACGACTTGGAGAAAATCGCCCCCGTCACGGTAGTTCAGGAATAACGTGCAATTCACAGGAATGGGAATCCCAGCGTCGGTGAGATGCTTGTCTGGTTCTTGCAGCACTGCGGACAAGGACAAAGAAGGGATTTGACATGCGACGAAGTTGGCAACTGAATTTTGGTGCGACTGTGGTGGCGATCGTCGACTCACTCGCGCGTACCGATTTCAGCAGCAACCAGACAATCGCTACACCGGGTTAGCAATGCCTTGCGTTTTGTTCGTGCGGATTATGACTCGGGATCGAACATGATCTCACGGACCTCTTGCGTGCACCTGCAACTCATGGCGAGACGTGCCGCCCAAGCAAGCGCGTCGTCACGTGTGGGCACTTCGATGATTGAGAACCCACCGATAACCGATTTGGTCTCCGGGGCAGGACCGTCATTGACTGTACCATCGATCGCGACCATGCTCGCCCGCTGGCGCAGGAACCCACCACCAAAGATCCAGATTCCAGCGGACTTAGCCTCTCGGACCACAGCCCGTGTAGTCTCGCCCACCGCTGGCAAGTCTTCTGTTGCAATATGGTCCATTGAACCATCGTCAAACGAGATCATATAACGGGGCATCGAGTTGAATTTCCTTCTATTCAGTGCTTCTAAAGGGATCACGGCTGGCCACAACCAAAGGCCACTTTGTTAAACTGAAGTCTCACGTTCCTGAGCCGTGCCGGAGGTTCGGCCTTGCTTGACTCAGATGAATTGACCGACAGAATGAACAACAACTCCGAATCACTGCCAAAACGGAAAAAGATGTTTCATTTCTGGCGATTCTTCTGGCTGACATTCCTGGTGGTCTCGCTTGCGTACGCTTGGTACTGTTTCTACGTCTCGACCAATAACATCGCCTGGGCTGACAACTACACTTCAGCGAAGCAGCAATCTGCCGACACTGGAAAGCCAATTATCCTCTACTTTACAGGTGAGTGGTGTTCGCCCTGTCGAATAATGAAACGTCAGGTGTGGGCGGATGATGAGATTATGGCGTCGGTCAACTCACAGTTCATTCCTGTGGCAATCGACGTGGATGACCCCGACAACGCAGCGATGTTGGCCCGTTACAAAGTCGGTGGCGCGCCAGTCACAATCATTACAGATACACAAGGAAATGCCTTGCGTTGGCGAGCGGGAGGAATGGGCAAATCCGAGTTCATCGAGTTACTTGGTACAGCGACCGCAGTGGACTAGTAGCTAATCCTCAGAGTTCGTGCCTGAGAGTTCCGTACCATTACTTACACCCGGCGGAATTTGCAAATGACGATTGCGTCCAGAACCCCTGAAGGACAGCCGGGACATTGCGTACTATGTGGCAACGATGTTCTACTCGAATTTTCTGATTCTGGAAATGATGCGACCTGCTCGATTTGTGGGTATCTGGTAACACAGTCAGCGGAACTCCTGTGTTTCCATCTATGATGAAATTCCACAATACCGCCAATATTCACTATTGGGTAACGAATGGTTATTGGATATTCGCCGAAATGCCGCTGATCGCGTCATTTTTTAAACTATCGACATCGAAGGGAAAATGAATGTTTAGTTTAGGCTTTATTGAGTTGTTGATCTTGCTGGCAATTCTGGTCGCGGGGCTCGTAGCATTATCAGTCGTTTATGGTGTTGTACGCGCAGCGCGCACCGGGGATTCGAACGATTCTGTTGGCAAATAGATGTGTTTCAAACAATTGAAACAGTACTTCAATTCATCGCGACGCGAGTGCTCACCAATTCCGTGATACTGGGATTGTTGTATTGCTGACGTCAAACTGTGTCTGTTGGATGCCAGCCGCTCTCCAGCCGCGAGTCTGGCGCCACTACGAATCCGCCTGGCGAGCCTTCATGGAGCGAGCTACTGGTACTGCCTTTACGCAAGGATTTCATGTACGACGCGGGCCGGTTCAACGCCCGTTAGCTTTTGGTCCAAGCCTTGCGATGGGAAAATCAATCGCTCGTGATCAACTCCCAACTGATGCAGCATCGTGGCATGCAGATCGCGAACATGCACTGGGTTTTCGACCACGTTGTAGCTGAACTCGTCCGTTTGGCCGTAGACAAAACCACCTTTCACCCCGCCACCGGCGAGCCAGCCGGAGAAGCAGCGCGGGTGATGGTCGCGTCCGTAGTCGTCGAGTTCGAGCGTACCCTGTCCATAAACGGTTCGACCGAATTCGCCCGCAAAGACAATCAGGGTCTCGTCAAGCAAGCCGCGTTGCTTCAGATCCTGAATTAATCCTGCGCTGGCTTGGTCGACGTCAAAACACTGCCCCGGCAGTTGTTTGGGAAGAATTGAATGATGATCCCAGCCGCGATGGAACAATTGAATGAACCGAACGCCCCGTTCAACCATGCGACGGGCCAATAGACAATTCCGTGCGAATGAACCACCTTTATGCACCTCGGGGCCGTAAAGGTCGAGTACGTTGGAGGGTTCACCGGAGACGTCGGTCAGTTCGGGCACCGAGGCTTGCATGCGAAAAGCCATTTCTTGCTGAGCAATCGTGGTTGCTATTTCAGGATCGCCAATCGCGCCGAGATGTTGCTGATTGACCTGGCTGACCGCGTCCAACATGCGGCGCCGGATTCGCTCGTCGATTCCACTTGGATTCGACAAAAACAAGACAGGGTCGCCGGACGTCTGAAACTTGACCCCCTGATGTTGCGAAGGCAACGGACCACTCCCCCAGAGTCGGTTGTAAAGTCCTTGGACATTGCGTGTGCCACCGGTCCAAAAGGCTGAATTCAATACGACGAAGTTGGGGAGGTCTTTGTTCAGTGAACCGAGTCCATAGCTCAGCCAAGCTCCCATGCTGGCCCGACCCGGTATTTCCGAACCGGTGCACAGGAACGTTTTGCCTGGATCGTGATTGATGGCGGTGGTACTGAGCGAGTTCACGATGCACAGATCATCGGCCGCCTGCGACAAGTGTGGCAGGAGTTCACTCATCCATATGCCATTTTCACCAGCCCTTGCAAACTTGAACTTGGACGGCGCAATCAATTGTTCTTGCCCACGTGTCATGGCAGTGACTCGTTGTCCCATGCTCACGCTCGGAGGCAGCGGCTTGCGAAACTGTTGGTCCAAATCGGGTTTGTAGTCAAACAACTCGATTTGACTGGGAGCGCCAGCCATGAACAAGAAGATTACATGCTTGACCTTCGGCGTCGGCGTGAGGGTGTAGCCTGAGTCCGCGTCGCCCAGGGCCTTATGGCTCATGAGTGTTCCCAGGACGGAAGCACCCAGTCCCATCCCGCTGGTTTTGAGGAATTGACGCCTAGCAAGCATCCAGTTGAGTTGTTGTTCGCTATCCATCGGACTATTGCTTTGTTTTGGTGATATCGAGGTTGTAAACGGCGCTGGCGACCAGCGTCCAGGCGGCCAATTCGTCGTGTGGGACACTCGCTGGCGCAGTTGCGTCGGCGCACAGCGCGGCAGCCAAATCGGGCGACTGTTGGTACAGTTTTCTGAGATCGGCGGCGAGTTCCTTTAGGTCCTGGGCAATTTCCGGATCGGGAAGTTGGGAGGTGATCGTTTCGTAGATCATGCTCAATCGCTGCTGGTCATCGGTGGTTGCAGCCAGGATGTCGCTGGCCAAGTGCCGGGCCGCTTTGAGGTATTCCGTTTCGTTCATCAGCAACAGCGCTTGCAGCGGCGTGTTGGTTCGCTCGCGGCGGGCGACGCACTCTTCGCGATTGGGGGCATTAAAAATCGACATTTGTGGCGGCGGCATGGCCCGTTTCCAAAACGTGTACACACTGCGGCGGTAGATCTTGTCGCCACTGTCGGCTGAGTACTCGTTGGGATAGGAGCTGGGCAGACTCACCGCTTTCCACAATCCCTCGGGCTGCGGCGGCTTGACGCTCTTGCCAAACATCTGCCGACTGAGTTTGCCGCTAGTGGCCAAGATCTGATCGCGGATCACTTCAGAATCCAAGCGGAACCGCGAGCCACGGGCAAGCAGGCGGTTCTGCGGGTCGCTCTTAAAAGCTTCCGGCGACGCGATCGAAGACTGCTGGTACGTGTGGCTCATCACCATCGCCTTCATCAGGCTCTTAACATTCCAGTCGCTTTCGACAAAACGCACGGCCAAGTAGTCGAGTAGATCTGGGTGTGAAGGCCACTCTCCCTGCGCCCCGAAATCTTCCGATGTGCGGACGAGGCCGACGCCGAAAAGTTGTTGCCAAAAACGGTTGACGGTCACGCGGGCCGTGAGTGGATGCTGGGGATCGACCAGCCAATTGGCCAAATCCATCCGCGTTTTTACTTGATGGTCGCTCTTCATTAGTGGCAGAAATCCTGGCGTGGTGCGTGCGACGACTTCGCCTGGCTTGTCGTAGGCTCCACGAATCAGCAGGTGCGACGGTCGCACTTCGGCCCGCTCCTTCATGATCATCGCCGCAGGAACGTTTAGGAGATAATCGTCGTGTGCCTTTGTAGCTGCCTCCAGTTCTTTTTGTTTGGCCGCCAACTCCGCTTTGGCTTCTTTCAAGGCTTCGTCGTTATTAGTTGTCTTGGGCTCGTCAGTGCTTTGGTCTTGGTCCTGTTGCGCGGGAGTGGAATCGTTCGCCGCATGCGACTGGGCAACGGAAGCTTCAAGCTCTGAGAGCTGTTCTTTCGACTCAGCCACCTGAGCGGTCAGCGACTCGACGGCTTGCTTGAGCGACCGCAGTTGCTCGGCTTGTTCGGCTGACGGCAAGTCAATGTAGGGTTCTTGTAAGCCGCGCAAGAAATCGGCTCCGCGGCGTCCGCCGGTCTCTGGTAGCGCATCGATGTTATTGAAGAAGCCGGCCAGCGAGTAGAAGTCGCGCTGGGTGATCGGATCGTACTTGTGGTCATGGCAGACGGCGCACTGTAGTGTTAATCCGAGAAACGCAGTCCCCACCGAAGAGACGCGGTCAATGACATTCCGCGAAAAGCTCTCTTCGGGAAGCATCGTGCCAACGTCAATGATCAAATGCAGCCGGTTAAAGCCTGATGCGACCAGTTGATCTTGCTGGGGATGCTCGTACAGGTCACCAGCAATTTGATAACGCACAAAATCAGCATACGGCAAGTTGTCATTGAAGCTGCGGATGACCCAATCGCGATAGGTCGATAAATCGCGGTAATGATCATGATGAATGCCATTGGTGTCAGCAAATCGAACGACATCGAGCCAGTATTTGGCCATGTGCTCGCCGTAATGCGGACTGTCCAGGAGACGATCGACCAGTTTTTCGTAAGCGTCCGGAGCGTCGTCGTTTAAAAAAGCTTCGATCTCGGCGCGAGTCGGGGGCAACCCGGTCAGGTCGAGGGTTACCCGGCGAATCAGCGTGCGGCGGTCAGCGACAGCGGTTGGCGAGAGCCCTTCTTCCTCAAGTCGCCGTCGCACAAGTTGGTCGATCGGTGACTCGGTGTCCAATTCGCTCTCAGGGATCGCCGGTGAGGTGGGAGGAATGAACGCCCAAAATGATTCGTAGTTCGCTCCTTGTTCGATCCAGCGTCGAAACAACTCCTGTTCGTCTTTGGTCAAAGCCTTCTTGTGTGAGTCGGGCGGAGGCATCACGCTGTCGGGATCTTCGCTGGTGATTCGCTGCCATAACTCGCTCTCATCCAACGATCCCGGCTTGACCGCTACAACGCCGGAAGCTTCGCGATACGCCCCCTCTTCGCCATCGGCTTGGTCGAGTCGCAGGGCGGCTTGTCGATCCGCTTCGTCGGGGCCGTGGCAGTGAAAACAGCGATCGGAGAGTAAAGGGCGGATGTCGCGATTGTAGCGAACCGGCCGCGGATCGGCTGCTTGCAAACTGCTATTGATGAGCAAGTTGCTAGCGGCAAATAGGAATACGAACAAAGAGAGGAGTTTGCAATTCACTGATCTCGATCCATCGTCGTGGGAGGGATTAAACTGGGAGGGGATGCTCTTTAGTCTAACAAGTTGAGGGCACGTATGCAATAGTTTTCACTTTGCGTTCTATTCTCAATACAAGTCGAGTGGACTCAGAAGTGGGAACAGAGTCAGGTGTTTCCAGCGCCTGGGAATGAACATACAATCGCGCCGGTGAGTGGCCGTAGCGTTGTTCTTTCGCTTCCGCCGGGCTTGCCCGGTCGGAGCGGACAACTGGTGGCTAACTGCATCCAAGAAGTTAAATTTTCCATCGTGAATCGCTTCTTGGGCCTCCGCTCCGGGCTTGTCCCGGCGGAGCCTACGACTTTGTAGCAGCCCTGGCAAACCGCCGATGAACCCGAGGACCATTGCCAAGGCTTGATGGCGAAAGAGGTGCGGAAACTCTTTCGTGTGTTAGACTGGATGATGCAATTACCCGAAGATGTTGAGCTTGAGTTCCGGCAGCAGCTTGAGCAATACGAACAGGAAAATATTGCGTCGCATAGAATGCTCCACGATGATCGCAATTAGCCGCGCCGAACGTTCAAACTGTAAATCCTGACAAACTGCTTAACGATGGTTCAACTACGAGGTAAAGCATGGGACACAATCGCGGCAACTCTTTTTCCTTAACGTGCTACTACACCCTGCGTAGACTCGGTGGCATGAGGCATTTTGCTGTATTACTGCCGCTTGTGCTGTTGTTCACCGGTATGCAATCGGTTCATGCCCGACCGCAAGCTGAACCATCAATATCTTCAATTCAGGTGCCAACCCCCGAAACTCTTTGGGAAGCTGCGCGTAAAGGAAACCTGCCAGACGTTGAACGGGCGATTGATTCGGGAGTTGCGGTCGACGCCAAGACGGCCTACGGTGCTACGGCGTTGTCGTTTGCCGCCGATCGGGGGCATCTCGAAGTGGTGCGTTACTTGCTTTCCAAGCAAGCCAATCCGAATAACAAAGATGCGTTCTATAACGCGACGCCTATGTCCTGGGCCTCGATGGGCAATCGCTATGAAATCATGAAAGCGTTGGTGCTGGCGGGAGCAGACGATGTCAACGTCGCCCTGTCGCAGGCAGTCAAGCAAGGTGACTTGGAACTGGTGCAGCAAATCGCTGACAAGGGCAAGGCCAGTCGTCAAGCGCTCACGGCGAGTCTGAAAGTTGCTAAGGCAAAGACTGAGGAAGCGGAAGAACAAGATACTGAACACGAGATGGCGGGACTACTACAAGCAGCCCTTGACCGATTCTATCCCGACGCCGAAGAGGAGGCGGCGGCTCCAACGGACTCGAATCGCAGCGACTCCAGTTCCGCCAATGCAGAGATTGCCAACGACAAATTTCCCGCCAGTTCGCCGGAGTCTCTTGCCGCCGACCGGCAGCTTTCGAGCGATAACTGGCCTCAGTTCCGCGGCAACGGCGCGCGGGGGATTGCGGAAGGCCAACAACCACCGACTCAGTGGAATCACGAGACGAATCAAAACTTGGCTTGGAAAACGCCCATCTCAGGTCTGGGCCACAGTTGTCCGGTTGTCTGGGGAGATCGCCTTTTCGTAACCTCGGCGATCAGCGGCCAGGAAGCTGACTTGCGCATCGGGCTGTACGGCGACGTGACCAGCGTAGAAGATAATTCAGAGCATCAGTTCGTTACATTGTGTCTCAGCGCACTCACTGGCGAAGTGCTGTGGCAGCAAACCGCTTGCAAGAAAGTTCCCAGTGTCAAACGGCACTTGAAATCGACACATGCCAATTCAACCGTCGCGGCCAACGATCAATTTGTGGTAGCCTGGTTTGGCTCAGAAGGTCTGTATTGCTATTCGCACGCTGGTGAACTGATATGGCAGAGGGATCTCGGGCGACTCGATAGCGGCTGGTTCTATGACCGCGACTACCAGTGGCAGTTTGGTGCTTCGCCCGTGATCCATGATGGGCGATTGATATTGCAATGCGATATCCAGGATCAATCCTTTTTGGCCATGTTAGATATTGCCACAGGGGAAGAACTGTGGCGTACCGATCGTCAGGAAATCCCTAGTTGGTCGACACCCACGGTGGTATCCACTCCCCATGGACTGCAGATCGTCACCAACGCCACAGGTGCAGCCCGTAGTTATGCCTTCGAAACCGGCCAGGAATTGTGGAGCATTATTGGCCACAGTGAAATTGTGGTGCCGACTCCATTCTCTGCGCAGGGGCTGATTTTTGTCAGCAGCGGTTACCGTCCGATTCAGCCGATCTATGCGATCCGGTTGGATGCCCTGGGCGACTTGAGCTTGTCCGAGGGAGCGAGTCAATCCGAGTATGTGGCTTGGAGCGAAGGCAAGGGGGGCCCTTACATGCCCTCACCGATCGCCTATGGTGACTATTTGTATGTGTGCGCGAACAGCGGCATTTTGACTTGCTACCAAGCCAAGACGGGCGAACTGGTTTACAAAAAGCGATTGCCGATGAAAGGGAATCGCAGTTTCGTCGGTTCACCGGTTGCCGCTGATGGTCACCTCTATTTGACCAGTGAAGAAGGGGAAACAGCGGTTATCGCTGCCGGGCCGACGTTTGAGTTGATCGCCAACAACACCTGTGGCGAGAACTGCTTGACAACACCAGCCATCTCCCGAGGTACATTTTACCTGCGCGGACAGCGACACGTGTTTGCATTCCGCGAATCCGGTCAGGCGGTGGTAGAGGATTAATGTAGAACAATAGTCCCCAATTGTTCCGTTCCTTGCGATGGTGGCTTAAGCTGTCTACATTTCCGCGAATCGGATTGATGGTGCTTTATGCGAAAGTTCATAGGCTGTGTTGAACAAGTGTGGAAACTGCAATGGAGCGGCGTTTTATTGTGGTTTGCTCTGAGCTCGTTGCTGTCCGCTCACGCTTGGGGGTGGGACGAGGCTGGGGAGCCACCGCGGCCGAACATCGTCCTGATCATGGCGGATGACCTTGGCTACACCGACTTGAAATGCATGGGTAGCGGCTTTTATGAGACGCCAAACATCGATCGCTTGGCTTCGCAAGGATTGAGTTTACTCAACCATCATCATTGCCAGAACTGCGCGCCGACCCGAGCCGCCCTGATGAGCGGTCAGTACGCTCCGCGGACTGGCGTCTATACCGTAGGAAGCATCGACCGTTTTGATTGGAGCATGCGACCGCTGCGGCCTATCGACAACGTGACCAGGTTGCCGTTGGATCGCGTTACCATCGCGAACCAACTTCAACAGGCGGGGTATGCAACCGCCATTTTTGGTAAGTGGCACTTGGGAGAGCAGGGAGCCTATCATCCGAGTCAGCGGGGCTTTGATGAAGCTATCGTCTCAATGGGCAAACACTTCGACTTTGAAACGAAGCCCGCGGTGGATTACCCCAACGGACAGTACTTGGCTGACTTCCTCACTGACCGAGCGGTCGAGTTTCTCGAGCGTCGCCATGACCAACCCTTCTTTCTTTACTTGTCCCATTTCGCCGTGCATTCACCGTTCCAAGCCAAGCGGAACATGATCGAAAGGTTCAAAGATAAGCCAGCTGCGGGCGGTCATGGTGATCCCACGTATGCTGCGATGATTGCATCGGTTGACGAGAGCGTTGGTCGGATCCTGGCCAAGCTGGATCAGTTGCAGTTAACCGGCAAGACCTTAGTGATCTTTACCAGCGACAACGGTGGCTTGGGGGGCTATGCACGCGAGGGCTTAACGAAAGCTCGTGACGTCACCGACAATGCGCCGTTCCGCAGTGGCAAAGGGAGTCTGTATGAGGGAGGAACGCGAGTCCCCTTGATCGCGCGGTGGCCCAGTGTCATCCCGGCGGCTAGTTCCTGCGATGTACCGACGATCCATGTCGATTTTTTTCCGACATTCCTAGAATTGGCCGGCGCGCCCCAACCCGCACAGCCACTGGATGGCGAGAGCTTGTTGAAGTTGTTTCGAGCCCCGCAGAGCATGTTGTCCCGCGAAGCAATCTACCAGCACTTTCCGGGCTATCTCGGCTCGGGTGAAAACCAGTGGCGGACGACACCTGTCAGCCTGATTCAGGCAGGCGACTGGAAGTTGATGGAGTTTCTTGAGGAAGGACGTTTGGAACTTTACAATCTGCGCGAAGACCCCGGAGAGTCCAACAACTTGTTCGAAACCCAATCGCGCAAGGTCAGCGAACTGCACGCCCGCTTGCAGAATTGGCGTGAACAGATTGCTGCACCCATGCCTCGCAAGAAAGAGTGAGTTCTGGTAGCAAGTGCGCGGCAGGCGGTCGCCTTGAAGGCTCTCGTTGACTTGGGCTACTTGCCATCATTCCGCAGAGAGTTGGGTTCTGCATGCTGAAGGAACAGTTGATAGGCGGCGGTAAAATCGATTGGGCTTGAAGGGGCGGAGGAATGCAGGAGGATGCCGTAGCGCAGCCGCAGCGATTCGCCAGGCAGCACGCTGACTTTGCTCTTCTCTCCCTTGCCAAAGGCGTGGCGGCCAAAGGGATTGGCAGCCACGAATCCATAGTCGCGTGAATGCATCCAGCAGGGGCGAAAGTTATCGGGATGGCCCATAACGGTAATGCCAATCTGCTTGTCATCGACGCGTCCACTGTAGTCGCACCAGTCGGCGGAATTGCCCCAGATCTCTTTCTCGTTCCGCCGTCCCACTGAATCGAGCATCGTGCCGCCTCGTTCAACGCTGATCGGCGTGGCGACACGAATGCCCAGGCCCATCTCTTCTTGGTCACCAAAATAGAACTCGCGCTGGCCTGAAAAACGACTGTCCCAGTGCAGCATGTAGCCAAACGGAGTGCGATTGAAGGTGAACTCGCAGATTTCGTGGCAGACCGCAGTTCCATCCGCACGCTCGTAACGATTACGTACGCTGAAGGTGGCTTTCTGACCAACTGCCGCTGGGGCCTGCGTGAATGCTTCGTGGACGATGCGATCTTTATTGCGCCAGAAGTCACCGCCACTGAGATCACCGAAGGCGAGCCAAATACCGGGATGGAGCTCAGCGTGATCCATGCGATCCTTTCCATCAATGGGCGGATGATTGCGGGTGACTTGCTGACCCCCAGGGGCATGCACGTGGGCAAAGTAGGGTCGCGTTAGTGCCGTGTCGGCGAAAACATAAGTGGCTACCGGCTGGCCATCATAAGTAATCTCCAAGCGATCTGTCTGCGGCTCGATCGCAAACTCCGGCTCTGCGGCTTGGCAAGCGACCGAGCCAAACGTCCACGGCAGCAGTGCAACCAACAACACCAGAAAAGTGAAGTGCCAGTTTCGGCGGCGAGTTTGTGCGTCGCTATGTTGTGGATTGCCCGGTGGTGCATGGCGATGTTGTGCAGCCAGTCCGTGCTGGTGGTGGGTGCGATTCATCATCAGTTGACACCCTTTGGAATGGCCCAGTGGCCGCCTTGGCGATAGTTGCGGCCGAGCAGCCGATTGGCCTCGTCATCGCCGACAATTTGTTCCGCAGTTGGATCGATTTGCAACGATCGTCCGATGCGGGTGGCTAGATTGGCGAGATGCACCAAGGCTACCGAGTCATGGCCAATGGCCACGTCGGCATTGGGCTGGCGGCCTGCACGGATGGCGTCCAGGAAATCAGCTTGATGGTCGTCGATCAACTGCATCGGCTTCTTGGGCTTGGCGTCCTGGATGCGTTCATTGCGATCCGCGTAGACTTCCAGCTTACCGCGCTTGCTCAGCAACATCCGCCCGGCGGTGCCATAGTACTCGACGCCGCTATCGCAGTTGAACGGATAGTTGTTCGACCACAGACGCATTTCGAACATCAACTGTCTCTGCTTCCCTACGCCACCCTGACCAGGCCACTCGAATGCGCACGTGGCCGTATCGGGGAACTGCTGGTCATCGTCGTAAGCATACTTGCCTCCCAACGCCATTACCTTTGTTGGCAAGCCTTCGACTCCCAAGCCCCAGCGGGCATAGTCCAGCTCGTGCGTACCATCATTGCCGATATCGCCGGTACCAAAGTTGTACCACCAGTGCCAGTTGTAGTGAAAGCGATTCTGCTGGAACGGAACGAACTCGGCCGGTCCGACCCACAAGTCATAATCGACCCCGGGTGGTGGTTCGCTCGGTTGCTGATGGCCGATGCTTCCTCGACGCTGGACGTTCCACGCTTTGGCCATCAGCACGTCACCGATGATTCCCTCGCGGAGCATCTGCACACCGTCGGCAATGAGTCGATTCGAGCGACTTTGCGTCCCGTGTTGAACGACCACGGCATGACGCCGAGCCGCATCGACGAGCAGACGGCTTTCGTGAAAGTTGTGACTTTGCGGTTTCTCCACATACACATGCTTGCCCGCCTCGCAGGCCATAATGGCGATTGGGGCATGCCAATGGTCTGGCGTGGCGATGACGACGCCGTCAACCGCTTTGTCATCCAAAATGCGACGAAAATCGGCAACCGCTTGCCTGGCCTTGATCCCTTCCTGAACCCGCTTCCGCTGCGACTCGTCTGGGTCACAGGCGTAAGCGAATTCGGCGATCTTTGTAAACGACTGAGCCAGCCCAGAGCCGCGGCCGCCGCAACCGATAAGTGCCAGCTGCAGTGTGTCGTTGGCTGCAACCTCTGTGGACCGCAGAGGTGTTGTGTATGCGGATGTGACTGCCGCAGCAGCTGCGGCGGTGGTGTGCGCTAGAAAGGAACGCCGATTCGGATCAGGCATGAGTTGTCTCCTGAATGTAGAACAATTGTCCTCAATTGTTGTTTTGTACCCAGCTTAAAGCAACCATCGCAAGAAACAAAACAATTCAGGACAATTGTTCTACATTCAGCGGCGGCGGTCCAGTGGATCATCGGCGGTTTGCATCGTCATAAGGTTTGCCAGCAAACATCCGTTTGGTAAGTTCATTGTCTCGTTGGCTTTGGAACCAACCGACGTCGCCTGAAGGCAACTAGACTTCGACCAATTTAACTACCGCTCGCGCTCCAAGTTCACTCTGCGGGGCGATCTGTATGAGCTCCCTGTCGAGCATCTTTGGATCAAAACGACAGCCAAGCTTCCGCCGGAGGGTTGCAAGTTGCGACGTAATCATCGAGAATTTTGTTTAGGTAATTTAGCTCTCGCCTGTGTAAATCCCGCCTATATGCAATTGACCTGAATAATGAATTGGTCATCCCACCTTATGCCAACCGTGCGCATCCGGATCTATCTTCTTCTGCTGATCAGCTGCGTTGTATTATCGGAAGTGACGCCAACGATTGCCGACGATCCAACTCAAGTGCCGCAGCCGAATTTGGCCGCATTTGAACAGACGATCAAACCGATCCTGGAACAGAGCTGCATGGTTTGTCATGGCGAAGATGATTTTCAAGGAAATATTCGCATCGATACCTTAGATCCCAATCTTGTCTCCGGAAACGATACGGACTGGTGGACGGAGGTTTATGGCGTTCTAACCAAGGGCGAAATGCCGCCGCCAGACGACATGCAGATGGATGAGGAAGATCGTCGCAAAGTCGTTGAATGGCTCTCTGGGGAATTGCAAACTGCCTCCATCGTACGTCGCGATGCGACAGCCCATTCAGCCTTTCGGCGCATGACGCGTTATGAAACAAATTATGCACTGCAAGATCTCTTAGGTCTGCCATGGGACTTTGCCAAGGATTTGCCGCCTGAATCCAATTCGGAGGATGGTTTCGAAAACAGTTCGGAGTTGCTGCACATATCCGTTTCGCAATTCGAAACGTACCATCGGCTAGCTCGCAACGCACTGCGCCGCGCAATCGTTACTGGCGAGCGACCGCCGACGCGTTACTGGGGCATTGCCATGAAAGACGCAGCCGTACATGAATGGCCAAAGCATGCTGAGAAAATTGAGCAGGTCAAGAAGGAGCACGCCGACGATCTGAATAAACAAAAAGCTGAACTTGAACAATTGGAAGAGCAATTCCGTCAACCGCACCAAACTGCGTATTTTAAGGAGCTCGATAGTGGGAGAACGGCAGCAGCCCATTGGGAGTACTACGAGGCAAAGTATGCGTTTGCGCCAACTGAAGCTTCTCCCGAATTTCCGGCGACTTTCGATTGCGTGGCCATCCTCCCTGCCGGTCGAAGACAACAGCTTGTTATTGAACTGGGAAACCAATTGCCGGATGAAGGAACGATGCGTGTGACTGCACGCGTGTCTCGGTCGAACTCCGAGGACGGTTACCTGCCGAGTCTGCAACTACTTTTTGGATGGCAGGCAAGCAATGAAGGGCGGGCTTTGCTACGTGTGAGTGAACAAGACACGCTCGTAACCGCTGGACCCGATCAACCGCAGCTCATTCAATGGGATGTGCCACTGGGCGAGATCTACCCAAGGAACTCCGTTCGAAAGACGTCTCCGATGGGGGAGACTCCGAGCCCTTCGGAGTACATTCGGATCGCGAACAGTTCCGCGTCGCCAGCAGACTTGCAGCTTGATTTTGTACACATTGCAGCGCCAGTTTACGATCAATGGCCACCTGAATCGCATCGGAGAATATTTTTTGAGAGCGACGTTGCCAGTGATGAAGTGGCGTATGCGAAGGCGATCGTTTCAAAATTCATGAAACGTGCGTGGCGGCGTCCGGTGGTAGCCGACGAGCTCGAACGAAAGATGCGTCTCTTCGCCACGATCAGGCCGAAGTGCGATAGTTTCGAAGATGCGGTGGTTGAGGTCTTAGCTACCGTGCTATCGTCGCCCAATTTCTTATACGTCACCAACGAAGCAACGTCAGCAAAATCAACGGAAGGCGGCAATCGAATCTCACTTGCTCCCCACGTACTGGCCAGTCGACTGGCGCTGCTTATTTGGTGTAGCCTCCCGGATGAAGAGTTAATGGACCTGGCAGCAAGCGGTCAGTTGCTGATTCCGGAGGTGCTCGATGGGCAGGTCGAGCGGATGTTGGCTGATCCTCGGAGTGCTCGTTTCGCCACACACTTTGTCAACCAGTGGTTGAACCTGAGTTTGCTTGAGTATGTGGATTTCGAGCAGCATGTGAAGCGGTTTGATCCATTGTTAAAAGAAGCAATGCAACAAGAACCAATTGAGTTGTTTCGCGAAATGCTGCGGGCGAACGCAACTGTCTTAGATTTTTTGCACTCCGACTATACGATGGTCAACGAGCGATTGGCCAAACACTATGGAATCGAGGGAGTGACGGGGAATCACTTTCAACCCATTCAATTGGACGGTAATCTTCAGCGTGGTGGTTTGTTAACACAAGCAGGCTTACTGGCGATGAACTCTGACTGGCCAGATTCTCATCCACTCAAACGAGCGATATGGCTGTTGGAAAGTTTACTGAATGACCCTCCGCCACCACCCCCTCCTGCCGTACCGCAAATTGATCTGGCAAATCCGGAGATTGCGAAGATGACACTTAAGGAGCGTATCGAGGATCATCGAAATCATGCCGCTTGCCTGTCGTGCCATATCAAGATCGATCCTTGGGGTATCGCCTTTGAGAACTACGACGCGTTAGGAGTTTGGCGCGACGAAATTGGAGGCAAGCCCGTCGACGCCACAAGTGAACTATACAATCACCAGAAACTTGAAGGGATGGATGGTCTGAAGCGGTTTTTGCTCGAAAATCGTCATGATCAGTTCGTTCGCGCTGTGGTTCATAAGCTTGCCACCTACGCGCTGGGGCGTCCCTTGACATTTGCTGACCGCGCGGATGTCGATGCGATCACAGCTGAGGTTCGACATCAAGGCGACGGTCTTAAGACTATCCTAAAGGTGATCGTTCGAAGTGAGCTGTTCCAGTCCAGCTAGAGTCAACTCGGGCGAAATCATTCATTATGCAACGCGAAAGAGAATTCCATGCGTCTGAAAATGCAGCAACTTGACCGACGACGATTTTTACGCGGAAGCGGTTTTGCACTGTCGCTACCACTGTTTGGCTCCTTTCTGCCAGTGGCGGTCGGAAGTGAAACCAACGATAATCCCAAGCGACTCGGCTGTTTCTATTTTCCGGATGGCGTCCCCATGCCACTGCCCGAAGATCCAGCTTATCAAGATTGGGCGTGGTTTCCCCACGGTAATGGACGCGAGTTTAAGTTCACAAAGTGCATGCAGCCGCTTGAAGGGCTGAAAAATGAACTGACGGTGTTGTCAGGTTACTCGCATGTACGCTCACGCAACGTACATGGACACAATAATGCTGACCAGTTTCTCACTGCTGCCGCGACGGGAAATGGGGATACCGACTATCAGAACACCATTTCGTTAGACCAAGTCTATGCCTCACATGTGGGTGAGCAGACGCGAATCGCTTCATTGGTCATGTCCACCGACGGAGGAACTGGAACAGCGCGAGGAACTCACACCATTTCTTTTGATCGCAACGGACGCCCAATTCCGGCCGAACATCGACCCAAGCAGATTTTCGATATGCTGTTTGTCAAGAGCGGTGGTGATTCGGCACGGCAACTGGAACTCAGTCGCAGTGCGCTCGATGACTTGCTTACCGATGCCCATGCGCTGCGTCAAACACTGTCTACAGAGGATCGAAGGAGGTTGGATGAGTACTTGGACTCAGTTCGCCAGGCCGAAGTCAAAGTAGAGAAAGCAAAACGTTGGCTGGATGCGCCACTTCCCCAGATTGATGGCGACCAACTAAACCTTGAACTTGGTACCGACGAACCTCGCGAATATCTACAGACCATGTTCGATTTGATTTATCTCGCATTCAAGACCGACACGACTCGCGTCGCAACCTATCAAATCGGTCGTGAAAATGGGGTGGGTCGGAGCGATCACCTGTCTCGTGCGGTGGGATTTAACCTCGCCCATCAACTGTCGCACGAAACCAAGAACCCGGACGGTTGGAAGAATTTTGGCATTTACTGTCAATTTTTGAACGAGGAATTTGGTCGCTTTGTCAAGAAGATGTGCGACACTCCCGAGCCGGCTGGAACGGGCAGCATGTTGGACAACACCTTGCTATTGTTTGGGTCGGCCTCCAGCGCCTTTCATCTTTCACGAAATTACCCACTGATACTGGCAGGCGGAAAACAGTTGGGATTCACGCATGGCCAGTACGTCAATCGCGCCGGAACGAACTACCAAGGTGGACCATGGCTTGGAGATCGCGAGCCATGGCAAGACGAGGCAAAAGGTGAGGATGCGCCGTTGTCGAACCTCTTTGTCACCATGCTCCAGCGACTTGGAGTCGAAACGGCGTCATTTGCCGATAGCACTGGGATCGTCGAGAACATCTACTCTTCGTAGATGGAGAGGAGTTGCACGCCTGCCATGCGCAGATAGACCGAAAGGATTCCACGATGATGTGCAGAATGACTCAATACCCATTTTCGCAGGCAATCCCCTTTCTTCATGGTGAAGATGATTTGTCCTCCCATCTTTAGCGACCAAGGTTCATCCATTAACGAATCGGGTACGCCTTGAAGTGCGGCAAGTGCATTCTTACCATTGACATCGAACATTTGCAGCAACTCATTTGTTTGATCCATCTCCGCGACGACGTACGCTTCACCTCCAGTCGGCGCGATATCCCATTCACTCTGCTGGCTGTACGTCCAACGAGCAAGATGGTAGGCGATAGTCCAGCTTCGCAATGAAGCTCACTGAAGCTTCCTCGTACTGCTGATTTGCGGCGCCTTCGGCATGGCACTTGCTGAAGTCGCAGGTCGGATCGAAATGGAAAGCAGACTGATCCCTAGTGACTACCAACCTCACGCCCTCCCTCAATAACGTTCATCTATGCGTTCAGTGCAGCCAACGCCCGAGCAATTTCAGGCAAATTCGCATGCGATGCGCATCCCGGCAGCGACATATCGTTTGCAGTTGCATAGCGAGCTCGGATTCGACGGTGCCGGTGCGTTGGTGCCTTACCTCCGACAGCTTGGGGTGAGTGACCTCTATCTTTCACCTCCCTTTCGAGCAGCGGCGGGAAGTTCACATGGGTATGACGTCGTCGATCATGCATTGATGGCTGACGACTTTGGAGGCAACACAGCATTTTCGCAGCTGGCAGATTCAGTGCACGGGCAAGGAATGGGAATTCTGCTGGACATAGTCCCCAATCACATGGGTGTTTCCGATCCAAACAACTCATGGTGGAACGATGTCTTGCAAAATGGTCCCGATTCGAAATTTGCAACTTTCTTTGATATCGACTGGAGTGATCGTCAGTCGTCGGCAGAAAATGTTCAGAGCCACTCTGGAAACCATCAACGTTTGCTCTTACCGGTACTTGGTGCATCGATCGGAGAAGTGCTTGAACGCGGTGAGTTCAAAGTAGCCTTTAATGCAGGCTGGTTTCACCTCAACTATTTTGAGAAACGGTTTCCCATATCACCGACTACTTGGACGCAAATATTGCAAATTGCAATTTCCCAATTGCTCGAGCGTCACGGCCTCAAAGCACAACGTGGCGACGAACTCGCGCGCAGTTCGGATCTCCTCGAACTGGAGAGTATCGTAATGCAATTGCGCAATATGTCGGCGCCAACTATCGACCGACATCAGGTAGCAGTTTTGGAAGACGACGGTCCGTCGCAAGTCGACCAAAGCGAGCGAGTGCGAGCGCTCTATCGCGAACAATCGATCGCCGCTCGTCGCCTGGAGGCACTGATCAATCGATCGAGTGAAGTGCGCACTGCGATCGACCAGGCGTTGAAAGCTATCAATGGGCAGGTTGGTGAGCCAGCCAGTTTTGATGAACTTGAGCAGCTGATTGATTCTCAGCACTATCGACTTGCATTCTGGCGTGTCGCTGCGGACGAAGTCAACTACCGTCGCTTCTTCGATGTCAATGAACTGGCAGCGATTCGGGTTGAGCTTCCGCAGGTCTTTGAATACGTGCATCGCTTGATCGGTCACCTATTTTCGAAGGGGCAGGTCACAGGACTTCGCATTGACCATCCCGATGGACTGCTCGATCCCAGGCGTTACCTCGACGAGTTGCAGACGCTGTACGCGAACTGCAGGCCGGCAGACGAAGGTGGACAAACACCGCGATTGTACGTCGTTGTTGAAAAAATACTTTCGGGCGAGGAGCAATTGCCCATCCACTGGGAAGTTTCCGGAACGACTGGGTATGAGCTGATTTCGGGACTCAATCGACTGTTAGTCGATAGTGAAGGTGTTGAGTTTTTGCGTAAGAATTACTTCAAGTTGTCGGGCGTGCACGAAACGGCAGCGGAAGTAGTTTACCAGAGCAAAAAGCGGATTATCGACGATGCGATGTCTAGCGAACTGCATGTCCTAGCGAGGAAATTGCATCGCATATCACGCAATCTGCGATGGTCTCGAGACTTCACTTTTTCTGTTCTATTGCGAACATTGCGTGAAGTGATTGCCTGCTTTCCGGTGTATCGAACCTACGTCTCGTCTCGCGGTTGGGACGTTGATGCCAGCGACACAGGTTACATACAACTCGCAATTCGTTTGGCCAAGCGTCGTAATCCAACCATGTCGTGGACTGCCATCGATTTTGTTGGACGGATACTGTTGCTTCAACTTCCCGTTGGCTTAAGCCAAGAGTTGAGGGAGGAGCTGCGCAGATTCGTGTTGAAGTTTCAACAAGTGACAGGTCCCATCACTGCAAAAGGCACAGAGGATACCGCGTTCTATCGCTATTATCCGTTGGTCTCGTTGAATGAGGTTGGCGGTGAACTCGAGTCGCCGACGCTAACGATTAGTCAGTTCCATGATCAGATGCAGCGCCGCAGTAGCGACTGGCCACATGCTCTCTCCGCGACGGGTACGCATGACACAAAACGAGGCGAGGATGTACGGGCTCGCCTACACGTCATCAGTGAAGTTGCAGAGGAATGGTGCGATAA
Organism: Pirellulaceae bacterium; assembly: GCA_041753315.1. Taxonomy (GTDB): domain Bacteria; phylum Planctomycetota; class Planctomycetia; order Pirellulales; family Pirellulaceae; genus Aureliella. The sequence continues at coordinate 14,966 of JBGSUV010000012.1, read as the reverse complement.
AGTTGCGTATTGGAACCAGCTCAACGAAGTTCATTTGGCAGAACTCCAGCGCGCCCAGGTTCCGAGCGCTAACGAACGCTATCTTTTGTACCAGACACTCGTCGGAACCAAGCCATTGGGTTCGATGGAAGGAGAACAAAAGGCGGTCTATCAGCAGCGTATCGTCGAGTACATGAAGAAGGGTTTGCGTGAAGCGAAACTGAACACATCTTGGGCAAATCCTTCAGAGGAGTACGAGCGAGCTGTAGTGAACTTTATCACGTGCTTGTTTGACGAATCTAAGTCTTCGTCTTTCTTAATTGATTTGAACGAATTCGTGGAGTCGATCTCTGACGCAGGTTATTGCAACAGCCTGTCACAACTGGTTTTGAAATGCACGGTCCCAGGGCTGCCCGATTTTTATCAAGGGAGTGAGTTTTGGGATTTCCGGCTGGTGGATCCGGACAATCGGACACCCGTCGATTTCGTCGCGCGCTCCCGACAACTAGAAGAACTCCTAGGGCAGTTCGCAGAATCGCCGACGCGACAAATGGACGCGTTGCTTGATCAGTGGCCCAGTCCTCGCGTTAAACTATTTGTTACATGGCGTTTGTTGCAGTTGCGGCAAGACTTTATAGATCTCTTTACGCATGGCGCCTATATTCCGTTAGAAGTTTCGGGGAACGCTGCTGCGCACGTCGTTGCGTTCATGCGACGCAATGCAAATCAAACGGTCGTCGTTGCAGCCACGCGACAACTGAAAATACTTCAGCAATTGGGCAAGGCGGTAGTCCAGCTGGGAAGGTTACCGGTAATTCACTGGGAGGATACCAAGCTTCACCTGCCGGACGATCTATCCGGTACATGGCGTGATTGTTTGAGTGAGCGCGCGGTGTCGTCGGTTGATGAACCAGCGGGGACGTCACATATCGCGGCGAGCGAACTATTCGGTCGACTTTCGATTGGTGTTTGTTCGCAACAGTCAAAGTAATGAGATATCACAACACTTGTTTGAATGGAAAATAGTATGCGTATCTGGCCTGTTAAACCGTATCCCTTGGGCGCAACGTGGGATGGACGAGGAGTCAATTTCTCGCTCTACAGTGAAAACGCAGAGAAGGTGGAGTTGTGTTTGTTTGACAACAAGGACGCAACAGAACCCAGTTGCACTGTTCCGTTGATTGATCATACGGACATGATTTGGCATGCGTATTTCCCAGACGTTCGGCCAGGGCAGCTATACGCTTATCGCGTCTATGGCCCGTATGAACCCAAACATGGCCATCGTTTTAACGCCAACAAGCTGCTGCTCGATCCATACGCCAAGGCGATTGGAAGGTTGCCGACGTGGTCTGACAGTATGCATGGCTATAAAGTTGGTGACCCTGCAGAAGACTTATCGTTTAGCACCGAAGACAACAGTGCTGACTGTCCTCTGGGGGTTGTCATCGATGAAGCGTTTACGTGGGGTGACGACCGTCCACCGGGGACGCTCTCCCATCTGTCCGTCATTTATGAACTGCACGTCAAAGGTTTTACGAAACTTCATCCGGATGTGCCAGAAGAACAGCGCGGGACCTATGCGGGATTGGGCTCGCAGGCAGCGCTCAAGCACCTGCGCGAACTGGGAGTGACGGCCGTCGAACTATTGCCGATTCACCTTCATTCCAACGATCGCTATCTGCTCGATCGCGGCTTGGTGAATTACTGGGGCTACAACACGATCAACTTCTTCTCGCCTGATCCGCGTTATGCGCAGGCTACCGAGCCGCATGAAGTGGTACGCGAATTCAAGACCATGGTTCGCAACCTTCATGACGCGGGTATCGAAGTGATATTGGATGTCGTCTACAACCACACTGCCGAAGGTAATCACTTAGGCCCCACTGTCTCATTCCGCGGTATCGATAATGCCAGCTACTATCGATTGGTCGAGAATGACCGGCGGTATTACATGGACTATACCGGGTGCGGCAACACGTTGCATATGCGCAATCCCCGGGTTCTGCAATTCATTATGGATAGTCTGCGCTATTGGGTCCTGCACATGCACGTGGACGGATTTCGTTTTGACTTGGCAAGTACACTTGCCCGCGAACTGCATGAAGTCGACAAACTGGGGGCATTCTTCGATATCATTCACCAAGATCCTGTGCTATCGCAGGTCAAGCTTATCGCCGAGCCTTGGGATCTCGGTGAGGGGGGATATCAAGTTGGTAACTTCCCGATTCTCTGGTCTGAATGGAACGGACGTTACCGCGATTGTGTCAGGAGATTTTGGAAAGGCGATGGTGGATTGGCTTCAGAATTTGCAACCCGCATCAGTGGCTCAAGCGACCTGTATGAATGGAGCGGACGTCGCCCGCATGCGAGCATTAATTTTATTACCTGCCACGATGGCTTTACATTGCGGGATCTAGTTTCTTACAACAATAAGCACAACGAAGCGAACGGAGAGAACAACCGTGACGGTGCGGACCACAATGACAGTTGGAACTGTGGCGTGGAAGGTCCGACAGACGACGCGAAGATCAATGATTTGCGGCGTCGTAAGCAGCGGGCGTTGATGGCGACGCTCATTTTATCCCAGGGAGTGCCGATGCTTCTCGCTGGCGACGAGTTTGGACATACTCAAGGCGGTAACAACAATACCTACTGCCAAGACAATGAAATCAACTGGTTGAATTGGGAATTTGAATCCGATGCGCAGGAGATGTTGGAATTCACGCGTTTCCTGATGCAAGTTTATCGCGATCAGCCAGTTTTTCAGCGTCGCCGATTTTTTCACGGAAAGTCACTGCGCGGGAATCAATCGCGCGAAGTGCAATGGCTCGATCCGTCGGGCGATGAAATGAATGACGATGATTGGAACAAACACCACGTACGCTGCTTGGGTGTGCTCATGCATGGCGGACGTATTGATGTCGACGAATATGGTGAGCCAATCGTGGCTGACCATATTCTTATTCTGTTCAACGCGGACCATGGAAACGAAATACCATTTACGTTGCCCAAGGTGGAAACGTCGGAAAACTGGTGTCGACTGTTCGACACTAGTGACTTTGAGGAGCGCGAGAAATGTATGGATTCTGCGAGCTACCCGTTGCAGCCAGTGTCGGTAGTGGCATTTCGGTTGCCGTTTGTCGAGGATCAGGGTTTATCGACAAATAACAAAGGGGCAAATTCGTGAAGATAGTCGCGCCAGTTGAGCCAGGTATGGCCGCCTTCTGTTTCTTTGTACGTCACTTCAAAGTCGAGCGACTTGAGCGCCTCGACTGTCGCTTGGCTAGTTTTTAACAGAAAGTCGTCCTTACCGGTTGCCACCCAGATCAAACGCAGATCTTTTTTGATTTCAGGATCGGTCAACACAGCTTCGTATTTGGATTTGAAGGCCGCACCAGAACCCGATTCGAGCCCGCCTCGATCGATACCAAAAACGCCAGAACTGAACACACCCAGGTAAGCGAAGTCAGCCAGGTTGGCCATACCGACGTCTAACGTCTGGGCGCCACCCATGGACAAGCCAGCAATGGCACGATGTTGACGCTCGGTGGAAACACGGAAACGCGATTCTACCAACGGACGGATATCCTGTTGAAAGTCGACAACAAATTCTGACATTTGATTCTCGAAACTGCTGCCGGGACCAAACGAAAACTGTCCTGTATGTCCGGCTGGCATGACGATGATCATCGGCTTGGCGTTGCCAGCGTCGAGCAAGTTGTCGAGGATGTTCCCAGCTTGTCCAACGGTGCTCCAAGAGGCGTCGCTATCGGTGGCTCCGTGCAAAAGGTACAGCACTGGCAACTTGTCAGTTCCGGTTTCATATCCTGGCGGCGTGTAGACGTGGAAGCGACGAAACTTTTTTAATGATTTCGAGAAGTACTTAATCTGCGCGATGCTCCCATGCGGGACATCTCTAAGATCAAAAGCGTCGGAGCCAGGTACGACAACCAGGCTGAACGTATTGGAGTTGGCTTCGCTTGTAGCAGGATTTCGCGGGTCAATGACACTTAGGCCGTCGACGTTAAAGTGATATCGATATGCACCCGCAGGTACGACGGGAGTTGTTGCCTGCCATACATTTTCTTCATCTTTGGACATTTCCAAGCCACCTTGAGGTAAGCCCGGAAGATCGCTACTCGTCAAACGCACCGATTCCGCCTGCGTTGCGTGAATCTTGAAGGTGATCGCGCGCTCCTCGGAGACTTCGATCGACCTAAAGGCGGGCGGACGCTGTAAGCGCTGTTCCTGTGCTGAGCAATGTTGTGGACAATAGATGAAGATAGCAAGTGGTATGCAAAGTAGCGCACGCACGGGTAACGCAATATTCATGTGGAAATTCCCTTGTGAACCGAGAAAAGAAGAGTGAAGTTGGGACTCGGAACAATTTAACATGATCGGGTAGCGTGGATGTTGGTGAGTTGTAAATGGGACTAGGATTTCGGTGAATTTCCACACGTTGAACTTGGAACGAACGAGAGGACTGGCAACACATGAAGTGGTTTGTTAGGCTGCTGCGAGTCGGTGACTGCACCATTGTGGCGCAGTTGTCCACTCGATCGCAAAACGGATGCAGAGTACGCCCAATTAAGACTAGCCAAAAAACTTGGAAATGCTGAATGCATTTATCCCATACGCATTGCGACCACCATCAACCCTCTGCCGCGTTGCAGCTCGACCGATCGTTTGCGATCGCGGTGATATTAAATATCCTTTTGGTGGTCGGCGAGGCCATTGGTGGTTGGTGGTCGGGTTCGATCGCATTGCTGGCCGATGCTGGACACAACCTAAGTGACGTCGTAGGACTGGTATTGGCTTGGGGAGCCCATTGGTTGCGAGGCCGTTCGCCAGCGGGTCGATGGACCTACGGTTGGCGGGCATTCACGATGATGGCGGCGAATCTTAACGGACTTTTATTGGTCGTGGCCATCGTGGGAATTGCTGTCGAATCGTTGCGAAGGTTGGCATCGCCAACTGAAATTTCGGAAGTGTCCGTGATTGCAGTCGCTACGTTGGCCGCTGTGCTCAACTTCGCCACAGCCTGGTTATTGGCTTCCCATAGCAAGCATGATTTAAATGTGCAGGGAGCCTACTTGCACATGATGGCGGATGCGGCCGTTTCCGTTGCCGTAGTTGTGGGGGCGGTTTCGATCATTCTTACAGGTTGGCTGTGGTTAGACTCCGCTATTAGCCTGGCAATATGTGTCGTGCTGGCATTTGGAACATGGGGACTCCTGAGAGAATCGACGTCGATGTTAATGCACGCCGCCCCCAAGGGAATGAGCTTGGACCACGTTCGGAAATCGATTCTGAGTCATCCCGAGGTACAAGAAATTGAAGATTTGCACGTTTGGTCGGTGAGCACTACGGAAGTTTTGCTAACCGCTAGACTGGGGTGCACCGAGTTGTCGTGGACGGAACAGGCAAGCTTATTAGAGAAAGTTCATGAAGGGTTGGAGCATGATTTTGGCATCCGCCATGCTACGTTGGAGCTCCTGCCGACCGGCAGATTAGGTCGCGATTGTGCATTGGACAACAAAAAGCGCAATATATTGACTTAATAGAGCTAAATATGGGATACTTATCCCCGGTATGCAGCCTACCTCGGTCGGAGTAGGCTACTCTTCAGGAAGATTGAAAGTAGCCGGAACCCTACGTGGGGTGTGGCAGCAAAGGCCAAATTGGCCGTCAATCACTCAATGTTTTGTAAAAGGGGTAACAACACCACAGTGGCTCTACCAGGAAAAGACCGTAGAAACGAGCGGAATTCAGATCAAACCAGGATCAATAATCACATTCGCGAACGTCAAGTACGCGTGGTCAGCGAAGAAGGAGAGCAGCTCGGTATACTCGATATCGATGCAGCACTCGATCGGGCACGCGATGCAGGTTTAGATCTCGTGGAAGTGGCTCCGAATGAGAAGCCTCCCGTCTGCCGAATCATGGATTACGGCAAGTTCAAATATGAGAAAAGCAAGAAGCGCCATGGGCAATCGTCAGGGCATCATGGCAAGCTCAAGGAAATTCGGCTTCGTCCAAAAACGGGCGAACACGATATCGATTTCAAAGTGAAACAAGCGGTCGGATTTTTGCAGCACAAAGACAAGGTCCAAGTCTCGGTGATCTTTCGCGGGCGCGAAATGGCACACATCGAAGAAGGCCGTCGTGTGATGGAAGGCGTCCTCGAAGAATTGCTGCTGCATGGCAAACTCGAGTCAAGTCCTCAGCAACTTGGAAAACGCATGATGTGTACTGTCTCTCCGAAGTAATCAGGTGGGCTCTCCGAAGTAACCTGGTGGGCAGGGTGCTGGGCAGGTTTTTGTTTTGACTCTTTTATTACTGAGCGCAGAGCATGTCGTCCAGCCCCGGTCGCGAACCTCTTTCGGGCACGATTCGCCAAGATGCGAAAATCGTCGGGGCAATTTGCTTGCCCGAAGAGGATGTGCAGGACTTTATCGAACAATTCAATCACTGTTATGGTCCGATTGGAATGAGGATTGACGCTCCCCTGCATCTATCCCCATTACCATCTCCTGGCATCTTGCTACCTGTCGGTGCTGGAATGCGTAACCCGCTGCGTCCTCCCTCCAGCAAACAAGACTAGAACTCCAGCTTGAGGTCGCTCAGTCGTCGGGCGGTCTCCGCCATCAATGCATCCTCCTCTGTTTCGCTGTTGGCCACATAGGTTACCGAGAAGCGGAGAAACGCACCAGCATCATCCCAAGGAACGGTGACGATCGATTTCTCAGTAATTAGATATTGGCTTACCTGCTCGGCATTTTCAAAACGTTTGCCACCTTGCACGCCCTTGGGGGCAGGGGCGTATAGAAAATAGGTTCCTCCAGGCATTTCGCACTGAAATCCGGCTGACTTCAGCATGGATACCAGTTTGGTTAACCTCCGCTCATATTTTGCTCGAATTGCAGTGGGTATGGAATCGTCATCCAAGGCTGCAGCAGCCGATTGCTGGATCGCAGCGAATTGCCCACTATCGCAATTGTCTTTCACGTCGGCAAAAGCGGAAACGATAGTTGGGTTGCCACAAACCCAACCAATCCGCCAACCGATCATATCGAAGCCTTTGCTCATCGAATGCACTTCGACCCCAACGTCCATCGCCCCTGGAACCGACAGGAAACTGAGGGGTTGACCGTCAAATGTCAACATGATGTGGGCTGCATCTTGAACCACAACAAACTCGTGACGGTGAGCTAATTCAATCACTTGCTTGTAGAAGTCAACCGTGGCGGTCCTGCCCGTCGGACTATTGGGATAGTTCAGCACCAAAAGTTTCACACGCTCCCAAACGTCCGGCGAGATCGCGCCAAAATCTGGATAGAAGTCGTTCTCGGCCAGCAGCGGCAGGGTGTGGACCGTGCCACCGTAGTACTTGGTGTGCGTGCCTGCCACGGGGTATCCCGGGACGGTCATCAACGTAATATCCCCTGGATTGATGAAACAAGCGGGGATCATGGCGAGGGCGGTCTTGCTTCCAATACAATGGTTGACCTGTGTCGTCGGATCGAGGGTCACGGCGAATTGTCGTTGCATGAATCGCGCGGCAGCTTCTTTAAATGCAGCAATACCGTTGTCGGCATAGCCGCGATTCTCTAATTTGTTAATTTCAACGGCCATGCGGTCGCGGACACTGGAAGCCGCCATGCTATCGTTTTCGCCGATGCCAAAGTCGATCAATTGACGGTCAGGGTAATCCGTCAGAGCTTTCCGCTTGGCGCGCTTGATCTTCTCGAACTTGTAGATTTCCGTACCTTTCCCATAGTTGGCTCCACCGATACGATTGGCAAACAATTGCTGGAAATAGGGTTCAGTCATTACGCCCGTGGTCATAGCTACCTGAATGGAATGCGAGTAAAAAGTGAATTGGTCTAGACCTGAAAAGCTAACCGAGATTTCATTGATCGACAACCGGACAGGCTACCGTGTTTTGCTAACCCTCATTAGTTGGACAGCGCCACTTGGCGAGTTGGGTAGCCACCGTCGCCAGACGGTGGACGCGATAATTAACGTTTTCCACCGCTTGGCAGCGGGTGGCTACTTGGCGAGTTGGGTAGCCACCGTCGCCAGACGGTGGACGCGATAGTTAACGTTTTCCACCGCTTGGCAGCGGGTGGCTACGAAAACTTCAAGACGCCAAATTGCCCAGGCTACCCAGTGGCGCTGTCCAATTAGGAAGGCCTGATAGCTGAAATAGAATTGTAGGGATGGGCGTCTGGAAGCAGCAGATCGCCGCGGATTTTCGGGGGCGGTCCTGCCCCGGCCCTGGTAGGACGACTCGGCCGACCCTCCCTGCTGGCCAAGGTGGGAGCCCCAGTTACATAGGACAGCCTTAAAAGCGAATTGGATCGCGGTACGATGAATCAAGAACTTCGAGGTGGGAATAGTCGTCTGTTGGCCAAGAGCCTGGATCAACTCCAGCATCCGATTGCCATTCTGGATCGGCGTGGAAATATCCTGTTTGTGAATGCGGCACTTTGCAGCATGGTCTCTGCCGATCCAACCAACTTGGTTGGTCAAACCTGCAGTTGGCAAATCGCGTCTGATGACACACCTTATTCTGCGTTGCTCACCGCATTGGCACCTCCTGCCGGCGCGTTGCAAGGCAAAGTGGTTGTCCGACAGTTGACCACTCCGATTGTCTTTGGGTCGACCTCGACTGGCCAACTATTCGTTCCAATTTTGGACGAACATCAAATTGTTCATCAGACGTTGGTTGTGTTGGGGAAATGGGAAGACATCAACACTCAACTTCCTAGTGATTGGGTGCTCAGTGACCTTCATCGCAGACAGCGTACCGATCAGATTCTGGTGGCCATTCGCAGCAGGTGGACGTCGTTGGACCAACTTATGCCGCTAGTCGGCGAAAGCCCTACGATTCAATTGGCGATGACGCGAGCTCAGTTGGCGGTTTCCAATGATTGCAATTTTATGATTACTGGCCCAAAGGGTATGCGCAAGACGGAAGTTGCGCAGGGCATCTTTTGGGGAAGATTGCGTCGCGCTGGGATCAAACGCATTTCTGCTCAGTTCTTGCCGTTGGATTGCTCAGTGCTCAACGAACTGTTGTTTGCTGGGATGCTTGACGTGTTTGCGGGCCGACTGCGGGAGAACGCATCAAAAGTATCCCAACAGTTGCACCTTGAACGGATAGACCAACTTTCCATCGCTAACGTTGCTGCGTTGAATAACTGGCTTGCACGCTTCGGAAGTAGATGCAACATAAGTGCAACCGGCGTTGAAACATTTGAACAACTACTTGTACGTTCTGAGTCGTGGGCAAAGTTGCTAGCTCAGGTCGCTCAAATTCAGTTGCATTTGCCCCCGCTACAGCGTCGGCCAGAGGACATTGCTCCGCTGGCCCAACACCTGTTAGCGAAGATATGCACCCAGCGCGAACGTGCGCAACTTGTGTTCTCGCATGGTGCCATCGATGCCTTGACCACTTTTCCCTGGCCCGAAAACGTCACTCAACTGGCATCTGTTGTTCAGGATGCAGTCGATCACGCGGTACTCTCCGCCACCGTCCAAATCAATCACCTTCCCGTTGCGGTGAGGTCATTTGCCAGCAGTGTGTTGCAGTCCAACGGCATTAAAGTTGAACCCATCGAATTGGATACCGTGCTGCTCGATATCGAGAAAGTTCTACTGGAGAGAGCATTGAAACTATCTCCCCGCAACCGCGCGCAAGCTGCGCGATGGCTGGGAATTAGCAGACCACGGCTTCTGAGACGCATCACACAATTGGGGCTGGATAGTTCACTTGACGAGGACATCGACGAAAACTAGTTGCGAGTGACTTTCGCGCTCAGTCCACGATTGCGAGCCTGTTCGATTGCGACAGCCAGAGCTTTGTCTCGCTTGCCTGTTGCACCGGCTTGAGTGTCGACTTTGGCAACAAAGTGGTTTTTGTCATTGAGCACCGCCACATTGGGCTGCACGCCTTGTTCGCTGATGGCGCGACCACTTGGCGAGTAAAACTTCGATACGGTCAGACGTATTCCGCTTCCAAGCGACTTGGTATGGAATAGCCCTTGAACACTACCTTTTCCGTAAGTTGTTTCGCCTACGAGCGTGCCACGGTGATTGTCGCGGATCGCACCGGCCAGGATCTCGCTGGCACTGGCGCTTTGGTTGTCGATCAACACGACCAATGGAACCTGCCAAGTGCCGCTACGAGAAGCAGAGTAGTTTTGGTTTTCGATACCGTTTTTTCCGCGAGTACTGACGATGCCGCCTTCGCTGATGAACCGGTCGGCAACCGCAACAGCGGCATCGAGCCAACCGCCTGGGTTACCGCGTAGGTCGATGACTAAACTCTGCATGCCCTTGTGGTGCAGGCTCCACAGAGCCTCATCCAATTCACTTGCCGTTGTTTTCTGGAAACTGCTGATCTTGAGATAAGCGATACCGGCCGTAGGTTCCAGCAACTGAACTTCTTCGATACTCGGAACCTCAACGCGGCGTCTTGCAATCACTTTATCGATCTGTGTTCCATCCGCCTTTTGAACCAGCAGACGAACATGGCTCCCATCAGGACCACGCAGCATATCTGCGGCTCGCTCTGCACCAACGTCCAAGCATCGCACCGAACCGATTTCGACGATCAGGTCACCCGCATTCAGTCCACCTTCCAGTGCCGGTCCACCAGGAATGACATTTAAGATTCGTAGTGGAACCTCATGGGGCTGTAACGCAATTCCCAAACCAACAAAATTGCCTTCGATTTGCGATTCGACTTCGTTGAGTTCGGCTGATGATAGGAAGGCTGAGTAAGGGTCAAGTAGTCCGACCGCACCAAAAACAAATTGCATGACCGTTGCAGGTTGCTTGATGCCCAAGTGGGCTTCCGCAGCCCGAGCGGCATTGGCAACGACATTGCGAGCGTCAAAGCGATTATTTACATTCTTACCAAGTGTCAGCTTATGAACCGAAGAACGAAACTGTTCGATCCGCGCAGGCTCAACGCCATTTGCATGCTGCTTGATGAAGCCTGGTTCCGTTAGTGCAACTTCTAGATAGGCCGTGCCTCCCCGAATGATCTCGCCAGTCTGAAGCGGTTCAACGTAGCTCATTTCCAAGCGAGCCAGTACTTCAGAATATAGTTCCAGCGCGTCGTCTACAGATACCTCGTCGATCAGTTGTCGGACTGCAATGTCGGTGCTCCGACGAACCACATCGTAGTGCAGTCGCGAAATCAGCAGGCGTCGACGGAGTTCAGAATGTTCGGGAAGAGAACGTGTTGCCAGTTCATAGTGCTGAATCGCCTCGACCCACTGGCGTTGCTTTTCCAGCTCGATGCCAGCCTGGAGAATGTGTGCGGGATCGGACGAATCTAACGATTGTGTCGAGTCAACGTGTTGAGCGCGCGCGGTGAATGGAAACGACGCACAACAAAATAAAAGTCCAAAAAATAGAGGTCGAACGAAGGATATCATTAGCTCTCTTCCGAGGGGTGTACTTCGTGCAGCAATGAAAATCGCTTCTGCCACCAGCCCTCCGACAAATGCTTTCGCCGGTCGGGTGCGAGCAGAATCGCAATTGGGCAATCACTTCGAAGCAGTGTCTAGCTCATGACGGAGGGCTTGTAGGTGCGCTCCTCATGAGTCTGACAACTTGCAACCATCCATGCACGAAGTCGGCCCGAGCAACTATAGGACAGAGTTAGCACGCAGTCAAAAAATCGCCGTTCATTTCTTATCCGCAGAACGCGAAAAACCGTTAGATTCCGTTGTCCGATTAGCGGTCATGCGTGCCTTGCGGGTTCTGATGTCCCGCCGACACTTGCTGATGTTACCCCTGGCCAAAATTAAGTAGTTCTTGGACATTCCTCCACAGCTCCATCCTCAATTGGGCCGGTTTCTCGTTAGGGGCCATGGTGACGGCAGATTATTGCGCAAGCAACACGCTGACTTGATCCATCCAATCGGTCAGGCAGTTCCTCTCTAAGTTCTTGTCGAAGTCTCATCCGTTCGACATTCGTTCCGACCATATACCGGTGGTTCGAGCCCAAACAACGCGAGGCAGAACCGTTTGATGCAACTCAGTTTGAACATCAACCGATTGGGTAGATAGAAACTCCGATGAATCGCAGAACGGGAATAGCCGAGTTGTATCATCCGAACAGAGTCAGGCAGTGCGGATTCCAATGTCTTGCTCGACGGCGTCTGCCTTCCCCTCCTCGATTAGTTCGGCTGCTTCCTCCCTGTCATCTGACGAGGGAAGTGGTTGAGTATGGCTGCTTTCTTGATGCTTCGACATTGTTTCCTTTGAGGGCAGTTGGAATTCGGTGACGATAGCAAAATGATCGGAACCTGCGGGACGGATGCGACTCAACTTGACGATCTGTGCTCCAGAAGAAATAAAAACTTGATCGATCGGAAAACGAAGAAAGAAGTACTTTGCGTGGTAGGTATTGTAGAGTCCCCGTCCGACGCGCGGATCTTCCAAACCACTCATCCTTTGGAAGAGTCGCGTTGTGTGACTCCAGGCCACATCATTGAAGTCCCCGGTCACCAGCCATCTTTCGTCAGGATCTTCACCAACGATCTTGGCGACAAGCATTAACTCCGCATCTCGAATGCGACTATCGTGTCGCTCTTGCTCGTCGTCACTCGGCAAGCCTGGTGGTAAAGGATGCACGCCCACGAACCGAATCGTTTGACCGTCATTTTGTCGGATTCGCGCGAAGATTGACGCTCGGTCTTCAGAAACCAAATGACGAACTTCGTGTTCGATCAACCCAAGTTTGCTCCATAGTTGAATTCCCAACCCATCGTCCCTGATTACTCCAATTCGATGCGGATAGTGTTTTTGAAGTGGCAATAATCCCTCTTGCCACTTTTGGTCTATTTCAATCAATAACAGTAGATCGACATCCAATGTCTGCAATTGCTCAAGGACCTGTTGCTTGAGCCCATTCTGAAAATCCAAGTTCACCACGGCTACGCGTATGCTGTTGGATGAAACATCACGGGCGTCGGCGATCGCTTTTTTCACGCAGGGACTATAAACCACAATGTGGCTGGATTGCCAAACGAAATAGTCTTGGCCATTTTCCGTCCAGGCGAGTGGGTGTCCCATCGGATAGCCTTGCTGACTTGAGTTGAATCGCAGCCGGTGCTCGAACAACTGTTTTTCGACGTTCCATTCGACAAGTCCGCGTTCGTAGACATCCAGCGGCGGCTTGATCTTGGCATAAGAAGCAAACATGCGCTCGTTGGTCGGTGCATTGCGGTCAGAGGTAACTGTCAAACCTTCGAGCCATGTTGGGCCATCGCCGGGCATTTGACAAGTCGATTTGGCGTTTCCATCGGGACCCACAAAGTAGTCAAGTGCAATACCTTGTTCTAAGCTTGATGCGATGGATTGCTTAGGCTCCGGTTCCTTTCCAGTTTCAATCTCACTCGCAATGGGCAGCTCGGACGTAGCGCCCGAGGCGTGAAAGAGGCCTAGCGGATAGTGGTGAAGGTTGGTGTCACCCCAAAACCAATAGATTTTTCCACGAAATAGGGCTGTCAGCACGCTGTCGCAACCCGTCACGTTGGCATTGTTCAATGAGTGGCCCGCGAAATTCCCTCGACCTATCAGAACACTATCGCGATAGATTTCGGCGCCAGTGACGCGGTAAAGGCGCTCTGCGATATTGATGCGCCGCAGTTCGATGGTTATGTTTTTACCTGGCTGCACCAACAGCTTGACGCCACGATATCCAAACGCATCTTCCTCAAATTCGTAGCCATGGCTGGCAATGTGAAAGTAGATCTCGCGGTTCCAAAGCCCGGGCTCACTCAGTGCAATGTAACCTAATGAATCAGTCCAATAACTTACTTGGCTGGTCGTCTTGAGTTCAACCAGCGGGACGCCTCTTCTGGTCGCCGCGTCTACCACTTGTATTGCAAAATATTCCGTATCGGCTGCTAGGGAGGTGGGCTGTGGGGAATTCAAAAACGAAAAACCGACAATCGACCAAAGCAGGATTGTATGGAACTTTGACATCGCGCGGCATTGGATCAGTTGGTTAATTGGCGTGGGTCGATCGCCAACCGCGTTTGTCGCCAAGCGTTTAGCTAGTGTGTGGCTCAACTGCATGGAAGTTCCTCGATTGCATTCAGGTTGGGGAACCGAACATGGGAATGTCATCTCATCACTCGACTTCCGCGTTCAGCCCGAGATGTAGTTTGGTATGTGCTTCAGGAAATTTTATAGGGAGGCAGGAGCCTCCGAGCAGTGCGTTCCAAGGCAGAGCCTGGGAACGAGGTGATGCAGGTATGTGCTGCAGGAAATTTTATAGGGAGGCAGGAGCCTCCGAGCAGTGCGTTCCAAGGCAGAGCCTGGGAACGAGGTGATGCTATGTGGCTGCAGGTATTTTTTAGGGAGGCAGGAGCCTCCGTGCAGCGCGTTCCAAGGCAGAGCATTGGAACGAGGTGCTGCGACCCCTTGCGTTCAGCGCGTATAAAAAAGAAAACTGCAAGCCAAGCGAAGTTGACCTGCAGTCTGATTTGGAAGATTATGCTTTAGGACGCGTTGCTGTTACCAGCGATCGCGGCCACCACCATCGCGGCCGCCGCCGCCACGACCGCCACGGCTTCCGCCGCCGCCACCGCCACCGTAGCCGCCAGAACGCTCTTCACGAGGCTTAGCCTCGTTAACCTGCAGGCTTCGGCCTTCATGATCCTGGCCGTTCAAGCCATCAATTGCAGCATTAGCTTCTTGTTCGCTCGACATTTCGACGAACCCGAAACCCTTACTGCGCCCAGTCTCGCGATCTTCGATCACTTGAGCGCTGACTACGTTGCCGTACTCTGCAAACAACTGCTCGAGTTGTTGTGATCGCACGTTGTAGCTAAGGTTGCCACAATACAGTTTCTTACCCATTACCAAACTCCAAAACTGTCCCGTCATTTCATTCTGGATCAACAAGACTCCGGGACCGAATCGTCTTGTTGAAACTTCTGTGAGCACCTCCG